>DBYW01000045.1 GCA_002311645.1 Bacteroidales bacterium UBA1176
CCAAGACCGGCGCGATGATCCGCGCCAGAAGCGCCAAATAGAACCGTATTCACCCATTCCTACCATATAAAGCCCTGCCCAACGCCGGGCTTTTTTTTTGCTCCTACCCTTCCCTCTCGGCCTCGATAGCCGCCTGGATCATACGCAACTGGCCGTATGTGTAGTTTCCCTCCAGCACGTCGAAGATCTCCTTGAGGGAGACACCCTCCTCAAGACATTCGCGCACGCTCTCCACCTGTGCTGCGGTGAAAAACTCGCCAATGGAGACACGACCCTGACCGATAAGACGCGCGAGGTGTCCCTCAATGGTGCTTTGCGTCAGCCCTCGCTCCTCCGCAATATCCTCAATGCTTTTGCCCGAACGGAACATTTCCAAAGTAATATTGTATGTCTCCCCTCGGACTCGTTTCTTAGGGTTCGCAGAAGTGTCGTCGGCTGACCTTTTCCTCTTCTCCGCCTTGGTGACCTTCGACTTTCTTTTCTCACCCGACACCCTCTCCCAGAAATCATCATCCCAATCTTTGTTTTTATGCTTGGAACGATAGGGCTTCATCGACAGTTTGGGGACGACCGCCTCACGCTGCAGTTCCAACACATGATCAGTGGAGAAGTCCGTTCGGATATTGCGGATGACATACCGTTTGCGTACAATATCCTCATATAGAGACTCCAGGCAGAAGCGGAACTCCTCAGCATTCTCGTAATCCTCGGTGATGTCGGAGGGAGCCTTGAAAAGGTTCGTCATCTTATCGAGCTTTTCTGTAAAATAGCAGGAGGCAGCTTCGACACGCGACTGCAGTTGCTGCTCATCACCTGATTTAAAGAGTGCGTCCAGCTGTCGGCGGAAGCGTTGTGCCACATCTTCCACCTCGTCCACGGCATTGCAGATGGGATTGACGAACCGCTTTGCTTTCGCATTGAAAAGGTTCTCTTTTTCACCCACAAATTGCGACAACTGATGCACTTGTCCATGACTGAAGGAGAAGTCAAAAAGCATGGACAACGTCTTGTGGTTGTAATCATGGCGGTCTCGGTCGAGCATCTGGCGCAAGTCGTCTGCAGTCGTCCTGCGGGAGGCATACGCCAACACATCGCCGTCCACCCCGAGGGTGTTTCTATTGACATTGCTGAGAAGGGCGATGCCCTGCAGCGTGCGGCAACGACTCAACGCGACATAAACCTGTCCCGAAGCGAAAGCCGCCTCGATATCCACAGCCACCTTGTCGAAAGTGAGTCCTTGACTTTTATGGATGGTAATAGCCCACGCGGGGCGCAAGGGATACTGTTTGAAGGAGCCCAACTCATCTTCCTGTATCTGACGGGTGGCAGGGTCGACCGAATAGCGCACGTTGGTCCAAATCTCCGGACGGACCTCGATAGAGTTCTCCTCGCCGTCGCAACGGACGAAAATGCGCCCGTCGCCGTCAATGTCGGTCACCTCTCCGAGCTTGCCGTTGAAATAACGGTGCTGCTCAGCGTCATTGGCAATGAACATCACCCGCGCGCCTTTTTTGAGCTTGAGCTGGACAGAATTGGGATGGTTGCGTTCAGGAAATTCACCTTTGATTTCTGCGGCAAAGAGATGTTCCCTTGCCTTGATGCGTGCCATTTCGCGCTCATTGACACGGTCGGCCTTGTAATTGTGTGTGGTCAGGAGAATATAGTCAGGATGCTTCGATATGTCAAAATCAGGCTGATACTGGCATTGGAGCGTCTGGAGGTCGGCATCGGAAAGCTGGTTATTGCGCACGTTATTGAGAATCCTGATGAACGTGTCGTCTTTCTGGCGGAAGATGGTGTCAAGTTCCATACAGGGCAGCGGATTCTCAAGAATCACGTGACTATCAAAGAAATAAGGCGACCTATAATAGGGAGCGAGCACCGTCCATTCTTCGGGGAGAGCTACGGGAGCCATTTGATAGAGGTCGCCGATAAGGATAACCTGCACCCCGCCGAAGGGCTCGTGATGGCGGAAGCGGACATGGCGCAGGACGGTGTCGATCTCGTCCATTATGTCGGCACGAACCATACTGACCTCGTCAATGACCAACATTTCAAGCTCCTGTATCACCTTGCGCTTGCGTCGGTTGATGTGGAGTTTCCTGATCAGGTTGAGTCGTCCTTCAGGGGTGGGCACAAACGGGGTAAACGGGAGTTGGAAGAAGGAATGGAGAGTCATGCCACCGGCGTTGATGGCGGCCACGCCCGTGGGGGCCACCACAGCGGTTTGCTTGCGCGTATGCAGGCGCAGATTCTTGAGGAATGTGGTTTTGCCCGTGCCCGCCTTTCCTGTAAGGAAAAACGAGCGCGAGGTGGTCATGGCAAAACTATCGGCCATTTCGTATATGGAAGATCGGGGTGTTTCCATTTCGCTTTTTTAAAATGCATGAATCTCTATTATTTCCAAACAAATGTCTATCTGCACATTAGACATTCCAATCGCCTTGAGGCGAGCCTGATTTTGTTTTTTTTCGCGCGGCAAAATTAGTCAAATTCCTGCAATTACATTTCTTCCGTTGAAAAATACCGAATTTGTCTGTTTGGTCTTGCATAAAAGAAGGAAATTATATACTTGATGGCACAAATCAGGGCTTATGCATCATTTTTATTTGGGCGTGCCGGCGCGGCAGCGGGAATCACGTCACATCCGCATAC
>DBYW01000027.1:0-35139 GCA_002311645.1 Bacteroidales bacterium UBA1176
CTGTAGGCGTCGTTCATATTCTTGATGAAGGGCACGATGCGGATGTGGTCGTCCTGCTCGGCGAGGAGCTTGGAGTCGATGTCGCGGAAGAACTGCTCGCCGGTCTGCCACAGCAACTGGAGGTCGGCCTTGCGGAAGTCGTCCAGATGGGCCGCCATCGTCTTGTTGAGGGTAAGGGCGCCGAGACTGCCGCCGACGACGAGCACGGTCTTGCGCTCGGGGCTGAAATTGAAAAACTTGTAGGCGGCGGGGTTCTTGCGCTGGATGTTGAGAATCTCGGCGCGGATGGGGTTTCCGGTCTTGACAATCTTCTCGGCGGGGAAATACTTCTGTAACCCGTCGTAGGCCACGCAGATGCGCTTGGCCTTGGGCGCGAGCATCTTGTTGGTGACCCCGGGGTAGGAGTTCTGCTCCTGCAGCAGGGTGGGGATGCCGAGCCGGTCGGCGGTCTTCAGGGCGGGACCGCTGGCAAAGCCGCCTACGCCGATGGCGATGTCGGGCTGGAAGTCGCGGATGATGGACTTGGCCTTGCGCATCGCGCGCAACAGCACGAAGGGCAGCTTGAGGTTCTTTTTGATGCCGGCCCAGGAGAAGTCACGGCTGATACCGTAGATGGTCAGCCCCTCGATGGGGTAGCCTGCTTCGGGCACGCGCTGCATCTCCATTTTATTGTCTGCGCCGATGAAGAGAATCTCGGCGTCGGGTTCTTCCTTGCGGATCTTGTTGGCGATGGCCAAGGCCGGGAAGATGTGTCCGCCGGTGCCGCCGCCGCTGATGAGGTATTTTCTTGCCATAGGAGTGGTTTTATTAGGTGATGCAAAAATACAAAAAAAGGAATACGGTCAAGCGGTGTGGGGATAGAGGTTGTCGGGCAAAAAAAAATCCCTGGGCGTTGCTCAGGGATTGTCATATAGAGTGGATAATGAATATCGCGGGAAGGAAATAATCTGTCTTCTGACTCGAAAATCGTAATTCGAAACTTACTTGGATCCTTTGTCCTTGTTGCCGGCGTGTCCTCTGAAGATACGCGTAGGGGCGAATTCACCCAGCTTGTGTCCAACCATGTTCTCGGTCACGTAGACGGGGATGAATTTGTTCCCGTTGTGAACGGCGATGGTAAGGCCAACGAAGTCGGGGGAAATCATAGAGGCGCGGGACCATGTCTTGATGGTGCTCTTCTTGCCAGACTCCTGGGCAGCGATGACGCGTTGTTCCAGTTTGTAGTGGATAAAGGGGCCTTTTTTTAATGAACGACTCATAGTAATGCGCTTTTAGATTATTTCTTTCTTCTTTCAATGATATATTGGCTGGAATTCTTCTTCGGGTGTCTGGTTTTGTAGCCCTTGGAAGGAATACCGCGACGGGAGCGGGGATGTCCGCCGGATGCACGGCCTTCACCACCACCCATGGGGTGATCGACGGGGTTCATGACAACGCCACGGTTGCGGGGACGTCTGCCGAGCCAGCGGCTACGACCGGCCTTACCGGACACTTCGAGGCTGTGGTCGCCGTTGGAGACGATGCCGATAGTGGCCTTGCAGGCGCAGAGGATCATGCGGGTTTCGCCGGAAGGCAGTTTGATGACTGCGTATTTTCCGTCGCGGGACATCAGCTGGGCGTAGGAGCCGGCGCTGCGGGCGATCTTGGCGCCTTGTCCCGGGCGCATCTCGATGTTATGGATGATGGAGCCAAAGGGAATCTCGCCAATAGGCAGGCAGTTGCCCAAGTCGGGGGCGACGCCGGTGCCGCTGAGGATTTCCTGGCCGACCTTGATGCCGTGGGGAGCCACGATGTAGCGCTTCTCGCCGTCGGCGTAGAAGAGCAGGGCGATACGAGCCGAACGGTTGGGGTCGTACTCGATGGTCTTCACGGTGGCAGGAATGCCATCTTTGTCTCTCTTGAAGTCAATAATACGGTACATCTGCTTGTGACCGCCTCCGCGGTACCGTACCGTCATCTTACCACTGTTGTTTCTTCCGCCTGTCCGATGTTTAGGACACAACAAACTCTTTTCGGGTGTGTTGGTGGTAATGTCGTCAAATGCGCTGATAACCTTGAAGCGCTGACCCGGCGTTACTGGTTTGTACTTTTTAAGTGCCATTGTTTTTTAGATATTACTGTAAAAATCAATTTTTTGATCCTTGTCCACGAACACGAAGGCCTTTTTGAAATTGTTCTTGTGACCTGTGATGACGCCAGCCTTAGTATTACGGTTCTGGACTTTACCGCGTTGGATCAAGGTATTCACGCGGACTACTTTAACACCATAGACAGCCTCGATTTCGCGCTTGATTTCGGGTTTGGTGGCCTCGCGGGTCACCATGAAACCGTAGCGGTTGTACTTTTCAGCCGTCTGCGTCATTTTTTCGCTGATGATGGGTTTTATAATGATACTCATTGTTTTTGTCGTTTAAAGGTTAAATTATTCGCCTAACATTTTTTCCAGCTCCTTGAGGCAGCTTTCGCAGAGGATCAGGTGGCCGGCGTTGAGCACGTGGTAGGTGTTGGCCTCGCTGGCGCGCATCACTTGGGTGCGTTGCAGGTTGCGGGCGGAGAGGAAGACGTTGTTGTTCAGCTCGGGGGTGAGCAGGAGGGTCTTCTGACCGTCGAGCTTGAGGTTCTTGAGCATGTCCTTGTAAGCCTTCGTTTTGGGGGCGTCGAAGGAGAAGTCTTCCACCACGGTGATCTTGCCTTCCTGCTGCTTGTAGGTGAAGGCGGAGAAACGGGCGAGTCTCTTCACTTTCTTGTTGAGCTTGAAGGAGTAGTCGCGGGGATGAGGGCCGAACACGGTGGCGCCGCCACGGATGGTCGGGCTCTTGATGCTACCGGCACGTGCGCCGCCAGTGCCTTTCTGGCGTTTGAGCTTGCGGGTGCTGCCTGACACGGTGGAGCGTTCCAGTGTGTCGTGGGTGCCGTGACGTTGGTTGGCCAAATATTGTTTAACGTCAAGCCAGATGGCGTGATCGTTAGGCTCCACGTTGAAGATATTGTCGTTCAATGTGGCCGTTCTTGCAGCTTCGCTGCCGTCTATTTTATATACTGTTAGCTCCATCTTTCAATTTTTAAATATGAACCATTGGATCCGGGAACGGAACCTTTGACTAATAACAAATTCTTTTCTTGCACGATTTTGATGATCTGAAGGTTCGTGACTTTGACCTTGACGTTGCCCATCTGGCCGGCCATGCGCATGCCCTTGAACACGCGGGAAGGGTAGGAGGATGCACCCATGGAACCGGGAGCTCTCAGACGGTTGTGCTGTCCGTGTGTGGCATCGCCGACACCGCGGAAACCGTGACGCTTCACAACACCTTGGAAACCCTTGCCCTTGGAAATGCCGCTGACATCGACAAATTCACCCTCGGTGAACACGCTCACGTCCAGCACTTCGCCGAAAGACTTCTTGGAACCTTCCTCAAAACGGGTGAACTCGCGCACGATTCTCTTCGGCGTGGTGCCAGCCTTGGCGAAATGGCCCTTCAGAGGCTTTGTGGTGTTTTTCTCTTTCTTCTCGTCATAACCTAATTGGATGGCGCTGTAACCGTCCTTCTCGACGGTCTTGACTTGCGTGACGACGCAAGGACCAGCCTCTATCACTGTGCACGGCACGATCTTGCCGGAGGCATCGTAGATGCTAGTCATCCCAATTTTTTTTCCTAGTAATCCTGACATTTTTAGTTGGTTTATAAGTTTTTTATACGTTTTTTGCGCATTTTGCAAACCATTCTTTGGTTATAACAAACTGACACAGACGCTGTTATATACTCTTTGCGGTTTGCTTTAATGAGCCTGCAAATATACACTTTTTTCTGATATTCAACTGCTTGTGCAAAAAATATTTATCAACACATTCTTTTGCGGTGATTGAAAACTGTCATTTTGGAAAATGTGTTATCCAACTTTCAAATCGTGATATCATGACTTATCCTTGTTTTGTTGGAATATGCTCATGGAGTTGATTATATCACTATTTTTAATCAAGAAAGGGAATTATATACCTGACGGCACCAATGGGATTCCGCATTTTTTTTTGATTTGGGCGTGCCGGCGCGGCGGCGGGAAACCACACATGGTTGTAGAGACGCTAGATTACGTCTCTACGACAAACGCGCATGCAATCAAATTCGCCGCCGCGCCGTCGGGCTTTACACTGCAATGGCGGGCAGCAGCGGAACAGGCGCTTGACAGTTTCTTCCCTTTTCGCAAATCTCCAAAGGTGAGCAACGGCTCCCCGCCCGCCATTTCCGTTGCAATCCCTCACGCACGCTCGTCGAACCTCACATCCGTTCCGCGGCGAACAACATACACCCTCGTTTCAATCTTCTCCCGCGCCGCGATTGTCTCGCGCACGCATCCCTCCCATGGGTTGCAGCGCTCGTTCCTTACGCTTAACCCCTGGCCGCTCGGAGACCAGTCAATGCCAGCCCTGTGCCATCATGTTTATAACAACCCCAAAATTGTTTGGCGATGTTAAACCCATTGCGCTTTTTATTATCTTTGCACCTTGTTTTAACCCTTTAAAAATTTATGATTATGGAAAATACAGACTATAAGAACGAAGAGATGGCCCAGCCCATACACACCGGTGAGGAACCCCTTTTCAACGAGAACCAGCGCGAGCAGATGTCGCAGGCGTGCTCATACTTGATAAGCATCGGCAAGTGGATGAAATTCTTTTTCGTCATGGCGATTGTCTCTGTCTCTCTTACAATAATGGCTGGCCTCACCATCATCGCCTTCTCCTCGATGATCAGTGATATTCCGGATATGCCGAATTTCCCCTTTGTCACGATGGGGGTCATTTATATGGCGGTGGGTGCCCTGAATCTGGTCCCGGCCATCTATATGAACCGCATTTCCAAAGCTGCCGAGAGGACTGTTGAGCTCGACGACAACGATGCGATGCTGGATTTCCTGAAGAACAACAAGTCCCTTTGGAAATTCCTCGGTATCCTGACCATAGTGATGATCGGCTTCAGCATCCTGATACTGCCCATCATATTCCTGTTTGCCGGCTTCGCGGGGTTCTGATGTCGCCGTGATGGGCTGAAAACAAAGGGATTTTCGTGGAGTGACAGTCGGGTTGTTTTTTTGTTATTTTTGCAGCGCCTTACAATATAGGTGTTGTTCTGTCTATGTGGTTTTTCGGACTTGCCCATAGACGGCTTTTTTTCAAGTCCTTAATATGAATAAATAAAAAATGTCATGAAAAAAATTCTTTTGATCGTTGCAGTCGCAGCCGCCTTTACGGTTGCAGGATGCAAGAAAACCTGTCATTGCACTACGACTCAGACTTTCCCCGGTGAGACCCCGGTGGTCACGAACACGACTGTCGTTATCGAGAAAGGCAAGTGTTCGGATATGAATGCCGAGCAGAACACCTCTTTCGATGAGGGAACGATGTCGCAAGTCATCAAATGCGAGCAAGAGTAGTTCCGCACGGTTTTCACTGCAAAACAAAAAGGGCTGGTTTTCCGGTCCTTTTTTGTTTTAGATATGATGCAATGTTTTCTCTTTGGCGTCAGTTGCGCACGCAGCGGACAGAGAGTCCGCAGTGCTTGTCCTGGATGGCTTCCTGCCAATGTTTCCCGTAATGGTAGATGTGGCGCATATAGATGCGGTCATTGCAGCCACCGTCTGTGGTAGTCCAGAAAGTGGCCACGCCGCCAAAAGCGTAGAAATAATGGTTAGTGGTCCCGAGGTTGCTGTAATGTCCTGCGGCTTTGGCTGAAAAGCCGGTGGCGTTGTTGGTGGAAGGGTTGCAGCCAGGAGAGCATTGATCGTAATAAGACTGCCAGCCAGTCTGTGCCGCGAATGCTTTTGCGGTGAAGAAGCTGTTGTTGTTGCATTGATATGTGCTCATACTACCGGCATAGTAGATTAGTTGCCCAAATTCGGCGTTGCTGGGTACGTGCCAGCCTTTAGGACAGATGCCCTGCACGCCCGACGGGTTGTCGCTGCTGCAAGGAGCCCCGTGCATCACGGCGGGCCAGTTGTATAAGTAACCGAAGGAGGCTACGTTGGCGGGGTTGTTGTCCGGACAATAACGATAGGGGAGGGTGAGGCTGGTGCTGTCGCCCATAGGAATCGCCTCCCCGTTCGAGTAGTGGGTCACACGGAGATTCTCCTTCATCCAGCATTGGTTGCCGATTTGCACGGTGTTGTAAACATTTCCATCCTGGTCGGTCACGGTGGGTGAACTCGGACAGGGCAGGGTGTCGTAGTTGCCCGTTGCGTAGGCAAACTCGAGGAAGGCGGAATGTGAGGTGCTTGGAGCGTCGAAAATGTGGCTGCTTTCCATCTCTATGCCGATGATGTTGGCGTACCCGATGTATTCCAGTTGGTCCCCGATATGGAAAGGTTGAGTGGTGTGTAATTTGGGCGTGGACGAATGGCCAGTTGTCTCCTCAACACATCCCTGATATTCTATGAGATTGGAGTTTCCGCCTTGGCACACCATTTTGATGGAGGATGTCTTGCCGTTCTGACGGGCGGTCATAAAATAGGTGCCAGTCGTGGCGAGGGCGACGCTGAAGTGATGCGTGCCTGTCGGCAGGGTCGGTTCCTGATACGTCTCTATGATGCGCCCGCTGATATCGGTGATCTCCAGCGTCACGGTTCCGGCTTCCGCTATGTGGAGATGCACATCGGTGGTGCTGTGGAACGGGTTGGGACTGTTTTGTGACAACGATAGTCCGCCGTTTCCGGTGAAGTCGTCAATGCCTGTGCTCACCTGCATCGTCAGTGTGTTGTCGGGATAGTGCAGGGTCTCCTGCCAGCCGGCGGTCAGGTTGTTCACTACCACGCTGTTGAACTGCACGTTCTGGTTGTTGGTGTCGCGCCCGAAGAAGGTGATGGTCACCGTTTGGGCGTGCAGCAAGGAACGGAAGACAGTAATAATAAGGATAATAGTAAATAGTAAAAGCTTCTTCATATTTTTTTCTTCTTGAATGAAAATGTCGTCACAACAAGACATTGTTGCACTATATATAAGATGCGTTTTTAATGTGAAATGTTACAAAGAAAATTTTTTTCGTATTTTTGCCGCCTTATGAAAAATATTAGAAATTTCTGCATTATAGCGCATATCGACCACGGCAAGAGTACGTTGGCCGACCGTTTGTTGCAACATACCAAGACCGTCAGCGACCGCGATTTCCAAAATCAGGTGCTTGACGATATGGACCTGGAGCGTGAGCGCGGNNAGCCACGCCATCCAGATGGAGTACAACTATAACGGCGAGACTTATGTCCTGAACCTCATCGACACGCCGGGCCACGTGGACTTTTCCTATGAGGTTTCGCGTTCCATCGCCGCCTGCGAGGGTGCTTTGCTGTTGGTGGATGCCACACAGGGCGTACAGGCGCAGACCATCTCCAACCTCTACCAGGCCATCGACAGCGACCTGGAGATTATCCCCGTCCTCAATAAGATGGATATGCCCGCCGCTATGCCCGCCGAGGTCAAGGACCAGATTGTGGACTTGCTCGGCTGCGACGAGTCCGACATCATCGAGGCCTCCGGCAAGACGGGCCTCGGCGTCGAAGAGGTGTTGGAAGCCATCATCGAGCGCATCCCCGCCCCCAAGGGCGACCCGGACGCGCCGCTGCAGGCCCTCATTTTCGACTCCGTGTTCAACTCCTTCCGCGGCATCATCGCCTATTTCCGCATCTTCAACGGCACCATCAGCACCCACGAGATGGTTAAGTTCCTCTCCACCGGCCGTGAGTACGACGCCGACGAGATCGGCATCCTCAAGATGGACCGTGTGCCCAAGCAAACGCTTTCTGCCGGCGATGTGGGCTACCTCATCACCGGCATCAAGACCTCCAAGGAGGTTAAGGTCGGAGATACCATCACCCATGTGAACAAACCTTGCACAGAGGCTATCGAAGGCTTCCAGGAAGTCAAGCCCATGCTTTTTGCTGGCATCTACCCCACGGAGGCCGACCAATATGAGGAGTTGCGAGCCTCCCTGGAAAAGCTCCGTCTCAACGACGCTTCGCTCACGTTTGAGCCGGAATCGTCCGCCGCCCTCGGCTTCGGTTTCCGCTGCGGATTCCTCGGCCTGCTCCACATGGAGATTGTCGAGGAACGCCTCGACCGCGAGTTCGACCAGGATGTCATCGCCACCGTGCCCAACGTTTCCTATAAGGTGCTTACCACCAAGAAACAGTGGGTCGATGTCTATAACCCGTCCGGCATGCCCCCTCCAACCGAGGTCGATCATGTGGAAGAACCTTACATCCGCGCGCAGATCATCACCAAGGACGACTATATAGGGGCCATCATCAAGCTCTGCATCGACAAGCGCGGCACTCTCATCAACCAGATGTATGTGGCCGCCAACCGTGTGGAGCTGACTTTCGACATGCCCCTTGGCGAAATCGTCTTTGACTTTTACGACAAGCTCAAGAGCATCTCCAAGGGCTATGCCTCTTTTGACTACCATATCACCGACTTCAAGCCCGCTTCTTTGGTGAAGTTGGATATTCTGTTGAACGGTGACTCCGTGGATGCCCTGTCGGCGCTGATCCATTCCGACAACGCCTACACTTTTGGACGCCGCATTTGCGAAAAACTCAAGGAACTCATTCCCCGCCAGCAGTTCGACATTGCCATCCAGGCCGCTATCGGTTCCAAGATCATCGCCCGCGAAACAGTCAAGGCTGTGCGCAAGGACGTGACCGCCAAATGCTACGGCGGTGACATCACCCGTAAGCGCAAACTCCTCGAAAAGCAGAAGAGGGGTAAGAAGCGCATGCGCCAGATTGGCAATGTTGAAGTCCCGCAGTCAGCCTTCCTTGCTGTCCTGAAATTAGATTAATTGTAACACAACCGGCTGGCGCACGTCTCGGCCTGCATTTGTCCTATTTTATCTGTGCAAACCACGTTTCTTTCCCAACTCGCCGAACAGATCATTGCCTTGAATCTGCCATTGGACAGAAGCGCCATCGTGCTTCCCAATCGGCGCGCACGCCGCATGCTGATGCAGGCCATGGCCGCTCGCTTGAAAGCCCCGTTCTTTGCACCGGCTGTCTATACCATCAACGACTTTATCGAGCAACTCTCCCCGTTGATAATCCTCGACAAGTTCCCTTTGGTTGTGCGGCTGTACAAGTCATATAAGACGATTGCGGGTGCGGATGCCGATGAATTTAGCGCGGCATTGGCTTGGATGCCCGCTTTCATAGATGACATGTCGGAGGTGGACAAGCAACTTTGCGACGGGTCGGGCATTCTCCGGGATCTGGCGAGTGCCAAGGATTTTGAGATTGGCTTCGGCCAGGATGAACTGAGCCAGGAACAACAGCGCAAAATCAAATTCTACAACCTGCTGGCTGAGTTGTACGGACGTTTCCAGGAAGATTTGAGACATGAGGGATATGGATATGACGGCATGGTGTATCGCGACTGTGCCGAGAATATGGGACAGTATTATGGGAAATTGACATACGACCACTATGTTTTTGCAGGGTTCCATGTCCTGAATCCCGCAGAATTGACGGTGGTGAAATATATCAAGGAGCACACCGATGCCCATTTCTTCTTTGATGTCGATCCATTTTATTGCGATTTTCAAAAAAATGAACGCTTTTCGACGGCGCATTTCCTGTCAAAAATCTGCAAGACGCTTCAGCTGGATGAGAAGAAATTGCAGTTTTGTTCTGACAGCTATGCCACGCAACACAAAAATGTGCGCATAGTGGGCACCTCCAAGGAGATGAACCAGATTTATTATGCGATTCATTGTTTGGACGAGATTGAAGCGGCGCAAGGCAATTTGAACGACACGGCGTTAGTGTTGGCCGACGAGAGCCTGCTGGTGCCGCTGCTCTCCGCCTATGACGCTTCAAACGCCAATGTCACAATGGGCTATCCACTGACGGCCACGCCGGTCTATACGCTGCTTCGTTCGTTGCTCGAAATCTATGAGCAGGGGCAGGGTTATCGTCATAGTGGCACGATGCGCTTTCATCGTCGCGACATTGTCGCCCTCCTGCAAAACCCTTTAATCCGGCAATATGCGTTCGATGACAAAGAGAGATACAACGACTGCATGAACAAGGTGCAGTCGGAACAGCACTTTCTTTACACACTTGACGAACTTGGGGGCGCCCCCTTGCCGGCTTTCTCGGGTGTCGAGACGATAGTTCCTGCCTTGTTGGACTTTTTCCAGGCGATGTTGTCGCGTGCTGTCGCCGGCGACGATGCCTCGATGCTCCAGCTGATGGTGGAACAACTCACCGTTGTGGGGCAGCAAATTGATTCCCTGCAAGACGCAGGCGTGACGCCGACACTCTCCATCGTCAAGTATGCCATTCGCCAACAGATGGAAAATATCAGGTTTTCTCTCAAGGGCGATGCCGCACGAGGCCTCCAGATCATGGGACTTCTTGAAACCAGAACGTTGGATTTTCGGAATGTCATCATGCTTTCGGTCAACGAGGGGACACTGCCGTCCGGCATTACCTATAACTCCATCATCCCCTTCGATTTCAAGTTTCAAAATGAGATTTTGGAGAACTATCTTTATAAAGATCAGGTATATGCATACCATTTCTTCCGTCTCTTGCAGCGTGCGGAGAAAATTGTCTTACTATATAAAAATAATTGTATAGGCGGAATTAACGAAAAAAGTCGATTTATCAGCCAGCTCGAATTTGAGGTGCGGGAACGCCATTTGGACAATATAGAGATCGAAACGCCCAAGGTCGCTTTTCCTTATACACCCAATGTCCCGGAGAAAATCGAAGTGGCGAAGAGCGCTGAAATTCTGAAAAAACTGTATGATTATTCGTTCTCCGCATCCGCATTGAAAACGTATATCACTTGTCCGTTACAATTCTATTACAAGCATTTGTGCGGCATTGAGGCGCTCGACACGGTGAAGGATCGAGTGGAGGCCAATGCTGTGGGTGCCGTTGTGCATGCTGTCTTTCAGCACGTGTTTGATGTTAGTGACGGCCCGACAGGCGATTTCGGCAAAAGAATCGATGCTTTTTTAGAAAATGTGGATTCCAATATACAAAAGCTCATATTGACAGACGAAACATTACGCCAGAGCGTGTGCTGGAGTGAGGACGATATGAAGTCCGGGCGCATTTATCTTGCCATGGAGATGATTCGCAACGATGTGGTCAAGTACCTGCAAAAATCAAAACACGAATTCCGTGAAAGCAGTGTGGTGATTGTGGGCAACGAGACAAAACTCAGCTGCAAGTTGGATGTGAGTGGTCATAATCTTACCCTTTTCGGTATTGTGGACCGTTTGGAAACGGAGGTGGATCCTGAAACAAACAAGAGACATCTGACCGTGGTGGACTACAAGACGGGGAAAGTTAATAAAGACCACTTGAATGTGGCTGTGACGGAATCGGAACAACCGTTTAAAGACCCTCAATACAAGGAATTTGTCCAACTTTTTTGCTATGCCCTGCTTTGTAAATATGGTAACAACAAGGTCGTGAAGCAGTACTGTGGCGACCAACCCACGCAATGTGCCATTCTTTCAATACAGGATGTCAACACGGGTGACGACTATCTCCATCGGGCCTTTATTGCCGAATCTGTGGAGAAGCGAAAACCAATAGGGGAGTCTCCTGATTTCACGGAAGAGCGCATCGGGATATTGGAGGAAAAGCTGAAATTGTTGCTTTCTGAAATTATTGATCCTGAAATGCCATTTTCTCAAACGGAAGATGAAAAAAGATGTGCCTTGTGCGATTTCAAACATCTCTGTGGCCGGACATAACCTATAGAAGCCTCCTTGACCTATGATAGTATGCATTGCAGAAAAACCCAGTGTGGCGCGTGATATTGCGCGTGTGATTGGTGCCACTCAGGCGCACGACGGTTACATGGAGGGAAACGGATATCAGGTCACATGGACGTTCGGGCATCTTTGCACCCTGAAGGAACCGCAGGACTACACGCCGATGTGGAAGGCTTGGGCGTTGAGCCGGCTACCCATGATCCCGCCCCGCTTTGGCATCAAGCTCATCAATGATAAAGGGGTTGAGAAACAATTCCAAATTATTGAGACATTGATGCAAAAGGCTGACCGAATTGTCAACTGCGGCGATGCCGGTCAGGAGGGCGAGCTTATCCAGCGGTGGGTGATGCAAAAGGCGCGGGTCGGCTGCCCCGTTTCGCGCCTGTGGATCTCTTCGTTGACGGAGGAGTCCATCCGAGAAGGTTTTTCCCAGCTTAAGGATCAGTCAGCATATCAATCGCTTTACGAAGCCGGACTCTGTCGTGCCATTGGCGACTGGCTTTTAGGCATGAATGCCACACGACTCTATACACTCAAGTACGGCCATGACCGGCAGGTGCTCTCCATCGGGCGTGTGCAAACCCCGACACTGGCGCTCATTGTCAAAAGATACTTGGAAATCAAGAATTTCAAGCCAGAGGCCTATTGGGTGCTCTCCACCGTGTATCGTGACACGACGTTTACAGCCACAAAGGGCAAGTACGTTGCGATAGGGGAGGGTGAGCAGGATCTGCAGCGTGTCCTTGGCAAGGAATTCACGGTGACCAATATCACGGAGAAGAAGGGCAAGGAGGCACCGCCCCGTCTTTTCGACCTGACATCCCTGCAGGTGGAGTGCAACCGCAAGTATGGTTTCTCCGCCGACCAGACCCTCAAGGTGATCCAGACGCTGTACGAGAAAAAGTTGACCACCTATCCACGTGTCGACACCACCTATTTAAGTGATGACATCTATCCCAAGTGCCCTAAAATACTGCAAGGTCTGCCTGCATACGCGCCGCTGACAACTCCGCTTTTAGGCAAGAAGTTGCCCAAGAGCAAGCGCGTGTTCGACAGCAGCAAAGTCACCGACCATCATGCCATCATCCCCACGGGCGTGGTGGCGGGTGCGCTCCCGCAGCAGGAGGCCATCGTGTACGACGAGGTGTGCCGCCATTTTATCGCAGCGTTCTACCCTGACTGCCAAATCTCCACCACCACGGTCTTGGGCAAGGTTGAAGAGGTGGAGTTCAAGGCTACGGGCAAGCAAATTCTGCAGCCTGGTTGGCGTGTGGTGATCAAGCCTGCCAAGCCCGACGATGAGAAGAACGACTCTGACAGGGAGGAGGACAATGTTCTGCCCCTGTTTGCAGTGGGGGAACATGGCCCGCATGAGCCTGCCTTGGCGGAGAAGTGGACCACTCCGCCCAAGCCATATACGGAGGCCACGTTGCTGCGCGCCATGGAGACCGCGGGCAAAGGCGTGGAGGATGAAAGCCTGAGGGAAGCGCTGAAAGAGAACGGCATAGGCCGCCCCTCCACGCGTGCGGCTATTATCGAGACCCTGTTCAAACGTAACTATATCGTCAAGGCGCGCAAGAGCCTCGCCCCTACGGAGACTGGCATTGAACTGATTGGACTGATACGCGAGGAACTGCTTAAAAGCGCCGAGTTGACGGGCATCTGGGAGAAAAAACTGCGCGAGATTGAACAACACAAGTACGACGCCGGACAGTTTATCGCCGAGTTGAAACAGATGGTGACCAAAATCGTGCACGACGTGATGAATGAGAATTGTCAATGAATTCTTCTGTGAAAAATACCGGGATAGGTACTGCATTGCCCCTGCAATTTTAGTATCTTTGCCGCCCTTTAAAAAACCATATCTATGAAAGCTGAAACTCCTGTGTTGCTGCTAACTGGCTATCTTGGCAGCGGAAAGACAACCTTGGTGAATCGTATTCTCTCCAACCGCCGCGGCATCAAGTTCGCCGTCATCGTCAATGATATCGGAGAGGTCAACATCGACGCCGACCTGATTCAAAAAGGCGGCGTGGTGGGACAAGGTGACGACAGTTTGGTGGCTCTCCAAAACGGCTGCATCTGCTGCACCCTCAAAATGGACCTCGTTAAGCAGTTGGCAGAAATCATTGATCAGAAGCGCTTCGACTACATCGTCGTCGAGGCCAGCGGCATTTGTGAACCTGACCCCATAGCCCAGACCATCAGTTCCATGCCGTCCATGGGAGGCCCTTATACCCAGAATGGTGTGCCCCGCCTCGACTGCGTGGTCACCGTGGTGGATGCCCTCCGCATGCAGGATGAGTTCGCCTGCGGCGACCGACTTCTCCGTGACAATATAGCTGAAGACGATATAGAAAACCTTGTTATCCAACAAATTGAATTTTGCAATGTGGTGCTTCTCAACAAGGCTGCCGCTGTGTCGCGGCAGGAACTGAATCGTTTGCATGAAATTGTCAGGGCTCTCCAACCCTCCGCCAAAATCTACGAATGCGATTATGGCGACGTGGACCTCGACCTGATCCTGAATACGAACATGTTTGATTTCGAGACCGTGGCAACTTCCGCGACCTGGATTCGCGAAATCGAGGCGCAGCATGATGAAGACGAAGAGGAACACGACCATGATGACCATCACGACCATGATGATCATCACGACCATGATGACGAAGATGATGAGCATGAGCATGAGCATGGTCACCATCATCACCACCATCACGACCATGAAGGGGGTGAGGTGGAGGAGTACGGTATCGGCACCTACGTTTACTATCGCCGTCGTCCGTTCAATTTGAGTCGTTTTGACGAGTTTGTGGCCCGGAAGCTGCCCAAGAATGTCATTCGCGCCAAGGGTATCTGCTATTTTAAAGGAGAATTCGACAAGTGTTATCTTTTCGAACAGGCCGGCAAGCAGTTGTCCTTGAAAGACGTGGGCTTGTGGTTTGCCACGATGTCGCCTGACGAACTGGCGGAGACGATGGCTCGCGAGCCAGGGTTGCGCCACGACTGGGACGAGCAATACGGCGACCGTATGCAGAAGATTGTTTTCATCGGACAGCGTCTCGACAAGGAAGCCCTTGCCCACGACCTGGATGCATGTTTGACTGATTGACATTTTTTGTATTTTTGCGGCCAAATTTTTGATACTATGGATATAGACAACGTACAAGAGATTTTCTCTCATTTCAATAAAACAACAGTTTTGGTCATCGGTGACGTGATGATTGATTGCTACATCACCGGCTCGGTTTCGCGTATCAGCCCGGAGGCGCCGGTTCCAATTGTGAACGCGCAAAGCCGTAACTACCGTCTCGGTGGCGCCGCCAACGTGGCGCTTAACCTCAAATCATTAGGTGCCACGCCTATCCTTTGCTCCGTTATCGGTGGCGACAACAAGGCCAAGGTCTTCTACGATCTCATGGAAGATTGCGAGCTTGACTCCGTGGGGTTGGTCCCTATGTTCGGGCGTAAAACCACGGTCAAGTATCGCATCATCGGCAATAATGCCCATATCGTGCGTGTGGATGATGAGCGCGACGAACAACTCAAGGAACGCGAAAAACGCCAGTTCGTCACGACTGTCGAGCAATTGATTGAGCATCACCCCATCGATGCCATCGTTTTTGAAGACTACGACAAAGGCCTCTTCTCCAAAGATATCATTGATGAAATTCTTGGTTTTGCCCACAAAAAGAACATTTTTGTGGCTGTTGACCCCAAGAAACGCAACTTCAACCACTATGCGAATGTCAACCTGTTCAAGCCCAACCTGAAGGAGTTGGCTATGGGTATGCACATCGAGGATAATGTGGAACTGCAATTGGAAGACATCCACTCTCTGGCCAAACGTTTTGCCACAGAAAAGAATATCGACAAGGTGATGATTACCATGTCGGCCAAGGGTATCGCTTTCTATGACCGTCAAACGGACAAGTTCTACCACCAACCGGCCTTCAAGCGTCGCGTTGCTGACGTTTCCGGCGCGGGCGACACTGTTATTTCTGTTTCCACCCTGTTCTTGTATACAGGGCGTTCCATGGAGGAAACCTGCCTGGCTTCCAACCTCGCAGGCGGTTTGGTGTGCGAATATGTGGGCGTCGTTCCCATCAACAGCTCCCAGTTGCAGAATGAGATTGTCAAGAATCAATCGGCAGAAATACAATAAATTGTCAAATTGTGCGTTCGCATGATTTGAACTTTTGATTATAGTATGAAATACCTGAAACACCTGACGATCATCCTTCTTGCCACTGCGACGTTCTCTTCCGCATCTGCCCAGTTCGGAGTCCCTAATCTGCTCAAGTACGACAAGAAAGTTTTTCACTTCGGGTTTCTCATTGGCTACAACCAGTCAGACTTTATCATATATTCCCATGCCCAGTTGAATGATCAGGATACCCTCAACGTCATCAACACGCGTGGTTACAGCGGCTTTAATCTCGGCATTGTGACCGACTTGCGCATGGGCAAGTATTTCGACCTCCGCTTTATTCCCACATTGTCGTTCATAGACCGCAGTGTGATTTATAACAATAATTCAAGTCTGGAATATCACCAGAACACGAATCCCAAGAACAACGTGGCGGGAGCTGTCTATATGGATTTGCCCCTGATGGTGAAGCTCAAATCTTCGCGTATGTTGAACAATGTGCGTGCATACGTGCTCGCCGGCGCCCAGTATAGTCTTGACCTGACCTCCATCGCCAAGAAACGCCAGAACAACGTGGGCTACGTGCTTCGCCTGCATCCTCACGACTTCCAGGGCATTGCCGGCGTGGGCTTTGATTTCTATTGCACCTACTTCAAGTTCGCCGCCGAACTGAAAATGGCATTCGGAGTTCGTAATCTCCTCGTGACAGACCCGGACATCCATGCCACCACTATCAATTCGTTGAAATCTAAAGTATTAATGATATCTTTCACTTTTGAATAATTATGGCAAATAACGAAGACCTTTTCAAACAAATTATCGCACACGCGAAAGAATATGGGTATATTTTCCCCTCCAGTGAAATATACGATGGCTTGAGCGCCGTCTACGACTATGGTCAAAACGGTGTCGAATTGAAGAACAATATCAAGCAATATTGGTGGAAGTCCATGGTGCAGTACCACGACAATATCGTGGGCTTGGACAGCGCCATCTTTATGCACCCCACCATCTGGAAGGCCTCCGGCCATGTGGATGCGTTTAATGACCCTCTGATTGACAACAAGGATTCCAAAAAACGCTATCGTGCCGATGTGCTCATAGAGGACCATATCCAGAAGATCGAGGACAAGATCACCAAGGAGGTGGAGAAAGCCCGCAAGCGTTTCGAGAATTTCGACGAGAAGATGTTCCGTGAGACCAATGGTCGTGTGCTGCAGCATCAGAAGGAGATTGACGACATTCGCGAACGGTTTGCCGCCTTGATGAACGCCAACGACCTCGCCGGCCTGAAAGCCCTCATAGAAGAACTGGGCATCGTGTGCCCCGTTTCCGGTACGCGTAACTGGACGGATGTGCGCCAGTTCAATCTTATGTTCGCCACCAAGCTCGGCTCCGTTTCAGATGGTGCTGACACTATTTACTTGCGCCCTGAGACCGCCCAGGGCATCTTCGTCAATTTCCTCAATATCTACAAGACGGGACGCATGAAGTTGCCCTTTGGCATTGCCCAGATCGGCAAGGCCTTCCGCAACGAGATTGTCGCCCGCCAGTTTATCTTTCGCATGAGGGAATTCGAGCAGATGGAGATGCAGTTCTTCGTCAAGCCCGGCGAAGAGCTCAAATGGTTCGACTATTGGAAACAGACACGTCTGCAGTGGCATACCGACCTCGGTATTGCCCCTGAGAATTACCGCTTCCACGACCATGAGAAATTGGCCCATTATGCCAATGCTGCCACCGACATTGAATTTAAGTTCCCCTTCGGCTTCAAGGAACTGGAAGGCATCCATTCGCGTACCGATTTCGACCTCTCGCAGCATGAGAAATACTCCGGCAAGAAGTTGCGCTACTTCGACCCGGAGGCTAACGAGAACTATGTGCCTTATGTCATTGAGACCTCCATTGGCGTGGACCGCATGTTCCTGGCCGTGTTCAGCAATGCCTACACGGAGGAGACGCTTGAGGACGGTTCCACGCGCGTGGTGCTGAAACTCCCTGCCAAACTGGCTCCCAACAAGGTTGCCGTGCTGCCGTTGGTGAAGAAAGACGGCCTGCCCGAAATCGGCAAGGAGATTTTTGACAAACTCAAGAAGGATTTCATGGTGCAGTACGAGGACAAGGACGCAATCGGTCGCCGCTACCGCCGTCAGGATGCCGTTGGAACACCGTTCTGTGTCACCGTCGACAACCAGACCAAGGAGGACAACACCGTCACCGTGCGCGAGCGCGACACCATGGCGCAGTATCGCCTGCCCATAGCTGAGCTGGCCGACGAGCTGCATAAGAAATTGCGTTAAGCCGTATTAGGCCGTTCCGTTAATGGACCGCGCTATCGATATAACCCATCCATGTGGAGACCCGGCACGCCGCGTCTCCACATTTTGTATGGTAACATTCAAAAAAATCATTATTTTTGCAGTTCCAAAATAACATTTGCAATGAGGAGATTATCAATCTTGTTACTGTGTCTTTTAGCGGCCTTCACCCTGCCCGCCCAAAATATGCGGGCTTTCATCAGCCACAAGGCCTACTGCTCGCCTAAGATGCAACCATACATCGAGTTCACCTTTATTGTGGGCGGCGAATCTGTGCAGTATGCACTTAATGATCATGGCAAATACGAGGCCGATGTGGAGGTTCGCGTGGAAGTGACCCGTGGTGACACCGTGGTCAAAATGCTGCACTACATCCTCGCCTCCGACGAATTTGCCGATTCCGTGCGCGCTGGCAAACCTGACTTTGCCGACATCAAGAACCTCGCCGTGCCCAATGGCGATTTCTTTCTCAACTTCTACCTGCGCGACCGTAACCAAGACACGACGGAACTCAAGTATATAGACCGCATCGTGTTGGACTTCCCGGAAAACCGCATCTCCTCTTCACGCATCTCCCTGTATGAGGACATGAGCGCCCCCGTCTCACCGGGCATGTACATCAAATACGGCTACTATATGCCGCCGCTTTACTACAACTATGTCCGCGAGGAACAATATGTGCTGCCTTTTGCTTTGGAAGTGTACAATTCGAAGAAAATTATTGGAGAAGGACGGCATATCAAGGCCAAATGCTTTGTGGAAAACTATGAGAATAAGTTGGTTGCTATGCCTAATCAAGTGATTTCCAAAGAACTGGAAACCGATGATGTGGTGTTGGTTATCGACCAGTTCAATGTTTTCAAGTTACCTTCGGGTAATTATAACATGGTAGTGGAGCTCTATGATGACAGGGACAGCCTCTTGCTTGTCAACAAACTCTTTTTCCAACGCAGCAACCCTTCTGTAAAGCTTGACCTGACGCAATACGATGCCGTGAATGTGGAGGAGACATTCGCTGCCAAAATCACAGATCGCAAGGTCTTGGAAGAGAATGTGCGCTCCTTGTTCCCTATAAGTACGGATGTGGAGACCGATTTCTATGACACGCGGATGAAAAAACTTACGGACGAGCAGTTGCAGCGTTTCTTCTATGCTTTCTGGGTCGCACGTAATCCCAATGACCCGGAGGGCGAATGGAACAAGTATAACAAGATGGTGAAAATCGTGCAGGAACGGTTCGGCAGCGTGCAAGAGAAGGGCTATAAGACGGATCGAGGCCGCGTTTACCTGCAATACGGCCAGCCCAATGATATTCTTGAGGTTCCTTCGGATCCCGTTACAATGCCCTATGAAATCTGGCACTATTACTATCTCGACGACCAATCCAACGTTAAGTTTGTGTTCTACAACCCTTCTATGACGGGCAACGACTATGAGTTGCTGCACTCCAACAAGTATGGGGAGCCGCACGACACCAACTGGAAGATGCGCTTGGTGCGCAAGGTGCAAGTGCAGACCGATATCTATGATCCAGACCCCTACGACTATTGGGGCGGCGATATCAATGGCAACTGGAAATATCATTGATTGTTCTCGATGAAGCGTTTATTAGATATTCTCCTTTCCCTCATGGTGCTGGTCGTGCTGCTGCCTGTGTGGTTGGTGGTGGCGTTGCTCATCGTGTTCGACTCCCGTGGCGGTGTCTTTTACAGCCAGTTGAGAGTTGGCAAGGACAACCGCGACTTCCGGCTCTACAAGTTTCGTACCATGCGCACCGATGCCGACAGCAAAGGGTTGATTACCGTGGGGGCACGCGACAGTCGTGTCACGCGCGTGGGCTACTATCTTCGCAAATACAAAATTGACGAGTTTCCGCAACTGCTCAATATCCTAAAGGGGGATATGAGCATTGTAGGTCCGCGCCCCGAGGTTCGTAAATACGTGGATCTCTATACACCCGAACAAATGCGCGTGCTTTCTGTCCGCCCGGGACTCACTGACTATGCTTCCATACGCTATGTTAATGAGAATGAGGTGCTGGCCGCTTCTCCCGATCCCGAACGCACGTACATCGAGGAGGTGATGCCTGCCAAGCTCGCTCTAAACCTGCAGTATATTGACAACCAGTCGTTGGCGGAGGACTTCCGGCTGATATTCAAGACTTTTATGGCCATTTTCAAACATTAGGATCTAAGCTGCCACCATTGACATCCCAACCCCATTATGAAGAAATTGTGCACACTTTTGCTTCTGGTTCTCTCAACTCTCAGCCTTTGCGCGCAGGATGCTGATACCACACGCGGATCCAATAAGCGTAAATTCCATATTCCGGAGGAGTATCGTCCCCACTTCACGGCCACTGTGCTGGGACGCTATGAGTACAACCCGCAGGTCAACAAACATCACTTCGAGTTACGCCACACGCGCATTGGGGTCAGTGGTAGCGTGCATCCGATGTTCTCCTACATGGCTCTCGTCGATCTTACCTACGGCGGCAAGTTCTCACCCGTGGCCATCTTTGCCCAGTTTAAGCCAGTCAAAGGCCTTTCCCTGTTGATTGGCTATGACAAGATGCCCTTTAGCTCCGAGAATCTGCTCTCTCCTTATCAATACTACTTCTCCGACAAGTCGTTCCTTACGCAGAAGATCACAGCCTGGTCCGATGTGGGGGCTGTCATTAGCTACAAGTGGGACAAGGTTGTCCCTTTTGAAATCAAGGCAGGTATCTTCAACGGTGCGGGCTTTAGCCGGCAGATGGAATTTCAGGAGCATCTGAACTATGTGGCGCGAGGCACGTTTGAGCTGTTCAAAAATTTCAAGCTGACCTTTGACTATGCCGGTGTGCGCCCTGATGCATTCCGCATTCACCATTATGAGGCAGAGCTTGCCTACGATATAGCCAACCTTCACTTGGAGGCAGAGTACATCTATAAGCAATATATGGAAAAATCGCTAAGCCCCACGCACGCTTTATACGGCTTTGCATATTACAAGATCCCTGTTGGTAAAAAGATGTTGGACAACATCGGGATCGGGGCGCGCTACGATGCTATCACCGCCAACTGCAACGGACAGCCGGATGCCGACGGCAACCTTGTGATGCAATCATCGCGCCAGCGCCTGACTGCGGGACTGACCTTTATCTTCGTGGAAAAACCGTTGCGGGCGGGCATCCGACTGAACTACGAGAAGAATTTTGTGCACAAGGGCGTGGAGTGCAAGGAGGATCGTATCATTCTGGAACTGATCACACACTTCGCCAATTAGAGTCCCTCTCGTATTTCCTGTAGCTCTTTTTCGTCCATGCCGTATGCCTCCTTGCCCCGCTGGAGGCACGTCTCAAATCCATCATTGTCCTTGAGAGCTTTGTAGCAGCGCAACTCGCATTGCCAGAGGTCCCAGATGAGCGGCATCGACTTGTCGACAGTTACGAAGCATTGCAGCGCTTGGTCGTATTGTTTGGCCACGAGATTGGCATAGCCGTAGAGGAACAGGAAAACAGGGTCGTCGCCCACGTGGGGGATGAGCTCGTTGACACACTGCTCCGTTTCGGTAACCTTGCCTTCGTGCACGAAATAGAGCAGTTTGTGCAGTAACAGGTAACGTTTGTCCAATTCGTCACCCAACTCGTCGAGGCGTGCGGCGAAATGAGCACGATCGGATTGGTGGAGGTTGGCGACGAGGAGCTGGTAGTAGGCAGGATAGTCACGCAGAGCCTCCTTGTGTGCCTTGAGGGTGGCGATGGCTTTGGACGGCTGGTTGGCGCGAGTCTGTTCCTCGGCCTGTAGCAGCCACTGGACGTCGCTGTCGGGGTTGGTTTGCAGCATTAGGTTGTAGAGCATTGCGCCCTCCACGTTTTTGGAGAGTTGGCACCCGGCGTTGTAAACGAAACCGTCTTGAATCAGCATCCGCCCGCCGGCGGTGTCCACAGTGAAATCGTAAAAGTTCACCACGAAATTGTCGTAACTGCGGAAAACGATGTGATGGACGCCCCCGTCGTTATAGTACCGTGTGAAGGCAAAGTCACCGCCGTTGTTGACAGCTGCCACCATCGTGTTTCCAAGCTGCAGGCACTTCTCGAAGAACTGTTCACCCCCCTCCACATCGAAGCCGCTGTACACGATGGAGTTCTCGGACACTATCTGCCGGATGTGCGCCCTGTCGATGACACTGTCGATGGCGGCTGCCCGCCCGTTGAGGATGCCCTTCTCAATTTCTTTGGCAAAGCCGATCGCCGACTCTTCCGTCAATGATACCTCCTTGACGGGATCATTGACGTTGTTTTTCTGTTTGTTACAACCTGCTTCCAAAAATAATGCAACAATAAACGCGAAAAGGAATGACTTTTTCATTGTTTTGAATTGAGAATGGAGAGTTTTGAATTAAGAAGTTAAGAAACTAAGAAACTAAGAAATTAATCGTCTGATCGCTTAATCGTAAATCGCAATCATCTTTTCTCCAAAATCGAGATATATGTATAAATCGGTTTGTGGTCGGAGGTGTTGAGCTCGGTGCAGACGGTGTGGCCGAAATCGTTGTATTGACGGCTGTGGAAGATGTAGTCGATACGGTAGGGTGGGAATGGTTCTCCGAAGAAGGTGGCACCAAGGCCCTTGCCGCTGCTGCGGAAGCTGTCCTTGAAGCCGTGCCCGATCTTGTGGGCACTGTAGGAGGCGGGCGAGTCGTTGAAGTCGCCGCAGATGATGACCGGGTGCTTGCAGCTGTCGATGTGGGCACGGATGGCCTTGGCTTGTTTCTGGCGGTGATCGTATGCGGCAGTGACCTTGTGATAAAGACGCGCAGTCTTGGCCTCGATTTCGGGGTCGCTCATGTCGGTGTGCAACACGGCTTCGCTGGTGGCGTAGTCCTCGCTGCCCAAGCTCATGGATTGCAGGTGGATGTTATAGACACGCAAGGTGTCGCCATTGTAGCGGATGTCTACAAACATGGCCTTGTTTTGGGTGCTGTCGTTGGTCTCCACGACCCCGCTGTTGACGATGCGGTAACGGCTGAACACGGCCAACCCGAATTGGTGCGGCCCGGTCTTGCCGCTGATGTAGAGACGGTAACAGCGGTCGTTGTCGGGCAGTTCCATGGCATTGAGGATGCCCTCGGTAGTGTTGAAGTTCAACTTGTCGCTTTTGTCGTAAAAATACTCTTGGATACAGAGAATGTCGGGACACTCCTTGCTGAAAAAGGCGAGGACTTCCTTCTTGTTGGCCATGCGTTTCTTGATGTCGTCGTTGGCATCGTAGATGCCGAAAACGCGGGCGTTGTAGCTCATGACCTTGACGCAGTTGGCACAGGTCTCGGGCTTGTCCTGCGCGCGCAGCTGGAAATGCCGGTCGATATTGTTGACATTGAGGAGGATGGGAATCAGCGGGATGAGGGTCAGCCTGTAGTCGATGAAAATCCACAAGAGGACAAGGAAGGCATTGGCCAGGAGAATGTAAACGAAAAACAGTCCGCAGAATGCAATGATATGGTTGAATGACGGACGCAATATTTGGGAGACGAGCGAGCCGAGCAGGGCTAAAGCGGCTACTATGGTGATGAGAATCAGTAACCACTTCGCGATTTTTTTCAGTATGTTGAGTCTTTTCGAGGCCATTATTTTTTTGAATAGTGAAACAGAAAGTCCTTCTCTTCCTTGGTGAGAGCATCGTAGCCATTGGCGGAGATCTTGTCTAAGATTTCGTCGAGGCGCTTTTTCTCTGCCGTGCGGCGGGCGTTATAATCTTCGTCGCTTATGGGGCGACCGCTTTCGGTGGAGACGTAAAACTTATCCCGATTGCGCTGCGCTCTCCACTCTTTGAACCGGCTGAACAAGCGCTTGTCCTTGTTGTCGCTGTAGTCGTGATAGTAGTTGTTGCGCTGGCGTTCTGCGTGACGCCAATAGAGGATGAGCAGCACGCCAAAAATCATGCCGCCCAGATGCGCGAAATGTGCCACGCCGTCGGATGTGCCCCAGATGCCCGACAGCAGTTCGATGCCGCCATAGAGGATGACGAACCACTTGGCCTTGATGGGCAACAGGAAATAGATGTAGATGTAGGAGTTAGGGAAAAGCATGCCAAAGGCGAGCAACAAACCGTAGACGGCGCCGGAGGCTCCGACAATGTTGATGCTGTTGAGGTAGGTGTCACGGGCATTGGCTGTGACGTATGCCAACTCGTCCAGCACACTGGGGTTTTGCTCCAGCAACACCAAATTGTTGCGAAACATGTCGTTGAATTGCACATTGGTGTTGTGCTCCACTAAATAACGGTACGACTCCAGCGAGGGATTGTCGATGAATTGGTTGATCAGGGCAACAGTTGGATGCACTTGGAAGAAGACAATCAGGTAGTGGCACATCGCAGCCCCGATGCCGGTGATGAAGAAATAGACGAGAAAGCGTTTTGTGCCCCAATAGTTTTCCACAGCAGCTCCAAACATCCATAACGCGAACATGTTGAAGAACAAATGGTTGAAGTTGGCGTGCATGAACATGTAGGTGATGAACTGCCAGATGTGAAAATCGGGCGCGGCAATATAGTGCAACCCCAACCATTTGTCGAGGTCAACAAGGCCTGTTTGTTGGAAAACAACAGTGGCAAAAAACACCAAAGTGTTGATTATAAGTAGATTTTTGACGCCAGGGGGGAGAATCTTGAATCCGCCCATCCGAATTTGTTCGTCCATTGCCGGTGGTTAAAGGTTTGTAACGTGACAGGTTCTATCAAAAAGTTGGCAAAAATACGAAAAAATCCTATTTTTGCGGCTGTGAAAAGTTCAATAACCTTGCCGCGTTGTAAAAGTGTTATTATCAGGCAGATGTTTGTGCATTTTGTCCTGAAGGGCGAGGTGCTGCCTGTTCAAGAGCGTGATTGTGAGGATATACAGGTGACCCACCGCGCCCTTCGAGCCGTGAAGGATGCAGCCGGGCGTGGCACCACGGTGAATGTGGGGGAGTGCGGCGCCGCGTATCGCTTCATGACGCCCTTGCTGGCTGTGACTCCCGGCAAATGGTGTTTGACGGGTTCGCATCGTTTGCTGCAACGCCCCATAGAAGAACTTGTTGAGGTGTTGAACTCTATCGGCGGGGATGTCAGTCGCCACGATGATGGCATTCATTTCAATGGACGAGAATTGTTTGGCAGCCGATTGGCCATCGACTGCCGCCGCAGCAGCCAGTTTGCCTCAGCCCTGATACTCGTCGCTCCCAAAATCGGTCTCCGGGAATTGACGTTTTCGTCGCGGGAGATTCCCTCCAAGCCATACATTCAACTTACGCGGCTATGCACGCCTTGGCACGTCGCGGTCGCAGACCTGCCTGCACCGAACGGCCCGTTGGGCAGGGTGGGCGATTGGAGCGCGGCGCTGTTTTGGTATGCCAAAGCGGCGATTGCAGCCAGAATGCAGTCAGTTGCCTGTGTGGGGGAAAATCAGGATGTGACCACGTTCGAACTCCTTGATCTCTCCTTGCGGTCGGCCCAGGGCGACGCCGTTGTCGCCGATTGGTTTGCACGGCTTGGCGTGGAGAGCGAAGAGACGGAGGCGGGCGTGCGCATCACGGCGCGCAGAAGGGATCTGGTGCCGACACTCCACTTTGATGTCGCCGAACATCCAGACGTGGTGCCAGTGCTGGCCGTTACGGCGCTCCTGTTGTCTGTTGACGCCACCTTCTTGCATACGCAAAATCTCCGGTACAAGGAGTCGGACAGGAGTGGGCAGTTGGCATTGCAACTCGCGCCGTTTGCCAAGATCGATTGTGGTGACGACTTCCTTCGGGTGCGGGCGCGTGCGCGCGAAGCGTGGCCGACGCCCCCCTATGAATTCCGCACCATGAACGACCACCGGTTGGCCATGGCTTTCCTGCTGTTTGGCGAAGATGCGCACATCGACGACATGGGATGTCTTGCCAAGTCCTATCCCCAATTAATTGATATCTTGCAGTGCGATATGTAGTTTTGCCGTGGCAACAGGGTCCTTCCGTTCATTTTTGCTGTTTTTTTTTCTTTTTTTTGCGAAAGCAATGTTGCGAATTAGACAATCTTTTGGCGAGAATGGTGTTTAAAACACTGTAAGTTACTGATAATCAAGTGTAATGATTTATGATAAAAAATGGGACTGACAGGATTGTCCGATATTGAAAAAAATGTATCTTTGCAGGCCTTAAAAATACCGATTATTGTCCTTAATGTTAGTAAAAGGAATTAATTAAAAACTCGGGGAATGTGGGTGAAGACATTTCCCAACAAAAAAAACAACAGACTGAAAAAATGGATGCAGTAAGTTACAAAACGATTTCGGCGAACAAGGATATCGTCAAGAAAGAGTGGGTTTTAATTGATGCTCAGGAAATGGTTGTGGGTCGTCTGGCGACGGTCGTGGCTCGTATCCTGAAGGGCAAGAACAAACCCTATTACACACCGAGTTTCGATTGTGGTGACAATGTAGTCATCATCAATGCCGAGAAGGTGCGTTTCTCCGGTAAGAAATGGACGGACAAGCAATACGTCCACCACACCACTTATCCTGGCGGTCAGCGTTTCGCCACCCCCAAGGAAGTCATGCGCAAGTATCCGGAGCGCATTTTGGAGCACGCCATCAAGGGCATGCTGCCGAAGAACCGTCTCGGAAGCCAGCTTTATCGCAACCTCCACGTGTATGTGGGTCCGAATCACCCGCACGAGGCTCAACAACCTAAATTAATTAACGTTAACGACATCAAATAACAATGGAAGTAACTAATACATTAGGCAGAAGAAAAACCGCCGTCGCTCGTTTGTACATGAAACCCGGCACCGGCGAGATCAAGGTGAACAACCGCGATTATAAAGAATATTTCTGTGTTCCCACCTTGCAGTATAAAGTGGAACAACCTCTGCGCATCGCCGATGTGCTTGGCCAGTACGACATCAAGGCCAACTTGGACGGCGGTGGCGTGACCGGCCAGGCCGAAGCTCTCCGCATGGCTATCGCCAAGGCTCTTGTCGAGATCAATCCCGAACTTCGTTCCGCAATGAAGAGCCAGGGCTTCCTCCGTCGTGACCCCCGTATGGTGGAACGTAAGAAACCCGGTCAACCCAAGGCCCGTAAGAGATTCCAATTCAGCAAACGTTAATACCTTATTATATATACGTGTTGCTTGTTTAGTATCGAAACTGCGGAGATTTCCTTTGAACTACCCCGCAGTTGCTTTTAAGAATGTAAACAATTAAAAAAAAAGAAAATGTCAAGATTACAATTTGAAGAATTATTAGACGCCAGCTGTCACTTTGGCCACCTCAAGAGAAAATGGAATCCCGCCATGGCTCCCTATATTTTCATGGAGAAGAACGGCATTCACATCATCGACCTGCACAAGACCATTGAAATGGCCGACCGTGCCGCAGAAGTCGCCAAGAACATTGCCCGTTCCGGCCGCAAGATCCTGTTCGTGGCCACCAAGAAACAAGCCAAGGAAACCGTCGCTTCCATGGTCAAGGAAGTCGGCATGCCTTACGTGACCGAGCGCTGGCCGGGCGGTATGCTCACCAANNACCAACTTCTTCACCATCCGCAAGGCTGTCAAGAAGATGAGCGACATCGACAAACTTATCGAAGGCCCTCAGTTCCAAAACATCTCCAAGCGTGAGAGACTGCAGATCCAACGTGAGCGCGCCAAACTCGAGAAGAACCTTGGCTCCATCGCTGACCTTACCCGTCTGCCGGCAGCCGTCTTCATCGTCGACGTGATGAAAGAACACATCGCCGTGGCTGAGGCCCGCAAGCTCGCCATCCCCACCTTCGCTATTGTCGACACCAACTCCAATCCTAATCTCGTCGACTATCCTATCCCCGCCAACGATGACGCCTCCAAGTCCATCGCTGCTATCCTGAAACCCATCTGCGAAGCTATTCGCGAGGGTCTCAACGAGCGCGAAATGAACAAGGATGCCCAGGCAGAAGAGATGGAAGCCATTGAGATGGAGAACACCGAGGAGATGGATGACAACAATGAGAACGAAGGCCGTGACGGTCGTCGCAGAAGAATCGGTCGTCGTGACGCTTCTAAAAACGAATAATTTTTCACTAACCTTAAAAAAGAAACATTATTATGGCAACAATTACAGCTGCTGACGTTAATAAACTCAGACAACAGACCGGTATCGGCATGATGGATTGCAAGAAAGCTCTCGTCGAGGCCGAAGGTGATTTTGAGAAAGCTATTGATATCCTCCGTAAGAAGGGTCAGAAGGTGGCCGCCAAACGTGCCGACCGCGAATCCAATGAAGGCCGCATCGTCGCCATCACCAATGCTGACCGCACCGTCGGTGCCATGCTCGTCGTGGCTTGCGAAACCGACTTCGTGGGACATGGCGAAGAATTTGTCAATTTCGTTGACATGGTCGTCGCCAAGGCTCTCGAAGCTGGCATCAGAACCCGTGAGGAACTCCTCGAGATGCAAATCGACGGCAAAAAAGTCTCTGATATGCTGACCGAACTGACTGGTAAGACCGGTGAGAAAATCGAACTTCCTCATTACGACTATGTGGAAGCTCCCCTCGTGGAGGCCTACAACCACATGGGCAACCATAAAGCAACCCTCGTCTGTTTCAATAAGGCTGGCGAAAAAGCCCATGAAGTGGCTCACAACGTCGCTCTCCATATCACGGCCATGAGCCCGCTCGCATTGGATGAGAATGCCATCCCGCAAGAGGACAAGGATCGCGAACTTGCAGTTGCAGTCGAGAAGACCCGCCTCGAGTTGATCGGCAAGGCTGTGGATGCCGCTCTCAACAAGGCTGGTATCAACCCCACCCACGTGGACAGCGAAGACCACATCAACTCCAACATGGCAAAGGGCTGGATTACGGAAGAGCAAGCCAACCTCGCCCGTAAGATCAAGGAAGAGGAAGCTGCCAAGAAGGCTGCTACCCTCAACGAAGCCCAGATCCAGCAGATTGCCCAAGGCCGCTTGGTGAAATTCTTCAAGGAGAGCACCTTGATGTATCAAGTCCTCGTAATGGGTGGCGACGGCAAGCAGAATGTACGCGATTACATCGCTTCCGTTGACAAAGAATTGGCATGTCTTGGATTCATCCGCCGTCAGGTGGGTGCCTAATCCAAAAATGTTTGTTTTTTTCATAATGAAGGAGAGGCTGTCCGTAGGATGGCCTCTTTTTTTTATATTTGCGGCTCCTGAATCATATAAGACTGAAAATGTCTTTTTGTTTTTATCTTATGGAAATTAAGGAAGTTATCACGCGGAAAGATCGGAAAGCCTTCGTAAGATACCCACGTCATCTTTACAAGGCATGTCCGCATTATGTTCCTCCACTTGATAAAAAGGAGCTGCAGATCATTGAACATCACCCCGCGTTGGATTTTTGTACCCTTAAGTTATGGATGGCAATCCGGGACGGGCAGGTCGTGGGGCGAATTGGCGGTGTGGTGAACCATAAGTGTAATGAGTTGAAAGGACAACGGCGCGTACGCTTCGGGTGGTTCGACACGGTGGATGACATTGAAGTGGCCCGCGCACTCCTGAATACGGTCGAAGAGTGGGGGCGTGCACAGGGTATGAATGAAATTTGTGGCCCGTCGCGATTCTCCAATCTAGAAAAGCAATCCATGTTGATAGAAGGTTTCGACCATACGCCAAGCATCGTGTCCGACTATAATTATCCATATTATCCACAACTGATTGACGAACTTGGCTTTGAAAAAGAGGTCGATTATGTCCAATATCGTGTCAAGGTGAACGAACTGTCGGAACGGATGACCCACTTGGCCGATGTGCTGTCAAAACGCTATCACGTGCACCTTCGCCATTTTGACAACAAAGCCCAGATGAAAAAATCAGGCATGGAATTTTTCCGCGTCCTGAACGAGAGTTATACCCATATCTTTAATTTTATTCCGCTTACGGATGCCGAAATCAATTGGGCTATAAAGGACAATTTCCAGGTCGCCGATATTGATATGTCTGCCATGCTTGAAGATGAGAATGGCCGTTTGGTCGGCTTTGCATTCTGTCTTCCTTCCCTGAGCGAGGCTTTCAGGAAAGCCAATGGTTCCCTGTTCCCGACCGGCTGGTTCCATATCTTGCGTGCTCTTAAGAAAAACAAATTCGTGGATCTATACCTGACGGGAGTCTTGCCGGAGTATATGCATTCAGGTGTTCATGCCATATACCACAAAGAACTGCATAAGATTTTTCTCGACAGAGGCTTTGAGTATGCCTTTACATCGCAGCAGCTGGAAGACAACATTGCGGCGCGCATCTGGTCGAAATACGAATCCGAGCTTTATTTCCGAAGAAGATGTTACAAGAAAGGCATCTGAACCGCCATCCCCGTAGGCTACAAAACGGTTTGTCTGGTCAGCAAGAGCTTTGTCTGTGCCTTTTTATTGGGATTGAATCAAACTAAAATGGACGCGTTTTTCGCGTCCATTATGTAAGGGTTACATCCATTTCACTAAATTGAAATCCAGGTCGTGTGGCAGCAGCTCGTGTTTAGGGATGATGCGGATGACGCAATCCCAGAGTCCGACATTCTTGGCATTGAGGGAGAATTGGTAGCGTGCGATGCCGTTGTTGGCGGAGACAAGGGTGAGCGGCGCCTTGAAGAAGAGGTGCATTCGACCGCTTTCGTCCTTTTCCGCGAAAAGCATCTCTACCTTGAGATCGTCGGGAGAGATACTTCCGATGCGAATGTCGAGGGTGAGCTCGAGGTTGTCACCTACATAGAAGGTGCTCTTGGCGGGGTTGTCATACTGGATGTCGATGCGTTTGAGGTCGCCCCAACCCGCCACCAGTTTCTCTTTCCATCGGAGCAGATAGCGCACGTTGCGAAGGTTGTCGGCGCGCAAGCAGTCGGTGCGGTCTTCCAACTTGTGATAAAACTTCTCGTAGTAGTCGTCCAACTGACGTGTCATCGTGTAGTGCGGTGAAATCTTAGCGAAGCAGTCCTTCATCATGCGCACCCAGTCGGAAGGGATGCCTTCGGCAGTGCGGGTGTAGAAGGCCGGCACGATTTCCTCCTCGATGGTGGAGTAGAGTGTGGCAGCGTCCAACTCGTCTTGCAGCCTGTTGTCCCGGTAGGTGATTTGCTCCTTGATGGCCCAGCCGGCGCCTGGTACGTAGCCTTCCGCCCACCAGCCGTCAAGGACGCTGAAGTTGAGCACGCCGTTCATGACGGCTTTTTCGCCGCTTGTGCCGGAGGCTTCCAGCGGACGTGTCGGAGTGTTGAGCCAGACATCGCAGCCGGAGACCAGCTTTTTGGCTAAGATCATGTCGTAGTTCTCCACGAAGATGATTTTGCCGATGAACTGGGGTTTGCGTGCCAGTTCAATGATGCGTGTGATGAGGTCCTGTCCTGCCTTGTCGTGCGGGTGTGCTTTCCCAGCAAAGACAAACTGTACAGGATGCTTTTCGTTGCAGAGGATTTGACGCAGCCGTTCTTCGTCGGTGAAGAGCAGGTGGGCGCGTTTGTAGGTGGCAAAACGACGCGCGAAGCCGATGGTCAGCACGTCGCTGCGAATGGCTTTCAGGGTGCTTGCAATCAAAGCCGGTGACTCGTTGCGGCGTCGCATCTGTTCGTTGAGAAGATCCTTGATGGCGGCAATCATGTCATGGCGCAGATCATCCTTGATTTGCCAGATGCGGTTGTCATCCACATGGTATATCTTGTTCCATATCTCAGGGTTGGAACGGTCGTGCTCAAACTCAGGGCCGAAGGTCTCGCGGTGCAGTTCCTGCCATCTCTTGTGTGCCCAAGTGGGGTAGTGTACGCCGTTGGTGACGTATCCGATGTGCGACTCTTCGGCAAAACGGCCTTCGTAGAGGTCCGCGAACATCTCTTGTGATACGCGCCCATGGATGCGGCTCACACCGTTGATTTCTTGTGAGAGGTGGCAAGCCAGGATGCTCATGGAGAACTTGTCGTTGGTGTAGTCCTCACGCTTGCGGCCAAAGCCCATGAAGGTTTCCCAGGTGATGTTGAAACGGGCCGGGAAGGAGGCAAAATAGGTGCGCATCAGGTCTTCGCTGAATGCGTCATGGCCGGCGGGCACAGGTGTGTGCGTGGTGTAAAGCGAGGAGGCTTTCACCAATTCGATGGCCATGGACATGTTGACATGCTCGTTCTGCATGATCTCATACACGCGTTCTAAGTTGAGGAATGCGGCATGGCCTTCGTTAAGGTGGAAAAGTTCGGGCTTCTCGCCAATCAGTTTGATCATCCGCATGCCGCCGATGCCGAGCAGAAGTTCCTGCTTGAGGCGGTTCTCCTGGTCGCCGCCGTAGAGGGTGGCGGTGACGCCGCGGTCTTCGTGCCAGTTCTCGTCGAAGTCGGTGTCAAGCAGGTAGAGGGGTATGCGCCCCACGTCGACGCGCCAGATGCGGGCGTAAAGATTGCGTCCGGGCAGGGCGATGCTCACCTTCATCCAGTCGCCGTTTTCGTTCTTCAAGGGTTTGATGGGCAATTTGGAGAAGCTTTGCGGGGGGTAGAGGTTGACTTGCTCGCCGCGTGCCGAGATCTGTTGGGTAAAATAGCCATAGCGGTAGAGCAGACCTACTCCCATCATGTTGACGTTGCAGTCGGAGGCCTCCTTGAGGTAGTCGCCCGCCAGCATGCCCAAGCCGCCGGAGAAAATCTTCAGTTCGTTGGTGATGCCGAACTCCATGCTGAAGTAGGCGATGCGCTTCTCGGGCCGCGTGCAGGGTTCTTCCATGTAAGCGCGGAATTGGTCGTAGACTGCGTCGAGTTTGGAGAGGTAGACCTCGTTCTGAGAATAGTTCTCAAGCCGGTCGATGGGAAGCATCTGCAGCAGATAGACGGGGTTTTCGTGGCACAGGCTCCAAAGAGTGGGGCCGGCGATTTCCTCGAAAAGCTCGCGCGCCTCAAAATTCCAGCTCCACCAAACGTTTTCGGAGAGTTTCTCCAACTTCTCGAGGGCCTCGGGAAGATGCGACTTGATGGAGATATGGTGCCATTCTGGCAACTCGCGGTTGGTGCGCTTCACGAAGCGGTCCATGTTGGAGGTCTTGTTCTGGTAAAGCTCGTAGCGCAGGTCGCTCTTGCTGAGTGCAATCTCGTATGCGGCCAGATAGTTGTCATAAAGATGGGTCCAAAGCGCATGCTGGGAAATCTCGACAGCCTTGTCGTTGATGGCTTTCTTGCAAGAGGCATCACAATGGCTGTAGAAGGAGATGGCCTCGGCGATATTCTGGATGACCTCCTGGTCGTTGTCGTCGTTGCGTTCAATGACGCAAACGCTTTTTTGGTCGGTGAAGTTTTCTCGCACCCAGAGGCCAAATCCGGCCAGGGATGTGGTGATGGTTGGCACACCAAAGGCGATGCTTTCTAACGGCGTATAACCCCATGGCTCGTAGTAGGATGGGAAGACGCTGAGGTCGAAGCCGATGAGCAGGTCGTAGTAGGAGAGGTCGAAAATGCCGTCCTCGCCGTCGAGGTAGACGGGCACGAACACGACCTTGACTTTCTGCTCAGGAGCGTTGGTGAGGTCGTTCTCGCGCAAGGCGCGGATGATGGGGTCGTTGAAAGGATCGTGCAGTACGTGCGTGGCGTAGTCTCCCGTGACGGGCGTGGCGTCGATGGGCTGTTGCATCTTGCGGAGCAGTTCCTCGCGACGGCCGCTGTTGCCCGCGGGAACAGTGAGATAGGCCACAATCGTGCGGTCGGGGTTCTGTTGCGAAAGTTGTGCCAAGCTGCGGATGAAGACGTCTATGCCCTTGTTCTTGAATTCATATCGGCCGCTGTTGATGACTAACAGGGCATCTTCGGGCAGTTCTTGCTGCATCAGGGCGGAAGCAACGTGCAGCAGGGCCTTGCGGGCGGTGGCGCGCTTGGTGTCATACTCCTCGCCTGTGGGTACAAAGCCGTTTTCAAAGCCGTTGATGGTGATGACATCGGCCGGCTTGGCAAAGAAAGCCTCGCACTCCTTGTTGGTGATGTCGCTGACCGTAGTGTATGCGTCGGCGTGCAGCGCGGAGAGTGATTCGAGGGAGTACTTGGACTGCACTCCGAAACGGCGTGCGGTGTCGGCAGGGGCGTATTGGCGCATGTTGGTGTAAAGGGGAAGGCCGTTGCCGGCAATGCATCGTCCCAAGACGGTGGCATGCGTGGTGAAGACGGTGGCGATCTGTGGCGCCACGTGCTTCAGATGCAGGATGCCTGTGCCCGTCATCCACTCATGGAAATGGGCGATGATCTTGTCCATCGAGCTGCAATGGAAATTGTAGAAACTTTCAATGACACGCCCGGCAGCATAGCCGAACAGGGCCGGCTCAATGTAGTCCCACTGCCCGGAAATGGAATCTAACTGATAGGTGAGCCAAAACTGGGTGAGGATGTCGTTCTTCTTCTCGAAAAAGGGCGTGAAGTCGACCAGGACAACCACGGGCGAGCCGCAGATGTCCCATCGTCCCACGCGCACCTTGAGACCTTCGCGAAGCGCGGTCTCCCGCCAGGCACGGTAGAGCTCGTGGTCTTCGATGAAATCGTCGTCATGGGCCTTGGAAATGTCCGGTCCCACACACAGATAATGATCATGGTATTGCTGGACCACCGTGGCGGCCTTGGTTGACAATACGGTATAGATGCCGCCCACTTTGTTGCAAATTTCCCAGGCGGTCTCGAAAATGTAATCAGCACTCATATTCAGGGGTTGGATTTAAAGGCTGCAAAAATACGAAAAAATCGTGGAAGTACGGACATTCCACGGGCGTATGCTCGATTTCTTTTAGGTGGTTATATACATGATGGCACCAGGCCGGGATAAACGCCACATTTTTCCAACGTCTCCTTTTCGCGGCGAGCAAATTTCATGCATCTTGGATGCCGACTCCCGCGCCGCGAGAGGTTCTCTGTGCTGTCGTTCCACCCCACACGGCCGTGTG
>DBYW01000027.1:35182-35302 GCA_002311645.1 Bacteroidales bacterium UBA1176
GATTGAATCGGCCTCGAAGAGGCCTTGCTTTTTGTTTAGCTATTGGCCTTTGGCTTTTGGTTATGGTTTTTTCCGCAAAATCAAGTAACTAACGGCCAACGACTAATAATATTCCTTGAG
>DBYW01000027.1:35379-35688 GCA_002311645.1 Bacteroidales bacterium UBA1176
TGGGAAGGGATGGTGCGCGGGAAAATTGCGGCGCAGGAGAACCATGAGACGAGGTTGTGTGTTGTTCGCCGCGAAACGGGAATAGTGTCCGACGAGCTTGCGTGAGGGATTGAAGTGGAAATGATTTTGGCGAAAATGAGTGCCCTGGCGAGACGGAGGTTCCGCTTGACGCTTCGCGTCTCGCGGAATGGTGGTAGACACTAAGCCAAAATCATTGGAACGGAAAGCCCGACGGCGCGGCGGCATTTGATTGCGTACGCGAACATGACGTGATTCCCGCCGCCGCACCGGCACGCCCAAATAAAAAAA
>DBYW01000043.1 GCA_002311645.1 Bacteroidales bacterium UBA1176
ATTAAATTTGCCACGCTTTAGTGCTTCAAGGACTTGAGCAGAGTGCCAAAGTAGCTCAGCTGGAAGAGCAGCTGATTTGTAATCAGCCGGTCGTGGGTTCAAGTCCCTCTATCGGCTCTTCGGCACCAAGAAACACAAAATGGGAGAGTTCCAGAGCGGTCAAATGGGACAGACTGTAAATCTGCTGGCTAAGCCTTCGGAGGTTCGAATCCTTCCTCTCCCACTTTTTTCTCCGCTGCGGAAGTAGCTCATTTGGTAGAGCGACAGCCTTCCAAGCTGTAGGTGGCGGGTTCGAGCCCCGTTTTCCGCTCACATTTTTCATATCATTATATTTAATTACATTATTTGTTTTGCTCCGAGATGCGCCGTATGACGCATCTTTTCTTTTTTTATACCATTCCTCGGGAGCCGGCTATCCGTTTTTTTTGTAAGTTTGCCGCCCTAAACAAACGACCTATGCATCCTATCGAACAAATCCTCAACACCCTCGGCAACCGCAAGATCATCATCCTCGGATTCGGCAAAGAGGGCGTCTCCTCTTATCGTTTCATCCGCAGATATTTCCCCGACATGCCACTCACCGTGGCAGACGCCAACGCGAACCTTAAGACCGACGAGTTCGTCGACCCCAAGCTGACCTTCGTCAAAGGGGCGGGCTACGACCAAAACCTGAACAACTACGACCTCATTCTCAAGGCACCCGGCGTCAGCTTCAACCACGTCAACTATTTCATCGAGCCCAATCGGATCACCTCGCAAACAGACCTTTTCCTAAAGGCCTATCACAAACAGGTCGTTGGTGTCACGGGCACAAAGGGCAAAAGCACCACCGCCTCGCTCATCCACCACCTGCTGCGGCATGCCGGGCGCAAGGCCGTCCTCGCCGGCAACATCGGCGTCCCGTTCTTCGACATCCTCGAGAGCCTCGACGACCAGACCATCGTCGTGGCGGAACTCTCCGCCCACCAATTGGAGTTCATCCATCGCTCGCCCGACTACGCCGTGCTGCTCAACCTCTACCAAGAGCATCTCGACCATTTCAACTCCTTCAACAACTACCAGATCGCGAAACTCAACATCACCCGTTTCCAAGAAGAGCGGCAGTTCCTGGTCTACAACGGCGACGACGAGCATATCCCCGCTCTCATCAAGAGCTACAACCTCAACCGGGACCGCTGCATCTTCGGCAGTGAGCCACAAGACGGCCCGTATGCATGCTGCCGCGACGGCATCGTCCATTTCGCCATCTCCGGCCATCTGGAAGACGAGTACGATCTCTCGCACTATCACAACCTGCCCGGCACCCATAACTATTACAACATCATGGCCGCCATTGCCATCTGCCGCAAACTCGGCCTTGACCATAACCAAATCATGCAAGGCCTCAACACCTTCCACGGCCTGCCAAACCGCATCGAATACATCGGGAACTACAACGACATCGCCTTCTACAACGACAGCATCTCCACCATTCCCGAGGCCACTGTCGCCGCCGTGAAAGCCCTGCGCCATGTGGACACCCTCATTCTCGGCGGCTACGACCGCGGCATCGAGTACGGACTCCTGCTCTCCTTCTTCAAGGAGAACCCCATGACCAACATCGCCTTCACCGGTCCTGCTGGCGAACGCATCCTCCATGAATGGCAGGCCTCCGACACCCCCATGCCGGAAAACCATATCCTCGAACACGATTTTCGCAAGATCGTCGATTTCGCCTTTGAGAAAACGGAAGCGGGCAAAATCGCCCTCCTCTCCCCTGCCGCCGCTTCCTACGACCAATTCAAGAATTTCGAGGAGCGAGGCCGTGTCTTCTCACAGCTCGTGCGCGAACACACGAACAAATAGGCACTCTCTCAAGTACCTGTTTCCCTAACACCCTGTATTCATGAAGAAAACTTTCCCATTTCTCATCACGCTCTGGATGCTTTGCGGATATGCAAGCGCCCAGAACCAACTGCTCTACCGCGCCTTCACCCTCGGCGGCGACGGCGACACCTCCCTGACCAAAGTCCTGGTGGAGGGAGAGCGCGTGCGGATAGAGTCGGGCAACGCCCCCGTGGTGAACCCCGTCCCGGGCACGGCCACCCACTACACCTTCATCGACTACGCCACCGACACCATCGTCAGCCAGCTGGTCTATTCTCCCAAAGAGCGGTACTGCAGTGGCAGCAGTATGCCTTCCAACGAATACAGCGAAGAGGACACCGAGAAAATCAACGGCTACCGGTGCACCAAGTACAAAATCGTGCTCTTCTCGAACACGATAGAGTTGTGGGTCACCCAGGACCTGAAGCTCCGGGCCACGCCCATAGCCTCGTTCGCCGACCTGCCCGGCACGTTAGTGCAGTACCGGCGCAACGGCAACGCCGTGATGCAGCTCGCCGAGGTGCAGAGGCTTCGTCCCTTCAAGGAGCCGCTCTTCCCGGGCAATGATCTTCACCACTTCGGGGAGGTGCTCACCCGCGCGCAGCTCAACAATCTGGAAAAGGAGAAGTTAGTCATCACCGTGCCGGTGTTCAACGAAGCGCAGATCTGCTTCAACCCCAAGATCACCGTACCGCAGACGGTTGATTTCGACACCACCCTGTCGTTTGCCAACGGCACAGTCGTGCTCAAGCGTCTCCACTGGCGGCAGCTGCCCACCCACTACCGGCTCTTCGCCGAGGTGACGCAATACTCCAACGGCGACGCTTACGACCGCACGGGCTCCATCTTCCTCATCCCCACCAGCCGGCAGCAGAGCTTCCTCGACGCCCTCAAGGCCAACACCGCCGATGTGCTACCCCACTTCACAGACAAAGAGGGCGGCACCTACCAAGGCATCAGGATAACAGACCGTTACCTGCCGTTGGTGGAGCTCGTCCGCTTCTTCACGCCCTTCGGCATCCGCCACTACAACCAATACCGGTCGCTCGACGACCGCGAGTGGGCCACCGAGACCCGCTACAAGCAAGACATCAGCGACTTGCAGCCCCTCTTCGGCGACGAAGTGCTCATCGGCGCCTTCATCGGCAACTACGACGGCGGCGGCCACAAGCTCTCGCTCACCCTGAAGGCCTATCCCGAGAGCGACATCTGGGACATGTCTGAGATGGACAAACACTTTGTGCTTCCGCTCTTCAACACCTGCAATGTGATGGAAATGGCGGGACAGAACTACGGCCGTTTCTTCGGCACCGACTCGCTGACGGTCAGCTTTGACGTGCCCGAGGGGACAGAGCAGCTCACCTTGCGGTACATCACCACCGGCCACGGGGGCTGGGACACCGGCGACGAGTTCGTGCCCAAGGCCAACACCATCCTCATCGACGGGCAGGTGCGCTATGTATATACGCCGTGGCGCTGCGACTGCGGCACCTACCGCACGCTGAACCCCGCCTCCGGCAACTTCTGGAACGGGATGTCCTCGTCCGACTACTCGCGTTCGGGCTGGTGTCCGGGCACCGCCACGCAGCCCACCTATTTCGACCTCTCCGACCTGAAGCCCGGCCGGCACACCATCACGGTCGCCATCCCGCAGGGCGCGCCCGAAGGGGGCAGCTTCAGCTCGTGGAACGTGTCGGGGGCGATGGTGGGGGTGCGGAGATAGTCTGCACTGCCGTTCCGCCTCTGCATTACATATTCGGAATTTGTGTACTTTTGCAGCGATTTTGGCATCCTCGAAAATGACCTCACGATGACCTACGAAAAGCAGCTGACCCATCCAATATACGCCATTGTGGCGAAGGCCGCCGA
>DBYW01000050.1:0-37371 GCA_002311645.1 Bacteroidales bacterium UBA1176
GTCCAGGCGATGTGCGCGGTGGTGCTGGTGATGTTGGAGGCCGTCACCTGTTGGGGCTGCCCGCAGGTCTCGGTGAATATGGAAAGGTTGTCGATGGCGGCCGGCGGGTTCTGCCCGTTGGGGTCGCCGCCAACCCATCGGAAATAGAGCCGCTTGGTGGTGCCCGCCCAAGAGGAGTTCAGTGTGTAGGTGGCGGTTTGCCACGAACTTTGGCCGTACAGCTTGGCGAACAATGTGGTGGAGTTGGCCGGATTGTCGTAGGGGTACGTAAGGTCCACGGTCTCGGGGTCGCCGAGATAGACGGACAGGTAGGCGTTGTTGCCTCCCATAGCGCGCCAGTCGAACGACAAGGTGTATTCCGTGGCAGGGTCGAAATAGATGTCGCGGTAAGCCCAGCTCACCCCCGCGAAGTAGATATTGTACTCGTTGTGGGCGCCCGTGTCGTTGGATATGTACAGGCAGTTGCTGCCGTTCATATCCTGGTTGACCGTGTTGCCGATGAACCATTCATTGGGACCGTGGGTGGCGATTATCCACGCATTGTTTATCACGGAATCCTCGAAGTCACAAAAATAGGGTATGTGTGCAGGGGAGGCCGGCATTGTGTGGAATGTCACCATCCCCCATGTGCTGTGATCCGAGGCATCGCAGCGGGTGCGCACGTAGCAATCGTAAACCATATCGGGCGTCAGGCCGGTCAATGTGGGGGAGTTGGTCGTCACAATGATGGGCGTGGCGTTGTTAACGTTGAAACCTGTTGGACCGTAAGCGATTTCCCATTCGGTCTGCGCTCCGCCGAGGTCGCTCCAATGGAGGCTGACGAATGTGCTGTCCAAGTGGTCAACGGCAGGAATAGGCGGAATGCAGGTGACGCAGGATACAGAGAAATGGAATCCAGCCGCGGTTGTTCCGTTGTCGGATTTCAACTGGATGGTCAGCGGCCCCGTTGTGGAAACGGTGTTGGGCAGATTTTGGTAGGAGGACATATTGCCGTATTGGTGAAAGAGCATATTGCCGCTGGTTCCCGCGCCGTCGAAAATACGTAAAGTGTCGCCATACGCCATCCGGTAATCCCCACTCAGACTGGCCGCGGCACCCGGGGTACTGGGATAGATAATCAACTCACCGTTGCAGTTGCTGGAGTAGTTGCCAGTGAACCCGCCGTCGTCGAAGAGATCGCCCGAGCACATCACCATAGAGGTTGTGCCGGTATGCGGCATAAAGACACGGCCGGGGACGGCGGAGAAGACGCTGGAGAGCGCGCTGGTATTGACCCCGCAGTTGGCCCGCACATAGAAGTCGTAGGTGGTGCCCACCCATAATCCGGTGACGGTGATGGTGTCCGTGGTGACCGTCATATTGGGGTAGTTCAAATCCGGCGTGAAACTGTTCATCTGCATTCCGTAATAGACGTCCCACTGTGTGGCGTTGCCGTTTTCAGTCCAGGTGAGCGTCAGGCTGTTGGCTTCCGTTGCGATGATGCGCATATTGGACGGCGTGGCGCAGCTCGGGGCCTGCTGGCATTGGACGGTCAGCTCGAAGCCTGATTTGACGATAGCGTAATCGGACGTGAACTTGACCGTCAGCGGGCCGGAGGCAGAGACGATGGTGGGCATAACGGCCGTGCCGGTTCCCGTGTAGAGCGGAGTCCCTGTGGCACTGGTTCCTTCATATACATATATAAAGTCGTAGTTGTTTTCAAGATTGATAGTGCCGGAAATGGTCATCACGCTGTTGGGACTGCTGGGCTGGAGAACGACGGTGGCGTTGCAGTTGATGGAGTAATCTCCATTGACACCGCCGTCATCATAAAGGATGGCGCTGCAAGTGTTCAGCGTGACGGTACCTGTCGTGGGTATATTGAACCCTCCGGTGGCGCCGGTGGCAGGAACTGAGTACAGGCTGTATTGGCCGCCGCAGTCGGCTTGCACGTAGAAGTCGTACGGAATGGCGGCGGGGATGTTGGGGATAACTATGTGGGTGGCAGAGGCGGTCACTGTGCTGCTGTTGGCCCCTCCGGGCGTGAAGCCCTGCGGACCGTAGGTGACACGCCAGGCCGTGGCCGTGCCGACTTCAGTCCAGGAGAGATAGACCGAGCTCAGCGTGGTGCTGTCCACGGTCACGTCCATCGGACGGAGACACGGCGGAATCGTGCTCAATTCCACATTGTCAAGATAACAGGAATACCCGGATGCGTTCAGCGTCAGGTAATGGCCGTAGCCCGTGTAGTTGGCTGTGTTGACCTCGAAGAACTGGAATGAGTTGGAGAGGTTCACCGTGTCAACGGCGACAAAGGTGCTGTAGTCGTTCGGGTCACTCATTATGCCGACGATGAGCTGTGTGGGAGTGGACGAACTTGAAGAACGGATCCATCCCCCGATTTGCAGGTTGTTCATAGCCAGGTTGCCACCGATGACAGGCAGGGAAACGTAACAACTGTTGGGTATGAAGAGCGAGGCGTTGCCCTCGTAGGGTTCGGTGGTAGTAACATAGCAATTGGTGTTTTCCGTGGTGAGCGCGTGCCAGCAATAAGGGGTGGCGTACAATGTGTCGCTTTCAAAACCTGTGCGGACGGGCAGCTGGGTGATGGGCCCGCAATCGGTCTTGAACGTGATGTGCCGCCGTGCGCCGCCGCAGGAGGAGGTTACATAGCACTCATAGGCTTGCGACGCAGTAAGCCCCGTTATGGTGTAGGTCGTGGTTGTGGCCTGCAGGGTGGCCATAGAGTCGGGGTCGGTACCGAACGTGCCATATCGGATTATCCAGAGGGAGTCGCTCGCGGAGAAGGATTGCCACGAGAGAGTCGCCGAGTTGGCGGTGACGGTGTCCAAGGTCAGGTTGTACGGGGCACCGCAGCTTGTGTTCGTGATCATCACATTGTCCACGGCCGCAGGCGGGTTGCTTGCGCTGTAACTGTTGTTTACCCAGCGGAAATAGAGTCTTTTGGTGCCGGCAAACGAGGAGTCCACGGTGCCCTCGAAATGCTGCCAGGAGTTTTGTGCATAGAAGAAGCCGCCGATGGGATGGAGGCCGGTCGGCAGGCCGTTGCTGGCCGGGATGGAGGTCGGGTCGCCGATGAAGACCTGCATATAGTCCGTGGGACTGGAACTGTAGCTCCCGATGCCTTTCCAGTCGAAGGAGATGACATATTGGGCGGCGGCGGGCAGCTCGAGGTCGCGATAGGCCCAGCTGCTGCTCTCGGTATTGCCGTCGTAGAAGTTGGTCGCGCCATTGTCGTTGGAGATGTACATTGAATGCCCGGTGCCGGGACCCTCGTGCGTGGCGCTGCCGATGGCCCAGTCATTGGTGCCGGGGTTGGGGTTCAGCACCCAGCGGTTGACCTCCGCCGTGTCCTCGAAATCGCAGAAATAGGGGACGTTTGCCACGTCGTCGCTCAAGGTGTGGATGGGGATGGAGTTCCAGGTGCTATAGTCGTTGGTGCCGCACACAGCCCTGACATAAAAGTCATAACCCGTATTCGGGAAGAGGTTGTTGAGGGTGTAGGCGGTGGTTGTCACGGTCGTGGTGTAAACGTAGGGCGTTATCATAGTGCCTTGCGGCAAGCAGACTACCTGCCAGGAGGTCTCGTTGCCCATATTGAGCCAGGTGATGTCCGCGCTGTGGTTGGTGATGTTGATTGCGGTCAGGTTCTCGGGCCGGAGGCAGTTGCCGGGCAGTGTGTCGATGCCCAACTGTATGTTGGCGCGGGCATAGTACAGGGTGCCGGCGTTGGTTCCCGGGTGGGAAGCGAACGTGGGGTCGTCGTCGCTCTGTCGGTAGAGGCAGGCGTTGTACTTGCTGGTGAAACTCCATCGTTGCGCGGAGTAGTCGTCGGCTGTCTTGGAGACGACCACCACGAGGTTGCGGGTGCCGTCGTAGTGAAACGGCGTGTTCAGGTAAAAGGTCTTCCATCCGGTTTGGTTGCCGAGAATGACATTCTGCCCTTGGTACACCATCGTGAGGGAGTCCATTGGCAGCCAGTCCGTGCTGAGGGTGTGGGCGGTGTCAGTGATGGTGCCCATATAGATGGTGATGTTGTTGCACTGCAGGGAACTTTGGTTGTTCGCGCAATGCCAGGCGATGGATGTGATATCACCGGATACACCGATTTCCGATGCGTTGTAGATGCACTGGTTCCAGGAGTGATGATAATAGGAATTGAAGGGGGCATAATAGCCGTTGGTCGTTTCTGTGCCGACGGTGATGACGACCGTTTGTGCCGACAATAAACTGACGGCCAATAGAGACATACAAATGAGCAATATTCTTTTCATGACATTTATTTTTCCAGATAGATGCATGAAAAGGGAAAATTGCTACAACGTGACTGTGTCACGTCTGTTTTCAGGGCGGGGTGGAGCGAAAGTCCGATGACTTTTGCTCTGCGCCGGCCTCCTATAAGACACTCAAGACACTGACGATAGGGACGACAAGAATGCAAAAAGCAAACATCACGATATAGAATATCCCGAAAAATTTCCAGAGTGACCTGTGGTTTTTCAGGAACGCCACCATTGCTTCGTTGTCGTTGCCGTTCATCGCGTTGTCGGCTGCCGTATAGAGGCGCTTGAGGTAGATGGTGGGTAGGATGTAGACGAGCGCGATTATCAGGTACAGTACCCCGATAAAGGCGGAGGGCATATAAGATTCTTCTCGTGTTCATTGAAAGTGTGTTGTGGCTCTTGAATGCGAGTGGCGCTCTCTTCTGTGATTTGGTTGTTGGTACTATCCATAGATAAACAGATTTGATGTTGAAGGTTGCAAAAATAAAAAAAATTGTAATGTGCGGTGTTGCGGAGGTTATGGAATCGGACTATTTTTTTTGTATCTTTGCCCGCCCTTTGTGGGGCATCTGTTTTTATGTCTTAACTTTTAAAAATATATGACTATGGATAAAGCTCAAATCAGAGAAACCATTGCAAAAAGAGTCGCCAAGGAATTGAAAGACGGCGATGTTGTGAACTTGGGTATCGGCCTGCCGACGATGGTGCCGAACTACCTGCCGAATGATGTGCACGTGATCCTGCAAACCGAGAACGGTATGTTGGGCATGGGTCCGACTCCCGCCGAAGGCGAGGAAGACCTCAACCTCATCAACTCCGGCGGCGGCTTCATCACCGCACAACCCGGTGCTGTCTCCTTCAGCTCCGCCGATTCTTTCTGCATGGTCAGAGGCGGACACGTGGACAAGACTATCCTGGGTGCCATGCAAGTGGCCGAGAATGGCGACATCGCCAACTGGATGGTCCCCGGCAAACTGGTGGCCGGCATGGGCGGCGCCATGGACTTGATGCAGGCCAAGACCGTCATCGTGGCCATGGAGCACACCCAGAAGGGCAATCCCAAAATCCTCCATAGCTGCAACCTTCCGCTGACGGCCAAGAACGCCGTCAGCCTCATCGTCACCGAAATGGGTGTCATCAAGGTCACCAAGGAGGGCCTCGTCCTTACCGAACTCAACCCTGAGTTCACCGTGGACGATGTGAAGGCTGCCACCGAGGCTACGCTCATCATCTCCCCCGATCTCAAACCGATGCAACTTGATTAGTGATCAGTGATGAGTGATCAGTGATCAGAAATTTAGGTAACACTTTCCTTTTTAGTCAATTTACTGTTCACTGCTCACTCCCCACAATAAACAGTAAACGAATAAACACACAACAATGGATTTTAGCTTAAACAAAAGAGAAGAACTTTTCTTGCAGATGATTCGAGAGTTCGCCGAGAACGAAATCAAACCGTTGGCGGCGGAAGTTGACGAACAGGAGCGCTTCCCGATGGAGTCCGTGGAAAAGATGGCCAAGATTGGCATCATGGGCATTCCCATCCCCGTGGAGTACGGCGGCCAGGGCGGCACCAACCAAATGTATATCATGGCTGTTGAGGAATTGTCACGCGTATGTGCCACCACAGGCGTGATTGTCTCCGCGCACACGTCCCTCTGCATGAACCCCATATTGGAATTCGGCACTGAAGAACAAAAAATGAAATACCTGCCCAAGCTTGCTTCCGGCGAGTGGATCGGCGCTTTCGGCCTGACCGAGCCTAATGCCGGTACCGATGCTGCCATGCAGCAGACCACCGCTGTCTTGGACGGCGAAGAGTGGGTGCTCAACGGCAGCAAGATTTTCATCACCAATGCCGGCTACGCCCACGTGTACGTGATCATGGCCATGACCGACAAGTCTCTCGGCACCAAGGGTATCAGTGCTTTCATCGTGGAGAAGGACACCCCGGGTTTCTCCATCGGCAAGAAGGAGAAAAAATTAGGTATCCGTGGTTCCGCCACCTGCGAGCTGATTTTTGAAAACTGCCGCATTCCCAAGGCCAACCTTTTGGGCGAGCTCGGCAAGGGCTTCAAGATTGCCATGATGACGCTCGACGGCGGTCGTATCGGCATAGCCTCCCAAGCCCTTGGCATAGCCCAAGGCGCTATGGATGTGACCGTCAAATACACCAAGGAGCGCAAGCAGTTCGGCAAGGCCATCAGCGCCTTCCAGAACACGCAGTTCCAGATGGCCAACCTCGAGACCCGCGTGCAGGCCGCCCGCCTGCTCGTGCGCCAGGCAGCCTACAAGAAGGATATGCACCTCCCGTATTCCGTGGATGCAGCCATGGCCAAGCTGTTCGCAGCAGAGACCGCCATGGAGGTGACCACCAAGTGTCTCCAGTTCCACGGCGGCTACGGCTACACCCGCGAGTATGAAATCGAAAGAATGATGCGCGACGCCAAGATTACCGAGATCTACGAAGGCACATCCGAAGTGCAGCGTATGGTCATCGCCGGCAAGTTGTTCAAATAACCCAAGAAATTTTACAATATGAAAATCATAGTTTGCATAAAACAAGTTCCGAATACGAACGTAATCAAAATCAACCCGGTGACGGGAACCCTGATTCGCGACGGTGTGCCCTCCATCATGAACCCCGACGACAAGGGCGGCCTTGAGATGGCTCTCCGTCTGAAAGACCAGCTCGGTGCGCACGTGACCGTCATCACGATGGGTCCGCCGCAAGCCGACGCCATCTGCCGAGAGGCCTTTGCCATGGGCGCCGACCGTGCCATCATCCTCAGCGACCGCCGCTTCGCGGGCGCAGACACGCTGGCCACCTCCTATGCCCTCGCCGGCGCACTCAAGACCCTCGACTACGACCTCATCATCTGCGGTCGCCAAGCTATCGATGGCGACACCGCCCAGGTGCCCGTCTCCTTAGCCCAGCATCTCGACCTGCCCCAAGTTACCTACGTCACCGATCTTAAAGTCGACGGCAAGCTCTGCACCGTCACGAAAGAGACCGAAGAGGGACACCAAGTGCTCGAAGTCGAAGCCCCCTGCGTACTCACCGTGCTGGCCACCGCCAACCAACCTCGCTACATGAGCGTCAAGGGCATCATGGATGCTTTTGAAAAGGAAGTGGAAGTTTGGAATGCCGATCAAATCGACGTGGACCAGTCCCGTCTCGGACTCTCCGGTTCCCCCACGCGCGTGAAGAAATCCTTCACCAAGCCGCAAAAGACCGCCGGCCAGGTTTATGAAGTCGACGCCGAAGAGGCTGTTGAACTCATTGTCAGCAAATTGAAAGAAAAATTCATCATCTAAAAGAACGAACGCACTATGGAAAAATCTGATTATAAAAACATATTTGTATTTGCAGAACAGCGCGAGGGCGTCGTTCAAAATGTGGCGTTGGAATTGCTCGGCAAAGCCCATGAATTGGCCGGCGTCCTGAAAGAGAAGGTCGTCGCAGTCCTGGCTGGCTACGAAGTCCGCAACCAAGCCCAGATGCTCATTGAATACGGCGCCGACGAGGTGATCTGCATCGACGAGCCCGAGCTGAAGGATTATCTGACCGAGCAGTATGCCCAAGCCCTTTATCAGGTGGTGATGAAATACAACCCCAGCATCTTGATGATCGGGGCTTCCACCATCGGACGCGACCTGGCTCCGCGCTTGGCCTGCCACCTCAACACAGGTCTCACCGCAGACTGTACGCGTCTTGAGATTTCCGAGGAGGGTGAGCTGATGATGACCCGTCCCGCTTTCGGCGGTAACCTGATGGCCACCATCATGTGTACCAACCATCGTCCGCAGATGAGCACCGTGCGTCCGGGCGTCATGCAGCGTATCAGCCGCGATGCTTCCCGCAAGGGTGAAATCATCGACTTCAAACCGGCCTTCGATGCCTCCAAGTTCAAAGTGCGCTTGGTCGAGAATGTGAAAGACGACAAGGGCAAGCTGGATATCACTGAAGCAAAAGTGCTGGTCTCCGGCGGTCGCGGTGTGGGATGCAAAGAGGGCTTCGACAAGCTGGAATGCTTGGCGGGGACCTTCCCCAATGCTGAAGTCGCCTCCTCCCGCGCCATGGTCGATGCAGGCATCATGGACCATGACCGTCAGGTGGGCCAGACCGGCAAGACGGTACGTCCCGACCTTTACCTGGCCTTAGGTATCTCCGGCGCCATCCAGCACCTCGCCGGCATGGAAGAGTCAGACCTCATCATCGCGGTCAACAAAGATAAGTTCGCCCCGATCTTCGGCGTGGCCGACCTCGGCATCGTGTGCGACCTCAACAAGGTCGTGCCTCTGCTGACTGCCCGTCTCGCCAAGGAAATCAAAAAGTAATGATCGAGATTCGCGGTGTCGAAAAGAGCTACGGGACCCTGCGGGTGTTGCGTGGCATCAACCTCACAATAGAGAACTCCAAGGTGGTAACGATTGTCGGCCCTTCCGGGGCTGGCAAGTCCACCTTGTTGCATCTCATCGGCACGCTCGACCGCCCCGACAAGGGTGAGGTTGTCATCGACGGCACGCATCTTAATCAGCTTGGTGACGACCAGCTGTCGGAGTTCCGCAACCGGCACATCGGCTTTGTCTACCAATTTCATCACCTGCTGCCCGAGTTTACGGCGGTGGAGAATGTGGCGCTGCCCGCCATGATCGCGGGAAAGAGCCGCAAGGACGCCTTGGTGCGTGCCCATGAGCTGTTGGATTTCCTGAAACTCAGGGAGCGCGCCGAGCATAAGCCCTCGCAACTCTCCGGCGGCGAACAGCAACGCGTGGCCGTGGCCCGCGCCCTGATGAACAACCCCGAACTGATCCTCGCTGACGAGCCTTCAGGCAACCTCGACACGGACAATGCCAAGAAACTCCACCAACTCTTCTTCGACCTGCGCGACCAATTCCACCAAACCTTTATCATCGTCACCCATAACGAAGAACTCGCCACCTTGTCTGACCGGAAAATCGTGCTCAAGGATGGCCAAGTGTTATAACCTAATTTATTGCCAGCAAAATGAAATATTTGAAGAAAACAGCCGTCGCTCTGATGGCTATCGCAGCTGTCTTGATTGTAGGATGCTCCACCCTCAGCCAAGTGGCCAATTTGGTGAACTGCAAGTTTAATCTGGCCAGTGTCTCCAACGTCACTTGGGCCGACATTAACCTGAGTAACATTCACGGTGTCTCCGATTTGTCCGTCAGCAATATGCAAAAGGCCGTGAATGCCATCAAGAATCGGGACTTCACAGTCAAGGCCAGTGTCAATGTCAATGTCAAGAATGAAACGCCCCGTGTGGCGAAACTGTTCGCTTTCGATTACGATTTGTTCTTGGATGATTCTTTCATTGCTTCAGGAAAAAATCAGGACAAGACATACATCATCAATCCCAATTCCACGCTCACGGTCCCTGTCCCCATTTCGGCTGACCTCGTCAGCATCGTCAAAAATGGACAGGTGGGCGATATCATCAATTTCACCAAGAATCTGATGGACTATGGTAACGGCAAACCTTCAAAGGTGAAAGTGAAGCTCACCCCATACGCCGGTACCAAGGAAAACAGTCTTAAACTGCCCACGATAACTTTAAACAAGGAATTCCAGTAGTCCCATGCTTTTTCTTTATAATCGCAAATAATAATCACCTAAAAATCTTAAAAAGAAAAATGATTCAAAGAATTCAATCCATTTTCCTGCTGATTGCAGCCATTATCCCTATCGTGCTGCTTTTTACTCCCATAGCCTATATCAACACGCAGGATTATCAATATGTGTTTAACTCGTTAGTCCTCAAATATAACATGGCAGATGGCCATGCTGTCGTGAAAGTGTATTACGTCGCACTGTGCCTGGTGGCTTGTGCCGGACTCTCCTTGTTAGCCCTGTTCTCCTACAAGAATCGCGCGCGTCAGGTAAGAATCGTGTCGATCACGATGATTGTCTATTTGGTGACGTTGATGCTGATGCTGTGGGTTTGTCCGGATGTGGTGTTTAAGAAGTATTTTAGTATCAATCAAATGGACTATGAGTTCCTTTTTGCCAACAAGGCTTTGCTGTTGATTTTGGTCTTTGTCGAGGCTGTTTGCCTTTTCTTGGCCAACAAGTTTATCAAGCGTGACGAGGCGTTGGTACATGCCGCCGATCGTTTGCGCTAACAGATATATAATATTGTAAACCCATTGCCGAGCCAGGTCGTCCATCCGGATCTTGGCCTGGCATTTTTTTAAATCGTTATGGAGAAGACCAATGTCATGCGTATCTTGACCCAGCAGGGCATCGCATTCACCCCGCACGACTATGACAATAGTGTGACCGACGGGGCCACGATTGCGAATTTGTTAGGCGAAGACCCCATGCAGGTTTTCAAAACTCTCGTGACAGTGGGCAACGATGGAGGGCATTATGTGTTTGTGATCCCTGTTTGTTCCACCCTCGACCTGAAGAAGGCAGCAAAGGCTGCCAATGTGAAGAGCATCCAGATGATCAAGCAGAAGGAACTGCTGCCCTTGACGGGCTACATTCATGGGGGATGCTCGCCCGTGGGCATGAAAAAGCCCTTCCCGACGTTCATCGAGGAGAGCGCAACGCTGTTCGACACGATTTGTTGCAGTGCCGGCAAGGTGGGGGCGCAAGTCCAACTCTCCGCGATGGACCTCGCCGCGTTGGTCGGTGCCCAATTTGTAGACCTCGTCTGAATATTAATAAGAAAATCCCTGATATAATGGATGATACAATAAAAACTAAAGAGACACCCCAACTCGGCAAATATGAGCTGATAGAGGAGTTTGCCAAATTTTTCCCGACAGAAAATGGCTCCACCGTCGTTGGCATTGGCGATGACGCCGCCGTGGTTGCTCCCTTTGAAGAGAATGTGGTCTCTACCACAAAAGTATTCTTGGAAAATGTCCATTTTGACCTGACCTACGTGCCGCTGATCCATTTGGGTTACAAGGTGGCGACTATCGCCATCTCCGACTTGTTGGGTATGAATGCCATTCCGACGCATCTGATGGTCAACGTGTGCGTCTCCGACCGCTTTGACCTGAAGAATGTCAGCGAACTGTTGGACGGGGTGCGCGCCTGCTGCGACGGTGCACATGTCGATGTGGTGGGGCTGGACCTCTCCACTTCGCGCAAGGACTTGGTGATAACGGTGACAGCTTTGGGCGAATGCGAACCTGCGCGTCTGCTCACACGCCAGGGTGCGAAGGAGAACGAGTTAATTTGCGTCTCCGGCGATTTTGCAGCGGCGTATGCCGGGCTGCTTCTGTTGGAGCGCGAGAAGAAGGTGTTCTTGGCGCAGCCTGACATGCAACCCGATTTCGAAGGCAAGGATTATTTGCTGCGTCGCCAGCTCAAGCCTGAACCGCGCCTTGACATTGTGGAGGCCTTGCGGCGCGAGGATGTCCTGCCCACTGCCATGACGCTCGTGTCCGACGGAATCGCCGCCGCCGCCATGCAAATCTGCCGCGCCTCCAATATGGGTTGCGACCTCTTCGAGGAGAAATTGCCCATGACGGAACTCACCTTCACCACCCTCAAGGATCTTGACATCGTGCATACGGTGGCTGCCCTCAATGGTGGTGACGACTACGAACTGATGTTCACCATCCGGCAGTCCGACTTCGAAAAAGTCAAGAATGTGGCCAATGTCTCCATCATTGGTTATATCAAGGAAAAGGCAGCAGGTTGTCATCTTGTCACGGGCGATAACTGCCTGATTGAACTGCAAGCCCAAGGCTTCCGCAACATCAAAGGTGCGTGATGGTTTGCGCATGCGATGTCCCCATATTCTATTTTAAAGTATGAATAGTAAGACTTCTTTCAATATCGGGAAAGTGACCATCGGTGGCTCATCGCCTGTTGTGGTGCAATCGATGACCAACACAGACACTAACGATGTGGCGGCTTCCGTGGCACAGGTCAGGCGCATGGTCGCTGCAGGTGCCCAGATGGCACGTCTCACCGTGCCTTCGCTCCAGGAAGTGGAGGCTATGCGCGCCATTCGGGATCAGTTGCGTGCCGACGGCGTGGATGTGCCTCTGGTCGCGGATGTCCACTTTAACCCCAAGGTGGCCGAAGCCATGGCCTCTGTCGTCGACAAAGTGCGCATCAACCCGGGAAACTATGTGGACAAGCGCAGCTTCAAGCAGCTCGACCTCACCGATTCGGAGTACAATGCCGCGGTGGAGCGCATGGCACTCCGTGCCGAACCGCTGTTCCGTATTTGCAGGGAACATGGCACGGCCATCAGGCTCGGCATCAATCATGGATCGCTTTGCGACCGCATTGTGAGCCGCTATGGCAACACTCCCCGCGCTATGGTGCAGTCGGCTCTCGAGTGGGTCGACATCTGCGAACATTACGATTTTCACAAGGTGGTCGTCTCCATGAAATCCTCCAATGTACATACCATGATGGAGGCTACTTGGCTGTTGCATCATGAGATGGCCCGGCGGGGATGTACCTATCCGTTGCACATTGGTGTGACCGAGGCGGGCAATGGCCTTGAAGGGCGCGTGAAGTCTGCTGCCGGCATCGGCGCTCTGCTGCTCATGGGGGTGGGCGACACTGTGCGTGTCTCCCTGACCGAGCCGCCGGAAAACGAGACCCCGTTTGCGCACAAATTGGTGGATGCTGTGAACACTCTCACCCCGTGTGATTACACCATTCACGATAACGTGATGGAATATGCTTGTGACGAGCCGGATTGGGATACATGGTTGGCCAAGGCCTCGGCGTTGGCGGGACATGCCTATTACAATCACCGGATTAAGGATGTGAAACTGATAAATTCTCGTTTTGGAAAAGATGAATGTGCGGAATTGGAGGCGACCATCCTGCAAGCCTGCCACATCAAGATGAGCAAGACTGAGTTCATCTCATGCCCTTCCTGCGGACGCACACAGTATGACATACAAGCGGTGTTGTCGCAGGTGAAAGAGCGCTTTTCAGGATACCCGGGACTGAAAGTCGGAGTGATGGGTTGTATTGTCAACGGTCCTGGCGAGATGGCGGATGCAGACTTCGGTATTGTGGGCGCCTCGCATGGCACCGTCTGCGTTTATGAGGGCAAAACACGTCTCACGGAGGCGCTCTCCGTGGAACAAGCCATGAAACATCTTGAGAAGTTGTTGAAAGACAAAATGATGGCAAAATAAAAAAGATACTTTTACGGAATCAGATAAAATACTATTTTTGCCCCGTGAACAAGCTCACGGACATTCTGTTCTCCATGACGCTGTTCAACAAGGTTATATAAAAAAAATTATTGTTTATTATATTCAAATTACAACACATACAGAATAAAAAACGACCCTGTTCATACTAAAGCAATTGCTTTTGTCTGACCATCAAAAATCTGGAAAATTTTTCGACTAAGACAGGAGGTTATTGCTCACGTTCACGTGAGCCCTCCTCTATATTTTGTCGATGGGCTTTTCCAGATGCCTTGGTGGAAAATATAAGGGGGGTCACGTTTTTTTTAGAGTTAAAAAAATCAGGATTAATGGGCAAAATAGATGAATACAGAGAAGATTTAGCGCAGTTGAAGCGCATTGTTGCCGACTTGGACATGGCGGGACAGGAGGTGAGACCCGAGTTGCGAGAACAAATCAGGAAGATGGAATTGCGTCTTGCGCAGTGGGAGAAGGAGAAATAGTCAGCGAAGTGCGCCGGCCATCTTGAAAAAAAGGTCGGTGAAGACAATTCCCGAATTAGCGTTTCGTCCGATGTGGAAGAGTGCTTTGTTGCATTCTTCTGTAAGGAGTGTTGCCTGTTTGAGCCCGATTGCTCCCTTGTATTTCTCCAGGATGGCCTGTTCCGCGTGGGTTGCCTTGACCATCTCCGGGTGTTTGGTGGTGGTCATCAACATGTTGCGCAACATACGTATGGTGAAGGTTAGAAACGCTTTCTGTGCCTCGCGGCCTTGAGCCACGATTTCGCCCATCTCTTCGTGCACGCGAGGGTAGTTGACGACTTCTGCCGGTTGTTGTCTGCTGAAAGACAAGGCGCTGCCCATCAATATGTCGAAGGCGGCTAACGATGCCTGATAGTCGGAGTCGTCGGCGTGGATCTGGAAGGCGCGGTTGTAGTCGCCGTCCGCCAACATGGCGATGTCGTGCGCCGTTTGTTCGTCCATGTCGGGAAATTTCTTGCACAGGGCCGTGGCCAATTGCTCGTCTGTGAGTTTGGGGATGCTGACCAACTGTGTGCGGGAGAGAATGGTTTTCAAGATCTGCTCCGGTTTCTCCGAGATGAGGATGAACAGGGACTGTCCTTCCGGCTCTTCCAAGGTTTTGAGCAATTTGGGTGCTGCCGCATGGTAGAGCCTGTCAATGTTCCAGAGGATGTAGAATTTGAAGCCGCCGGAATAGGAGCGGACGTTGTTGTGGCTGATGATGTCGGAACAGTCGCGGATGTTGATGCTGGCCTGCTTGTTCTCGCCCTCCAATTCTGTCAGCCAGTCTTGTATGTCGATGTGGTAGTCGTGTCGGAAGACAAATTCGCGGAATTCCTGCATAAACTGCTGGCAGTCGGGCTCTTTCTTGACATTCTTGGTGATGCAGTTGGGGAAATAGAGGTGCAGGTCGGGGTGGGTGAGTTTCTCGAACTGGATGCATGAGGGGCAATGGCCGCAGGAATCCTCGTCGGTGGGGTGCTCGCAGCACATATATTGGGCCATGGCGATGGCCAAGGCGAAGGCATGACTGCCGGGTTGGGCGTGGAAAAGCTGCGCATGGCTGACACGGTGCATTTTTACCTGGTTGATAATCTGCTCTTTGAGTTGCGGCGCGACCAAAACGTCCTTGAATTGCATAATGCTCCTGTTTTAGATGATAACGACTGCAAAGATACAAAAAAACGGAACAGGGAAAAAGGAATAGAGTGTCATTTCATATTAATATTTTTTTGTACTTTTGCCACCGTTTTCTAATATTGTCTAAAATGCGCAAAGAAGTAGATTTTTTGGTCGTGGGCTCGGGAGTGGCAGGCCTTTGCTTTGCCCTGAAAGCCGCTAATTTCGGCAAGGTTTGCGTGGTCACCAAGTCCAAGATTGACGAGGGTTCCACCCGCTATGCCCAAGGCGGTATCGCATCCGTGGTCTATCAGCCCGACTCTTATGAAAAGCATATCCAGGACACGATGATCGCTGGCGATGAACTCTCCGACCGCAAGATTGTCGAACTCACCATCCGTGAGTCCACCGAGCGTGTGATGGAATTGGTGGAGTGGGGCGTCGATTTTGACAAGAACCAGGACGGCAGCTTTGCCCTCGCCAAAGAGGGCGGCCATTCGGAATTCCGCGTACTTCACCATAAGGACATTACGGGCTATGAGATAGAAGAGAAACTGATCCAAGCCGCCAAGAAAAACAAGAACATCGAGATTCTCGAGAACCGTATCGCGCTCGAGATCATCACCCAACACCACTTGGGCATCGAGGTGACCCGTCGCTCCACCGACATCACCTGCTACGGGGCATACGTGTTTAACCCTGAGACCAACCGTGTGTCCACGGTGCTGGCCAAGGTAACCATGATGGCCACCGGCGGTGTCGGCATGGTGTACGAGCACACCACCAACCCCCGTGTCGCCACGGGAGACGGCGTGGCCATGGTCTATCGCGCCAAGGGCGCCGTGCGCGGTATGGAGTTCGTACAGTTCCACCCGACATCACTCTACAACCCCAAAGAGTCACCCTCCTTCCTTATCACGGAGGCCATGCGCGGAGCTGGTGCTGTCCTCAAGGATGCCAATGGCGTGCCTTTTGTTGAGAAATATGACAAACGAGGATCCCTCGCCCCGCGTGATATTGTGGCACGTGCCATCGACTCCGAGATGAAACGCCAGGGCGTCGACCATGTGTATCTCGACACCACCCTCATCAAGCAGGAAGAGATCTTCGCCCATTTCCCCAATATCTATGCCAAGTGCCTCAGCATCGGCATCGACATCACCAAGGAGATGATCCCTGTGGTGCCGGTGGCCCATTACTCCTGCGGCGGCATCCAGACCGACGAGTGGGGCGCGACCTCCATCCGGAACCTCTATGCCTCCGGCGAGTGCGCCTCCACGGGATTGCACGGCGCCAACCGCCTTGCGTCCAACTCCCTGCTCGAAGCGCTCGTCTTCTCTCATCGCGCTTGCCTGAAGGCACTTCAAACCCTGCCGTCCATCTCGTTCTGTCAGGAGGTGCCCGACTGGAACAGCGACGGAACTGTGCTCAACGAGGAGATGGTTCTCATTACACAGTCCAAGAAGGAACTGCAGACCATCATGAGCAGCTATGTGGGCATCGTCCGCTCCAACCTGCGTCTGCAACGTGCCTTCGACCGTCTGGAACTGCTCTATCGCGAGACCGAGGACCTCTATAAGAAATCCGTGCTCAATCCTGAAATCTGCGAGCTGCGCAACATGATCAATGTGGGTTACCTCATCATCAGGCATGCCATGGAACGCAAGGAGAGCCGCGGCTTGCACTATTCCTTAGATTATCCACCGCACCATAACCAATAAATCTACGGCTATGAAAAATTTCGAGATCTACACATTAGGCTGTAAGTTGAACTTCAGTGAGTCGGCGGCTATCGCGGCCCGCTTGGAGGCAAACGGCTGGCACAGGGGCGGTATCCCCGAGATCATCGTGCTCAACACTTGCGCTGTCACTCAATCGGCAGAAAAGAAGACCCGCAACATGGCTTCTAAAATTCACCGTGACAACCCGTTGGCCTCCATTGTGGTGGTGGGATGCTACAGTGCCCTGAAACCGGAACTGCTGGAACGCTGGACGGGTGTCATCAAGGTCTTCGGCAGTGCCAACAAGATGAGTTGCGTGGATTTCATCCTGCAACAGGAGCCGAAGCCGGTCCCCCCCTTCTTTGACGCCTATTCCACGCACGATCGCACCCGCTCTTTCCTCAAGATCCAAGACGGTTGCAACACACACTGCACCTATTGCACTGTATGGATTGCCCGTGGCAAAAGCCGTAGCGACACTATCGAAAATGTGCTCAAGAATATCCAAAATATTGCCGACTCCGGCATCCATGAGGTCAACCTCACGGGTGTGAATGTCGGGGACTTTGGTCACGGCACCAAGGAGAACCTTCTCAAGCTGCTTAAGGCCATCGTCAAGCAGAATGCCTTGGAACGCGTGCGTATCTCCTCTATCGAACCCGAGTTGCTCACACCCGAGATCATCAGGCTGGTCGCCAAGTCGCCCATCTTGATGCCGCATTTCCACCTGCCTTTGCAGGCGGGCTGCGACCGTGTGCTGTCGGCTATGCGGCGGCGTTATACGACGCAGGAGTATGCCGACAAGGTTCTGCTCATCAAGAAGTTGATGCCGGACGCTTGCGTGGCCTGCGATGTCATTGCAGGATTTCCGGGTGAAACCGACGAGGAGTTTGAGCAAACCTATCATTTCTTGGAAGAGTTGCCCATCAGTTATATGCATGTGTTCCCGTATTCGCGTCGTCCCCGCACGCACGCCAACCTCATAGAAGAACAGATTTCCGAGGAGGTGAAGCGCGAGCGCACCGACCGGCTGCTTGAACTTTCCCATGCCAAGAAACTGGCGTTTTATTCCCAATGCGAGGGCCAGACACGTCCTGTCCTTGTCGAGAGCGAGCCCGTCGACGACCAACTCTTCGGCTTTACCGACAACTACATACGTGTGAGCGTCCCGTTGGACGAGAAGCTCATCAATACCATCCAACCGGTCACCATCGAACAATGCCGCATCGTGTTATAACCCTCCGCAACGGCTTGCGGTTGGTGCACAAGCAGACCGACTCCCCCATTTCCCACTTCGGTGTGTTGGTGAATGCCGGCACGCGCGACGAGTCCGAACAACAGATGGGACTTGCCCATTTTGTGGAACATACCATCTTCAAAGGTACGGCCAAACGCACCCCCTATCGGGTTATCAACTGCATGGAGTCCGTGGGTGGCGATCTTAATGCATCTACATCCAAGGAGGAGACCTGTTTCCACACCTCTTTTCCCTCTTCGGAGTATCCGCGCGCCGTTGAACTTCTCTCCGATATCTTTTTCCATGCAACTTTCCCGGAAGATGAACTGGAAAAAGAGAAAACCGTGGTGCTTGAGGAGATCAATTATTACAAGGATTCCCCCTCGGAGCTGATTTTCGACGATTTCGAGGATCTGGTTTTCACGGGGCATCCGCTTGGAAAAAATATCCTGGGGACGGCCCGCAGTGTGAAGCGCATCACCCGCGAGGGCATCTTGACGTTTATCCGGCAGAACTACACGCTCGACAACATCGTGCTCTCCTCCGTGGGAAACATCTCCACGCAGCGCTTGGTGCGTGTCTGCGAGCGTTTTTTCGGGGACGAAAAGATTTGCAACACGCCACGCCCGCGTCAGCCGTTTGCCGACTTTCAGCCTCGCAGGATGACGCAGCACAAAAGGATAACTCAGACCCATGTGATGATGGGCTGCCCCGCCTACGACGTGCATCGCGACGAACGCGTGCCGTTCCTTCTGCTCAATAACTTGCTGGGAGGGCAGGGGATGAGCTCCCGCCTCAACATGAGTGTGCGCGAGCGACGCGGCCTGGCCTATTCCATAGAATCTAACTACACGCCCTTCTCGGATACGGGACTCTTTTCTGTCTACTTTGGTTGCGAAAATCAACACAAAGAGCAATGTGTAGACTTGATATATAAAGAGTTGGAGAAAGTTTGCACCCATGTTCTCGGCACACTGCAACTGTACGGTGCCAAGAAACAGTTGATGGGACAACTCGCACTCTCCAATGAAGCCAAGCTCAACGAAATGCTCGCCTTGGGACACACCGCCCTCTTTTTCGATGAGGTTGACACTTTTGAGGAAAGCATGGCCGAAATTGAGTCCGTTACCGCAGACCAAGTGCTTGCCGTTGCCAACGAAATTCTCCAACCCGATCACTTTTCCGTATTGCAATATGCGAGCAGGTGATTATATGATTGTTATTAACTCCTGATACCCAACCCTAAACTCCTGATTCCATGCAGCTCCAAACAAAGAAATCATCACCCAAGGTTCTGATGGCCATGAGTGGCGGCATTGATAGTGGCGTTTCGGCGATGTTGCTTCGCGAGCAAGGCTTTGAGCTGGTGGGGGTGACATTTCGGACGTTCGACTCCATCACGGAGAGTTGCATGGCGCGCGAAAAAGGATGTTGCTCCGTCGACTCTATCTTTGAAGCCAAACACCTCGCGGAGGAACTCGGCTTCGAACACCACATCCTTGATGCCCGCGACACCTTTCGCAAGACTGTGATCCAGAACTTTATAGACGAATACATGCAGTGTCGTACACCTAACCCGTGCGTGTTATGCAACCCCGTCATCAAATGGGGCATGTTGCTCGATATGGCCGACGAGTTGGGCTGTGACTATCTTGCAACGGGTCATTATGCCCGCATTGGGCAACAGGACGGGCATTTCTTTCTTCGCATGGGGCGCGACGCACGGAAGGATCAGTCCTATTTTCTCTGGAAACTCACGTCTGAACACCTGAAACGCACGTTGTTCCCGCTGGGCGATCTCACGAAGAGCGAGGTGCGTGAAATCGCCGCGGCTCGGGGCTTTGTGAAAATGTCGCAGAAGAAAGAGAGTGAAGAGATATGCTTCGTACCCGACAATAATTATCGGAATTTTCTTTATGAGAACGTGCCCGACTTGGAAGAACGGATGCCACCGGGCAAGTTTGTCTCCATGGACGGCCATAAATTGGGCGTTCACAAAGGGCTTTTCAACTATACCATCGGACAACGCCACGGTCTCGGTATCGCAACGGGTGCTCCCGCTTATGTGGTGGCCCTCGATGCCAAGCGCAACCGCGTGGTCGTCGGCGGCAAGGAGGACTTGAAAAGCAAATCCCTCCTCGTCGAGGACCTAAACCTGACCAAATATGCGGATTTTCCCGACGGAATGCAGGTCGACTGCCGCATTCGCTATCGCAGCCAGGGCGTGCCGGCACGGCTCTACCATGTGGACAACGGTGCGCGCGTGGAGTTTGACCGGCCCGTAGAGTCTGTCACTCCCGGACAAAGCGCGGTCTTCTATGAGGGAGAGGATGTCGTTGGCGGCGGCGTGATCCAGTGTGAAATTGGAAATTAGAAGTGTGAAATTGTGATCGGAATGTAGGGTTCCGTATGCAGAAGGCTGATTCAAAGTGCTAAACATCCACCACAGCCGGCTAATTTTTTATTATCTTTGCACAAACTTTAAAATCTACAATTATGACATTGGAAGAACGTATCAATGAAGACATTAAGCGTGCGATGCTGGCTCACGAGGATGTGAAAAAGAATGCCTTGCGAGCCATCAAATCCGCCATCCTTTTGGCCAAAACATCCAAGGGTGCTGCCGAGGAATTGACGGAAGAGGCTGAAATCAAGCTGCTGAAGCAGTTGGTGAAACAACGCCAAGACTCTGCCGCCATCTACAAAGAACAAAACCGAGAGGATCTCTATCAGGAGGAGAAGGCGCAATTGGACGTGATTGCCACATATCTGCCGCAGATGATGTCAGAGGAGGACATTGAAAAGACATTGAAGCAAATCATTGCCGACAACGGTTTTGCCGGCATGAAGGATATGGGCAAGGTGATGGGCATGGCCACCAAGACGTTTGCAGGCAAGGCCGACAACAAGACGGTCTCGGATATCGTTAAACGTCTGCTGGCATAAGAGGTCTGAAGGCATTGTTTTTCTGAGCCCATAAAATCGCAAGGATGAAGTACTATATCGTGGCCGGTGAGGCGTCCGGCGACCTCCACGCCTCCAATCTGATGAAGGCATTGCGGCAACGCGACCCCGAGGCGGATTTCCGCTGTTGGGGCGGCGACCTTATGGAAGCTGCCGGCGGCGATCTCGTCAAGCATTACCGAGACCTGGCCTTCATGGGCTTTTGGGAGGTCTTCCTCCATATCAACACCATCCTTCGCAATATCCGCATCTGCCAAACGGACATCCTTCTCTATGAACCCGATGTGCTCGTGTTGGTAGACTATCCGGGCTTTAACCTTCGCATGGCCGAGTTTGCCAAGGAAAAAGGCATTAAGGTGTGCTACTACATTTCTCCGCAGATTTGGGCTTGGAAAAAGAATCGCATCAAAAAAATCAAGCAGTATGTGGACGAAATGATGGTGATTCTGCCGTTCGAGGAGAAGTATTATGCGGAGAGAGGCATGAAAGTGCACTATGTCGGGCACCCGCTTTTGGATGCCGTTAGCAAGGACTTGCACGACAGTGAGGAGGTGAAGCAGTTCCGCAGCCAACATGGTTTGGATGAGCGCGAGATCATCGCCCTGCTGCCGGGCAGTCGCAAGCAGGAAATCACAGCTATTTTGCCGCAGATGCTCAAGATGGTGCCGCTCTTCCCGCAATACCAGTTTGTGGTCTCCGTCGTTTCATGGCAGCCCAAATCTCTGTACGACAAATACTTGAAAGGCACAGATGTGACACGTGTTGAGGGCAGTGCCTACCCGATGTTGGCCAATGCCAAGGCTGCCGTGGTCGCCTCCGGCACCGCCACCTTGGAAACCGCTATGATTGGCACTCCGCAGGTGGTCTGTTACGCCGGCAGCGAGATTTCCTACCTGATAGCCAAACAGTTGATCTCCGGAATCAACTATATTTCTTTGGTTAACCTGATCATGGACAAGAAGGTGGTGACGGAGTTGATACAACATGACTATACGACACAACATTTGCTTGAAGAATTACGTTTAATCACCGAAGATACCGCCAATATCGCCCGCATCAAAGAGGACTATCGGCAGTTGTACACACTTTTGGGTGATGGTTCTGCTTCTGCCAAGGCAGCCGACGTGGTGCTGGAATTGGCCCAAAGAAAATAAACTGACATGAAGAAAGTGGCTTTTTTCCTGCTGATTTGGATGTGTGTGTCTGCATTGTATGCGCAGACTCTGGATACGCTTCCCCCCGTTGCATCAGGCTATCAATGGGTCTCCTATCGAGGCAAGGCGCAAATCGTTGACACGGGTGGCACACGCACCTGCAACTTCTTTATGGTCAACAAGGTGGACAGCATTCTCTACCTGAATGTCCATGCTTCCGGCATCGAAATCATCCGTGTGGTTTGCACTCCTGACAGCATCACGTATGTCAACAAACTCACGTATCAGTATTATCGGGGCACGTACACCCCGTTGCGTCTTTTGGCGCGCCTGCCCATCGACTTCCAGATGATCCAGGCCCTTTTCAATGGCGACGAGGCTAAGTTGCCCCAGCATCAGAAATACTCTTTTGAATACGGCGACTATGCCGCGGTGGATTCGACGCGATCGTTTTTTAATGCAATGACATTCAAAGACCTCAATCATGTCATTACCATCACCGCCACCCTAAAGAACATTAAATTCGACGTGCCTGGTCCCACGGGAATCAAAATCCCGGAGAAATTTCAGGAACTGAGATTTTAATATGTATTTGCCCCGACAGGGACGACAGTTAGGTGCAAAAAAGAATAAAATGTCGGTTTTTTCTTCTAAAAGTGTAAAAGAAATCGCCCTTTGTACGGGATTCTCCGCCTGTGGCATTGCGCCTGCGCATAGGTTGGAGGTTGCGCAGGCGCGTTTTCAGGAGTCGTTGGACAAGGGTTTCCAAGCAGACATGCACTATCTGGAGCGCGATATCGAAAAACGCTTCGACCCACAGGAATTGTTGCCCGGTTGCCAAAGTGTGATTGTGGTGACATACAACTATCTGGTGGATGCCATGCCCGCTTCCGACCGCTACCGCACGGCGCGTTACACCTGGATTGAAGATTATCATGTATTGGTGAAGAGACTTTTGGATGATGTCGTGGCGCAGATGCAGAGGGTGGGGGAGTGCCGCTGCCGCATTACAGTCGACAGCTCGTGCATCTCCGAAAAGAACTGGGCTGTGGAGGCTGGCGTGGGACGCTACGGAAAGAACGGGCTTGTACACAACGACTCCGGATCTTATTTCGTCTTGGGCGCTATTTTGTCGGATGCGACCTTCGATTCTTACGATTCACCTCTCGAATCCGACTGCGGGGAGTGCCGGCTTTGCATGGAAAAATGCCCCGCCAAGGCTCTTGAAACCCCCTATCGGGTGGATGCCCAGAAGTGCTTTGCCTATCACTTGAATGAGAATAAAGACCCTGATAATGAGATTCTTGAAAGCGCACCACTGATCTTTGGATGCGATGTTTGCCAGGAGGTTTGCCCTAAGAATAAAAAAATATTTCCCAACAAGGACAACATATCGAAAAAATCTGTATTTTTGCAGCTCCAAAATCAGGGGTTCGAAAATCTCCAGAATGAGGAGTTCAAAACCTATTTTGGGAACACTGCGATAGCGCGCAGGAAGTACGAGCGATTGTACCGCGCTATAAAAACCAAAATGTCCCCTAAGTGACAAATTGACGTGGACGCGAAGCAAGAAATACTGGATTATGCCAGTCAGGTGTTGCAGGAAGAAGCGGATGCCGTGAGCGGCATCAGGCAGTATCTGAATGAGGATTTCGTCGAAAGCGTCGAGACCATCCTCCAGTCAAAGGGCAGGTTGATTGTCACAGGAATCGGCAAGAGCGCCATCATCGCGCAAAAGATTGTCGCCACGCTGAATTCCACAGGTACTCCGGCCGTGTTTATGCACGCTGCCGATGCGATCCACGGGGACTTGGGTATCATCCAACCGGATGACGTTGTTCTTTGCTTATCGAAAAGTGGAAATACTCCTGAGATTGCACAGCTCACCCCTTTCCTCAAAACGAATGGTAATGTGCTGATTGCAATGGTCGGAAACACGGAGTCCTTCCTCGCCCACGAAGCCAAGTTCGTACTGAACTGCACTGTGGCCCGGGAGGCAAGCCCCAACAACCTGGCTCCTACCAGCAGTTCTACTGCGCAGCTTGCTCTCGGCGACGCCCTCGCGTCCACCCTCATCAAGCTGCGAGGTTTCACCCCGGAGGATTTCGCGAAGCTCCATCCCGGAGGCATCCTTGGCAAACGCTTGACCCTCAAGGTCAGCGACCTCTTCAAGTTCAATGATGTTCCGATGGTCTCCCCGAACGCCCCGATGCAACAGGTTATCCTGGAGATCTCCGGCAAGTGCCTCGGCGTTACTGCCGTGGTAGATGACGGCAAAGTGATAGGTGCCATCACCGACGGCGACCTCCGCCGGATGCTCGAACGCACTCCCGACTATGTCCATCTGACTGCTCAGGATGTGATGACAAAACAGCCCAAGACGGTTCACTGTTCTACCCTCGCCGTCAATGCATTGGAGCTGATGAAGTCGAAGAATATCACCAACCTCTTTGTGGTTGACGACAACGACAGATATCTTGGTGTGATTCATATTCACGACATCATAAAAGAGGGTATCTACTAATGCCCGGATGGCGGAATTGGTAGACGCGCACGTTTCAGGTGCGTGTGCCGTAAGGCGTGCAGGTTCAAGTCCTGTTCCGGGCACCAAGAGCCTCAACAACTGTTGAGGCTCTTTTTTTATGCCCGAACCGCCGCTTTTTCGTATTTTTGCCGCCTACAATATACGTTTCAAACCGACAAAATAACAAGATGAACATGCCCAAATATAAAGTATTTATAAGCAGCGTACAATCAGAGTTCTCAAAAGAACGACAGCTTGTTTTTGACTTCATCCGTAACGATGAGTTGATGGGACAATACTTTGAGCCGTTCATTTTTGAGCAGATTGCCGCGCAAGATGCGAATCCTCGCCAATTATATTTGGATGAGGCTTCCTCGAGCCAGGTCTATCTCCTGTTGATGGGAAAGAGGTATGGCAATATTTTGTCGGACGGCATTTCTCCAACAGAGAAAGAATATCAAGCGGCAGGAGAGGGAAATGCTTGGAGAGTTGCATTCATCAGCGATTTGGACGGACAACAACGTGAGGAAGCGGAAGAACGCTTCTTCCGAAAAGTGCAGAACGAGCTTTCATATCGTGTTTTTTCTAATCCGTCCGTTCTGGTTTCACTGGTCAAACAATCCCTGTATGCATATCTTAAATACAAAGGCATTATCCAAACATTAAGTTTCGACGAGCAAACCCGCGACGATGTCTCTATGGCCGATATCGATACAACGAAAATCAAAGACTTTTTGCATCATGCCCGTCAAAAACGAGGGTTCCCTTTGGCCGAAGACTCCGACCCAGTGACGGTGCTTAGGCATCTGAGGTTGTTGAGGCAGGACAAGCCCAGCAATGGAGCGTTGCTTATGTTCGCCAACGATCCGCAATACTTTTTCCCCTCGGCGGTGATCAAATGTGCGTGGTTTCTCGGCACAGAGAAAGTAAAGCCTATTGAGGACTATAAAATCTTTGAGGGCGGTGTGGCTGATCAAATCAGCCAAGCCACTAGTTGGGTGATGTCGAAACTGTCGGTACGTTATGGCCAGCGAAACGTGGAGGCATAAAACGAGGTTGAATTTGAGATGCCGCGGTCTGTCATCTTCGAAACCATTGTGAATGCTGTGGCTCATCGCGACTACAACAGTACGGGGAGTGTGCAGGTCTCTGTCTTCCGCAACCGTATTGTGGTACGCAATCCGGGGACATTGCCTGTTGAGCTCACCAAGGCCGACCTGATGAAAGAACACGGCTCCTATCCACATAACCCGTATTTGGCGGAGGCCATGTACCAGATGGGCTTTATCGAGAAATACGGTACTGGCATCACAGAAAATATCCGAAGGATGCAAGAGGCTCGTCTCCTTGCTCCGGAGATAGACTTGAGTGCCGAGTTCATTACCACAATCTGGCGCGATAATGATGCAACTAATGTTGCAACTAATATTGGAACTAATGATGCAACTAGTAATGATGCTAACGATTTGATAAACAGTTCTAATAGGACAACTAATATTGGAACTAATATTGGAACTTCCGGCAACAATGTTGCAACTGACCTTTTGGCGGAGAACAAGCGAATCGTAGATAGAACAGTAAAAAAGAAAATCAAGCCAAGAATGACAAAAGAAGAGTTGCGGGAGTGCATCGTTGAAGTATGTATTGTAGATCATTCAATTGAAGAATTAGCAACGCTTTTGAAAAGAAGTCCGGACTATCTGCAAAATTTCATAATCCCTGACTTGGTCGCCGACGGAATACTCTTACGCACTAAACCGAGCCACACCCCTGGTCAAACATACATGACCAATCCAAAACTTGATAAATAGAATTGAATACATGAAGCGTTGGTACGCATTTTATAATGAAAGAGTTACAAATAGTCAACGGATCGTTGACGAATCAGTTCAACAAGCCGCTTGGCGTATCCACTTATCAGCTTGAGTAGGTTGTAGCTCGCACGGTGAGAGAATTGGAACAGAGAAAAGGAGAGGGACGGAAATAGGTTGTAGTCCTCATCAAGAATAATTGTCTTTACTGTTTTTATTTTTTATATCTTTGCAGCGGTGTTGCGGGGAAAAATCCGCAGCATTCAGAAAGCGCGTTTTCGCTTTGTTCCGTAACGTGAAACTCGACACTTCACAAAAGTCAAATCGGAATACTGGGAAGATGAGCGCTCCTTGTTCGGTATTCGTTTCATACGATATACTTAACGTGGGGTTGTTCGCTCTTCTCATCCATTTGACAGGGAGTCGAGCCCTCACGTTAGGATGAGTCGAGAATGGGATGGCTCCACTTTCTTGTTATATGTGGTGCGCCTTGCGGGCCTGAGGTGCGGAAAAACAATTTTTATGAGTAAAATATGTCCAAACTGTCTGGAAATATTTGATGATAATCACGGTTTCTGTTCGAGTTGTGGTTCTCGTCTAATTGATAACGTAGAGTCAAACCCTGCTTTGAATCTTGGCGATGCTAATGCAATCAGCGGTGGTGTGAATATCAATCAGTCAAAGAATATTACTTCGCATGATACGCACTTTCATTCTACAACAGTTCATGAACGAACAAAGAGTGATTCCGAGTTGAAACTGGATGCTGCGAATCAATTGCGTGCTAAGGCAGAAGAAATCATGGCAGAGCGCGGACGAATTGATTCTATGGCAATGGGCCAATTACGTCCATTAGCAGCACAACTTGGAATTGATGATGAAACATTTAAAACTATCATCAAGGATGTTCGTTCAAACAGAAATGGTTGTGCAAGTGGGCTAAGTGCTGCCAATGCTCGTTATTTGCAGCAGGCTCAACAGGCCATTCTTACTAACGATATGGATGGATTATCCAATCTTACTCATCGTTTAGAGGCGATGGCGGCCATATCGCAAGACGACAATGTCCAGTATCTCTATTATCTGACCTTGTCTATTTTATATCCAATTAAGAGTATAGAAGTCTATGAAAACCAAACCGATGAGAATTATTGGCGCACGTTTTGGGCTGTCATATCTTATATAAGAACGGGAAAATATGCCGAAGCAACGAGTGTGCTCGCTTTGTTTGATCCGTTACGATATGAAAAATCTGAAGAAGACCAGAATCTTTTGGAGGCTTATTTCAACATCATGAAAGAAGACAAAGATGGTACTCAAGAATTCTTGGATGAGATTTTGGGAGAACCTACAGAACAAATTAAGCCTTTGCTTCGTGCCGTAGAATCAACTTTGTATGAAGAAGAAACTGAAAGTTTGGAAGTCCGTTTTTACAAGGAGAGAGTAATGACCAAGTCTGATGTTGTTGTTAAATCCCAGAAAAATGCAGAACCATCAATGCCGTATGATGATTCCTTAAATCAATTTAATGAAGAAGACGGGGTTAAAAAGATTGAAGAATGTTTTGAAAAAGGGGATAACGAAACAGCTCATGCTATATTGAAAAAATTGTCCGACACAAAAAACGCCAAAGCTCTTATTAAGCTTGGTAACCACTTTGGGGTAGCCAAAGCAAATCTGTTAGCTGCGAAAGCGTGCTTTACAAAAGCAATAGATCTAGGAGATTATGATGGTGCATTAGAGATGGGTAATGTTCTGACACTGGCTTCTAATTATTCAGAAGCCGCTGATTGGTTTAAGAAAGCGATTGAGAAAGGGAACGCCGAAGCAATGCGTAGGTTAGGGAATTTATATTCTCAAGGTTGGGGTGTGAAACAAGATTGTTCAGAGGCAGAAAAATTGTATCGCGATGCAGCCATCTGTGGGAATGTTCTAGCCATGGCAGATCTTGCATGCTTATTGTTTGATGAATTTGACAATGTCAACGAAGCAGCAATGTGGGGGCAAGAGGCACTGGATCATAATTATGAAGAAGATCTGGATGAATTTTTTTTAGAACGAATAACAGAAATCATAGAAGCTGCAAATGCAACAGAAGAGACATCTCATGAACTCGAACAACAGAAGGCTGTCGTTGAAGAAAAATCTCAACCAGAGGTTGTTTTTGGAAATGCGGGAGTAGAACAAGTATCCGACTCTAGCATTTGTATTCACGTCAGATTTTCCGTAAAAAATTGCATGAATAGATATCTTAGAGTTGCAATTGTGTCTGATTCTCTAACAAAAAATTGTACAAACACGGGTTCTGATGAGTTTCATAATCGGGAAGATCGCGTATTTATAAAATACGAAGATACTTTATTTGAAGATTACAAGTTTTTAATACATGAAAACGAGTTGACTAATTGGTTGAGATTTAATGAATTTATCAAAGTTCGAACGCACGTAGTTGTGCATGTGGATGATGATTTGATTGGTGTTTGCCATATAGACTATATGGTTAATCACGAACCACGCATGTTTAAAGATAATAAATTGTTAATTAACCGTTTTATAGGTTGGTCTTTGTAAATTCTTTATATTATGAAATGTCCAAAATGTGGCTCCGAAGTGAAGCCTAATTACAAATTCTGTACAAAATGTGGTCAACCAATGGTGCAAGAAACTGCACCTGCCAAAATGCAGGAGGAAAAAAAGTCCGAAAATGAATCTTCCAAAAGTTTCAGAACACCAACCAGTGAAAATGATGTCTTAAAATCACATCGGAGTATGAACGAAAACCAGGCTGACGAGCAACCTGCTTTGGCTGCAAATGTGGCCGATAGAATTGATCTTGTCCGAGGTAAGGCTGTTTGGAATATGGGAAAAGGACAACTTGCCAGACGTATCACCGAATCGGAGTTTGCACAACTTGATAATGTGAAAGGTGTGGTTATCCAAGAAGGTGTAACCGCTGTGGTCACTGTTGATGGTCAATTCATGGGGATGCTTTCCGGTGGCTATTATGAGTTCGCTACTGAAAGTGTCAAAGAAATGGCCAACGCTCAAGCGGATAAAGAAGAATTGGAAGAGAAAGAGGATGAAACATTCCTCCAAAAATTCGGCAATGCGGCAAGACGGGTATGGCGTTTTCTTACTGGAACTCGGAATAAGGAAAATGCAGAAGCACGCAATAAACGCAGAGAACGAGTCAGAAGGAACATTCAGATAATCACCTCCAACAGTACTGTTAATGTCACTTTGGTGAGCAATCGTGTTTTTGAGCTGCTTTTCGGGTCAACTACAGATGCGCAAGGAAATACGAACTTTGTCCCTATGACTATCAAGTCGAAAGTGGTGGATTTGGAAATCGGTGTCAGTATGCAAATGCAGATTACCAATGTGAAAGACTTTTTAGTTAATTACCTTTCAGATAAAAATAGTTTCAGTATCGTAGATGCCCAGTGTTTAGTGCAACCAACAGTAGAAAACCTTATAGGTCGTATTCTGCGTAATTTAGACTATCAAGCAGAGGGATTACCTTTAGAGTTAGTAGATGTAATTGGAAATCAAATTCAGAAGACAGTCAATGAACGCACCTATGGATTGGAAGTAGTTAAGATTCTTGATATTACCGACCAGTCTGCTGATTTTGAACGATTCCGTGCCGTTGAGCATGAACTTTTTGCGTCAGAACATGAATTAGGATTCTTGCAACGCACAGGAGAATTTCGCAACCGCTTGGCAGAAGAAACGAATAAGCAAACGGTGCAAGATGCCAAGAATGAAGAAGACCTGCGCTACGCCTTAAGCCACATTAATCGTGACGGCTTGCTTCATGATGATGAGATGGAAGCCTTCTTGCAACTGCTTAACAGCCAGAAACGTCTTCGTGAGGCCAAGACAGAGGAACAAGAATATGAAGCATTGCAAGATCTTCGCAAGTGTAGGTTAGTGAAGGATGAAGATGTCGCGGTTTTGGAAGATTTGCTTGAACGCAAAGAGCTTGAGCGTACTGAAGTGACCGAATTGTTGCGCCTTCGTGTATTCCAAAGCACTGAAGAAGCGAGATTGAAAGCCGAAAATGCCTTGAACAATTTGGCTCTCCAACAACAGTTCAATGAAGAACTGAGTTCAGCACGTCATGGCATCGAAATGACAGACCTTGAACTTCAAGCAAGACGCAAACGTGATGAATACGTTCGCGAACAGGGTTCGCTGGATTACGACATGGAAAAACAGCGTAGAGTTGATGACATGACCATAGAGCAACAAAGAGCCGAGTTTGAACATCAACAACGCCGTGCGGAAAAGATGGATGATGTGGATGTCTTGGAACGTAAGGCTGCCATTGCTCGAGCCAATATGGAGAAAATGCAGGAACATGAGCGTCAGTTGGAGGAGATGAAGAAACAAACGGAAGAACTTCGCATCAAGACAGAAGCGGGAATGACCCAAGAACAAATTGCTGCTGCTCACATGAAAGATATGGCTGGTCTCGATGCTGCTGCTCAAACAGAAATGGCAAAGATGATGGGCTCCGGAAAGGAGAAAGAGGCCGAAATGCTCCGTCAGCAACAAGAACGTGAGCGCGAAATGTATGAGAACATGATGCAGATGATGCAACAAAATCAGCAGGGTCAACAGCAGACTGCTCAAATGACACAAGAACAGATGCTGAAAATGATGCAAACCATGATGAGTGGAATGACACAAATGGGAAGTCAGCGTATTGGCGATGTTGAGAGAATGAAGGATGAGTATCGTGACCAAGCTATTCATCAACAGGAGCGTACAGATCGTACCCAAGATAGCGCCCTGAACTACACAACAAGAGTAATAGAATCAAGTCAGGAAAGTAATCCAACTATTACAGTTAACACGAACGCATCTGTTCAGCCTGTGTTTTGTCCTAATTGTGGGGGCAAAGCCTCTACAGTTGATAAAGTATGCCCGCATTGTGGTGAACCTTTGGGTGAATAATTATGCAGTGCATTGTATTTACTGATAGTATTCGTCTTGCCGAGAAATATAGAACATCCCGGCAAGATGTTCTTGACCTTCTCCAAAAAAATCTGAAGGATTCAGACTTATATGAATTCCTTTTTCTTGATGCTATTGATTATCGCGATGAATTAGGACAAACTCCTTCATGGCAAGATTATAAATTGATTCTTGCAGATTTTATTAAGGGAATGGGAATTGAACCTTCACCTAAAACATCGTTATTTATTATTGGCGGCGACGATGTGATACCTATGCCCCGGATGCAGAATCCTATTGAAGAAAAAGAGGAATTAACAGCAGATTTTCTGTATTGTTTTGCAGAAGACGAACCTTCGTGTTTAGATGCAGAAAAAGCTCAATGTAACGTGGGACGGCTACCCCTTGAAAATGGCATGATGTCCACTTCTTTACAAGATGACTTGCAAAGCTACTTCAATCTGTCCATGATGATGCTGCAAACAGGAATAGAAGTAAACAATGTGGTGATGACCAGCACACAATCTTGGTTGCCGGCCAGTAACGAAATGGTCAGAGGACTTCCCATAGAAGAACCTCGTCATATTGCTGATGCGACAAAAGAGAATATGTACACGAGTCCGCGACTTGCTGTGGAAGAAGAACGCGTTGTTCATCAATACAAGAATGACATAGGAAAAGCTGATATGCTGATGTTTAATCTTCACGGTTCTGATATGCCTCGTTACTCTTCCTTTTTTGGAGAAGGTGCAAATGGGCACAACACCCCTGAAGCGTTTACGATTGATTACCTCCGAGATAGTGGAGCGAGAATTTTCAATACTGTTGCTTGTTTTGGAGGACGTTTCATCAACTACAAAAGGAACGAATCTATGTTGTTGTCTTCATTATATGGTGGCGGAGTCGTGCTATATGCTGGCTCTTGTACAAGCGCTCTCGGGCGCAGCGGTATCTTTCATGATGAAGCTCAAGACATATTGACACCAGCCGGTTTTTCAGAATCGTTCATGAAACTCTACACATTGTATCTTTTTCGGGGAATATCTGCTGGTGAAGCATTTCTCAGAGCAAAATGTGATTATTTTAACACTTGCCATGAATTGGATGGTGATGAGCCGGCCATTGCAACTATATGGATGTTCAATTTGTATGGCCTGCCGTTATTATGTGTGAATCGGTGCGATGAGGTTACTCAAGAGGCTCGTGGTCTGAAAGAAGCCCATCTGGTGGATTGGGGTGCTAAAACAGAGTACAGAACAATATTCGAAAAGAATGGAAGAATAAAAGGAAGCGTGATAGAAGAGGTTCGGATGCGTGTGGATGAGAATTTGCATAGAATACGAAGAGTAGTAGAGTCGCAACTGTATCAATATTGGGGATTGTCGTCTGCTAACCTGTATTCAATCAAGAGTGTTTCAAAACGGGGTGTCCCTAAGGGATTCAGGTTTGAATACTTGGATGAAAGCAACGTTGTCAAAAAACGAGTGTGGGCGTACGCGGACGTTTCCGGTAAAGTGAAAGATGTGGTACATTTCAAATAGATATATGATTGATAATATTGATAATGTGCAATAACCTACGTTGTTAGCTGAAAAAAACTATTATGAAAAAAATTCTTGTATTTTTTGTTTGCATTTCAATTCTTTTGCCTATTTTTGGTGTCATATTCTTTTTAATTGTTCATAGGGAACACTCTACTTGCTGTTTTATAGAATGTGGAATGTTGTTTAATGTCCTTTCTGTTATTGTCGGAATAGGAAGTATTTTTGCAATGTTGTTAGTAAATAAAACATTGTTAGATCACAATGATGCTGAAAATATAATAAAGATAAAATCTGATTATAGACTTGCTAAGACCAAGATCTTATATGAAAAATTTGAAAAGTTTCGAAGTGACTGGCATAAGTCATATGTGAATTACCAGAATGCACCAATAGATAATGAAGAACAATTCGATGACTGGAAAATAGTTTTTGACATGTTTATCTATGAAATGAGCATTTTGCATCCAAAAATTACAGAATTACCTATTGTCAAATGGTGGACTAGTGAATTATGTAGAGTGAAGGAAAAATATGTAACTTCTCCATCCTTTGATGCTAATACAGCAAGTTTTAATTGGTCCCCAAAAATTAACGTATTAATGGTTGATTTGATGAATATGATATTTGAAATAGATGCTGGGACGAGCTCATAAATCATTACGCTTTTAGCCGATTACGAGCGTCATGTTTGTGACTTGTACGATTGTGAGATGATACATGCGTACGTCATCATCAACTACATAGCTGGATGTCTCAAAGAACCTGTTGATTTCAAACGACTTGATTCCCTTTTTTAAGTATGATTTCGATTTAAACAAATACAAACTATAACTAATTAAAATTCAATATTATGTCGTGTATTCCTTGTCAATGTTGTGGAAAAGAGTACCCCCAAACAAATAGATGGTATGTCTGCGACAAATGCGGTTATCGTATTTGCCCGTTTTGCCTGCCTTATCATAAAGGCAGATATAGCACCGGAGGCTTCAAATGCAGCCAATGTGCATTCGGATATATGAAAGAACGAAAAAACTTTTAAAATTAATAGTGGGAATGTAAACATCACCTTTTTGCTCAACCCCCATTGAGCAAAACACCATGTCAATGCAGGGTGTCGCTCCACGCATTTTTTGTATTTTTGCACTCTAAATGTGACAATAATGAAACTATATATCGTCCCCACCCCCATCGGCAATCTGGAAGACATCACCCTGCGCGCACTCAACGTGCTGAAATCCGTGGATCTGATTCTTTGTGAAGATACGCGCACGACCCGCAACTTGTTGAAACACTTTGAGATAGATAAGAAATGTGTGGCTTACCACATTTTCAACGAACATGAACGATTAGACAGTTTCTTGAACATCATCAGAAGCCATGAGAGTGTGGCCCTCGTCAGCGACGCGGGCACACCCGGCATTTCAGACCCGGGCTTCCTGCTCGTGCGCGCCTGTGTGGCGGAAGGCGTTGAGGTGGAGTGCCTGCCCGGTGCCACGGCTCTCGTGCCCGCCCTCGTGCAGTCGGGCTTGCCCTGCGACCGCTTCTACTTCTACGGTTTCCTCCCCCACAAGAAAGGGAAGGAGACCCTGCTGAAGCGTGTGGCCGAGATGGAAGAGACCGTCGCCTTCTATGAGTCGCCGCACCGCTTGGTCAAGACCTTGGAGAAGATGGTGGAGATCATCGGCCCCGACAGACGGGTTTCCATCTCCAAAGAGATTTCCAAGATTCACGCATTCACCTTCCGGGGAACACTGGCCGAGGCCTTGGCCCATTTCAGCCAGGGCGAGGTCAAGGGCGAATTCGTGATGGTGCTCGCACCGAGGGACGTGAGAGGATAGACCTCAGGTAATGCAGCTTGCGATTTGCGGTTTATGTTTTGCGTGTTTTTGCCGAAAATTAATCTATGTTCCAGCATCTTGGATTATTCGGACTCTTTCTTGGCTGTCTGCTGTCGGCCACAGTGATCCCTTTTTCGTCGGAGGCGTTGGTCACGGCTGCGTTGCTGCTCGATTACTCACCTTGGGTTGTCGTGCTGGTGGCAACCTTGGGCAATACGATTGGAGGTATGACTTGCTATCTGTTAGGCTGGCTTTGCAAGTGGTCGTGGATTGAGAAATATCTGAAAATCAAGGAGGAGACATTGGCCAAGGCGCACCTGAAGGTGGAAAAGTACGGCTCATTGGCAGCTCTGCTGGCGTGGCTGCCCATTATCGGCGACCCCATCGCCATCGCTATGGGGCTGATGCGCACCCGTGTGCTGCCCACCACGTTGCTGATGTTCGTTGGGAAAGGATTGCGTTATATGGCGGTGGTTGGATTGTTCCATTGGATATTATAATATAATGTAGGGACGTGCCATGGCGCGTCTCTACAAAAAAATCCCCTGGAATAATTTTATTCCAGGGGATTTTGATAGAGTCAATGGAAACGCGGTATGCCGAGCCTCCACTGTGTTGGTTATCCTTTCAGGGCCTCCGCGCCGCTCACGATCTCAATCAGCTCGTTTGTGATGGACGACTGGCGGGCGTTGTTGTATTTGAGGCGCAGGTCGCGCAGGATCTCGGTGGCGTTGTCGGTGGCCTTGGTCATCGATATCATACGGGCGCCGTGCTCCGACGCGATGGAGTCGGAAAGGGTCTTGTATAGTTGATTTTTGAGAATCTTGGGGATGAGGGCTTCAAGCACCTCTTGCGGGGAGGGCTCGATGATGTAGTCGTTGTTGACCGCATGGGTGCTCTCGGTGTCCAAGTTGGAGATGGGCAGAAACTCCTCGACGGTGACACGTTGTGTGGCGGCGTTGAGGAACTGGTTGTAGACGATGTCCACCTTGTCGATGTTGTGCAGGAGAAATTCAGAGGTCAGGTAGTCGGCAATGGCGGCCAACTCGCTGAATTCCGGGTTGTCCAACAGCGTTTCGTTGTATTGCACCACGGGATAGACCTTGCTGAGTTGCTCGTTGCCCTTCTTGCCGATGCAGATGAGGCGCACGTTGCCGGCGCGGTGCTGTTCGGAATACGGGCCGTCGATGAGGGCATGCACCTGCTTGACGATGTTGGCGTTGAAAGCGCCGCAAAGCCCCTTGTTGGATGTGATGACCACCAGCATGATTTTCTCCGGTGCACGCTGCTCGAAGAGCGGCAGCCCTTCCGTCGAAGTCGCGGATCCGGAGAGGTTGTGCAGGATCTCGTTGAGCTTCTCCGAGTAGGGACGCAAGTACTGGATGGCGGTTTGAGCGCGTCTCAACTTCGCCGCAGAGACCAGCTTCATGGAGCTGGTGATCTTCTGCGTCGATTCGATGGAGCTGATGCGGGTTCGTATTTCCTTAAGGTTACCCATGGCTATTGCATATATTTAGCGGACACTTCGGCGCAAGCCTCCTTGAGGGCGCGGGTGGTGTCGTCGTCGATCTTTCCGGAGCGCAGCACGTCGAGCACGTCCTGATGTTGTTCGTGCATGAAATGGATGAACTCGGTCTCGAAATTGCGGATGTTTTGGATGGGCACTTTCTGGAGCAGCCCGTTGGAGCCGCAGAAGATGATGGCGATCTGTTCTTCCACCTTGTACGGCGTGTATTGCGGCTGCTTGAGGATCTCCACGTTGCGCGCGCCTTTGTCGAGCACGTACTGTGTGGCAGCATCCACATCAGAGCCGAACTTGGCGAAAGACTCCATCTCGCGGTATTGTGCCTGGTCGAGTTTCAGGGTGCCGGCCACCTTCTTCATGGACTTGATCTGGGCGTTGCCGCCGACGCGGGACACGGATATACCCACGTTGATGGCGGGGCGCACACCGGCGTTGAAGAGGGAGGTCTCCAAGAATATCTGCCCGTCGGTGATGGAGATCACGTTGGTGGGGATGTAGGCGGAGACGTCACCGGCCTGGGTTTCGATGATGGGCAGTGCCGTCAGGGAACCGCCGCCCTTGACGATGGGCTTCAGGGAATCCGGAAGGTCGTTCATCTTGGCGGCAATCTCGTCGGACTCGATGATCTTGGCGGCTCTTTCGAGCAGTCTGGAGTGGAGGTAGAACACGTCACCGGGGTAGGCTTCACGTCCGGGCGGACGACGGAGCAGCAGGGAGACTTCGCGGTAGGCCACGGCCTGTTTGGAGAGGTCGTCGTAGATGATGAGGGCGTCACGGCCGGTGTCGCGGAAATATTCGCCGATGGCTGCACCGGCGAAGGGGGCGTAGAACTGCATGGCGGCGGCGTCGGAGGCTGTGGCGGTCACCACGATGGTGTAGGGCATGGCGCCACGCTCGGTGAGGGTCTTCACCAGGGATGCCACGGAGGAGCCCTTCTGGCCGACAGCCACATAGATGCAATACACGGGCTTGCCTTGTTCGTAGAACTCTTTCTGGTTGATGATGGTGTCGATGG
>DBYW01000050.1:37402-78951 GCA_002311645.1 Bacteroidales bacterium UBA1176
CTGGCCGCGGCCGATGGGGATCATCGCGTCCACAGCCTTGAGGCCTGTCTGCAAGGGCTGTTTGACGGGTTGGCGGTAGATGACGCCGGGGGCCTTGCGTTCAATGGGCATCTCGTGCAGGTCGCCTTCGATGGGGCCTTTGCCATCAATGGGCTCGCCCAGGGTGTTGATGACGCGGCCCAGCAGGCCTTCACCCACGCGGATGGAGGCGATACGTTCCGTGCGCTTGCAGATGTCGCCTTCGTTCAGACTCTTGGCGTCACCCAACAGGACGACACCCACGTTGTCTTCTTCGAGGTTGAGGGCGATGCCTGTGACGGTCTCTCCGCCAGACTTGGACTCGAAGGTCACAAGTTCGCCGGAGCGGGCGTTTTGCAACCCATATACGCGGGCAATGCCGTCGCCCACGAGGAGCACGGTGCCCGTCTCTTCCATCTCGGTGCTCAGGTCCAAGTTCTGCAACTGCTGGCGCAGGATGGAGGTTACTTCGGAGGGTTTAATTTCTGACATAGGATTGATATTGGTAAATTAGAAATTGACTTGGTAGATGTTGTGGGCGAACTCTTGTCTGAGCTTGTTGAGCTTGGTGCTGACAGAGGCGTCGTAGAAATAATCGTCCATCTGGACCATGATGCCGCCGATGATGTTAGGGTTCACCACTTGCTTGATTTGGACAGTGTACTGTGTCTTCTCGGCGAGCAGTGCGCTGATTCTGTTGACAATCTCGTCGCTCAGCGGCATGGCACTGGTCAGCGTGACGGCTTTGATGTGGTGGTGCTCGTTATAGAGTTTGGTGTATTCGTCGCAAATGGCGGCCACCATGGGCTCTCTTTTCTTGAGGATGATGACTTCGAGAAAAGAGAAGGAGACCTCGTGGAGGGATTCCTTGAAAATGTTGGCGAAGATGGCGCGCTTCTTGGAGGGGACGATGACAGGGCTGTCGAGGACTACTTGCAGTTCTCGGTTCTTGCGGAGCGTGTCGCGCACGGTCTGAAGGTCTTTGTGGACAGTGTCCACTTGGCCTCTTTCTGACGCGAAATCAAATAATGCCTTGGCGTATCGGTTGGCTATTTTCGGGTTTTTCATTGTGGAATTTTAAGAGCCGCAAATATACAAAAATAATTGACAATTGACAGTGGCCGATTTGAGATTCGGTTGTGGCTCTGTCGCTGATGCTTGTTGTTGTGACGGGGCGGTTCAGAACTTGCGGCTGCCGGGCTTGACAAAAGGTTTGCCCTGTTTGCAGAGCGGGCACTCTTCAGGTGTCCAGCTTTGAATGTCGAGTTTGGTGGCGCCGTAGACGGGGTAGGGCAGTTCTCCCGTGCTCCGGTTGGCAATGCAGGCGATGCCAAGCACCTCGGCACCGTAGGATTTGAGCACCTCGATGGTCTCGAGGGAGGATTTGCCGGTGGTGACCACGTCTTCGGTGATGAGCAGCTTTTGGCCGGGTTTCACCTCGAAGCCGCGGCGCAGCGTCATCACATTGTCCACTCGCTCGGTGAAGATGGCGGGCACGCCTAACTGGCGCCCCAGCTCGTAGGCCACGATGATGCCGCCCATGGCAGGCCCGACCACCATGTCTATGGGGAGGTCGCGCACTTGGCGTACGATCTCCGCAATGACACGCTCTGCACGGTCTGGATATTGCAAAAGTTTGGCACATTGACAATAACGGTCGCTGTGCCGACCGGATGAAAGCAGGAAATGACCTTCCAGCAAGGCTTCTGATTGTTTGAGTTCGTCTATTACCATGTTATTGTGCTTTAATTTTCATGGCGGCAAAAATACAAAAAATGGGCTGTGTTTTTTATGGTCTTTTGTATCGAAAAAAAAATTATCTTTGCGCTTTAATTTTTAAAATGATAAAATATGAAATTTATCGTATCAAGTGAAGTCCTGTATCGCAATCTGAGCGCCGTCAGCGGCGTGATGAGTTCCAACAACTCCATGCCTATCTTGGACAACGTCCTGATGACCATCAGCGAGAACAAGCTTACCCTCACGGCTTCCGATTTGGAGACCACGATGACAGCAGTCATCGACTTGGACAACGTGGAAGGGGAAGGCTCTGTGGCTGTGCCCGCCCGCATTTTGGTTGAAACGCTCAAGCTGATACCCGCCACCCCCATAGTTTTCGTCATTGACGCGGAAAACAACCTGCTGAAATTCACCGCCGCCAACGGCGAGTACGACGCCCCGTGCTTCCCTGGCGACGAGTTCCCCAAGATCAATCCCATGGCCGACCCCAAGTCGTTCGATATCGAGGCCGCTGTGCTGCAACGCGCCATCAGCAAGACGCTGTTCGCCACGGGCAACGACGAGCTACGCCCCAACATGATGGGCGTGCTCTGCGAACTTTCCGAGGACTACGTGACCTTTGTGGCGACGGACGCCCACAAGCTCGTGCGCTATCGCAACAACAAGGTCAAATCTGCGGAACCGACAACCCTTATTCTCCCCAAGAAGCCCATCACGCATCTGAAGAGCATCCTGTCGGGCGTCCCGGGCGACGTGCACGTGGAGTATTCGCAGGATACCAATCATATTTGCTTCTCCTTTAGCAATTTCGTGCTGTTTTCTTCTCTCAGAGAGGGCAAGTATCCGGCATACGAGTCTGTTATCCCGCAAGAAAACCCCTATTCCTTGGTGGTTTCCCGCGACGAGTTTCTTAAATCCATCCGTCGTGTTGGCATCTACTCCAACCAGTCCACGTTCCAGGTGCGCATCTCCCTCACGGAGGAAAAGACCCAGCTTACCGCCGAGGATATGGACTACTCCAACAAGGCTGCCGAGGAGATCTCGGGCGTCTATTCTGGCGATCCCATGGACATCGGCTTCAATTCCCGTTTTTTGCGTGAGATGCTGGAGAACATGGATTCCGAGCAGATCCGCATCGAGATGTCCAAGCCCAACCGTGCCGCGCTCATCCTGCCGGAACAGGAGTTTGATGAGAATGAGTCTCTGCTGATGCTCATCATGCCGGTGATGCTCAACTACTAACCTTTTGTTTTGGGGACAGGGTTGCCGCTGCCGCCTTGCGCGGGAGAGGAAAGTCCGGGCAACACAGAGCGCCATACTTCCTAACGGGAAGGCATCCTTCGGGATGACAGAAAGTGCCACAGAAAAGATACCGCCCGCAAGGGTAAGGGTGAAAACGCGAGGTAAGAGCTCACGTCGCCGTCAGTGATGCCGGCGGAGGTAAACCTTATGGGTTGAAAGACCAAATAAACCGAGGCTTGAGGGCTGCTCGTCCGACTCGGAGGGTAGGTTGATAGAGACCTGCGGCGACGCAGGCCCAAGATAAATGGCAACATAACACAGAACCCGGCTTATAGGTTCCCAAAATCATACCGGACGCATACAGCGCCCGGTTTTTTTACCACCTCGGCTTGAAGGCGTCTTCGATGTGCTTGATGCTGCTGATGCCCTCGTCCAAGATGACGGAGACGATGTCAAATCGGACCTCCTTTGTGATATTGGTCTTGCCGATGTAAATGTTCGCAGCCTTGATGAGGTTGCGCTGCTTGGCAATGCCCACGAACTCCTCGGGCTCCCCAAATGCGTTGCTCTTGCGGGTCTTGACCTCCACAAACACTAACATTGTCTCGTTTGTGGCAATGATGTCCACCTCCAAATGGCCTATCTGCCAATTCTGTTCCTGAATGGAATACCCCTTCTGCAAAAGATACTCGGCGGCCAACTGTTCGCCTCTCTTCCCCTTTGTCTGTTTCTCTGTTTTCATTTTTAATAATTAATTGTTAATGTTTATATTTGTTAATAACGTGTCGTTGATACAATAACGCTATAATTGCGTGTATATTACGTGTATATAACGTTATTGTTGAAAAAATATTATAATATTATTGTTGTGTTTTAATAAAAATTGTATATTTGCAAGGTTAAAAAACAACATTATGACAGAGGATTTTTTACATTATTTATGGCAGAACAGGCTGTTTGATTTTCTGAATGTGCATACCACTTCCGGAGAGCCGTTGCATATTTTTGCACCCGGGATGCACAACTTCGATGCAGGTCCCGATTTCCGGCAGGCCGTGGTGCAGATCGGCGACATCAAGTGGGTGGGCGATGTGGAAATCCATATCCATAGCTCCGACTGGTTCCGCCATAACCATCACAACGATGAAAAATACAAATCGGTGGCCTTGCATGTGGTCTATGAGCACGACATGGAGGTGGAACGCATTCCGGGCGAGTTTTTCCCGACGCTGGAGCTGAAGTCCTACATTCCAGAAGGCATGTGGACACAGTATCAATATTTGGTGGACTCGTTGGAGTTGTTGCCCTGTCGCAGCTATCTTCCTGATTTTCGTCCCATACACCTGCGAGCTCTGCTCTCTTCTGTGGCCATGGAGCGTTTCTTGCGCAAGCAGGACGACATCATGGCCATCCATGCCCAATGCCATGCAGACTGGAATGAGACCCTCTTCCGTCAACTTGCGACCAGTTTCGGGTTCAAGACCAATGCGACGGCCTTCGAGTTGCTGGCGCGAAGCCTCCCGTTCAGGGTGCTTTCGCGCCATACGGACTCGCAACTGCAGGTCAGCGCGCTGGTGTTCGGGCAAGCGGGCCTGCTTGATGTGCCGCACATCGACTCCTACTACGACAGCCTCAAGTATGAATATGACTATTTGCGCTACAAGTATCAATTGGAACCGATCGGGCGGCATCACTGGAACCAGCTACGCCTCCGTCCCTCCAACTTCCCGTGCCTGCGCTTGTCGCAGCTGGCCGTTCTCCTCTGCCGCACTCCCGACTTGTTGAGTGCACTGCTGGTTCGCCAGTCCGTGGAGGCTTTCCGCCAGCTGTTCTCCGTGGACGCCGACCCCTATTGGGAACGGCATTTCCATTTCGGCCAAGAGACGATACTGCCCCATGGCGTCGCGTTGGGGGAGACGGCCGTCGACCTGTTGCTCGTCAATGCTGTGATACCCGTTCTGTTCGCCTACCATCGTTTTTTCGGGAACCAGTCCATGCTGGAACCGACAGTGGCTCTTTTAGAGCAACTCCCGTTTGAGGACAACAGGGTTACGCGTGTCTTTCGCGACACGCCTTTCCCGAACAAGACGGCACTTGATTCCCAGGCGTTGATTGAATTGTTGCATCGGTATTGCAAGGAGAAAAGATGTATGGAATGTTCCGTCGGCGAACGCATTGTGCGCGAAATAGGGAACCCGTAAAGTTTTTCTCCGGATCAAGTGTGGTGGTCGTGAATAATTTTTGTATTTTTGCCCGCTTATTACAATAATGTGTATTATGAAAAAATATTTTTCCTTTATCATCTTGGCTGCCTTTTGCGTAGTGGCCTTGTCATCCTGCAAACCCGACGATGAAATCTATAATCGCAAGTGCAAGATCAGCAAAATTTGGTATCTCAGCAACGTTGGTCCTGCTAATGAGGTGTACACCTACGACAAAAAGCACGTCCTCACCAATATCACGATTGACTCCTTGGAGACGTACGACTTTGCGTATAACAAGGACAAGACTGTTTCCGAGATTGTCCACAAGGGCAAGGATTATACCGAAAAAATCGAGATGACCTATACAGACCGTTTGGTGGACAAAATTGTATACTCCGTCAACGACACGACTCGTCAGGAGGTGACGTTCACCCGCGACGAGGAGACCACGCGCATCACGAACATCAACGAGGTGTACGACAAGTCTTTCTATGACAGATTCAGCATCCTCAACAAGAGTTCTCTGTATCGGAAATTCATGGGTGACCCGACTCGCGTGGTGGAGATGATCCGCGAAAGCGGTGCCAAGGATCTGGTGCTGCACTGTGAAAAAACCATCACCTATGATCCGGGCGAGAAGGAAAAATACGAGAACATCGCCTCCATTGTCGAAGTCTATCCCGACCTTCGCCAAGAGATCACGCGCACTTACCAGTACGATGTGGAGTCTTTCAACCCCTTCTACGGACTGCCGTATGCATACGCCGACTACGCAGGCTATTACCTGAACAACAAGCTGGTGGAAACAGAGACCATCAAGACTGCCGGCGTTATTTCCAGAGAGATTGTCTATACCTATAATTATACGGGACAACATTACATGAACGACAAGAAATTCCCTCGTCAGTTCACGAAGACGTCCAGCGAGAACAACATCCCGCGTAATACCTATATCCTCTACGCCCAATAAAAATCGTTGGCATGAAGTTTCATGAGGCTGGCAAGGTTAGCATTTTCATCACATTACTATCTGTGGTGTTGCTGACGGTATGCTATTTGCTCTTCTTGGCGAACCTGTGGTGGGTGAACGTGTTGTTCTTTGTGGCAATGTTGGTCATAGCCTTCATGATTGTACGCTTTTTCCGCGTGCCTTACCGCATTATCAATAAAGTAGACAATGGCGTGCTTGCTCCCGCTGACGGTACCGTGCTGCACATCGGACCGGCCTTCGAACATGAATATTTCAAGGACGAGCGGTTGAAAATCTCCATTTTCATGTCCGTACACAATGTCCATGTCAACAGCTATCCCATCGACGGCACGGTGGAATATGTCGCCTACCACCCCGGCAAGTATTTGGTGGCCAAGCTGCCCAAGTCCTCGGTTGACAACGAGCACAACACCATCGTGGTTGCCAAGGACGATCATGACCGGGTTCTTTTCCGTCAAATTGCAGGCTTTGTGGCGCGCCGCATCATCAGTTACCCCCAGAAGGGCGACCAGGTGATTCAGGGCGAAGAGGTGGGTATGATCAAGTTCGGCTCCCGCGTCGACGTGTTCCTGCCCCTCGATGTCCAGGTGGCCGTGCGTGTAGGTGACAAAGTGGTCTCCAAGAAAACTGTGCTCGCCTACTTTTAAGCCTATCGCATGAAACTGAGTGTCGTTATCGTCAACTATAACGTCTCCTGCTTCCTTGAACAGGCGCTGAATGCCGTGTATAAGGCTCTGCGCAATGTGGATGGTGAGGTCTTTGTGGTCGACAATAATTCCACGGACGATTCCCTGACCATGTTGGCTGCGAAATTCCCGCAGGTGAAACTCATCGCCAACCAGGAAAATGTGGGTTTTGCCAAGGCCAACAATCAGGCCATATGCGTCTCCACGGGCGAATATGTGCTCCTGCTCAATCCAGACACGGTGGTGGAGGAAGACACCTTTGAGAAGTGTATACGATTCATGGACGCGACTCCCGATGCCGGCGGCCTCGGCGTGAAGATGGTCAACGGCAAGGGCGAGTTCCTGCCTGAGTCAAAACGAGGCATACCAATGCCCTCCGTGGCCTTCTACAAGCTCTTCGGCCTCTCCAAACTCTTCCCGCACTCCCGCAAGTTCGGGGCCTACCACCTCTCCTATCTCAGTGAAGACGAAATACACTCCGTAGAAGTGCTCGCCGGTGCCTTTATGATGATGCGCCGCAGCGTGCTCGAACGGGTCGGCCTGCTTGACGAGGACTACTTCATGTACGGTGAGGATATCGATCTCTCCTACCGCATTTTGAAGGGCGGCTACAAGAATTACTATTTCCCCGAAACCCGTATTATTCACTATAAGGGCGAAAGCACCAAGACCGGCAGCCTCAATTATGTGCATGTCTTCTACAAGGCGATGCAGATTTTTGCCACGAAGCATTTTTCACAGAAGAATGCCGGAGCGTTCAATTTTTTGATTAACTGCGCTATATGGTTGCGCGCATCAATGGCTGCCATCAAGCGCATCGCCTTGAAACTGTTACTCCCCATTGCCGACTTTTTGTTGGTGTATGCGGGAATGCTCGTGTTGGCGCACTACTGGTCCAATAATGTGTTGGCGCAGCGCCACAGTTTCTACCCCGACTATTATTATTATGCCATCATTCCACTTTACATTGTGGTCTGGCTGGTGGCTGTCGCCCTCTGCAAGGGTTATAAGAAACCCATACGCCTCACGAATGTCAATAAGGGCATTGCGTTAGGCACTGTCTCTATCTTGTTGGTCTATGCTCTGTTGCCTGAGACATTGCGTTTTTCGCGCGCCGTGGTGGTGTTGGGTGCCATGTGGACCATCATCGTCATCGACCTGCTACGCTATGTGTTGCAGCGGCTGCATGTGAAGGGCTATGACCTTGAGACGACGAGCCGCCGCCGCATCGCGGTGGTCGGCGATGCGGAAGAGGGCTCCCGTGTGATGGAACTCGTGCGCATGATGGAACCCAAGTGCGAGTTTGCCGGAGTTGTTGTCCTCGGGGATGATGCGCCTCAAACCGAATATTGTATCGGCAAGTTGTCGCAAATTCGGGAATTGTTGCCCCTGTATCGTCTTAACGAGGTGATTTTCTGCGCCAAAGACATCCCGACGCACGATATTGTCGATTGGATGCAACAGTTGCGGGCTTTCAAGGTGGAGTATCGTATCGCTCCCGAGAACGCCAATACTGTCATCGGTAGCAACTCCATTTTTTCTGCCGACGCGCCCTATGTGGCGGCATCCAATGCCATCACGCAGCCGGCGCATCGTCGTGCCAAACGTGCCTTTGATATATGCTCTGCGCTCCTGTTGCTGCTGTTCCTGCCCATTGATGTCTGGTTTGTGAGTAATAGGTGTGGTTTTGTGGGCAATATCTTCGCAGTGCTCGCGGGACGTAAAAGCTGGGTGGGCTGCCGGTTGCCCGGCAACGTCAAGACCGCGCAACTTCGTCCTGGCGTGCTTTTCCCGACAGATGCGCTGCCCGTTCCCGATGTCTCGGACGAAATCGTCGCCATTGCCGACGAACTATACATGCGCGACTACAGCGTCCATCTGGATATGCGCACGATGGCGAAGGGAAGAAAGAGATTGGGAAGGAAATAGAATCCGTTTTTTTGTTTTTTCAGGAGGAGGTCGGCGCAAGTGTAGTCCTTGTCCGTTATTTTACCCTTTTCAAATCCCTCACCTTATACCTTGCCCAGGAGAAGTAGGGTATGTCGGGGTCCTGAATGGTGATGTCCTGCTGGAGTTTGCGTCCCTTGAAAACATAGTCATCGATGAATTCGTTGATGGCAAGTGTGTCGCGGACATATGCGGCGGCGGCTTCGTGGGCGACACCCTCGTAGCGTCGGATTATGTAGGGATAGTCGAATTTCTCAAAGCGTCGGGCAAGTGTGTTGCTGCCGAACAAGCCGATGTTGAAAATCTGGATTTTCTTGTAGAATACCAACTTGTCCTCGGTGCCGTGGCAGAACAGGGTGGGAGCGGGCGGCTGCACGCGGTATTTGACACTGCCCTTGTCGGAGAAGATGGCGCCGGCGAAGGACATCACGCCTGCGTAGCGGAAGTCGCTCGGCAGGGCTTGCGCTACGCCGAAGCGGTTGCCGAGCATGTAGTCGGCTTGCAAGGCTGTGATGGCACCCGCGCTGCTGCCCATGATCACAATGTGTTGGGGGTTGATGGTGAACTGCGGGGTGTTCAACAGGTTCTTTAGAATGTAATCTGTGCAGGAAAGCATGTCCTCCGCCGCCATGTCGATGGCATTGCGGAATTTCTGGATGCCGGAGGCGATGGTGAAATTTTCCACACCCTTCAGTCCGAGCCGGTAGTCGAGAGCCACAAGTACGAAACCGTGCTTCTCCGCCCAGCGTACCATCGGGTTCACCTGCGAGGTGTCGTTGCGGGAACCGGAAACGAAACCGCCTCCGAAGGCGAAAATCAGACAGGGCTTGTGCGCGTCCTGCACGGTGGGCACGTAAACGTCCATTTTGAGCGGCTCACCATTGCGCACCACATATTCATACGTCAACTTCTGCTGCGCAAACGCGCCCAGAGCGGCAACAACCACCATGCATGTCAACAGGAACTTTGAAAAGTTTTTCTTATTCATAAAATAAGATACTGATGGATAATGTGAAATATGATTTTGCAAAAATACATTATTTTTCGTGATAATTCCGTTTTTTTTCTTGACATCACAATAAAAAAATTGTATTTTTGCCGCTTGTATCTAAATTTTAAAATTAGTAACACTTTGATACAATGGATAAATTATTAAATGTTTCCGGTTCTCCCCACGTACACAGCGGTGAATCCGTGAAGAAGATCATGTGGTCGGTGGTGTTGGCCTTGGTGCCGGCATTCCTGGTCTCCGTCTTCTATTTCGGGTTGCCTGTGATCATCCTGACTTTGGTCTCTGTGGGTTGCTGCGTCTTGTTTGAGTACTTGATACAGCGTTTTATCATGAAAGTGGAGCCTACGGTCAGCGATGGTTCCGCCGTCGTGACGGGCATGCTGCTGGCCTTCAATGTGCCGGCCAACCTTCCGATATGGATGCTCGTCGTGGGGGCGCTCGTGGCCATCGGCATCGCCAAGATGCCTTTCGGCGGCCTCGGCCACAACCCCTTCAACCCGGCCTTGGTCGCTCGTGTCTTCATGCTTATCGCCTTCCCGGTGGCCATGACCACATGGCCGGTTGCCGAGCCCATCTGGGGCTTTGCTGACGCTGTGACAGGCCCGACCCCATTGGGACTGCTCAAGGAAGGGGCTACGGTTGATATGAGCCAAATGCCCACATACACCAACATGCTGGTCGGGCAGATGGGCGGCAGTTTCGGCGAGGTTTCCGCCATCGCCCTGCTCATCGGTGCCGCTTTCCTGATGTGGAAGCGCGTCATCAGCTGGCACATCCCGGTGTCGTTCCTGCTGGCCGTGTTCGTGTTCGCCGGCATATTCTGGCTTATCGACCCGACGCACTATGCCAATCCCTTCTTCCACCTGCTTACGGGCGGCCTTATCCTTGGCGCCTTCTTCATGGCCACCGATATGGTGACCTCGCCGGTCTCCACACGGGGCATGTTGGTGTTCGGCTGCGGTTGCGGCTTGCTCACCATCATCATCCGACTCTTCGGCGCCTACCCCGAGGGCGTTTCGTTCTCCATCTTGATCATGAACTCCCTTGTGCCGCTCATCAACAAGGGGTTCAAACCGAAAACTTACGCCAAATAACTAAATTCCAACCATTATGTCACAGAAGAAAGAAGCTTCATTGCTGCGGTTGGTCGTCGTGCTGACCAGCATCGCGTTGGTGGCGGGTCTGGCCCTGACCGGGGTCTACGCCCTCACGAAGGAACGTATCGACAATGCGCAAAAAGCCAAGAAAGAACAGGCCTTGAATCTGGTTCTCCCTGACTTCAAGGGCACCCTCATTGATACTACTGTTGTTCCTGAAGGCGAAAAGGAAGGTGTCTTGGTGCACCTCGCCACCCAAGAGGATGGAACCCTCTATGGCGCCGCCATCGAGACATATACCAAAAAAGCTTTCGACGGACGCTTCGACCTTATGGTCGGTTTCGCCGCCGATGGCAGCATCATCAACACGGAGGTGATCGATGCCTCCGAGACCCCCGGACTGGGTGACAAGATCAACAAGACCAAGAGCGACTTTGCCAAGCAGTTCAACGGTCAGGATCCCGCCACCTACAAACTCTCCGTCAAGAAAGACGGCGGCGATGTGGATGCCATCACGGCAGCCACCATCTCGTCGCGCGCCTATTGCGATGCCGTGCAACGTGCTTACAATGTTTTCATGAAAATAAAGGAGGAGTGCCATGAGTAAATGGAATATTCTGACCAAAGGTTTTTTCAAGGAGAATCCCAGCTTGATTCTCGTGTTGGGCACTTGCCCCACACTTGCCGTTACGACGTCTGTGAACAATGCTATCGGCATGGGCGCGGCCACCACATTTGTGCTCCTGATGTCCAACATCATCATCTCATTGCTCAAGAATGTGATTCCCGACAAGGTGCGCATACCGTGCTATATCGTGATTATCGCCACCTTTGTGAGCATGGTCGACCTGCTGATCCAAGGCTTCGTGCCGGCCTTGTCGGCCAGTCTGGGCGTCTTCATCCCGCTGATTGTCGTCAACTGCATCGTGCTTGGCCGTGCCGAGGCATTTGCCAGCAAGAACAGCGTGTTTGACTCCATCCTTGACGGCCTTGGCATGGGCATCGGCTTCACCATCTCCCTGATTCTCATTGCAGCTGTGCGCGAGATTCTCGGTGCCGGAGCTTTCTTGGGACACCAGTTCATCCCTTCCGACTACAACATCCTCATCTTCGTGCTTGCACCCGGCGCGTTCATCGTGTTCGGCTTCATTATGGCACTCGTACGCCATATCCTTAACAGGATTGAGGCCAAGCGCAAGGCCAGACAACTCGCCGTGCAGAAATAAAATTGTTCACTAACCTTTAGCACTTAATTGATTATGGAATATATATTAATGATTATCGGCGCCGTCTTGGTGAACAACATCGTCTTGGTGCAGTTCCTCGGCATTTGTCCGTTCTTGGGCGTTTCCAACAAGGTGAATACCGCCCTTGGCATGGGCATGGCCGTCATCTTCGTGATGACCTTGGCCACGCTCGTTACCGCCACTCTTCAGAAATACATTCTCATGCCGCTGGGCATTACCTATTTGCAGACTATCGTCTTCATCTTGGTCATTGCGGCCCTGGTGCAGATGGTTGAAATTGTCCTCAAGAAAGTCAGTCCTCCCCTCTATCAGGCCTTGGGTGTTTTCTTGCCGCTGATTACCACCAACTGCGCTGTGCTGGGCGTGGCCATTAAGGTGACGGAACAGGAACTCATCACGGGGCATGGCTTCTCCATTTTGGACAGCACCATTTATGCTATTGCTGTCGCCATCGGCTTCACGCTGGCCATTGTCATCTTCGCGGGTCTGCGCGAGCAACTCGAGCTTGTTGAAATTCCCAAGGGAATGAAGGGCGTGCCCATCGCGCTCATTACTGCCGGCATCCTTGCCATGGCCTTCATGGGATTCTCCAACCTTGTGTAGTCTTTACTCGATAGATACAAAAAGGGCGGGATGGTGTTATCATCATCCCGCTTTTTTTGTGTTATGGTTGTTGGGTGTGCTGTTTTGAAATGGTTGGGAGGAAAGATTAACTGATAGAGGAAAAAGGAGGCAGGGTAGAGAATCTTTTCGACTTCTACGTCGAAAGTTTAAAAGAGGTGGTGCCATTCCAAATTTATGAATGGACTACTTGTCAGGTGAAAGATGTGCATATTGTCGCCGAAGTGTTACTGATCTAAGCAAGACACCCTGAGTTCTTGTCTCAAGGGGACGCACCGATGGGAACTTAGAAAGACTTCTTCACTGGTGAAGAGGATTTTCTTATAATTTGACGTAAAGGCAAAATGATTGCCTATCCAAAACGCATGCTATTTCTTTAAAACGCTTGACAGAGGTGTCAAGTGTTGACCACATTTACACGATTGGTTCAACTATTTTACCTCTCAGAGGACGAGTTCTGTGTGTGGAAAGTACACATGGTGTTTCATGTGCATTTTTAGGCATTTGATGTCAAAAAAAGCCCTTTCAGAAAATGTACTTTTGTGATAAAACTATTTTTGCACCGGAATTTTAAATATACAAAGCAATGAGCAAGCAAACAAAAAATAAAAACAAGAAAAAAATGTCAGGAGACATTGATCAGCAATCATCTCAAAGTAACAAATATTTCATGGGGATTGAGTTCAAATCTGATACGATACAAGGAATGGATTATCGAGAAGTTGCCGCACGCATATTCCTCAGTCCGAAAATTCCTTGCGAGAAAGTTGTTGGAGTCATCAACAGTTTGGAAAACGAGAGGATGTCGATAGACAGTTTCCTGCGGCGGACGAATGCGCAAATCCAACTGTTGCGGGAAAAAGATGAAGACATTAAAGACAAAATGATTTATAGGATTGATGACTGGCCGATGACCTTCGGGATTCTGGAAGCAGAGGACTGGGTCAACATTTTTGAGAAATTTGGTTTTACATACGACGATCTCTACTCAAGCAATAATAACTCTATCGAAATTTCGTCTGCGGAAGAACTGGCCAACTATGTGAAGCAATATATCTGCGGACAGGACGATGCTATTGACCAAATTGCTATCCCGTTCTGGCAGCATCTTGAAAGCAAGAAAAATGGTACTTGTTCCGCTATCAAAACACCTGTGCTCTTGATTGGTGAGACGGGCTGCGGAAAAACAGAGTTATACCGTAGATTCTCAGAAATTTGCAGCAATGAATGCCCCGTTGTTCGCATTAATTCTTCTGACATCACTCCACAGTCCTGGAAGGGCACACATATTTGTGATGCATTTCTAAATGCTTTGAAGTCAGGTGTCAAAATGCAAGACCTTGAATATGCCATTGTCGTTTTCAATGAATTTGACAAAATCACTCATTATGGCAGTAAGATTACCAGCGACAAAGGAGCTGATATGGATAAGGATATGCAGAGAGATATTATGCGCCTTTTCGAACGTGACAGTAGCCTTATTATCACAGATGACAACCCTCTCTCACAATACAACGGTCTACAGTTGTCTGTGAACAACTTGTTGGTTGTATTTGATGGCGCTTTCAATGGCATTGAAGAGATAATCCAACAGCGCTGCAATGCAAAATCTATTGGTTTTGTTAATCAAAGAATCATTCCAACCAAAACGAGTTGGATGAAACGAATCTGTGAAAAGGACTTGGAAGAATGGGGGTTCTTTCCAGAACTGATTGGTCGTATTGGTACTATTTGTGTGTTGAATCCACTTACAACCGAGTTGATGATGAAGATTATGTTGTCGACAAAAGATAGCATTCTTCAGGCGCATATTGACTACTGCCGGCAGCATAACGTTCAGCTCGTCTTCACTGATGATGCTATTCGCTGTATCGCAGAAAGGGCTTATGATTCAGGGTTGGGATTCAGGAATGCAACATTACACGTTGGAGCCCTCGATACATCCGATAACGATGTGATTTTCTGTAGTTTCGCTGCTGATTTAGGTTATGAAAATGGAAAAATAATTGGGGCTTTTGTAAACGAAGGAGATCCAATTTCATGGGGAGGAGGTCGTAAGCTGGGTTACTGTGCCATTCTTGAAGAAAATGTCACCTTGGGAGTTTCAGAAAATTCCCCCCTGTTTGAACAGGCGATTGAGCAAGGTGGCTATTTCTTTCGTCAATACCCCGCAGTGGATAATGGTGTTATGGTGAAGAACAATCCGAAGAATGCAGCCTTCAGACGGGCCCTCTGTATGTTAAATGGCAAGGTGTGTGTCGTTGCAACGTTTGATCGGGTGTTGATGAATGATTTTGCCACAATTCTTGTGCAATTAGGTGTCGAGAATGCCATCTTTCTTACTGGCGGAAATGCTGAAGGGTGGTATAGAACTGAAGATGGCACATTCCATCGATTAGGCGAAAAGTATATAAAAGGCAATTCCAACGTCAATTATATCGTTTTTCGCGCACATTAGTTGTTGCTTCTCTATAATTGCTTGCAACTAAAGTTCATGCACTATGTAAGGAAAAGTGTTGGATGGGCTATTAAACAAGTAGCGGTCAAATTATTTTTGAAAAAAATCAAATCACGTGTATTTTATAAAAAAAAAAATTAATTTTGCGGATTGAAATAAGAACAAGAACCGATGGCGCCGGATGGGATATAACACGGCAGATAAAATATGGCTGAAAGAAGAAGTACCTATGTGTTTAACAGGGAGGAAGATTATGATGATGCAAGAAACCATCTTTATAGAGAGATGTATAGCGATTATAATGACAGCGATCGCGTTTATTTTTATGGTTCATGGGGCAGTGATTGCTGGAGAATAGACATTTACAGCGAATGCTCTGATGCACCACGTGTTGCGGACATAATCCGTGAACATCGCGGTAAATATTATGATATGTAAAATCATTATGAATTACTCTGATGAATTAAGAGAAAAAAGAAAGTCATCACTGATTGTGGTTTGCACATTAGGGTTGGCTGCACTTTTTATGGAAAGCGTACGCCCGGTATGGATGACAAATATTTTCGAAGGAACGTCATTCATGAAAAATGAGGGTGTCGCATTTGTCATGAAAGCGATGTCTTTCCTTTTTCTCGGAATTCTTACAGCAGCTTTCGCTTTTATCGTTCATTTTTTCAAAGTCATCTATTATTCCATAGAAATTTCAAAAAATTCATAGTATGCCAGTATATGTAGCCAGCCGTTGGTCTGCTAACGACAATGCCGTTTTCCCGGACAGATTGGAGATAGATGATGTCACAGGTGATGTCACCTACTATAAGGGTACTCTTGTCGGGTATCGAAAAAGTTTTATTGCTCGCGCCAATGTTGCAAGTGTGCGTATACTATCAGGACTGTTGTTCGCAGACCTCATCATAGAAAGTACAGGTGGTGGATATGTACGAGCTAACGGATTCAGAAAGAAGGATGCTAGGGATGTGATGAATTTACTAAGTTGAAAAAGGTTAGATAGAATAGATTTGAATATTAAAACAAACGGAGAATTCAAATATGGATAAATTGAACAAACTTTTTCTGTTTATTGTATTGATGGTTAGTGTCCTCTTGCCGAGTTGTCTCTTCGGTCAAGGCCATGATCTAGTTGCTCTTAAAAAAGAGTATCCGTTATTAATGGAACGCTATGGCAATCGACTTGAAAGCCGTAGCGCACATTATATTTTTGCTATTGACATCTCAAGTTCAATGCAAGAATACGAAAATGTGGTGCGTCAAAGCCTTGCAACTTTTGTTAAAGCTGTGCCAGATGGAGACCAAATCACTTTGATTGCTATGTGTGATGACAACAACACGAACTATGTCAATTCAATAAAATGCATCACTATCAATTCAAAAGTGCGTCAGTCAATTGTTTCGTCTATTACCTCGCCTCAATTTAAATTTCTTCGTAGAGGAGATCCTAACGATGGTTCCGACGGTTTTTCTATGACCCGTAAGGTGTTGGAGGCTATGAATGTGGTCAATAGTAGTGACCTGACATTTATTTATTTATTAACCGATTTTGAGTATTGGACTCATCGAAACAAGTTTAACAAAGCTGCCGAAGATTGGAATTGTCTTAAACCGCTGCTGACCGAAAAACATACAGGCATGATGTGTAAGTATGGTATTGAGCTGAATTACAATGGCGTAAGTCATCCTGAAGCTATTTTCAAGCCCGAATTAGATGATATTTTCGGTCCGTTGGACTATCAGCAGGCAAACTCGGCTGAAATATTAGCACAATGGTTTGGCCATATCATCAACGATATTCGCGCTCATAAAATCAATGCGATGTTGAAAGCTGATTGGAAGAAGTTGATGGAACAAACGAGTTATTCGATTGTTTGTGAGAATCGAAATTTGAATGTCGTTATGGATATGCCAAAAACGGATTTGGTGTCGGATTATTCAGTGAAAGCCATAGGCATGAAATCGGAGCACTTGGCTGCACCGGAGAATCAAGAAAAAGGGATACATGTAATAGCGGTCATCAAGGATAATCGGACACTCTTCCCCTCGGTAGTCAAGTTGGATTCGTCGGATGTGGCAATAGAGGTGCAGTTTGAATCTCCGTATGCGAATGAGATTCTTCAATTGCAGGGACTTTGTCATGAGTCACCAATGTCACCAGATGCTGTATGTATGGTTCATCAAGAGACAGCCCATATGCCTGCGCTTGGTGTTTGGAACGCGCAATGGCCGAAATGGGTATGGATAGTTATTATTGGATTGATAGTTTTATTTATCCTTTCATTAATCTGGAAATATTTACAAAATCCCGCAAAGCGTTTGACGAGCGTCTTAGTGCAACGCACAACGGGTGAGTCAACTCAACGTGTGACGGGTGAAACGGATGTGTTACCATATTCGATTGGTCAAGATGGCGATTTGAATATCCCGAATGCATCATGGCGGCTGAAGATTATTCCGAAGCGGTATAACCCTATATTCAACCCATTCCGGAAGACGGGCTATTATGCGATTCTGGAAGTCGGTGATTTTGCAGATGTTGTCAATGATATTACGGATAGTAAGATGGATACTCTTACATTCGGCAAGGTTGGATTCCTATTTAAACACAAACAAGTGCCGATGATTCGTATTGAAATTTCAGAAGGCTTGACCTCCAACGTAATAATATTATCATAAATTAATCATAAAAAATTATCATTATGAAAACTTATTTTATCGGACTTGGCGGTTGTGGATTGCAAACCGTAGCAGAACTCTCGAAACGTCTAAGTAAAGAGAAAGATTATGAGAAAGATTATGCTTTCACCTATGTAGATACCGATGGTTACACTAAAGATGATATTAACAAGAGTGGCATTGTTATTCAATCCTCTGATTTTGTGGACTTAGGTAGCACAATTCCAATGGCAATTTATAAGGAAGCAGAGAAAACAGTGGGAGTCAATGTCAATTCCAAGCGTTTCATGGAATGGGTAATTACTCAAGAACCAGGACATATGGTATTACCAAACTATCCATTAACTGATGGAGCTACTGCTCAGCGCATGGTTGGTCGTACAGGACTCTATAATTTTTATGATGCTATTTATAGCGAATTATGTTCTAAAATCAATCGTTTCAGCGAAATCGAGGTTGATGGTAATGGACGCAAAGATGTAGATATTTGGGTCATTACGTCGTCATGTGGGGGAACTGGTAGTTCGATGGTTTTAGACATCTTGTACATGATTAATCGCATTGGCAATAGCATTGTGAAAGGTGAGCCGAACGTGAAATTGGTGTTGTATATGCCTCAGGCCTTTGTAGAATCTAATGTTACGAATGACAATCATAAATTGAATGCCTATGGATGTTTTTCTGAGATTAATTTCTTTCGCTCAAATTTTGAGAATGGAAAACGCCAAACCTTTGAGCCTTTTGCCGCTCGTCCGCTTCCGACAGGTGTTAATCCAATAGATTTTCCGCTTTATCATTTCCTCATCCCTGTTTGTGTAGAAAACAACTTCGGCTCTAAAATGGAAATACGTCAATTCTATCCGACAATTGCCGAAATGATTTACTATCTGAATATGGGAGGAGCCCGTGAGAAGGTAAAAGGATTACTGAGCAATATATTGGAAGAGGTTCGTCAGAATAGACTGCCAGGAGTTACTAACCAGATGATTGGTTATGGATTCCGCGCAATCAAGAAGGCAAATAAGGAGTTGAAAGAATATCTGACTCGCCGTGCCCTTTATGAAGTAATACAATATGGACTATTGGATAAAACAGAGCCTACGAATTTTGAACAGTTGAAGAAAGAGTTCGCACAGAATGCAATCTTGAAGAACCTATTCACTATTGTAGAAACCATTCAAGAAAGTGATCGCGAATACAAATATGATAATTCTGTATGTAGTCAATCCATCGAAGGGTTGGTTAAGATTCAGTTAGATGGATCTATCAAATATGATGCTACCAAGGTGAGTGCCGATGTGGTTCGGGCGATGAGCAAGCGCTTGAACGATGCCCTTAACGGAGATTCGTTCAATCAGATAAAGAAAGACATTTATGCGCTTATCACAAACCAAATTGATGTCGCGGTGAATACTTTCATCCATTATTATGGTTTAAATCATGCTTTCAATCTGCTGAACTATGTAGATGATTTTTATTTGGAGCCGTTGTATAATTATATTTCGACAACTTTGCTGCCCACAGCATTAAAGAGTGTAGCAGTCGCCAAAGCTACATGTGATAATTTTATAGGAAGCAGTTGGATGTCTAAGAAAATCACTAAGAGCGCAGAAATTCATCAATATATCCAGAAATATAAAGACGCTGTTGCTCGTGCTATTTATCTTCGTTTGTCAATGGAAATCATTAAAGAATTGACAGAACGTTCAACGGGTTATCTTGAGAAGTTACGTAAGGGTGATAATATGAATTTTGCAGGTATTCGTAATCTGCAGAAGTTATTAGATGGAAATAGCGTTGATTTTGCAGATGCATATGCTAAGTTGGCTAAGGAGTTTCGCGCAACTGCTGCGGATATTATGACCGTATATATCCCTTCTTTGGCTGAAATCGCAACAGGAGAGGGCAACTGCGATTGGGCACCCAATAACATCTTCGATCAATTGTATCAACAAAGTATTATTGAGCAAGAGCAAATAGAGATTGGTCTAGAAAAGAAATGGGTTCCTGTTCGTAAGTCAGAGAGTGGTAGAGGTCTGACTGATATCTTGGAGCGTCTTGATCCCAATAATAATTTATTTATCCGAATCATCAAGGATAAACAAATCAATGTAGAAACGAATAGTGCAAATAGAATTATTGCAGGTGTTGAGCACGCAGTAGCGTCCTTGGTTAATGCTGATAATACTAGTGCGAGCGATTGGATTAATATGCGTTTGAGCGATGCAATCAATCATCACGATTGGATACCGAAGTCGTTCGATCGTAATCCAGAAAAACTATTCGATAGTTTCAAGGATGCTAAACGCGTACCGGTATTCTTTCCTCTCAAGGGAGGTGTAGAGATGCCTGCGAATATGCGTTTGTTGTTTGTAGGAGAAAACAAAGAACTTGCAACTAAACTCGGTTACGATGTTACCAATAAAAGTGAGCAAAGTTTTGTAGAAGATCCCCGTATGGAAGACCGATTCTTAGTGCTTCGTATGCCGGCAGGATTTAGCTTCGATATGTATAAATATTATCCTGTTTATGAATCCTTCTACAATGCTCCTGACCATCTGTATGACATACGTCATCAGGTATATGGATGCCACATTCACCGTGCGTTTAACGAGTATGGATTTGCTATCTCGCAGAACACAAATGTAAGTGGCTCCAAACCAGAGATCTCGCAACCTGCAAAAGAACATATCGATTCCTTAGTTCGCTGCTTGTATTATCAGCATGTTGTTAATCTTCTTTGGGAGAACGATAGAAATGCATATTGCAATATTTTTGGTTACTCTACGAATGATACTCGCGTGAATGATGCGGGTCTGTCTCCAGAGTTGTTGGCTCTGTTGAACACTACATCCAATCAATCAGCAGGAGTCGCTCTTCCTAACCAGTTTATCAGCCTGAGTTTTGATCCAGCGAAATTTAGCATCCATCTGCAAATGCGTGAAGTTCATTTTAATCCGACAAGCAATAACTTGGAAATTAATAGTGGTGATGTTCATAATGTAGATTTTGATAGAGATCATATGCAACAATGTAAGGCGTTTGTTGAGTGTTTAGAGGGGGTGCCAGTTTCTCTCTTTAATGTGGCAGATTATTTAGCTCAACGATTCGATGTACATACCAATGAGAAACTGAATGCCGCATTGAAGAATGTACAAGAAGAGGCAAGGAAACGCTTGCTGAATGCAGTGGATTTGAACAACAAGCCTACGTTTGCTTTCTGTTTCTTGTTTTGGAAAAGTAATCACTCTAATGACGACAAACAATACATTGAGGCGATAGAGGATGCTATCAGTTCGTTGTAATCAAAAAAGAATAAATATATGACACCCTTTTGGATTGTAAATTTCTTGGAGAAGGACTCGCAAGAGTCCTTCTTTAAAAGTTATTGGAATGCCTATGTGCAGAATAATCAACAGGAAACGATTCCATTAAAGTTCTTCCACATTACTGATGGTAGTGCGGATAGTTTGACCCGTGAGGAACTAAATGAAATTGCTTTTCAAAAGTTGTCAAGGAGCACAGATGATGCAGAAAAGCTCATACCAGCGTTCACTCGCCCTAACGGCAATAAAATCAACGTCATTTTTATTGGTGATGTCACTCAGGAGAAGACAATTGAGCGTTTTCATGCGTGGGCGGCTTACTTGCAGCAACAACGAATGCAGGATGTGAATCGACCGTGGTTTTCTATTAATAGCGTTTCAATGTATGGCATTTTGTTGCGCCCCGAGACCATAACAGTAGATGACAACCTTTTGAACGATCGTGTAAAAGGGTTTCTTAATGAGCTCAATACATTTGAGCGGATGGATATCAACCATCGTCCATTTAATCAGGTTTTGTTCTTGCAATCTCCTACAGCAAGCGAGTGCCGTGCAGCGACAGAGTATGCTGCAAATTTATCAGCATACCACATCGCACGGACCGATGGAAAATGTTTCAGGGATTATGTGATGGATACTCAACCTTATTTTGATGCTAATACCACGGGTGTGTTTTACGAAGCTAATGTTCAAAAGGGAATTGACGCATACAACTTAAGCTTGATTATGCTTCAGGATCTTGTGGCCAGCGAGGACGAGGCTTTCTTGAATATAGAAGAAGCAAAGCAGTTCGTGGATGATAATCAAGACTATACGGAATCCATGACACCTCTAGCAATGTCCAGATTTTTAGTTAGCGAATGCCCAAAAGCTCCTGCCTTTGACATCCTCAAACCTACTTGTCACCCTCTCAATTTTTTTAAAATTCGCACCGTGTGGCAGGAATATTACAATAAGTACATTGTCAAATTGAAGAGTGATTTGGTCAATAAAGTGCAAAAAGAAATACTCACTTTTGAGGACGATTACCGTAGTGTGCTTTTTTCCCGCCAGCACCAATTTGTGACAGAGCGTTCTGATACGTTGCAAAATCTTGTTTTTCAAATGTTTTGTGATACCGGAAGCCGTAGTCGTTTCAAACATATCGGTCTGAAACAGAGTTTTAAAGTATTAGAATACTTTAAAATAAAGATTACGGATGCTTTTAAAGACAAAGAAAGGATAGAACAAGCCTATGTTCTGCCCAATAACTTGGAGAAGGCTATTGCAACTACTTCAACAAATGTAAGATCTTCAAAGCAAGTGTTGGATGAACTCACCATACAATTAGAAAAATTGTCTATATATAATCCAGCAAGATTGTTGCGCACCACATTACTTGGCATTCTTGTGGGAATACCTTTATCCATTTTCTTGTCGCCCATAGCGTTAGTGGCCATACCCCTGATTATTTTGGCAGATATGATGGTATTCAATGCCAAAGTAAAACATATTGAATCGCTGAAAGACCAGTATGTGGGTATGCGACTGCAAGAAATACGTGAGCGTCTTAATGTGCAAATTCAACAATGTATTGACACTACGCAAAAAGAGATAAGACAGTATATCAAATGGTTACACGACAAAAAACTCGTGTGGCTGCAAGAGAATCTATCAGTATTGGCGGTCCCAAGTACCCAATTTAAGTTCAACAAAGTGTTTCAACCTCTTCTTGATGAAGCATTAAGCGATTCTCGCAGGCTTATTCCTGCGCAAGATATTGATTTGAACATAAGGAGCAAAGATTTATTGAAATCTGGTACTTTCGGACAATCTCCTCTTACAGAAAATGTTCCTACGACACAGTTGAATTCGGTCGAAAACGGTTCACCAGTAAGCATTTTCGATCTTGTGAACGGAGAAAAAAGTACCGTCCAAGAACTCGTGCAAAGACTTATGTATCAAGATGAAAATGTGACTGGAGGCGAAGAAGAACAGGTTGATTTTCAGAAGCATAATGGTGTTTCAAATCGCTCAATGCTTTTGCTTTTGGACGTTTCGGGGAGTATGTTCGGAGAGATGGATAGTCTAAAACAATATGTGAAAGATTTGGAAAGTCTCGGAGAAATAGAATGGATAGCCTTTGATGATAGAGTTGTAGCTACAAGCCGCGATACGGACATTGAGAACCTGTCGAGCGGTGGTGGCACTTGTTATATCCCTGCTATAAAGGAGGCTGTGGAATGGTTGAAATCTGACAATTATGACGACGTTGTTTTGTTAAGTGATGGCGGCCCATTCGAAACAATAAATGATATTGTAAGTGTTGCACAGGCACTCAAACAGCCTCTCAATACCATTGCTGTTGGAGCTTCAGCTGCGGAAAAAGTATTAATTGAAATAGCGCTTCAAACTGGTGGTGAGGAAATCACTGTGGCAAATTTTGAAGAAATCAGAGAGGCTGAAAAATGGAATAGTGAAATTCTTCCCCGACTGGCCTTACTTGATAACAGTGATTATTCTTTCGGAGAACTGATGAAGCACACTCAGATTGTAGCCTGTGCCAAAGCTCTACAAAAATTCACTTTGAAACAGTTGGAAGACAATGCCTTAACCATTCCTAAGATCTTCTCACAGTATATTTGTAAAAATGGCTTTGAAGAATGGCTAGACGTCACTTCACAACGCAACACATTGGCACAATCAGCCGCGCCCCAGGCTGATAGATTCTGTTTCTCCACCGTGAAAGAGCCTGATGTTGACAATATGGAGCAAAGCATTTCAAATATGTGCAATCGTGCAATGCGGATGGACAACTCCGATAAAGAGCCTGCCATGATTATCTCACTGATGTCACTCAGACCACTCTCAAACATTGGGGAATTGCAATGGGCTTCAACTATGAAACATGGTGACGAAACCATTAACGACATAGAAACACTGAAAAGTTTGAAACAGGATGGTTACATATTCCAAAATATTTATGATGAAAAAATAATTTTATAAAATATTAATTCAATGGTATATGTTTTTTGGTATAAAGATTTTGGTTGTTTCATTGATTATTGGCACATCAAAATTAGTCTTCCAAGGAACTGAACTAATGGACTAGTGGAATTTTTAATTGATAAAATCTATAAGGTTTTGAGCAATAGGAATTAACAACGATGGCTGAGTTTTCGAAAATGCCAGCAATCACCAAATCAAACAGCACCCTTGTCGTGTAGCGCACAACGATTAATGAGAAAAGACATTATTTAAACATGTTATAGTTCAAAGCCTTATGAATCATCTGTTGATGCTAATCAATAATGAAAAAAATATGGATACTATTCAAATCATTTGCGACACTGTTTGGACTAAAATAGGTGAATACGCTATCTGCCAACCACTTGTTGCTGAAAGTAAAGTGATAGATTGCTCTAACGTGATCATCACATTAATAGTTTGTGGAGCTGTTGTGGCAATCTCAATTGTTGCATGCGTTCAATATTTTAGGTGGAAAACGTATGTTTTTGACAAAAAAAACGAGAGGGAGAGGCAAGTCGAGGATGCGAAACGTGAACAGATAGCGGAATATCGTAAACAAGAATTGGAATTCATCAAAGATTGCTATTTAAGAAAAGAAGAAGAACGAAAATTTAACACAACGAATGTTGACGATGATAATCTGTATATTCTATCTTTGGAAAAGTACATCGAAAGCATTAAAAAGAATAACCAAGACTAATCCCGCATGAAAAAAAAGAGCCGAAATATTGTCTTATCATTCGACCGTCTTTTGTCTAAAGGTTCAGCCAAACAAATGCTAATCCTTGCAGGGACTTTATTCACCATGTTTGTGGTTTCTTTTGGCGCATTATGCCTTTCTGGAGATGATTGGGTGAGCTATTGCCATAATAAGAGCATTTCCCCATGGGTGTTTCCTCTTTATCTACTTATAGACGCAAATGCTTTTAATGACTTGTACACCAATGATGTGGTATCTATTAGCAAGCTCACACTATTCATTAGTGGTATCACATTTGTGGCAGGCATTCTCCTTTTCACGGGTGCATTTATCTCCATTTTGACGAACGTTATTTCACGACGGGTGGATAATCACTTTAATGGTCTAATTCCTTATTTAGAGTCAGGCCATTATATTATTATGGGATATGATGATATGGTGTCATCCATTATCTCCAATATCTTTTCCAAAGAGCCAGAAACGTATGTCCTTCTGTTGACAGCAGTTGATGCCAAAATCATTAGGGAAAAACTCCGTAAATCTTTTTCAGAAAAACAGATGGAACAAATTATCATCAATTACGGTTTGAGGACATCTCAAGAGTTTTATAGCGATATTCATTTGGAAGACTCAAATCAGATTTTCATCGTAGGTAACCGTTCTTTGCCTGCCCATGATGCCATGAATGTGGAGTGTATTGACAGTATCTGCTCATATTTGGAAGCGAAAAAAATTACTGGTAAACAACGAACGTGTCATCCTAATCGGATCACATGCATATTTGAAGACCTTGACACGTATGCGGCATTCAAGACCACTGAGATCTTTAACCGTGTCGGTCTCCTTAACATAGAATTTGTACCATACAACTTTTATTCAGGTTGGGCAAAACAGGTGCTTCTCGCAAGACAATACAAAGAGAAAAGTCACCCTTCCGAGTTCTACGCATACCCATCTCTCTATGGGAATGGCATTGGCCCTGAAGATAACAAATATGTGCATCTTGTCTTTGTTGGTACGACTAACCTTGCTGTAGCTTTTGCAATGGAAGCCGCACACTTGCTTCATTTTCCGAATTTCAATGAAGTGACAAAAAAACAAAAAACACGGATCACTTTCATTGATATAAATGCTGAAATCGAAATGACACAATTTGCAACTCGTAATCGCCATTTTTTCGAGGTACAATCCTATTATTACAAAGATATGACTTCTGATCATAATAACGAGGAAGACAATCCTAAACGTGAATTATTATCCAAGGTGTTTTCTGAAAACATTGCGGGCTCTGATTTCCTTGACACAGAGTATGAGTTTGTCAAAGGCGATGTCTGTTCTAACTATGTCCAAAATGAAATCAAAAAATGGGCAGTGGATAAAGAACAATATCTTTCCATCTTTTTGACCTTGGCCGACCAGCGTAAGAATTTTATGATGGGGATGAATATGCCTGACGAGGTCTATGATAATGAGATTCCTGTTTTTATCCGCCAAGATCGTTCTGATAACTTTGTTACTAACTTACGGAAAACGGCTGCAAATGAAAAACCACAAAAATATTGCCATGTGGTAAATGATGAAGTAAAAAAAGAGGAACGTAAAGGCAGATATGCCAATATATATCCTTTTGGTATGTGCGATACAGCTTATTACATTGATGAAACAGCCATCAGAAGAGCCAAACTCATAAATTATCTGTATTCTACAGCTGACTATAGTTGCAATCGATTTAAGGATAGTACGGTTTTGGCTTCAATGACCGATGAGAGTATTTGGAGGGAAGCAGACAAGAAATGGAAGGAACTTACAGTGGCTCTTAAATGGTCAAACCTATATAATGCTTACAGTATTCCTTGTAAAATGGCATCTTTGCGAGTCATGCGTGGCTTAGAACACAATGACACAAGTCGTGACTTTGATTCATTCACCAAAGAGGAAATCTTGAAATTGGCAACTGTAGAACACAATCGATGGAATGTAGAGAAACTGCTGATGGGTTATAGGAAAGCAAAACCAGACGAGGACAAATACGAACATACGCTTCTCCGCAATGATAAGGATGCCATGGGAAATAAAAAATTGTTTATCCATCACGATATTCGTCCGTTTGGCGCCCTTGACAATGTCCGGCAGTTGGACTATGAATTCGTCAAATACATTCCTTGGATATTAATAAAGACAAAATAAAATGATATGAATACAGACAGTTATAACCCCAATCCCGTTGATACTTCAGATATAGAACTCTCAGAAGAGCTTCTTGCTTTAGCGGAAAACATGGCTGCAAACGTTCATGATGTGTGGGCCATAGGGCGCATGAACGAAGGTTGGACTTTTGGAACCGAGCGTAATGACGAACTCAAAACCCACCCTTGCCTTGTGCCATATAGCGATTTGCCAGAAAGTGAAAAGGAGTACGACCGTAGCACCAGTATAGAGACCCTTAAGTTTATTATTTGCAAAGGATTTGAAATCAAAAAACATAAATAATATGAATACCCTCAACCCAACCATAGAATTAGAACAACAACTCGGTTCCCAAATATACACAGCACTTCAGGGGCCTGTTGTGGAGGAAGTTATCCGTATGACCAAAATCGGAAGCGGAGATGCTTACTGGCGTAGCAATATGGAGGGACATTGCCTCAAGGTACAGCAGGATTTGCTGCCGGATTTCTATTCGCTTTGCTATGAGGTGAAAAGCAAACTCGGTTTTGACGAATCGGTGGATTTCTACATCACTGGGGACTCAACGGTCAATGCTTTCTCTTTGGCTGCGGAGGACGAAGGAGAACCGCATATCGTAAACGTCAATTCAGGGCTTTTTGACTTGATGTCTCAGGACGAATTGTGCTTTGTGATCGGACATGAACTTGGGCACCTCATAAATAAAGACACAGCCCTGAGCCGTCTTATTCATTTTGTGTTTCCACCAGACTCCAATGTGCCGGTTTCATTGCAATACAAGATTCGTCTGCACGAGCAGTTAGCCGAATTGGTAGCAGACCGTTACGGCTATATGGCCACGGGCAACTTGGATGTTTGCGTAACGGCATTTTTCAAGATGGCCTCAGGATTGGATTTGGCAAAAATGAACGTGAGCATAGATGCGTTGATAGAGGACAACACTCGTCGATTGGAATATTTCCTAAAAGATCGTGGCACAAGTCGTTCATCGCATCCAGTCAACCCCATCCGAGTACAAGCGCTAAATCTCTTTGCAAACGCGAATTCGGAAAAAGAGCTACAGACAGGTATGGATGAGCTCATCGAGATTTTGCTCAAAGTTGGTGATTCAGAGCTGGATGAACATTTGGCACGTTTCATAGCTTCCGCTGGACTCATCGTGGCTTCATTAGACGGTGCTGTTAATGAAGATGAGGTTGATCAAATCATTGATTCTTTGGCATGCCTCAAAATTTTTCCACGTATCTTCTTGGATGAGATTGCGGCAAGCAATGTAGGAGATGTTTTCAACCTAGCGGTAGGAAACATCCTTAATATTAATCCCGGTATGCGCGAAGGACTGCTCCAGTACATGGTGAATATTGTAATGTCTGACAAAAAGATCACGGAAGAGGAAGTCGCTTTTCTATACGATTTCGGCGACGACATCGGCTTCAGTCAGATGGAAGTGGCCTCGGCCATCGCGGAATCCATACAGAAGAGTTATGTGCCGAGTTTGGAGTCGATATGTTAAAAGTGATAAATATGATCTGATTTTGCATTTCAAGATTGTACAAAAGATGTCGTGTGTTATACATAAAAAATAACATGTTGTTCCTGCAAGAAAAATAATGAAAGAGATTGATATATTGTCTTTTATAAATATGTTGAAAAGGGCGACTGAGTTTTTTTTGTCTAAGGTGGAAGAAATCAACGCCATCAATTATTTTCCTGTAGTCGATCATGATACAGGGGCAAATATGTATGCAACATTAAAAGATGCCCTGACTCAATCAAAAGGGGATGCTAAGCTATTGGTTAACAAATTGATAGTTTGTTCAAAGGGAAATTCAGGTATTATTTTGGCGAAGGCAGTATCTGGATTTTTGACGGTTATGCTTGAAAAAAACGGCTTGAAATGCGGAGATGATCTCTGTTGTGCTGTCGTTTCTGCAAGAGACAACGCTTATGATGCTGTCCTTTGTCCCAAAGAAGGCACGATGTTGACTTTTTTGGATGTCCTATCTCTTAATTCCGATTGGGAAAATTTGGTACACATTTCTGCTGTATTAGGCGAAGCGTTGGAAAAAACTTTGGTAGATGGCGAATACGACGCAGGAGCTAAAGGCATGTATTACCTGATAGAGTTTGCCTTTTCATTGGGTCTTGACACTAATATTGCAATTCGTTCTAAAAGAGAAATGAATATTTCCTCCTCGCTAAAATACAAGTATTGCACCGAATTTGTAGTTGAATGCGAGTGTGATTCGAAAATGTTAAAAGCATTTATTTCTCAAATCAATTCCTTAGGTGATAGTATTGCCTATTCCTATGCGGAAAGTGTTTTGAAAGTCCACATCCACAACAACAACCCATTTGAAATATTTGCTTTGGCAAACAATTTCGGACAGTTTCTCTATAAAAAAATAGATAATATGTCTCTGGAGAACGGCGAACAGCACCTTGTCGTTTTTGTGGTGGATGACAATGGTGACCTGTTCTCTCCTTTTGCACGATTCAACGTGGAATACATTTCCCTGGTTTCGCCCAAAAGCGATAGAGAGCTTTCACATAAGATGTCAACTATTTGTGCCGACACTGTAATCCTATTAACTAACACGCCCGAGAGGTATAACAACGAAAGATATGATCATCTGATTGTTATCAAGACTTATGGGTTGTTGTCCAAAGTGTCCGCTATGTTTTGTGAATTTAATACAAAACTAAACGAGTATATAGAGAATGTACAAGCTTTTGCTTGTATTTATCAAGACAGATTAATGGGTGAAAATGATGCTTCTGGCGAAAGGAATCTAACTGACGCTCAAAAAAAGGACTTGTTTTCTTTTCCGATGTGATATAAGCGAGTATTTTTATTATGAAAGACAATGTAGTCAAAAGCGGAAAATATAATTGGCCCAAAGCGATTAGCTTTGACACGGGCCCCTATATTTTTATCAGTTATTCGCATAGAAACAGTGTACTCGCATGCCATGACTTTTCTTTGCTTTCTTCTTATGAGATTCCTTTTTGGTATGATGACGGTATGGTCCCTGGGCAGGATTGGAAAGAAAAGGCACGATTTGCCATGTATCACCCAAATTGTAAAGGTGTAATTTTCTATGTGTCAAGATCTTCCGTTGCAAGCCCTGCGATATACGAAGAACTGAAGATGGCCTCTGAGTTGATGATTATTCGCGATGAATTCTCAGTTTTTTCGGTCAATATTGGTGGTAAATCTATAGATCAAATGATAAAAGAGGATATTGTGCCACCTAAGTATGCCGATTTATATCAAAAGATTTTCCCTACCGACACTATCTATATAATCAGAAAAAACAAAGTTTCTTCTACCGACCACATATGTTATCTGCTGGACTTCCTCAACGAGAAAAAAATGCTGAAGAAGAAGTATCTTTCCTTAGTCGAAAGAAATCCATTCGTGCTTTCGCCGTATAAGGACGCATTTGTTATCACGCATTTCAGAGGTGATGCAGAGGATATTGTTATACCTGAGAGCATTGGCAAGAAACGAATTATCGCAATCGGACCCAACGCATTTGCATTTAACACCAAACTCAAAAAGGTATATGTCAGAGGGAATGTGCGTGAAATTTTTGACTGTGCCTTTGAGGGATGTAAAAACCTACTTTCAATAGTGTTTAACGACACTCTCTTGCGTATTGGTAACAACTCGTTTAAGACTTGTACGAAGCTGAAAAACATAGTTTTCCCATCAAGACTTTGTTCTCTCGGTGACTATGCTTTTTATCAATGTAAGAGTCTTGTTTCTGTGGACTGCAATAAAGCATCAATCGATATTGGATATGCTTGCTTTTCACAATGTATATCTCTTCGCGAGATAAAATTAACAGAGAATATCGTGTCTATAGGCGGATATGCATTTGGCGGGTGTATATTTGAAGACTTTATTGTTTTCGATAAAGTGGAATACATGGGAACAGATTGCTTTGTCAGTAATCCTAAACTGAAATATATTTTTTTCAAATCTCCTTATTTGCCGCGAAACACTGCACAAAGTATTGTCGCTCTCTGTCCGAAATTCAAGTCTTTGATTGTTCCCGTTACTACATCAGACAAGGAATTCGAACGCTTTAAGTCACGAGAATCGACAAGGAAAAAGCTGCAAGCTGTAAGCGAGTTTTCAAACGACTGCGATGGCTTTATTTGGGAAAAGATTACTGGTGTGGATGAATATCGTTTGACGATTGACGAGCATACGTTTGTCACGCAAGAGGCTCGTTTGACCTTTGCTTTTTCAAAGAAAACTTATCGTATTCAAGTAATTTCACACAACGATGATGAAGAAATAGAGGATGCGAATGTTTCCTTTAATTACACTATAAAAATGCCGGTTGTCAAGAACAATGTGCTGGTGGGTGGCTCTTTTGACAAGGGCGCAATTCTATTGAAAGATAATATAATCAAAATTGGCAAGAGAGCCTTTGAGGGTGATTTGAACATCAAGGAGTTGGTTTTCGAAGGGAATGAAGTTGGCGCTTCAGCCTTCGAATCTGCGTTAAATCTTATCACTGCAAGATTCAATCGCCCACTTTCTCTTGGGAATTCGGCATTCCGGAATTGTGCGAAACTGGTCAATGTTGATTTTGATAAGGTGAGAGAAATCGGTGCTTGTTGTTTTGAGAACTGCGGCATGCTAGAAAAAGTTATCTTTCGCGAAGGTATTTGTTGTATTCCGCAAAAGGCTTTTCGTCGTTGTATTCGTATTAAAGAGTTTGTCTTTCCCATGAGTTTAGTGGAACTAGGTCAGGAAGCCTTACGAGGCTGCATGGGGCTTGCGAGCTTGCGATTACCTGAAACATTAAAAACAATAGGTGATGGAGCTTTGACGTATCTTACGATAAAGGAAATTGTTCTGCCACATTCTTTGGGAAAATTTGGCGAAAACAACCTGCAAAGTTGTTCTTATTTGGAAAAAATCAGTATTGAGAATAACGAATTGTTTTCAATTGAAAATGGGTGCTTGGTTTATAGCAAAACTACCCTGTTGCGATTTCCTCCAGCAAGAAAGGCCCCCCATGTGGTAATACCCGATAATATTAAGGTAATTGCTAAAGACGCATTCCGAGATAGCAGTTATGTGGAGACAATAGAGGCAAAGAATGTGCGACGAATAGAAAGTGGCGCATTCTATGGCTGTTCTTCGTTGCAATTGGTCGTTTTGCATGGCAATATTGAAATAATAGAGCAAGAAGCCTTTGTGCATTGCCCCAATCTTAGTAGGATGGAAATCAAATCCAATAAATGTGTAAAAATAGAGCAAAATGCAATCGACGATGTCGTTGAGCTTGAAATAACCGATAAAGAAGAAAATGTTTAGAATTATCAGCGATATAGGTGCGGATATTCCTGCCGAATTAAAATCATCAATGACCATTATCGATCAGGATGTTACGATAGATGATGAATGCGTCCTCGTAGGCAAAGACGAGTGCTCGATTGTTGATTTTTACAAGAGAATAGATGCCGCCAAAACCTATGCAACAAGAGCACTTAGACAGGATGAAATCATTGATGTGTTGAAGAAGGAACAAGGTAAAGGCGACATCATGTGCTTCTCCTTCTCGCAACGTTTGAGTGCTACGGGGTCACAAATGGAAAAAGCATGTAACTTGATGAACAGTAAACCCAATAGAATCGTGTATTATGATACGCTTACGGCTACTATCGGTCAAGGGTTAATAATATATCTTGCACAGTGCTGTAACGAACAGGGGATGACTATTGACCAAACTGTTACCTATTTGAGGAACGCGGAAACTAAGCTCTCTTTCTATGTGATTTTAGATAAAAGCAGCCACTTTTTTTCCGGTGGGCGTGCTGCAAATTTGAACAACGAATCCTTGTACTATCCCGTGTTGAGCCTCCCGTTGGGCAACTTATATCAATGTATGGGTTATACGCTTTCTAAACAAGATGCAATAAAATTCATCGTGCAAAAAATACGTAATAAGTGCATAGATGTCATGTTTATCGGACATGGAAGCAACAAGCAAGAAGCATTCCGGCTTAAGGAAGAGTTTGCAGGTTATGCAGATACGATAGGTGCCTGCTATGTCAATCCTGTGATGGGTGTGCATACGGGTGATAATGCCTTGTTGATTTCTTTTTTGGAAAAGTAATATTGGTGCTTAATAATGAACGTTATTGTCCAAAAAAATAATGTTATGGATAGGAGCAATACATATACATACTTCGCCTTCATCAGCTACAAGCATGATGGGAAAGATGCTGAATTTGCCAATGATTTGCAGAAGACATTGGGAGAATTTAAGTTGCCAGTAAGCATTATTGATAAGGAACCGGGGTTAAAAGATGGTGTAAAGCCTGTCTTTGTTGACATAACAGAGCTGGGCGGCCATCCAACGCTATCACCTGCAATCAAGAAAGCATTGAGAGAATCTCGTTTCTTGATTGTTATCTGCTCTCCGCGATCGGCGAAATCTGAATGGGTTAATAAGGAAATACAATATTTTGTCAAGCTAAAAAGAATTAAACGAATAATCCCATTTATCATAGAAGGATGTCCAAACTCAAAAGACGAAAATGTAGAATGTTGTACTCCTACTATGAAAGAGTTGATGGGAGAACAGGATTTATTGGGGATAAGTGTCAACGAGTTGGGGTTTGATGTTGCTGTAGTAAAAGTTGTATCAAGGATGTTTAAGGTGAGGTTCAGCTCACTTTGGAATATATATGAAAAGGAGAGAGAAAAAAGACAACGGGAGTTGAAAGAGCAAAATGACCGCTTAATGATTGCGCAGTCTCGTTTTGTGGCAGAGAAAGCAATATCCATGGTCGAGGAGGATTCGTATCTGGCAAGATTATTAGCGTTAGAAGTATTGCCAAAAGACTTGGAGAATCCAGACAGACCCTATACAGTAGAGGCTGAGCGAGCCTTAAGACAATCTGTTATTCATAATAGTACTATTTTATATGAGAATGGCATTGATATAAAGTCTGCCGTTTTTAGCCCTGACCAGACATGTGTTTTAGCATTGTTTGGAGACAATACCGCCCGTCTTTGGAATTTGCGAACAGGTGAATTGATGATGGTTTGTGATGAATGTGAAAAAGGTGTCATTGGTGCTGATTATATCAATGATGGAGCTTGTTTTTATTCAGTCTCTATTGACGGAGTCGTTCGTGTACGTGATTTGATCAAAGGTAATGAAATAAAAGCTTTGCACATACATACTCATATCTTATCCTATGCGTTTGATCTTGATGGAACACGCTTTGCTTATATTCCGATATCGATGGATGGAAAAATTTATATAAGGGAGTTTGAGACTGGTAAAACATTAATCATCTCGGACAGTCATAGTCTTCATCATGGTTTTGTATTTTTTAGTCCAGACGGAAATCGTGTTATTTCAGCATCTGATGATTGTTCTATTCGTATTTGGAATACGAGAACTGGTGAAGAATTGAAAGTTTTAGTAGGACACGACAATCTAGTCAAATCGGCGGTTTTCAGTCCAGATGGAAGTCGCATTGTATCAGCATCTGATGATTGTACTGTCCGTATTTGGGATGCGAGGAGTGGTGAAGAATTGAAAGTTTTAACAGGACACGACAAACGAGTCAAATCAGCGGTGTTTAGTCCAGACGGAAGTCGCATTGTGTCAGCATCTGATGATAGTACTATTCGAATTTGGGATGTAGAAACAGGCAAAGAATTAAAAACATTTTTGGGACATTGTGGTGGGGTTTTTTCCGCGGTTTTTAGCCAGGACGGCAAAAATATAGTCTCAGTGTCCGAAGACAAGACTATCCGAGTTTGGGATGCAATGGAGAATTGTACACTGAGGTATATGAATGGATTAATGAGCTTGATAAATATAAATATAAGTCCAGATGGCTCTCATTTGGTTTCATACCAATGGTACAATCACTGTCTTACTCTTAGTCTTTGGGATGTTATTGGAGGTGAAAAAATCAATGTTTGGAAAGGCCATTGTTCAAAAAATACTCCTGACATCTTGGAGTCTGTGGTTGCTTTTGCCCCGGACGGCACTTCTGTTGTAGCTGCCGCAGGTGATACTATTGCCATATGGAATTCAATAACAGGCAAAAACATTAAGGTTTTGGAAGGCAATATTCTTTTTGTTACATCTGTCTCTTATAGTTTGGACGGAACCAAAATAATCGCATCCCAAATGTGTACTTCATTAAATAATAATGCAATACACATTTGGGATGCGAAAACAGGTAAAAAGCTTAAGTCCTTAGTTGGACATGGATTTTATGGTACAAACTCTGCTGTTTTTAGTCATGATGGAAATCGTGTTGTCTCAGCATCTTATGATGGAACTGTTTGTATTTGGGACGCGAAATCAGGCAAGAAGATAAAAGTGTTGAATGTTGATGTCGGTTGTTATTCCGCTTGTTTTAGCCCAGATGGAAGATTTGTTGTAGCTGCTGCAACTGACAGAAAAATCTATCTTTGGGAGAAAACGGGTAAGAAGTCAAATGTGTTGCAAAATGCGTTTTTGGGAAAGGGAAATAACTCTGTGTTCAGCCCTGATGGTGCATTTATGGTTTATATGTCGTACGACTGTAGTGTCCGCGTTTTAAATGTGGAAGAGGGGAAAGATGTAATAGTATTTGCACCTTTATCTAATGTAAATGTTTTATACGCTTCATTTACAAAAAATGGTCGCTCGATCTATTCTGTTTATGCAGATGGCTCTATTCGCTTTTGGGACTTCCCTCCACTCCAAGAACTCATTGACCAGACCCGCAAGCGGTTCAAAGGTCGGCCGCTTACAATAGAAGAGCGTAAACAGTATTATTTGGAATAAAACATTGAAAAATGAAATCTAAACGTGAAAAAAGCGACAGCAATAAAAAGGTTAGTTTAAATAAGGCCGATATTTTTCAGACCTGCTACGACACTTCAAATGCATGGGTGTTCATTTCTCATTCCAATAAAGGTTTTGAAAAGATTATTCCAGTTAGGAACAAATTAGAGGCGATGCAGTATAAGCCTCTTTTGTTTTTTCTGAAATGCTTAGAGGATGATAATGAAATATTTGAACTTATCAAAAGGGAAATAAAATCTCGTGACAGATTTATTTTGTGCGACAGTAAAAATTCTCGCAATTCAGAATGGGTGCAGAAAGAGGTTGATTTTATCAAATCATTGAGGCGTCCATATGAGATCGTTGACCTCGAGGACACGGAAGAAAGGATTAACGAGAGTATTAGAAGATTTGACCAACGCTCAACAATATGTATATATGGTAAACAGATACCATAATGGCAGAATTAGTTTCCAAAAGGTTTGTGCAAAAAGCTTTCAAGGTTTGCATATTACCTGATTCATATTTTAAAGATTATTACCTTTTCAAAACAGGAAGTCCTGATTTGGCAAGTACAGATTTCTTTGAGGTTGTGGGAAATGGATACGTTTTACTTATCTTGTCACGTAAATTAACAGATAAAGAAGAGTCATATATAGAATCAGTAGTCGGTTACTTCAAGCACTATACAAAAACCTGTAGACTGTACATTACGTCCAAGGAGGCTATGGATAATGGCAAACTATATTATGAAATTCAGAATTATGATGGAATTCAAACTCGAATGGTTTTTCAAGGAGAAATGGCAGAAAGAAATGATGATGAGTGCGCAGAAACAATAGTTAAAGAAATTACAGATTTAGATGAATACCTGTCAAGAAAATGAACTTTTGATTTTTCTGTCCCATTCAAATAAAGATTTTTCAAAAAGTAATCTTGATCTGCAACTATTTGGAGGAGCATTCTTGCAGTCCCGATGAAAATATTCTGAGAGTTATCTCCATATCGAGGCATTCATCTGTTGGATTTCAGCAATCATATCGAATTTGACACCTTAAAAACAAAACCATCACAGCGGAATAGCAATTTTTTGTCTGAATGAAATTTTTTATATTTTTGCACTTGAAAAATTATCAAAATTTCAAAGGTGTGATGAATAGTGAACATACTATAAAGGATGGTGAAACATTAAGAAAACGCATTGAGACTATGCCGGAAGACAGCGTGCTGTTCCGCTCCGATTTTCCAGAGTATCACCCTGAATTTGTGGGCGAGACACTGGCCGAGCTAACCAACGACGGCATCTTGGTGAAGCTGGCCCAAGGCATCTATGCCAAACCAAGGATGAGTCGGTTTGGAGCAGTATTGCCCTCGGTTGAGAAAATCGTTCAGTCGATAGCCATTCGCGACAATGCAGAGGTGTTGCCTTCGGGCATGACAGCCTTGAACGTCTTGGGCTTGTCAACCCAAGTGCCAATGAACTATACCTATCTAACAACCAGCAGCGAACGCACCATCAATTTGACGAATCGGCAAGTGGTGCTGAAGCGTGGTGTGCCAAAGAACTTCTGTTATGAGACACGACTTATTGCCCTATTGGTGCAGGCTCTCAGAACATTGAAACAGGAAAACGTGGGACAAGAGGAGTTGCAAACTATTCGCACCCTCATAGCGAAAGAACCTGACAAGGAAACCTTGGCAAAGGATGTGGACAAAATGCCCGCATGGATGAAACGAATCATAAAACCAATGCTTAAAACCAACGAAGACAATGAATAAGTTATGGCTGAATAATGAACTGGTTGACCGTGTGGCGATGCTACAAAAGACGGAAACCGAACATCCGGGCATCAATCAATTACCAAGAGTTTGATGTCCTCATGCAGAGAATGCAAGAACTGCAAGCGAGGGTTAGAAGGGTGACAAAATAATAGTCCCATTGCTAGTCTCTATGCACTTTATACATCATTTCACCCATTTCATACAATAAATCGGTTCACAACAAAAGTCCATATAGGAAAAAGGATACCTTTGCCGCCGTTTTCAGAATCAATTATTAATAGTTCAATTGAAAAAACAAGGCGTTATGAAATCAACAAGAATCACCCTGCTCATCGTGGCATCGCTCGTCGCTGCCACTTTCGCCTCCTCCTGTGGCAACAAAACAAAAGTTGTGGAAGAACCTGTTGTGGACGAGTGTGCCGCATTAGATTTCGAATACACCGACTCTGGTGAAGAATTGTTTTGCAATTACATGCCCAAAGACCAATGGCCGCAAGATGCATTCTTCACTGATATGGTGGAAGCGTATAATTCGTTTGTGCTGTTGAACGGATTGAAATCTGTTATAGATGTATGGAGACGATACGAGGAATCTGAAGTGGCTATAGAATCTCTTAAATATGCTGACATCAATGTGATAAATTCGAAGGACATCAAAGAAAAGTTTATCAAAGTTAAGGAGTTGGCGCATCGTTTCTTCTCTGAACATGTTGACTGTTCCGATACTCTGCTGTATTGGGAACTGACGGACAGCTTGGATCGTCTGGACTCTTTGTTGTGCTCACGATACCATAAAAGTAATTATACAAATCTTACGATAGAGAAATATTGGCAAGCACTTGACCATGCGAAACAATCGAAAGAATTGTTTGACAAAGTCAGCACGGACACTATAACTCCAGACAATATCGGGACTGAAGAAGTACAAAAAGATATTGAGTTTATCCTGAATAGTATCAAAGAGGAAAAGGATTTCAATAAAAAATGCGCATTTACAATGGAGTATGTTTATTATGTTGGGTTCTACCATACTGATTTTAGAATAATTGAAGAATTACTGGATGACGGAAGATATTCTCCTTATCTTTTCCCCTTGTGGAGGATATGGCGTTGTGGTGTGCAGTTACATAATGAGAATTATGGACCATCAACTTGGTCGCAGATCCCCAACATAATATATAACGAGAAGCGGCTTAAAATAGCGGAAACCACATTGAAGCATATCGTCACACACCATAACGATGGTGTTGCGATTAATCAATACTTGATGACTGCATCCCTGTCAAATATATTAAGGAGTGGCCAATACCCTTTCGGGAATGAGAGTTTTATAGAACTTCATTATTTGAATTTAGGGACAAAATAGTGCAAAAAATTGAACCATGAGAGATAATATCATAGGAAATATTGTAACCGTAACTGTTGACAGACTTCTGGGAAGCTGTCATCCTGTTTACAAAGAACTGTGTTATCCTGTTAACTATGGGTATGTGAAAGGAATTTTGGCTCCCGACGGCGAAGAACAGGATGCCTATATCTTAGGCGTGGACGTACCAATTGAGGAATATACGGGAAAAGTTTTGGCTATCATCCGAAGAAAGAATGATGTGGAAGACAAATGGGTTGTATGTCCTATGGACATAAATTATACGCGAGAAGAAATCATGGAGCAGGTGAAGTTTCAAGAACAATACTTCGAAACAGAGATAATATTCGATGATTTGGAGCGTTGCCACTAACTAATGTTGTCTTAAAATCATTTGCTTATGTCAGACACCCTACATGAAGAAAAACGCTTGGCCTACCTGCTACGCCACGACATTCACTACGCTTTCGACAAACGCGGTTGGCGGGAAGTCAGTGATCTCATTACAAATCATGGGTTCACTCTTGAAGACGTGATCAATATCGTTGCAAATAGTGAAAAACAGCGATTCGAGTTTTCAGATGACGGTCAATATATCCGTGCTCGACAAGGGCATAGTATTGCCGTGGATGTGGAATTGGAGGAAGCTACACCGCCGGAATATCTGTATCACGGCACCATTGCTGCAAATGTGCCCTCTATTATGGGAAAAGGACTCGTTCCGATGAGTCGTCAATATGTTCACCTGTCGATTGATCAATCCACGGCGTTGAAAGTAGGAAGCCGCAGGAAAGGGGTGGTGATCATTTTGAAGGTTGCCACAAAAAAAATGTGGGAAGATGGGCACCGATTTTGGCTTTCGCGGAATGGTGTGTGGCTGACGATGGCTGTACCGCCTAAATATCTGGAAATCATTGAAAAATAATCCGTTTGGTTAATAAATAATATGAGTGGTAATAAAAAAAGACTTCTTTCAGGCCTCCAACCCAGTGGGGAACTGACAATCGGCAATTATTGTGGCGGTATCAATCAGTTTCTTCAGTATCAAGAACAATACGATTCATTTCTGTTTGTCCCTGATATGCATGCAATAACGGTGCCTCAGAATGACCCGATAAAGGTAAAAGAACGGATACGGAGATTTGCCAATCTATATTTGGCTTGTGGATTGAATCCGGATCGTTGCACCTTTTTTATTCAATCTGAAGTGCCCGCCCATAATCAGCTTGCATGGATTTTGGAATGTCATACTTATATGGGTGAATTGAGCAGGATGACTCAATTTAAAGATAAGAGTTCAAAATATAACAATATCGGTTGTGGCCTCTTTACTTATCCTGTTCTTATGGCTGCAGATATCATTCTCTATGATGCCAATGTCGTACCTGTCGGGGCCGATCAGAAACAGCACGTGGAATTAGCTCGCGATATTGTTAAAAGAATGAATGGTAAATACGGGTCTTCTTGTCCAGGTGGACAACTTTTCGTTGAACCGACCCCATTAATTGCAAAAGTCGGTGCAAGAATCAAGGATTTACAAGATCCACTGAAAAAAATGAGCAAATCTGCAGAAAATCCAATGGGATCTATATATTTGTTGGATGATGATGCTACGATTAAGAAAAAAATCAACCGAGCTGTGACGGACAATGACGGTAAAATATGGTTTGACGAAGAAGCAAAGCCGGGCATCTCAAATCTTATTACGCTGTATGCGGCGTTATCTAAAACGCCAATAGAGGATGTGATCAACAGATTTAACGGTATGGAACGCTATGGTGATCTTAAAAAAGAAGTGATTGATGTCGTTCAATCAGTATTACAACCTGTGAGAGACGAATATTATCGTCTTGAGAAATCCGATTATGTTGATAAAGTGCTTGATAGAGGAAGAGATCGGGCAAAGGAAATTGCTTCAAAAAAATATGAACTTATCAGTTCAATTGTCGGGTTCGGACGGTAGACACTGACATTGAAAATTCCGCTTAATAATGAGAAATTCTGAATTGTAGTTTCGCGGCGGCATTTGGTTGTTTGCACGATGGTAGCGAAGGGGCGCGCCCCTTCGCTACGAACGGATGTGTTTTGTGCCGCCGCCCCCCCCCCCCCCCAAAAAAAAAAAAAAAAAAAAAACGTCAGTCANNAAAAAAAAAAAAAAAAGAAAGATGCAAAAGGCCTTGATTTGTGCATCAGTTATAAAATTCCCTGATTTGATTGCATTATGGAAGGAAGAATATTCAAATGCAAGCTCTTTCCTTTTTGATTACGCCGAAAAAATACTGGTTTTTAGATATATATAAAGAATATTGCCAATTTTATCGGGGAATAATCCTATAGATTTGCCATTTTTATTGGGGAATTGTCATATCACCCCTCAAACATCTTCTCCTCGAAATTGAT
>DBYW01000050.1:79085-82995 GCA_002311645.1 Bacteroidales bacterium UBA1176
ACGGCGTTGAGGTAAGGGTCGTTCTTGATCTTCAGGAACCGCAACCGCTTGTTGGCAATGTCGGCATAGTCCTCGGCGATGGCCGCATAGAGCTTGCGGTTGTCTTCGAAAGTGAGTGAGGGTGCCTCCACCTCAAGGCTCTCCAGAATGATCTTGATGTCGATGTCCGGGTAGTTGGGATAGTCGCAGAGGCGCACGGTGACGTCGGCGAAGTGGAAGCCGTAGAGCTCCTGCTGCTTGTGGATGGCCATCACCTCCATGATGTCGCCGTTGGCGATGAAGCCGACTTCGGAGTCTTCATCGAGCCAGTAGTAGTTGTTCTTGACGGCCATGAGATAGTCGCCGGTGGCGATGCGGTTTTCGCGGTAGAGGATGCGCTGCCGGATTTCGCAGTTGAAGAGGTATGCGCGTTTGTTGGAGCGGGTGATGGCGACGATGTCGTCGCATGCGTTGTGGCTGTAGAGGTCAAAGAGCAGGTCCTCGAGTTCGCCGCCTTGGATGCGGGTGAAGTCGTCAAAGGTTTGGCGGCTGAAGAAGGGGAAGGAAATGTCCTCGCGGCAGATCTTGTCGCGGAGCTTGGTGGCGTTGAAGAGGATGCCGGAGTCGTTGGCTTGCCGCACCACGTCGGTGAGTCGTCCGCCGTGTACCTCGACGTTGAAGGCGGCCTTCAGGTAGTCGGCGGATAGGGCCGGGCTTTCGGCAGCGTGTACTGGCGGCAACTGCGCGTCGTCGCCGATCAGGAGCAACCGGTTGTGTGGACTGGAATAGACGAAGTCGATGAGGTCTTCCAGCAGACTGCCCATCCCCGGCAGTTCGCCGGCATTGGACTCTGCGGAGATCATGGAGGCCTCGTCCACAATGAAGAGCGTGTGCATGAGTTTGTTTTCCTTGCGCATGAACATGCGCAGCCCATCGCGCGTGGCCACGCGATAAATCCACTTGTGGATGGTGAAGGCCTTGCGCCCGGCGTATTGGGAGATGACCTTGGCGGCACGCCCGGTGGGGGCTAAAAGCACCGTGCGCACGCGGATGTCGTCGAGGGCCTTCACCAAGGCACTCACCAAGCTGGTCTTGCCCGTGCCAGCATAGCCCTGAAGGATGAACAGCCGGTGTTCCCCCTTTTCGTAGATGAAGTCAGTGAGACGCTCCATGGCGATGCGCTGGCTCTCCGTGGGAACGAACCCGAAATGGTCTAAAAATCGTTGGTGGAACCTGCTCTTCATGATACATGCCTTTTATAGGAACACCACCTCTTTGGTGCCGCAGCAGTGGTGGGTGCCGTTGGATTCCTCTAATAGGAGCCGTCCGAATTCGTCCACCCCGGTGATGGTGGCGGTGACTTCTTGCCCGCAGATTTGGTAGCGATGTGGCTCGTTTAGGTGATATAAACGTTCCAAATATTTTTTATTTAAAGCATTAACATCCTCTGTGTCACAGGATAACAGGATGTATTCTTTGCGTAAGAAAGCCTGGTATTGCCGCAGGAAATCTTCCACGACGTATTGTTTGCCTGTTTCTAAGAAAAGGGAAGTGGGGTGGGGGATGTCATCTGGGAACCACTCTTGGTTGAGGTTGATGCCGATGCCGGCGATGGTGTGATGCAGCTTGTCTCCTAAAAGCACATGCTCAATGAGGATTCCGGCGATTTTTTTCCCGTTGACATAGATGTCATTGGGCCATTTGATGGCGACATGGTCGGCGTATTGGCTGATGAATTGGCTGGTGGCCACGGAGAAATATTGGTTGAAAAGAAACTGCCTGAATGCCGGGATGTTCGGCTCAAAATAGAAACTCACCAAAAGGTTTTTCCCTTCCTCGCTGAACCAGCGGTTGGTGCCCATGCCGCGTCCCGCTGTCTGAAAGTCGGCCCAAAGCGCAAAAAAAGGATGGATTTTTTCCTCCCCGTCACTTGCAGATTGAATGCGGGAAGCGAGTAACTTGTTGGTAGATTGTGTTTTATGAATATGTTCCGTTGGCGTGTCTTTCATTCGGCAAAAATAAGTATCTTTGCGCACTTATTTTGAAAAAAGATGAAAAAAATAAAATTATTGTTTTTGATGGTGACAGCACTGTTTTTAGCCCAGTCTTGTGTGGACGAATCGGGTGAATATGTGCGTCAATTGTTCACGGACGGACAAAAGGAGTCGGCGTTTACCACATGCCTCACCGCGGCCTCGGACTCTGCCATGGTACATTTGTGTGTGCCTGACGGTTATAGCCAATATCAGGATGGCGCTTATAAGATTGATTTCAGTCCTATTCAAACATCTGTATTCCAAACGCTTATAGATAATGATTGTGGCTATTTGGTCGATTCCATGATCATGTTGTCCAACAGGGTGGCTGAAAACTGCTCTCCGACAATCATGCGCCCGATCTTCAAGGAGGCCATCTCCAACCTGAAGTTCTACGACCATGACAATTTAATCAATGGAGGCACGGATGTCATCACGAACTATTTTGTCCGTTTCATGAATGCAGACATGAAATCGGCTATGCAAAGTCCCGTCTCCATCCGCATGAATCTCTTTGGCGTCAATGACTGTTGGAACCAAATCGTGGCACGCTATTATCAATATGGAGGACAGCCTGTTAGCTTTGATGTGCAGAACTATGTTATAGATAAGATGTTGGATGGTTTGTACGAAGAGATGCGCGTGGAGGAGTTGAACATCAGATCCGATTATTCCCATTGTGTATCGGCGGACTCCTTGTTGTTTGGCACTGGACTTTAATCTGAAAAATGTAATTAACCAAAAATAATAGTGAAAATGAGACCTGAAAAACTCTTTAACGGCAAAACATTGGCAATTCTTTCCGGTGGTGGCGACACTCCGGCCATCAACTCCAGTATCGAGTGCGTGCGCAATCGTGCGTCCATGCTCGGCTTCAAGGTGTACGGCGTGCTGCGTGGATGGAAGGGCCTCTTAGGTGACGGCGACATCGTTGACCTGACCAATATTCCCTATAACGGCATGTACGGTGGCACGGCTCTGCTCTCCTCCCGCACAAACCCGTTTCCCAGCAAGAAGAATCCCGAGGACCGTTCCCAACAGATCCTCCGCAACATCGAGCGCTACAAGATCGATGTGTTAGTGACCATTGGCGGCGATGACACCAACGGCGCAGCCAAGAAGATGTATGAGACCTACGGCATTCCCGTGATCGGATTCCCGAAGACCATTGACAACGACTTGCGCACGCGTACAATGCACCACTACAACGGCCAACAGCACGAAACAGTGCTTTGCCCGGGCTTCCCTTCTGGTGCCATGGCCATCAAAAAGCTGACGAGCAAACTCCACACCACCAACGAGTCGCACCAGCGCATCATGGTCCTCGAGGTGATGGGTCGCGATGCCGGTTGGTTGACCGGTACGGCCATGTTCGGCGGTGCCCAGATGGCACTTGTTCCCGAAGTGGAGATGACCAAGGAACGCAAGGAGTTCTTCTTCGAGTCTGTGAAGGAGATGTATATGCGCTCTCCGAAACATAGTCTCATCATCGCTGTCTCCGAGGGTGTTCGCTGGTGGGATGACGAGAAGCAGGAGTTGGGCATGGTGTATGCCTCCTCCGACCTCGACGAGTATGGTCACCCGCGCTTCGGCGGCGTGAGCGGCGTTATTGCCTCTGAGATCAACCGCCGCCTCGGCATTGAGGCCCGCGGCCAGATTTCCGGTTACATCCCGCGTTCTGGCAAGTGCTACGAGTATGACCGCCGCCTCACCTCCACGCTCGCTGACAAGGTCGTGGACCTGTTGCTGCGTGAGGACTTTGGTAAAATGCCTGTGATGCGCGACATCGTGCCCTACTCCGAGCTTGAGGAGTTCCACGCCGACGCCATCGAGATGGGCAACATCGGAAACTTCCCGCTGCCCGCCGCCTACTACGACGCCAACAAGTTCCAGTT
>DBYW01000050.1:83034-83641 GCA_002311645.1 Bacteroidales bacterium UBA1176
CGTATGGAGTTTGATCAGCATTTCCCCATCGTGATTCCTGAATAATCGCAAACCGCAAAATCGTATATGTCCGAATTTATCATAGAAGGTGGTCACCGGTTGAGTGGTGAAATCATCCCGCAGGGTGCCAAGAACGAAGCCCTGCAGGTGCTCTCTGCCGTGTTGCTCACTGACCAGCCTGTGACCATCGCCAACCTGCCGGACATCCGTGATACGCAACGTTACCGTGATATTTTGTCTCTTCTTGGGGTAAAAATCACCAAAATCAACAAGGATACGTTCACTTTCCAGGCCGACAATGTTGACTTGGATATGTTGACCACCAAGGAGTTTGTCGCGTTGTCGGCTTCGATACGGGCGTCCATCATGGTGCTTGGCCCGCTGTTGGGGCGTTTCCATAAGGCATACGCCGCACGTCCCGGCGGCGACCAGATCGGGCGCAGGCCATTGACTACCCACTTCGAGGGCTTCGAGAAATTGGGCGCCACTGTCGGAATTTCCGAGGACAGCAATTTCTTCGAGGTTAAGGCCGACCGGCTGCAGGGTAGCTACATGCTCCTCAACGAGGCTTCCGTGACGGGCACCGCCAATATTGTCATGGCTGGCG
>DBYW01000050.1:83784-107424 GCA_002311645.1 Bacteroidales bacterium UBA1176
ATGATTGAAATCGGCAGCTTTATCGGCATGGCAGCTCTCACACAGTCCGCCCTGACCATCAAGAATTGTGCTTGTGAGCATCTTGGCATCATCCCGTACACTTTTCATAAACTCGGCATAGACTTTGATATTGTAGATGATGACATTGTGATTCACGAGCAGGAGTGTTACGAGGTGGAGACGAATATGGACGGCTCCATCCTTACGATTGCGGATGCGCCGTGGCCTGGTTTTACCCCCGACCTGATCAGTATAGCCCTTGTCACAGCTATTCAGGCCAAGGGCAGCGTGCTCATCCATCAGAAGATGTTTGAAAGCCGCCTCTTCTTTGTCGACAAGTTGCAGTCCATGGGAGCTCAAATTACCCTTTGCGATCCGCACCGTGCCATCGTCATTGGATTGCAGCGCCAGAAACAGTTGCGCGCCACGGTGATGGCTTCTCCTGATATTCGTGCGGGCGTTTCCCTGCTCATTGCGGCACTTTCTGCGAAAGGTACCAGCATTATCCAGAATGTCGAGCAAATCGACCGCGGCTACCAAAACATCGTGGAACGCCTCAACGCACTCGGCGCACAGATTGGGAGAATAGGCCTTTGATCGTTGGCTGTGAATCGAATACGTCGCGATAAACAAATCTACCAAGCTCTTACCCCTGACAGGGCTGCTCAAGAAAAAAACAATTAATTATATAAATCCCTAATGCAAATCACCGGCATCATCACGACCCTGAACGAGGCCAAGAACATCGAGGCCTGCATTCGCTCGCTGCAACGCGTGTGCGATGAGGTTGTGGTTGTGGATTCCTACAGCAAAGACAATACGGTGGAATTGGCAAAGGCGGCTGGAGCCAAGGTCTATGTGAATGAGTACATTGGCGATGGGCTTCAGAAGAACCTCTGTCTGCCGTATGCCTCGAATGTCTGGGTGCTCAGCATCGATGCCGACGAGCGGCTCGCCGACGAATTGGTGGAGGTGATACGTAATATGGATTTTGAGCATACCCCGTACGACGGTTTCGCTTTGCGCCGCCGCAACTACATTGGTGAGCGGTGGGTGAAATGCTGCCGCTGGTATCCCGACTATCTGGTGCGCCTATTCCGAAAGAACAAGTTGTGTTTTGCCGAGCTGAAGCAGCATGCCTTTGTGCCGGAAACCAACACTTGCAAATTGAAGGCAGACCTGATCCACTATCGGTACAAGAATTATGACCAGCTTTTTGCCAAGCCGGAGCGGAACTACAGTACGCGAGGGGCGAAGATTCTCTTTCTGAAAGGGAAAAAAGCCAATGCCTTCTCGCCATTTTTCCACGGTTTTGCCGCCTTTGTCGTGAATTACCTGTTCAGAGGGGGAATCCTCGGTGGTCTCGACGGCTATGTGCTCTCCAAGGCCGTGGCACACAATAGTTTCCTTAAATATGCCAAGTTGCTCGAGTATCAGCGAGACCCCTCCGTGCGCGATGCCGAAGACTGGGACTCCGTCTGGTGAACCGACTTCTCCAAGTATTGACGATATATTATTTTTACAAACTTAAATTATCACTGTTATGAAAAAGTTATTATTATCTTTGACAATAATCTTCTCCATGTCGCTGCTTACGGCGCAAGTGCCTTTGTACAACGGCAGCTTTGAGAATTGGTCAGGTTCCGCCTCCACCCAACAGCCTAATGGCTGGACGACCGCTCTGGTGGGCAATGTGGTGACCGAGGTGTTCGGCGTGCAAGTGCCCATTCCCGTGAACACCTACTTTGGCAGCATGGATGCGGATGCCCACAGTGGCTCATACGCTCTGAAATTACAGCCTGCCACTGTTGGCATACCAGGCACGCAGTACAGTATGAATTTCCCCGGCATTGCGCAGTTGGGTATTGCCGAAGGTTTCAACATCCCCTTGCAGGCTATCCTCGATTTGGCATCGATACTCACCGACACTACAGGATCCGCCAATCCGGGTGATATCGATCCGACTGTGTTAGCTTCCCTGGCCCAGGTGTTCGCTCCCGGCGACTCCTGCTCCAAGACTCCACAATCCATTAACTTCTGGATGAAATTCGCTCCACAGGGGGAAGACGTGGTGCAAGTTATTGGCTATTCCAAAATCAACGGACAACCCGTGAGCTATGCGGAGGCTTCCATCGACCAGCCGGCCAACGATTACACCTATGTCTCTATCCCCTTCGATGCACCGGGACAGCCTTGCGATAGCCTGCTCTTCATCATTATGGCCGGCAATTTCGGCTCGGCAGATCTGAACACCGTGATGATCGTGGACGATGTGACCTTTACACCGGGAGTGGTGGGCGTTGCCGAGCGTGACGTGCCTCAATTCCACACCTATCCCAACCCTGCCACCGACTACGTGCGTGTGGCTCCGTCGATCACGGAACCCTACCGCTGCCAAGTGCTCGACATGGAAGGCCGGCTGCTGCGCGTGGTTGAGTCCAACGGAGAACAAAGCACCGTTGATGTCAGCGACTTGGCTCGCGGTGTCTATACCCTCAGAATGGAACAGCAGGGCAAGGTGAGCAACCATAAAGTTGTGGTTCGCTAACATCCACTGGAAATGAACCTGTGGCTCGCTCCGTTAGACGGAATCACAAATTATCTTTTCAGAAACAGTCTATGCCGTCATTTTGGCGGCATAGACTGTTTTGTTACTCCTTTCATGCCCGTGCAGGAGCGTGCAAAACTTAATGTGTCCAACTGGCGCGATATTTGGCCGAAGAATAACACTCTCAAGCCTGCGACACCCCAGCTGATGGGCAATGTGCCTGCACATTTTGTGGACACAATGCACTTGCTGCACCAAACTTATGGTTACACCTCTTTTAATTGGAACTTGGGCTGCCCTGTGGCGCAGGTTGTGCGCCGTCACCGTGGCTGCGGCCTGATGCCCGACACGGACCGCGTGGAGGAGGTCGTGGCCACGGTCACTTCTCAAACGCCCTTCCGCTTTTCCATTAAGATGCGGCTTGGTCTTCACTCGCCCGACGAGGGCCTGCGCATCCTTGAAAGGTTAGAGTCTTATCCCCTTGACTATATCGTCATCCACCCGCGCTTGGGTGAGCAAATGTACGAGGGCGTGCCCGACTGGCACATGCTCGATGAGTTCTGCAAGCATACGCATCATCGCCTCGTCTACAGTGGTGACCTCAACTCCGTGGCCGACTATGTGCGATTGCAACAGCGCTATCCCGATATACACGATTGGATGTTGGGGCGCGGCATCTTGCGGAACCCATTCCTTGCAGAGGAGATTCGTGGCATGGACGCTAATGACCGTCGGTCGCGGTTTCTCAAATATTACCAACACTTCGCCGCCGAGTTGCTGCCCCTGCGCCATGAGCGCGGCACGCTCCATAATTTCAAGGAATTATGGCACTATTGGCGCTATTTGACGTGCATCTCCGATGAGCAATTAAGACAGTTGCTCCGTATTGACGACTGGGAACTTTTTTATGAAAGATCCTTGCAATTGATACAGGATGTTTGCCCTGACCTTTAATCCTCGCCCTATTCCCTTTTTTTGTATTTTTGCAGCCAAACTATAACCTATCCAGATGGCATACCATCTCCTCATAGATGCTGGTGCAACCAAGACTGCATTCGCCCTGCTCGCGAATGGAGATGTCATCATGCGGCATGACGGACGCGGCATTAATCCCAACTATTGCGCCGAGACCGATATCATGCAGGTGTTCGCTGACTTTGTGCCGAAGTGTCCGTCGGAAGATACTGTTGCGGAAATAAGATATTATGGGGCGGGATGTGCCTCTCCGCATAATGTCGCCTTTATGAAGGGATTGATTTCTAAGTTCTTTCCGTATGCCAGTATTTGGGTCTATTCTGACCTGATGGCTGTCTGTCATGCCTTGAGCCGCGATGCCCGGGCCGTAGTCGCCATTTTGGGCACAGGAGCTGCCGCATGTCTCTTCGACGGTACTGACATCGTGCGCATTGCTCCATCCGTGGGTTACATGCTGGGCGACGAGGGCAGTGGCACCCACCTGGGTAAACAGCTGCTGACCGCCTATTTGCGGAATGGCTTGCCGCAGGAACTGGTCTGTGAATTGGAACGGGAATTCCAGTTTACGAAAGAATCGGTCATCCATCGCCTCTATCGGGAACCGGAGCCCAATCGATTTATGGCTTCGGTGGCCCCTTTTGTCCACGACCATCTTGACTGCCCCGCTGTCCATGATTTGGCCCTCGCTGCCTTTGGCGCATTCTTTTCCGCGAACAGGGCGTGCTTTAAGGACGAGACGCTTTTACCGTGGCGCCTTTCCGGTTCTGTGGCCTATCATTTCCGCGACCTCGTGTGCGAGGCCGCCGCACAACACCATTGTTCAGTGGACGAAATCGTCGCCGCCCCGATGGATAAACTTGTCGATTTTTATAAAACTATATCATAATGCAAGAAATCTTAGCATCGGAAAACCAGTTGGAACAAGTGGCCGAGGCAATTTTGAATGCCTATCCTGAAGAACGTGTCTTCGGCTTCTATGGTGAGATGGGCGCAGGTAAAACTACGCTCATCAAGGCGATCTGTCAGACGCTCGGTGTTCGCGATGTTACCTCGTCGCCGACCTTCGCCATCATCAATGAGTATTGGACGGAAGGCGGTGAGCCACTCTATCATTTTGATTTTTACCGTATTGATGAACCCGCTGATGCCTCACGCGTGGGCTTTGAAGACTATCTCTACAGCGGCCATTATTGCTTTATCGAGTGGACCGAAAAGGTGGAGGAAATCCTCCAAGGCGATTTCATACCTGTCGTCATTGAACGGGTGGACGACGAAACACGGAAATTTAAGTTCTGATTTTGGCGATGGATGCACGATGACGAACTTTAACTACAAACTCCTATTATTGCCACGATGCACAACCTTGACCTATTATATGGCGATGTCGGCTTAGCCACGCAAGAACAGCAGGTGCTGGTGGAAACTCCTGTGCGCGAATTGTCCGTTGGCTTTGTCAAGGACGAAGAACCTATTGGAGACTTTGTGATCATGACGCCTGCCGCCGTGCAGTCGCTGGTGGATGACGACATACACGTCTATATGCAGCATGGTTTTTCGGCCGGGTCGGTATACAGCGATGCCGATTATGCCGATGTGGGGGTGGAGTTTGTGGACGATTTCTATCTTCTGGCATCCACGGCGCGCGTCTTGGTGAAATTCCAGCCGTTCTCCCTGGAACAAATCCTGTTGATGCGAGAGGAACAGGTTATCTTTTCCACACAGGATGCAGTGCACGTCAACAGGGATTATTTTGAAGCCCTGAATGCCAGACATGTTGCAGCGCTGGCAATGAATTTTATCGAGGACAAGAAGGGTGCCCGCATGACGGACCGCATACTCACCGAAACGTTGTCCATGACCGCCATGAACATCGCATTCTCCAATTTCTTGTTGCCGCTTGTGACAGAGTTGTCCACCAATACCCGTTTGCGTTTTGCCCTCCAAAAGCGTCCCGTCCTCATGGAAAGCGTATATTGCTATGCAGGATATGTTTGCCACAAGGAAATGGCTGATTTGCTGGAACTTCCTTATCGTGATATTGTTTCCCTGTGTTGGGAATTGAATTGATGGTGTATGAGTAAAATATTGAATATGATATATATAAGAAACGTTGTTTTGTGGATGTCCCTTTCTTTCGTCCTACTATTGGCAGGATGGCCGGCTTTGATGTGGGCGAACCCAGTGGATCCTGCGGATGCCAGAAGGGTGGCAGTGAACTTCTTTGCCAGAAAGGCGGAGATTTCCTTGCGCTCCGATGCTGCAACCATGGAGGCACAGTTGGTCTATACGGCCACTTTTTCGTCGGACAGATCTGGGAATGACGAAAACGCTTTCTATGTGTTTAACATAGCGGATGGTTTTGTGATGGTGGCAGCCGACGACCGCGTGAGGCCGGTTCTGGCCTATTCGTTAGACGAATCTTTCTATGCGGAAGGAATGCCTGCCAATATACGATTCTTCATGGATGAATATGTGCGGGAGATAGCGCAGATATTGTCTGACCCCATGTTGGACAATTCTTTGGAGACCGAATGGCGGGCGGCTCTTTCTTTAAATGCCGATTTGAACCGCAATGTTACGGTGATTTCACCCTTGCTGACCACGAGATGGAACCAGAACAGCTATTACAACAATATGTGTCCGGCCGATACTGCTGGCCCTAACGACCATACTTATGTCGGGTGCGTGGCTACCGCCATGGGACAAATTATGCGCTATTGGCAATATCCGACCACGGGTACGGGCAGCCACAGCTATGTGGCCAATAATTCGGTTGTCGGTTATGGCGACTATGGAACACTGAGTGCCGATTTTGCCAACACGACCTATCAATACAATATGATGCCCAACCAACTGACGGCGAACACCAGCGCGGTGCAGGTGAACGCCGTGGCTGAGTTGCTGTTCCATTGCGGTGTCAGTGTGGAGATGATGTACGGCCCGTTGGGCAGCGGCTCCTACTCCACCGATGTACCGAGTGCTCTGCAGACCTATTTCGGATATCCCTATTGTATGCGGGTGAAACGCTCCGATTATACCGCCGATGCTTGGACCCTCCTTGTTAAAACGGAATTGGATCGTTTGCGTCCCGTCTATTACAATGGACAAGGTGATGCGGGTGGACACGCTTTTGTGTGTGATGGTTACGATGCTGACAACTACTTCCATTTCAACTGGGGATGGAGTGGTAATAACAACGGCTATTTCCTCCTCTCCAACCTCAATCCGTCGACATACGAGTTTAACTCCCAGCAGGCCGCTATCATCGGGGTGCGTGTGCCGCAGTCGGTGCAGGCCTGCCAAGGAATGGATTCCATTGCCGATATTGACGGCAATGTGTACCATACGGTTCAGGTGGGTCAGCAATGTTGGCTGCGTGAGAATATTCGAAGCACTCGCTATGCGGATGGCACACCTGTGGCGGCTTCCGTTTCGGATACGAGCTCCACACTGCCTTTTCGTTATGCGCCCGGCAACGACACCGTCTTGGTGAGTGAGTACGGTTATTTGTACAATTGGCGTGCCGCGATGGGCAACAGTCCGAGCAGCACGTCGTCGCCCAGCGGTGTGCAGGGCATCTGCCCGACAGGATGGCACTTGCCGAGCTACAGCGAGTTGCGCGACCTTCGGAATTTTATGGAATCGCAGGCTGCCTATCATTGTAACACCAGTGACACCTCTACGGCGGCGGCCATGGCCTCCCAATGGGGATGGCATACCTCCTCCGTCTCTTGCGCACCTGGCAACAACCCGACTGCCAATAACGAAACAGGACTCACACTGTGCCCCGCCGGACGTTTTTCAGCCGGGAATTATAGCGGGTTGGACTACTATTGCTATCTATGGTCCACAACCGAATATACTGCTGGCAAACCCAGAATCGTAAGACTTGCCTACAATGATGCAGAATTCAGCACCGGTTGGTATGCTAACAACAAACGCCTTGGATACTCTGTCCGCTGTGTTCGAGATATGTATCTCTCCATCAATACATTATCAGTGTCTAATGTTAGTGATACCACGGCGATGTGCGGTGGTGTTGCAATGGTGTATGGCAGTGACTCTATCGTTGACAAGGGAGTGTGCTGGAGTAGTCAGAGCAGTTTTCCCACCTTGTCCGACTATTTTGTTTCTGACACTTCTGGAGCGGGGACATACTCTGTGACGATAACGGGACTCCAACCTGGCACCACTTACTATGTCAGGGCATACGGCATTGACAACCACGGCCTTACCGCCTATGGAACCGTGATGTCTTTTACCACTACAGGCCAGACTCCCTTCCGTTGCGGAATCTCAACCATCAGTGACTATGACGGGAATGTGTATCAAACCATTGCGATGGGTAGCCAGTGCTGGACACGGCAGAATATCCGCACGACCCATTATGCAGACGGAAGCTCTATACCATTGAGCACAACCGACAATGACACCTCTCCGTGTCGCTATCTTCCCGATAACGACACAAATCTTGTTGAGGATTATGGCTATTTGTACAACTGGCTTGCGGTGATGCATGGTGATTCCAGCAGCGTATCCAATCCGAGTGGTGTGAAGGGGCTTTGTCCAGATGGATGGCACATACCCTCTTTTGTTGAATGGGAGCTGCTTTACACGACTCTGGTCAATACCGCCTCATATCATTGTGATGGCGGTGACACTTCCCAGGCTCGTGCTGTGGCCAGCACGACAGGATGGTATAGTTGCTCAGTCCCTTGCTCTCCTGGATATGCGCCTTCCGAGAATAATAACTCCGGCTTTAGCATCTATCCTGCAGGCTTCTATGCCAGCAATACGGCCTATAATAGAGGATATGAGTCCAGTTTCTGGTCCGCTACGGAATTTCAGGCGGAAAAACCATATATTGCTGTTATTCAATATAATGTGGTTGAATTTTCCCCGTACTATTGTAGCAATTTTGTGAGTCCTGGCCGCTCGGTGCGCTGTGTGCGTGACACCGCAGAGCGCTCCTTGCCGGAAGTGAGTACCAGTCCTGTTTCAGTTGTGACAATGAATTCTGCCCTTTGCGGCGGTAATGTGACCTCTGATGGCGGCGACTTGGTGACGGAACGCGGAATATGCTGGGGTACATCCCCAATGCCGTCCGTGGCGGGCTCTCATATTGCGGTGGGCGCTGACACAGGTGCCTTCACCATTACTCTTGCCAGTCTTCAGCCTGCCACAGCCTACTATGTGCGTGCCTATGCAGTCAACAGTGTCGGTACTGCCTACGGCAATGATATAGCTTTTACCACGCCGCTCTGTACGACTGTCGACACCACATTAGTGGTGGATGCTTGTGACTCATTTGTCTGGCAGGATGAAACATACACAAATACAGGTGATTACAGGTTTGTGTTGTCTACCGCCAATGGTTGCGACAGCATTGTCACCTTGCAGTTGACCATTCATCATCCTACCGACACCATCATCTATATGTCCACTTCGGCTCCTTATCAGTGGCACGGTACATGGTATGATACTTCAGGCGTCTATACGATAACCCTTCAGGATATGTATGGGTGTGACTCTGTCGTGACGCTGAATTTGAGTGTGGGCATCCGGAATTTGGATAGTGAAGTCGGCATCATCACCGCTTATCCCAATCCAACCACGGGTCAAGTGCTGCTAAAGACCAATACCGCTGACGGACAGATTGTTGTCTATGATATGTATGGTAAACAAGTGGCCGTTGTCTCCGTGGTGGCAGGTTGTGCTATAATCGACCTGAGTGGTTGTGCCAATGGAGTTTATGTGGTCCGTTTGACAAGCTCTGATGGATCAGCTGTCACCAAGTTGGTGAAAGAATAGAAACGGTCGTTGGACGATTATTTCTGCAGGGGCAGGTAAATGATGAATGTACTGCCCTTGCCCACTTCGCTCTGCACCTCAATCTTGCCTTTGTGAAGCGAGACGATTTTTTTCACATACCCTAATCCGAGACCATACCCCTTGACATTGTGTACATTGCCTTTGGGAATGCGGTAGAAGTTCTCGAAAATGTTGGAGATGGCCTTTTTGGGAATGCCGATGCCCTTGTCGGTGACGGAAAGCAGGAATTGTTTGCCGTTGGATTGCGTGTTGATGAGGATCTCGGGTGCGCCTTGGGAATACTTGATGCCGTTCTCCACCAAGTTGATGATGACGTTCTCCAGATGCGATTTGTCGCCAAAAAGTTCGTGGGTGTCAGCGTTGAGCGCCAAGTTGAGGGAGCCCATGGAAGAGGAAATTTGCAGGGCGATGCTGTCGGCGACCTTGTGAATGAGTTCGTGCATGTCAATCAGTTCCATGTTCATCTTTACCTGTCCCTTCTTGAGTTGTGCGGTTTGAAGGATAGTGGTAACCATGTTCTTGAGTCGGTTGTTTTCGTCGCGGATGATGCCGATGTAGGCCTCTCGCATGTCTGCGTTGCTGTGCAGGGTGGGGTCGGAGAGGGCCTCGCATGCGAGTGAGATGGTGGAAATGGGTGTCTTGAACTCATGGGTCATGTTGTTGACGAATTCGTTGGTCACCTCCGACAGTTTTTTTTGGCGGTAAAGTGAATAGAGGGCTACGATGGAGATGGTGAAGGAGACCACGAGCAGGCCGAGAATGAGGATGACAATGGTGCTCATTCTCTGTAAGAAGATGCCGCGTTCGGCAGGGAAGTAAAGGATGATGTAGTGTGGGGAACTGACTTTTTCGTTGTATTTCAGGCGGAAGACGTACTCGCTTTTCAAAATCTGTTCCGGCGTGACGCTTTGGGGCTCAATGATGAAGTCTGTGGTGAAAGCGTTGTAGAGGGCGAAGTCGAATCTGGCATTGATGTTCTCCTCTTGGAGGGCGGCTTCGATGATGTTGTGAAGGGTCTTTTTGTTTAGCTTGCGGATGGTGACGCTGTCGAGTTGCACGAGGTTGGCATCGGTGAAACTGAGGTTGCGCGCGGGATTGTCCTTGGAGTTTTTCGGTGACCAGGGGTCGTTGTCGAGCGGAAAGAGGGCACGGAATGCCTGGCTGAAATATTCCGTGTCGTTCTCCACCATGCGGCTGTTGTTCTCCTTGACGAAAACCACGGACTTGATGACGCCCACAGGTTGGCCGGTGACTGAGTCGAGCACGAACTTGCGCGTGTGAAATTCCGAGACCACGTCCGTGAGGTCCACTGTGCCAGAAGCGATGGAGTCTTCCATCGTGATCTTGTCGATGTCCAATGTGTCGTTGAGAATGGTGGCGTCGATGCGCTCCACGATGTCTTCGCCCGCCGTCAGCACCTCGTTGACGAAAATGCTCCGCTGCACCTTCTCGGCCTCCGTATAGAGCCTGAAAATGGAAATCGTCAGCAAGATGGAGGTGATGCCAACAAGGAAGAACAGGGTTACGATAATTCTTTTTTTCATAACTGGCCTAAAAATTGCATGATGTCGATGTTGTTGTCATAGTCGAATAGTGAAGGCGTGTTTGCCTGTCCAAATGGAATCCCTGTCAGGTGCGACGAGATGCACTCCTTCCTATGGACTCCGACAGCGGGTTCTTCACCGTCCCGATAATGTTCGAAATATACCACGGCTGTCGGAGGATTGCATTCGGCACTTTCCACAAACAGGAAGGTTCCGGAATCCATGTAAAACTGCTTGTTCATCAGCCGGATGGATTTCTGGTAATCCAGATGGTTGAGGAATTGGTTGTGTCCTGCAATGCTTTGGCTTTCCTCATGAAGGATGTGTATGAGGGGCGCGAAATCGTAGTCTTCGGGTACGTACAGCTTGCGGATGGAGCGTGGTGTGCGTCCAAAGTAGAGGTAAATGTCGTGAGCCAGTGCCCGGAGCTCCTTCTCGGTCTCCTCTCCCGTCAGTATGGCCGCATGGCAGACGGCTTTGCGAAACACATGGGGGAAACGCGCCAGATGTGTGGCAAGCGCTCCCTCTTCCTTCTCGGGCAAGTCTGCAATGACGGCATCAAACCCGGAAAGTTTGTCGCAGAAAGCGACGCGTCCTGACATCGAAGGGGTCAACGCCATTAATGCCGTTGCTAACGTGGGGAACAATGTGATATGTGATTCTGTGCGCACTAAGGCATTATGACCGCTAAGCAATACATAGAGGATGTCTCGGAAACCTGACAAGGGGGTGCGGAAATTGGGTAGAATCGCAACCGTTTGTGTTTCCGTTTTAGTGCTGGATTTCACATGAACCGCTTCCAGTAAGAAATCCGTTATGCGATCCAATGAAAGCATGCAGAACTCCGGCGTGAACCAGTTGTGCAACTGATATTGCCTTTCCATTGCAGGCATGAGCGTTAGCTCTGTCCACTTGGAATTGCAGAGGGCGTCGGCCCATCTTTGAAGGGAATCGTGTAGAGCAGATTCGGCCATTACAGTTCTGCGCACACTTGCTGGATGATTTCGTTGACTTTCTCTTCGGGGAAGGGCTGTATATAGCCTCTGTCTTGAAAGAGTTCCACCAGTTCATGAGTCTCCTGGATGTCCTTGCATGCGATGTCGTAGACCTCCTGCCAGGTGCGCGTCTTGCGTGCCACGCCGTCCTCAATGGCCTGCATGGCGACGTCGGCGGCCACGTTGGGGAAGAGGTCACTGTCCATCATGGTGGGCATGATGCGTTCCTGCGAGATGCCCTGTTTCTCGGCAAAGTCGGCGATGCTATGGGCGGCGCGGATGGCCATGGCGTCGGTGATCTTGCTGGCTGATACTAACAGCGTGCCCTTGAGGATAGCGGGAAAGCACACCGAGTTGTTGACCTGGTTGGGGAAATCTCCGCGGCCGGTGGCTACGATGAAGGCGCCGGCCTCCTTGGCTTTGTAGGGGTAGATCTCCGGTACTGGGTTGGCGCAGGCGAAAACGATGGATTTGTCAGCCATGAGCCGGATCCATTCGGGCTTGATGGTGTCGGGACCTGGCTTGGAGAGGGCAATCAGCACATCGGCGTCTTTGAAGGCCCCCTCCGGAGTCTCGACGCAGTTGGGGTTGGTGGTCTGGCAGAGTTCCCATTTGCGGTAGAAACGCTGGTCGTCGCGGATGTCGGTGCGGTTCTTGTGGAGAGTGCCTTTCGTGTCGAAGATGATGAGGTTTTCGGCTTTCACGCCGTCAGTGATCATCAACCGTGCAATGGTGGTGTTGGCAGCACCGGCACCGTACAGTACGGCTTTGATGTTCTCCATCGGCTTGCCCACAATTTTCAATGCGTTGATGAGTCCGGCCAAGGTGACGCATGCAGTGCCTTGGGCGTCGTCGTGCCAGACTGGGATGACGCACTCCTCGCGTAATGTGTCGAGAATGCGGTAGCAGTTGGGTTGGGAAATGTCTTCCAGATTGATGGCTCCAAAGCTGTGTTGCACCATCTTGACGAACTCGATGACCTTGTCGGCCTGATGCTCACCGTTCTCGTCGCGACTGTCGATGCAGAGGGGGATGGAGTCCACGCCGCCGAGATATTTCATCAGCATGGCCTTGCCCTCCATCACGCCGAGTCCGCCCGGCGGGGTGCAGTCGCCGTCGCCTAACACGCGTGTGCTGTCACTGACCACGGCCACGAGGTTGGCGCGGTTGCTGAGGTGGAAGGAGGCATCGTTGTCGTCGCGGATGGTGGTGGATACAGCCGACACGCCTGGCGTGTACCAGACGTTGAACCAGTTGAATCCGTAGATCGGTGCCTTGGGCAGCGTCTGCATCTTGCCGCCGTAGAACTGATGTGCGGCAATAGACATCCTTTTATAGAAAAGCGTCTTGGCCTTGGCCTTCTGCTCCTCGGTGAAATCTTTTGGAAAGAGGGATTCGATGTTGTCAAGTGTGGGGTTATTCATCTTGTATGTGTATGTTTTTTTATAAAATGTATCAATGTTTTTTCTCACCGTCGTTACAACCTCAGGAAAGGGCGATTTTATGAACGATGCATGTGGGTGCTTATTTTCCAACGACGTGTTTCACTCTTTTGATGGCCCGTCGCCATACCATCAGGAAGAAAATGAAGAAACCAAGGCCGAGGACCCCGGCTGTGGTAGGGTCGGCTTCGGCAATGGCATTTTGGGTCATCAGGATGCCGTCATAGATGCCGTGCAGGATGACGGGCACGATGTAGGCCAACAACAGGTATGTCCCCTTTTTCCATGGCTTGAACTTGGCCATGGAGAAGAAGTAGCCCATGAAGATGGCGAAGAAAAAGTGGGCGGGCACGGCGAACAAGGCACGGCCCACGGCCACGCCGACACCGCCTTGCAGCACATACATCACGTTCTCCAAACCGGCGAACCCTAATCCCACAAAAGCTGCGTATTCCACACCATCGTAGTACTCGTCAAAATATTGGCTGTTCCAAATGAATAGATAGAGGAAAAACAGTTTGCACAGCTCTTCCGGCAAGGCGGCCATGCAGAAGGCTTGATAAAGCGCACCTTGTAATTCGCTGGAAAACACCGGATTGATGAATAGGTTGACTACGGACAACAAAATAATATCCAATACAGCGGCCAGTACACCGCCCAGCAGTGCTTTCATGAGCTGACCAAAGGGTTCTTTCTGATATTTGTCTTTTGCATAGATGTAGCCAAGAAGAAAAATGACGGGGGCGAGGGAAGCAATGAGGATGATGGACATACAGTTGAGGTGTTGAACTGTTAAACTGTTAAATTATTAATCCATTAAATATTAAACTATGAAATATTCTGTTTTTTAGTTTTTTAACTATTATCTATTATCTATCATCTATCTTTTATCTCATCCACTTGTCAAACTCCTCCTCATTCACCAGTCCCAACTCCAACGCGGCTTCGCGGAGGGTTGTGCCGTCGGCATGGGCCTTCTGCGCTATTTTGGCGGCATTGTAGTAGCCGATGTGGGGACTGAGTTTTGTGACCAGCATCAGCGAGTTGTTGAGGTGCATGGCGATGCGTTCGCGGTTGGGTACGATGCCCTTGAGGCAATGGTCGTTGAAGGAGTCGATGACATCGGCTAACAGGCGTGACGACTGGAGGGTGTTGCGCCCGATGAGGGGCATGAAGACGTTGAGTTGCAAGTGCCCCTGCATGGCGCCGGTGGTGATGGCCACATCGTTGCCGATCACTTGGCAGCACACCTGAGAGAGCGCCTCACACTGCGTGGGGTTCACCTTGCCGGGCATGATGGAAGACCCGGGTTCGTTAGCGGGCAACACCACCTCGCCGATGCCGCAGCGCGGCCCGGAGTTGAGCAGGCGGAAGTCGTTGGCAATCTTCATCAGCGAGACGGCCAAGCGCTTCAGTGCGCCCGATACCTCGGCCATCGAGTCGTGCGTGGCCATCGCCTCGTACTTGTTCGGCGAGTTGGTGAAGGTCAGCCCCGTGAACTCGTTGATGTACTTCAGCGCCAATTTGTCGTACCCTTCCGGCGTGTTCAGGCCGTTGCCGACCGCCGTGCCTCCGATGGGCAGCTCCATGACATGGGTCATGGCACTGCAGATGGCCTCCTTGCCATGCTCCAGTTGGGAGAGATGTCCCGACAGTTCCTGCCCGAGCGTCAGTGGCGTGGCGTCCATCAGGTGGGTGCGCCCGATCTTTTTGATGTCACTGTATTCGGCAACCTTCTCCCGATAGGTGGCCATCATGCGGTCCAGGGCGGGAAGCGTGTGCTCTAACAGCATCTTGGTGGTCGCGATGCGCATGCCCGTGGGGAAGATGTCGTTGGTGGACTGCGACTGGTTGACATCGTCGTTGGGGGACAGGAAGAGCGGGTAGTCGTCAAGCTTGCCGCCATGGAGCTGCTGGCCGCGGTGCGCGATGACCTCATTGACATTCATGTTGGTCTGGGTGCCGGAGCCCGTCTGCCAGATGTGCAATGGAAACTGGTCGTCCCACTGGCCGGCCAGGATCTCGTCGCAGGCCGTGACGATGAGGTCTCGCTTTTCAGGAGGCATGACGCCGAGATCGCAGTTGGCGCAGGCTGCAGCACGCTTGGCAATGGTGATGCCGTAGATGATCTCAATGGGCATCCTCTTCTTGCCGATGACGAAATTTACCATGGCGCGTTGCGTCTGTGCACCCCAAAGTTTGTCGCTCTCCACGCTCATCTCGCCGAGCGTGTCTTTTTCAATTCTGTATGTCATTGTGTTATATGTGATTACAAAAGTTGTCGGATAAATTTGCTTAATCGTAAAACCTCCATGTGATGCCGATTGTGACATCGCGAATTTGCATCGGATAGTACGGAGTGGTGAAATATTTGTAGCTGGTAATGCCGTCCAGGAGATTGCCGCCACGCACGAAAAAGGAGAGCCGGCTCACTTGTAGCGAAAGAAACATGTTCCAATAGAGGAAGTTGCCCACACTGAAGCGCTCCTGGTGGTGGAATTGGTGGAGGATGGGGTTGTAGGCATCTGCATAATACTGAGTGTTGTACATCAGGTCTGTTCCGACTTGGATGCGCAGGCGGTTCTTGAAGATGCGGAACTTGTACGCGGCGCGCATCTTGCCGGTGAACAGAGGCACGGCCACGACGGAATTGGTGGAGTGCTGCAACGACATGTTGAGGTCCATGTAAAAGTCCTTGATGCGAATGGGCGCCTGCAAGTTCAGTTGTACCAAGTGGATCCCTTTGTCAACCGACTGCGGGGTGCAGGTTTCGTCCAAATAGAGGTGGTTGTCCAACATGAAGTAGTTGAAACTCAGTTTGTAATTGAGCATGGTCCAATAGGCACCCAACTTCATGGTGTTTTCCTTGGGCCATTCCAGGTACCACATGTTGTGATTGCCGATGTAGTAGGTGTAGAGATAGTCAGGTGAGACGCGGTAAAATTCGGCGGAAAGACCTATAAAATGCTGCCTCTTTCGGTCGATGGCAAAGGTTGCACCGACATTGGCGATGGCGTCGTTGCGGTTGTAGTTGTTGAATGAATAGGCGATGTTGCCGAAAAGGTCCCAGACCGAAAAGAGACGGATGTATGTGCGCGCAAAGAGTGTGTAGTTGTTGCCGACGTAGAAGGGCATTTGGGCATGCACGTACTCGTGCCGTATGCCGCCTGCGATGCGGAAAAAATAGTTCTGGTCGCTTATGCGGTCCAACGGGGCAAAGTTGGACCACTGCAGCGAATTGACGATGCTGTAATAGTTTAACGTGTCGCGCGTGGTGTCCGTGTCTATGTAATATTGGTTCTGGTAGAAGTCGTTGTTGAGGTTGTAGTCGAAGAAAACGCTCTTCAGTTTCTTGAATTGGAAGCTGTGGGTCAGGGTGCCGAGATACCGTCCGCCCTTGCTTTTGATGTTGACGTATTGCTGCAATTGTGCGTCGTGCGTGTTGATGGTGCTCAGGGCATTGCTGAAGTTTACGGCGAACGACACAGGGTCGTTGGAGACACTGTGGTCTTCAATGATGGTGGATCGGTTGAGGAAAGTGAGGTAGTCGGACAATCCTCCATTCTCCTGGTATTTGCCGTGGTTGAAGATGTAGGAAACGATGAAACCGTAAATGTCCTTGGGAGTGGTGTAGTGTGCTACTGCATTGATGTCGAACAGGTTGCATGCTTGATTCAGGAATTTTCCCGCATTGTTGTAACCTTCTAACGACGCATTGAACTCGAAGCGTTTGATCTTTTGGGCATGCGTAACGTGGATGCGCTGGCCTTTTATGATCTCAAAGGCCGCGGATATGTCGGTGAAAGAGCTTTTCACGTCGTAATAGAGCAAGTCGTTCTGGGTCTTGAAATAGGCAGGGAAGGGGAGGGTGATCATCGAGAATCCGACATTGTGCGCATAGTCGAACACCATGGATTTGTGCGCTTGCGAATAGATGCCCAGCGTTTGGTACATGTCCGAGGTCCGGTTCAGCGGGTCAAACTCGGAGGTGTAGAAGGACGAGGTGTCGATGGGCTTGAAGACCAGCGGCATGAAAAACGCGCCGGAGAGGTCGGCCACGCCCACGGGCATGTAGTCGGGCGAAATGGCCATGACAGAGTCGATCTTGTGCTCCTCCGGCCTGTCGCCACTTTGTGCGTTACCCGTTTTCAATCCTATGATAAGGGTGATGCACAGAAGCAGGAAAAACATGTGTTTTCGACAGGTCATGAAGGCTATCTCTTTGAAACGGCAAAAATACAAAAAAAGTGGCTTGGGTTGGCAAACCTGCCATTCTGTCAGTATTGTTGTCTTTGGCAATATTCTTGCTCAAAACCGATGTTATTTGAAAAAGAAAGGAGAAAAACATAATGAACCCTAACAATTTGACAATCAAAACACAGGAGGTGATTTCCAACGCCCAGATGCTTGCCATGCGCAATCAGAACCAGCAGCTGGAACCCCTCCATATCCTCAAGTCTATGCTTGAGGTGGACGACAATGTGATCCCTTTTTTGCTGAAAAAGCAAGATTGCAACCCCAAGACTGTCGCCGCTGTGGTGGACCGCGAAATTGCGCGGCTGCCCAAAGTGACAGGCGGGGACCCCTACTTGGCCGGAAACACGCAAACAGCTTTGCAGAAGGCCATTATTTTCTGTCAGGACTCCGGTGACGAGTTCGTTTCTTTGGAGCATTTGCTCTATGGTGTTTTTTGCACCAACGGCTCCGCATCCCAAATTCTCAAAGATGCAGGCATGACCGAAAAGGGCTTGAAGAATGCCATTCAGGAATTGCACAAGGGCAGCAAGGTCACCTCCGCCTCCAACGAGGAGACCTACAACGCCCTCAACAAGTATGCTAAGAACCTCAACGAGATGGCGCGTCAGGGCAAACTCGACCCGGTGATTGGACGTGACGAGGAGATCCGCCGTGTGCTGCAAATCTTGTCGCGTCGTACCAAGAACAACCCCATTCTGATTGGAGAGGCCGGTGTCGGCAAGACCGCTATCGCCGAAGGCTTGGCCCAAAGATTGGTCAGCGGCGACATTCCCGAAAACCTCAAGAGCAAGAAACTCTATTCTCTTGACATGGGTGCACTTATCGCTGGCGCCAAATACAAGGGCGAGTTCGAGGAACGTCTCAAGAGTGTCATCAACGAGGTGATCAACTCCAACGGCGAGATTATCCTCTTTATCGACGAGATCCACACGTTGGTGGGCGCGGGCGCGTCCGGCGAGGGTGCGATGGATGCTGCGAACATCCTCAAACCCGCCTTGGCGCGCGGCGAACTCCGTTCCATCGGCGCTACCACCCTTGACGAATATCAAAAGTATTTCGAGAAAGACAAGGCACTCGAACGCCGTTTCCAACCCGTCAAAATCGAGGAACCCGACAAGTATGCCGCCATTTCCATCCTCCGTGGCCTGAAGGAGCGCTACGAAAGCCACCATCAGGTCAAGATTCTCGACGAGGCCATTATCGCCGCCGTCGAGCTGTCTCAGCGTTACATCGGCGACCGATTCCTGCCCGACAAGGCAATAGACCTCATCGACGAGGCGGCAGCCAAACTCAAGCTGGAAATAAACTCCGTGCCTGAGGAACTGGATGAGGTGGAACACAAAATTAGTCAACTGGAAATCGAACGCGAGGCCCTCAAGCGCGAGAACGACACGGCCAAGGTGGAAGACCTTAGCCAGAAAATCGCCGAGTTGCAGGAGAAACGCAATGTTATCTCCACCAAATGGCGCAGCGAGAAGGAGATCATGGACAAGATCCAGCACTGCAAGGATGAGATAGAGAAATACAAGATCGAGGCGGCCGATCAGGAACGCCAGGGCAACTACGGCCGCGTGGCGGAATTGCGTTACGGCCTCATCAAGAATGATGAGGATGAAATGGCCAAACTCCAGAAAGAGTTGGAGGCATTGCAGGGCGACGCGGCTATGATCGACGAAAAAGTCGGTGCCGACGATGTCGCCGAAGTCGTGGCGCGCTGGACAGGCATTCCCGTGACCAAGATGATGCAGAGCGAGAAATCCAAGCTGCTGCATTTGGAAGAGGAACTCCACAAGCGTGTGGTGGGCCAGGACGAGGCCATCGGTGCCGTGTCCGACGCCATCCGCCGCAGCCGTGCCGGACTTCAGGATGCCAAGCGTCCCATCGGCTCGTTCATCTTCATGGGCACCACAGGTGTGGGCAAAACCGAACTTGCCAAGGCACTCGCCGAATATTTGTTCAACACCGAAGATGCCATGATCCGTTTCGACATGAGCGAATTCCAGGAATCGTACTCCGTTTCCCGGCTCATCGGCTCGCCCCCGGGCTATGTGGGCTATGACGAGGGCGGACAACTTACCGAGAAAGTGCGCCGCAAACCCTATTCCGTCATCCTCTTTGACGAAATTGAAAAAGCGCACCCAGACGTGTTCAATGTCTTGCTGCAAGTGCTCGACGACGGGCGTTTGACCGACAACAAGGGTAGGGTGGCCGACTTTAAGAACACCATCATCATCATGACCTCCAACCTCGGCTCCAATATTATTCAGGACAACTATTCCGACCGTGCCAACTACTCTGATCTTGAGGTGTTTGAGCGCACTAAGGCCGAGGTGACCGATCTGTTGAAAAAGACATTGAAACCCGAGTTCCTGAACCGTATTGACGAAATTGTGATGTTCCAGCCGCTCTCCAAACGCGAGATTCGTTCCATCATCGACCTGCAGATTGCCCAACTTGGCAAGTTGCTGGAGCCCCGCAATATCAAATTGGAGTTCAGTCGGTACGCATTGGATTTGCTGCTGCAGCTGGGTTACGACCCCGTGTACGGCGCCCGTCCGCTGAAGCGTGTCATCCAGAAACGCATCCTCAATGAGTTGTCGAAACTCATTCTGGCAGAGGATATTGAGCACGACAGCACCATTATGGTGGATTCGGTGGAGGACGGCAAGTTCGTGTTCTACAAAAAATAACATTGTATGTTTGATAATATTGGCGACAGACACCAAGTGCTGTCGCCATTTTTTTTATCTTTGCGGACTAAATGAATTTTAATGTTAACTCTTTCTCAATTAGAACAATACCTCGCCAAGGCCGCATGGATCCTCAAGGGTCCCGTGGATGCGGCTGATTTCAAGGTGTATATATTTCCCTTACTTTTTTTCAAGCGGATATCTGATGTTTATGACGAAGAGTATGAGGAAGCGTTGTCGGAAAGCGACGGAGACCACGAATACGCATCTGGAGCCGAAATGCACCGCTTCATCATTCCCAAAGGTTGCCATTGGAACGATGTTCGGACCACAACCACCAATGTGGGCAGTGCCATCAAAGGGGCTTTCTCCCAAATTGAGCAGGCGAATCCGCAGTATTTGGCCAATATTTTCGGCGATGCAGCTTGGACCAATAAGGACAAATTGTCCGATGAACTTCTTTGCCGCTTGATAGAGCATTATTCACAATACAATCTCTCCAATTCCAATGTGGAGCCGGATGTATTAGGACGGGCATACGAATACTTGATCAAAGTGTTCGCCGACCAAAGCAACAAGAAGGCTGGAGAATTTTACACACCTCGTTCCGTAGTTCGGCTGATGGGCTTGATTGTCAACCCTCAACAAGGCGAAACCATCTACGACCCCGCTTGTGGCACTGCAGGTATGTTGCTCGAATGTGTGGAACAAGTAAAGCAAAGTGGTGGTGATTTCCGCACGCTGAAACTTTATGGACAAGAGAAAAACCTGACCACCTCCACCATTGCCCGGATGAACATGTTCTTGCACGGCATCGAGGATTTCCATATCGAACGCGGTGACACTTTGCGCGAGCCCAAATTCTTCAAGTACGACCATCTGCAACAATTCAACATTGTCATTGCCAATCCGCCTTTCTCGTTGAGTAACTGGGGCGCAGACATCTGGGCCGATGACATTTATGGTCGTAATATTGCCGGCACGCCACCTAAAGGCAATGGCGACATGGCCTGGGTGCAGCACATGGTGAAATCGATGGACGAAAAGACCGGGCGCGTGGCGGTGGTGCTTCCTCACGGCGCCCTGTTCCGCAAAAACGCTGAAGCAAAGATTCGTTCCGTGTTGTTGGAAAAGGATTTGCTGGAAGCCGTAATAGGATTGGGAGAAAACATATTCTATGGGGCCACACTTTCCGCCTGTATTCTGATTTTCAGGGCAAACAAAGAGCAATCCAAGAAAGGCAAGTTCCTTTTCATCGATGCCGCCGACCAAGTGAAAAAAGGTCGTGCCCAAAACACTTTGGAACCAGAGCATATCGATACCATATATAAATGGTATTCCGATTTCGAGGATGTGAAGAATCACGCCAAGGTGGTTGGAATTGACGAAATCCAAGCCAATGGATACAACCTGAACATCCCGCTGTATGTGGAGAAAGAGATGACCGACAACCTGCCGACCTTGGAAGAGGCCAAAACCCAACTGAAAATTGCCGTTGAAGAAGCCCAAGAGGCCGAGGAGCGTTTTATTCACCTGCTAAACGAGTTTGCGAAATGACACTGAAAGAATTGGAATCATACCTCTGGGGAGCAGCCACCTACCTTCGCGGATTCATTGACGCGGGCGACTACAAACAGTACATTTTTCCGTTGCTGTTCTACAAGCGCATTTGCGATGTGTATGACGAAGAATATGAAGACGCGCTGGCCGAAAGCGACGGCGACCTCGAATATGCAGCCTTCGATGAAAACCACCGTTTCAAAGTGCCTGCCGAGGCTCATTGGAATCAAGTGCGACAAGTAACCGTGAATGTTGGACAAGCCATCAGCAAGGCGCTGAACGAAATCCAGAAGGTTAACGCACAGCAACTGCAAGGCATCTTCGGCGATGCCGACTGGACCAACAAGGAACGCCTTTCGGATGCAATGCTTTGTCAGTTGATTGAGCATTTTTCCAGCAAAAACTTGAATATCAAGAATGTGCCAAATGACGAGTTGGGCAATGCCTACGAGTTTCTGATAAAGAAATTTGCCGACGACAGCGGACATACGGCTGCAGAGTTCTATACCAACCGCACGGTGGTACGACTGATGACGCTCATTGCCGACCCGCACGAGGGCGAAAGCGTGTATGACCCCACCTGCGGCAGTGGCGGTCTGCTGCTCAACTGTGCCATGATGCTCAAAGAACAAGGCAAAGAATACCGCACCTTGCGCCTTTACGGACAGGAAATCAACCTGATAACCTCGGGTATCGCCCGTATGAACATGCTGCTGCACGGTTTTGAAGAGTTCAACATTGTACGCGGCAACACCTTGAGCAACCCGATATTTATGGAATACGACGAACTCCAGAAGTTCGACATTGTGTTGGCCAATCCGCCTTACTCCATCAAAAGTTGGGACCAAGCGGCTTTTACCGACGACCCATACGGACGCAATATCTGGGGCACGCCTCCACAAGGTTGCGCCGACTATGCTTTCCAGCAGCACATCATGAAGAGCTTGAAACCCGACACCGGGCGTTGCGTGGTGCTTTGGCCGCACGGCATCCTGTTCCGCGATGCCGAACGTGAAATGCGACGCAAGATGATTGAAAGCGACTGCGTGGATTGCGTCATTGGACTGGGACCCAACCTGTTCTACAACTCACCGATGGAGGCTTGCCTGCTGATTTGCCGTATGCAGAAACCCGCCAACCGCCGTGGCAAGATTCTCTTTATCAACGCTGTGGACGAAGTAAGGCGCGACAAAACCATCAGTATGCTTGAAGAGAAGCATATCGATAAGATTTTCAAGGCATACAAAGAGTACAAGGACCTCCCGGGATTTGCCAAGGTGGTGAGCAACGAACAAATTCTGGAGAACGGTGCCACGCTCAACATATCGCAATATGTGTCGCGCTTGGAAATGAAAAACAATGCTCCAAAACAATCTTTCGGGGAGTTGATGGAAGAATGGAAGGAGAATCGCATAGAATTATATAAAGGAATCAACAGAATATTAGAAGATTAGATATGGAACAAAATATAGAAAACACCGGCGACATCATCATCTATCAGACCGAAGACGGTTTGACGAAGATCAATGTGAAATTGGACAACGATACTGTATGGCTCAACCAACAGCAGATGGCAGAGCTATACCAAAGTTCTAGATCCAATGTGGTAGAACACATCAAACACATTTACGAAGAAGGTGAACTAAGCGCTGAGGCAACTTGTCGGAATTTCCGACAGGTTCGGTTGGAAGGGAACAGAGAGGTTAGCAGGGAGCAGCCTTTTTACAATCTCGATATGATTATTTCGCTTGGCTACCGCATCAAATCTGCCATTGCCACCCGTTTCCGCATCTGGGC
>DBYW01000050.1:107447-179306 GCA_002311645.1 Bacteroidales bacterium UBA1176
GACGAGCGGCTGAAAGGCAACGGCGGTGGCAATTATTGGAAAGAACTGCTCGACCGCATCCGCGACATCCGTTCATCGGAAAAAGTGTTGTATCGCCAAGTGCTTGACCTATACGCCACCAGTGTGGATTATGATCCCAAGAGTGATGAATCCATCCATTTTTTCAAAGTAGTTCAGAACAAACTGCATTATGCAGCACACGGACATACCGCAGCCGAAGTCATCTACGAGCGTGCCGATGCCGACAAGCCTTTTATGGGACTGACCACTTTTTCGGGTGAGCTGCCCGCGCTGAAAGATATTGGCATTGCCAAAAACTATCTGAACGAAAACGAGCTGAAGATTTTGAACAACCTCGTTTCGGGTTATTTCGATTTGGCCGAAATCAATGCGCTTGAACATAAGCCCATGTACATGAGCGATTACATTCACCAGTTGGATTCGGTGCTCACTTCCGGCAACCGTCCCTTACTCGAAGGTCCAGGCTCTGTAAGCCATGCCCAAGCCTTGGAGAAGGCCACCGCCGAATACCGCAAATACCAGAGCAACACCCTCTCGCCCGTGGAAGAGGCCTATTTGGAGACCGTGAAGGAGACTGCCAAGCTGGTGAAGAAGAGCGCTAAAAGCAAGAAGCAATGAACGAATTACACATAGATAAAACCCATTGGAAGAAATACAGGTTTGACGAGGTTTGCCGGCAGGTGAACGAGGCCACCAAGGACCCGTATGCCGAAGGTTTGGACCACGTGATTGGACTTGAGCACATTGAGCCTAACAACCTTCACATTACCCAATGGGACACCTTGGAGAAAGAGACCACCTTTACCCGTAAGTTCCGGAAAGGGCAAGTTTTGTTTGGTCGCCGCCGTGCCTACCAGCGCAAGGTGGCGTATGCCGATTTTGACGGCATTTGTTCTGGTGACATCTTGGTGTTTGAAGCCATTGAGGATGTGCTTTTGCCTGAATTGCTGCCGTTTTTGATACAAAGCGAGGGCTTTTTCCAAAAGGCGTTGGCCACCTCTGCGGGCTCGCTCTCTCCGCGCACCAAGTTCAAGGATTTGGCCGATTACGAATTTCTCCTCCCGCCCAAGGCCGAGCAGAAACGCCTTGCCGAGCTGCTCTGGGCCGCCGACGAGGTGGTGGAGAAGGAGAAGAGGGAGTTACAAGGTTTGGAGAAATTGTATTACAGTACAATATCAGATGTGTTTCGTAATCAACCTAAACATTGCAAATTAGGCTCATTGTGTGAAATCAAAAGCGGATTCGCGTTCCCACTAAAATATCAAGGCAAGAAAGATTTGCCAATACCATTTTTCAAGGTTGCGGATATGAACCATCCAAACAATAGATTTGAGATGATGGAAAGCGATAATTATGTGGATGACAATATTTTAAAGGCAATAAAAGGACAAACATATCCTGCTGGAACACTCGTTTTCCCAAAAATTGGAGCAACAATTAATACCGACAAAAAAAGAATGCTATCAACAGATTCTGTTGTCGACAATAACATTATGGTATTGATACCTAACAAAAAACAATTAGACTCTCATTTCTTGTTCTATTTCTTCAATACATTTAAACTATCGGACATAATAAACACGGGGGCCGTTCCTACTATTTCAGCAGAAACAGTTCGCAACATTCAAATACCTGATTTAGATATAGAAGAACAAAATAGTATAGCCAATCAAATTGATACAATTAGGTTAGCAATATCACAGCAAAGACAAGTTATCAAACAATCACAACAGATAAAGCAGGAATTAATCAATAAAGTGTTTTAAGTATGAGAATCAAAAAGTTAACACTAAATAAATATAAAAGATTCCATTCATTGACAATTGATTTGGGTGATAACCCGAGTCGGATAATAGCATTAGTTGGCCCCAATGGATGTGGTAAAAGTAGCGTATTTGACGGAATGCTTTTCCACAACAACGCTTATGGACGTTTGGGTAACAAAGGTACAAAAGATTATCATTATCATTCAATTGAGCAAACTCCTTCATATAGTTACCAATCTGTTATCATTACCTTTACCACAGGGGATTTTCGTCAGGTTAGGCAGAAAAAAGAATCTGAAGGGAAAGATAATACTATTTTCTCCTTTCGTAGTCCCTATCGTTATAACAATAATCTAAAAATTAAAGAAACAAAAGCTGTTGGTGAGATTAGACTTAATAACTACGGAGCTACATTATCCTCTGATCTAGATGATAAAATGGAAGAAAACTACAGACGATTATACATAAAATACAATAATTTCTTAAATGAACAGGATTGCAAACCAAGCGAAGCAAAAAAACATATAATAGGAGAACTTAATTCCTCTATTAAATCATGTTTAGATTTAGAAATAACTAGTTTAGGAAACATAGAAGATAACAAAGGAACCTTGTTTTTTAGTAAATCAGATTATAGTGGCATTGAATTCGAATTTAACGTGCTATCATCGGGCGAAAAGGAAGTTGTAGATATTCTTTTGGATTTATATCTTCGAAAAGAAGAATACAATGACACTATCTTTTTAATTGACGAACCTGAATTACATATCAATACAGCTATACAACGAAAATTACTTATCGAGATTAATAAATTGATTGGCGAAAATTGTCAATTATGGGTTGCCACACATAGCATTGGCTTCTTAAGAGCTCTTCAAGAGGAACTAAAAGATGATTGTCAGATTATAGAGTTTAAAGCTGATACTCCTTGGGCAACAACTGATCAGACATTAACCCCTATTCTAAAAAACAGGAACCAATGGAGCCGAATATTTGCAACGGCATTAGATGATTTAACAGGTTTAATCGCTCCTAAAAGAATAATTTACTGCGAAGGGAAAGATAAGCCTTCGAAAACCGGCCAAGAAAAAGGAATGGATGCACAGGTGTATAACAACATTTTTGGAGAAAAATATCCAGATACTTTATTTGTATCAAGTGGCGGCAACACGGAATTAGACCAACGCAGCGACATTGCAATAGCCATTTTAACTAAAGTATTTCCCGATGTTGAAATATGGGTTTGCAAGGATAGGGACATGTCATCAGGGGCATTGAACAATGAAAATGACAGACAATTATATTTAAGCAATAATCCTGAAAATCACAGAGTAATTAAACGTTGGGAATTAGAAAACTATTTGTATGATAAAGAAGTGTTGAAAGAATATTGTGATAAACAAGGATTGGCTTTTTCTGAATCTGATTATGATGCTTTCGTCACAGACATCGTCAATCAACATGTAAAAGATGAAACTAGACGAATAAAGAATTATTGCAATTTAAAAGTATCAATAAATCCTGATGTTTTTAAAGTTGAATTATCTAAATACATTACTCCCAATATGAACGTATATAAAGAATTAGAAGAATGTATTTTTGAACGCAAATAATTTTAAAACCAAGCACTTAAGTGAAATAAATGAAATAGATTGCAATCAAAAGCAGAAATTAAGTAATTATTCTAGATATGGAAAAAAGAGATGATATTAGAACTATCTTCCTAAAAGAGCACATTGATAAAATTGCGTGTATCAATAATGTATTAGAAATATATTTATTTGGTTCGAGAGCCTTTAAAACAGGCTGCAAATCATCTGATATTGACATTCTAATATATCATAGAGATGGTATAGATAATGATGAGCTGAAGAACATTTGGGAAGCTGAAAATGCTTTGGATCTTTTCAAAACACATGACAAACAATATGCTGAAAGTTTTAGCAATGGAAGTTGTATTTCTGATGAAAATCTGATCGAGACCCTTCATGCAAAACTCCTTTGGACTAAAGAAAGAGGATATAATGATGAATTGCTGAATAATTATGGGGAAATCGTTGTCTTAAAAGATATCGACTTTAAAATGTCTGTTTTTAATACATATTCAAAGGAACAAATCAAATTTTATAACACGTACGGACACAATGCCATTTTTGTAATAATGCCATTTCGAAAAGAATGTGATCTTATTTATGATATTGTTGAAGATGTTTTTAGCAAGCAAGGTTTTAAGGTTACAAAAGCATCCGAAAAAGAATTTCAAAATGATTTATGGGATAATGTCCAGGTATATTTGGATTGTTGTAGAGCAGCAGTTTCAATATTCCATTTTGACAATAAAAAAGAGGGTTGTTTTGGCTCTTTGAAAAAACTGTTAGCTATTGAAAAAACAGAATTCAATCCTAATGTGGCAATAGAGACAGGATACATGATTGCACATCGAGATAAAAAAGATGTCTGCATTTTAAAAGATAAACGATTGAAAAATCTACCTACAGACTTCCTTGGAAAACTCTATAAAGAATACGACATTAATAATCTTGACAATCTAAGGGAACAATTGAATACTTGGATTAATGATCATTTAAAATAAATCACTAATGTCCTTCAACGAAATAAACGCAGTGGAAAACTTCGTCATCCATACGATGACGGGGGTGAACTTGAATGAGACCAGTATGGCGCACGAAGCGCAGGCGCCTTACGGGGCGCAGTGGGAGTACCTGCCCGCCACGGAGCTGCCGCGTGAGGTTACCGAGGTGATGGTGGAAACGGAAGTGAAAAAGGCCCTCGTCCGCCTCAACCCCGAGATTGCCGCACAACCCGAGCGCGCCGACGAAGTCATCTTCAAGCTGCGTTCCATCCTGCTGTCGGTCCACAGCACCGGCCTCGTGCGCGCCAACGAGGAGTTCGCCGAATGGCTCAAGGGCAACAAGACTATGCCCTTCGGCAAGAACTACGCCCACGTGCCTGTCCGCCTCATCGACTTCGAGCATATCGCCAACAACAAGTTTCAGTTGGTCAACCAGTTCAGCATCCGCAACCGCGAGACCAAACGCCCCGACATCGTGCTGTTTGTCAACGGCTTCCCCTTGGTGGTGGGCGAGACCAAAACACCTATTCGCCCATCGGTATCATGGCTGGACGGAGCCTCGGACATCCACGACGGCTACGAGAACAGCGTGCCCGAACTGTTTGTTCCCAACGTGTTCAGCTTTGCCACCGAAGGACGCGAACTGTTCTACGGAGCCGTGCGCACACCTTTGGAGTTCTGGTCGGCCTGGCGGCTCAACGAAGGCAGCGAGGATTCGGAGATGCCCGGCTTGGAGAACGTCTCCGCCGAAATGCGGCAGCTGCTGTCGCCCAAGACCTTGCTCGACATCCTCTACAACTTCACCACCTACACTACCAACAAGAGCCGTCAGCGCATCAAGGTGGTGTGCCGCTACCAGCAATACGAAGGCGCCAACAAGATTGTGGAGCGCGTGCTGGAAAACAAGATCAAACGCGGCCTGATATGGCACTTCCAAGGCTCCGGCAAGTCGCTGCTGATGCTCTTTGCCGCACAGAAGATGCGCCGTATGCCCGAGCTGAAAAGTCCCACGGTGATGATTGTGGTGGACCGCATCGACTTGGACTCGCAGACGCAGAACGTCTTCAAGGAGGCGCCCAATGTGATGCCCACCGAGGACATCGACACGCTGAACAAGTTTTTGGAGAACGACGCCCGCTATATCATCATCACCACCATCTTCAAGTTCAAGGACGCCAAGCCTAATATCAACCGCCGCGACAACATCATCGTGATGGTCGATGAAGCACACCGCACGCAGGAGGGCGACCTCGGTCAACGTATGCGCGCCGCCTTGCCCAACGCCTTCTTCTTCGGCCTCACGGGAACACCCATCAACAAGTCGGAACACAACACCTTCTGGACTTTCGGCGCGTTGGAGGACCAAGGCGGTTACATGAGCCGTTACTCGTTTGAAGACGCCTTGCGCGACAATACCATCTTGCCGCTGCATTTCGAGCCACGCCTGTTAGACATCCACATCGACCGCGATGCCGTGGACGAGGAGTTTGAACGCCTCTCCAACGAACTGGACGAGGATGCCAAAATCACCCTCAGCAGCAAGGCCGCCAAGATGCTGGAGTTCCTGAAATCGCCCGAACGCATCCAGATTGTCTGCAAGGACATCGCCGAACACTATCGCGACAAAGTGGAGCCGCAAGGCTTCAAGGCGATGATTGTCACACCCGACCGCGAGGCCTGCCATCTCTTCAAGATGGAGCTGAACAACTACTTCCCCGATTCCGCCTCGGCGGTGGTCATCTCCACCTCGGGCAAAGGCGAGGATGAGCTGAAACGACTCTACAGCCTCACCAAAGACGAGCAGGAAAAGGTGATCGAGAAATTCAACAAGCCAGATTCCGAGCTCAAGTTCTTGATTGTCACCGCCAAACTGCTCACCGGTTTCGACTCGCCCATCTTGCAGACCATGTATTTGGACAAATCGCTGAAAGACCACACCTTGCTGCAAGCCATCTGTCGCACCAACCGTAAGTTCCCCAACAAGACCTTCGGTCGCATTGTGGATTACTTCGGCGTATTCGACGATGCCGCCAAGGCATTGGAGTTCGACGAGGAGGTGATGAAGAAAGTCATCACCAACCTCAATGATCTAATCGACGAGCTGCCGCAAGCCATGGCCGACGCGCTGTCACACTTCGATGGCGTTGACCGCACCGTTGACGGCTTCGACGGGCTGCAGGCCGCACAGGAAGCCATCAACACCAATGAAAAACGCGATGCTTTTGCCGCCGACTATCGCCGTTTGTCCAATATATGGGAGTCGCTTTCACCAGACCCCGCTTTGGAACCTTACCGCATGGATTACAAGTGGCTGTCGAATGTGTATCAGTCCGTCAGGCCCTCCGGTCCAGATGCCTTGGGCAAGCTGATTTGGCTCTCTTTGGGTGCCCAGACCAAGAAAATCATGTACGAGAACATTCACGTGTCGGGCATCCACACCGACATGGAAGAGGTGATTTTGGATGAGACCATGGTTTCGGCGTTGATGGGCAACAAGGATATGAAAGCCGCCAAGAAAATGGAGCGGGAACTCATCAAGCGGTTCAAGAAACACGCCGACAAGCCCAAATTCATCGAGTTGAGCAAGCGTCTGGAAGCTCTGCGTGACAAAGCCGAACAAGGCCTGATTTCGAGCATCGAGTTTATCAAAGAACTCTGCCAGATTGCCCGCGAAACCTTGCAGGCAGAAAAGCAGGAAGCCGAAGTGGAAGTCCGCAAGACTGGCAAGGAAGCCTTAACCGAGCTGTTTTTGGAACTGCGCACCGAAGACACGCCTGCCGTAGTAGGCCGCATCGTCGCCGATATCGACAGCATCGTGAAAGTGGTGCGTTTCCCCGGCTGGCAGACCACCAACGCTGGCGAACGCGAGGTACAGAAAGCCTTGCGCAAAACCTTGTTGAAGTACAAATTGCACAAAGAGGAGGCGTTGTTCCAAAAGGCGTATATGTATATCAGGGAGTATTACTAAGCTATAAAACATAATTGTAACTATCTAAATAACAAACTCTATGACAGATGACTATCTATTGCTCGGCGCAAAGAAAAGATTGATAGAGGAACTTCGCAAGAAAGGCATCACCGATGAGAATGTCTTGGAGGCATTCGACAAGGTGGAGCGCCACCGTTTTTTGGAGTCTTTCCTATGGAACAGGGCATACGACGACGTGGCTCTTAAACTTTTGACGGGGCAAACCATATCGCATCCGTCCACTGTGGCTTTCCAGTCGCAGCTGCTCAAGATCACGAAAGGCTTGTCGGTGCTTGAAATCGGTACGGGGTCAGGCTTCCAGGCGGCCATCCTCAGCTCGATGGGTGCGCATGTCTACACCGTGGAACGGCAACAGTTGCTGTATAAGCGCACCTCCAAGTTGCTGGCAGAGCTCGACAGCCGCATCGTCACGTATTTTGGCGACGGCTACAAGGGCCTCCCCCGCTTTGCCCCGTATGACCGGATCATTGTCACATGCGGGGCCCCGGACGTTCCGGAAGCCCTTGTGCAGCAACTGAAAGTGGGTGGCATCATGGTCATCCCCGTCGGCGACGAGTCGCAAACCATGAAAAGATTCACAAAAATAGACGAAAATAATCTCCAGGAGGAGGTTTTTGGCGATTTCCTTTTTGTGCCAATGCTGAAAAACGAAGTCAAGAAGAACTGATTATACGATTGAATTGTGGATATGAATAACATTACTGCTGTCATATTTGCCGCCGGATTAGGGACGCGACTGTATCCTTTGACGGCCGACCGCCCCAAGGCAATGGTCTGTTACGAGGGAAAACCCTTGCTGCAGCATGCATTGGAGAAAATGTCGGCTGCCGGGATCCGCAATGTCGTCGTGAATGTGCACCATTTTCCAGATAAGATTGTCGACTTTGTGCGCACGTACCCTTTTGCCGGACGTATCCGTGTCTCCGACGAGAGGGCCTATCTGCGCGACACGGCCGGAGGACTCAAGTTCGCGGAACCCTTGCTGGGTGATAGCGATATAATATTATTGTATAATGTGGACATTCTGTCGTCCATCGACTTGCGCGCGATGGTGGCCTGTCATCTTGCCTCCGGTGCGGATGCCACCCTCGCCGTGCGCGACCGCCAAACCGCCCGCTATTTCGTGTTTGAACGGGACAATATGCAACTCTGCGGCTGGAAAAACGTCAAGACGGGCGAGGAAATCATGCCGGTCTCCCCGCAACATCCCGTGATGATGGCTTTTAGCGGTATCCATGTTGTCAACCGTGGTTTTCTCGATAATATCCCCACTGTCGAGAAAGCCTCCCTGACACCTGTTTATCTCCGACTTATAAACAAGTGCCGGATATTCGGTTATCAACATCAGGCCGATATGTGGATGGATGTCGGCAAATATGACGAGTTTCGTAACATATTGACATAGATAATTATAATATAGTTTTCAACAGATTTTGAACTAAAATCTATACACTATTTTTTTAAAAAATCAAGTTGAAAACATTTTTTTTGTAAACTTTTTTTTGTTTATTTTTGCCATCTGGAAAAACGAATGGCTGAGAGGCCATAATTCGTTGAGAATGAGAAAAAATAAAAATTGTTACGAGTAAGATGAGCGAAATTACGAAAGACTACACCAAAGTTTGGAATAAGTGCTTGGGGATGATACATGACATTGTGGAGGAAGATGCGTACGAGACATGGTTTCTCCCCATCGTGCCGGTTTCTTTGGAAGAGGACACGCTTGTGCTCCAGTTGCCGAGCCACCTCTTCTACGAGTTTTTGGAAGAACACTACGTCAATGTGCTGAAGAGCGTCATCAAGAAGGAGATTGGCCCCATGGCGAAACTGAAATACAAGGTGATTATGGAACAGCAGCCCGACCCTGCCCAGTCGCAGACCATCACGCTGCCGTCGCACAACCGTCCCGCCGTGAGCAACCCGCCATCCTTGGCCCCCATTGACGTGTACCAGACGCCCAACCGCGATATTCCGGACCCCTTTGTGCTGCCCGGCATCCAAAAGCACAAGATCCCATCCAACCTGGTGGAAACGCTGACTTTCGACAACTACATCGAAGGCGATTGCAACCGTCTGGCGCGCTCCGCGGGCTGGGCCATCGCCAAGGCGCCCGGACAGACGTCGTTCAACCCGCTTTTCATCTATTCCGACGTGGGGCTTGGAAAAACGCACTTGGCAAACGCCATCGGAATCCAGACCAAGATCAACCATCCGGACAAGACGGTCGTCTATGTGAGCTGCGATACTTTCTACCAGCAATATGTGGAGGCGCTTCGCAACAAGAATATCAACGATTTTATTTGGTTCTACCAGCAGTCTGTGGATATGCTGATTATCGACGATATCCAGTTTATCGCGGGCGGCAAGGGGAAGACTCAGGAGGCGTTTTTCCATATATTCAACTCGCTGCACCAGCACAACAAGCAGATCATCATCACATCCGACAAGTCGCCGGTTGAGATCACGGGCTTCGAGCCGCGCTTGCTTAACCGTTTCAAATGGGGGCTTACGGCCGATTTGCAGGTGCCAGACTTGGAGACGCGCATCGCCATCATCAACAAGAAACTGGAAAACAACGGCATCACCTTCCCCAAGGAGGTGGTGGAATACCTGGCCCTGCGCATCACGTCCAACACCCGGGAACTGGAAGGCGCCATGATCGCCATCCTTGCGCAGGCCTCCCTCAACCATCGTGCTATCACGGTTGACCTGGCCAAGGAGATGGTCGACAAATACGTCAAGACCAATGCCAAGGAGATCTCCATCGAGTACATACAAAAGATCGTTTGCGACTATTTCAAGATCTCCGCGGAGGCTATCAATGCGCGGACTCGTCGCCGCGACATCGTGCAGGCACGCCAACTCAGCATGTATTTTGCCAAGAAATACACCAAGTTGCCCCTTACCATCATCGGCGCCTATTGCGGCAACAAGGACCACGCGACCGTGCTGCACGCCTGCCGGACCATCAGCAACTTGTACGAAACCGACAAAAAAATGAAGCTTTATGTGGATGATATCGACAAGAAGATGAAAATTTAGAAAAACGCTGCCTGCTCTTGACTTTGTGAAAAATAATTTTTATTTTTGCAGGTTGATAAAAATGTGAAATTATGAATAAAAAGTGGATATGCCAGCAACTTCCGGATGACGCGGCCACGGCACGGCTCGCGAGCCAACTCTCCATAGAAAAACCGCTTGCAGCCCTTTTGATTCAAAGAGGCATCTCCACTCCCGAGGCGGCTGCCGAATTCTTCAACCCCGACATCACAAAACTTCACAACCCCTTCTTGATGAAAGACATGGACAAGGCCGTCAAACGCCTTTCCAATGCCATTATCAACAATGAGAAAATCCTCGTCTACGGCGACTACGACGTCGACGGCACTTCCGCTGTCGCACTCCTGTACTCCTTCCTTTGTGAGATTATCGGCACGGAGTCCAAAGATCTCGTGGAATACTATATACCCGACCGCTATACCGAAGGCTACGGCATCTCCGACCAGGGCGTGGAATATTGTCATGAGAACAACATCAGCCTGCTGATTTCCCTGGACTGCGGCATCAAGGCCAACGACAAAGTGGAAATGGCCAACAAGTTGGGCGTCGATGTCATCATCTGCGACCATCACCTCGAGGGCGACGAGCTGCCCCAGGCTGTCGCAATCCTCGACCCTAAACGCAAAGACTGCGCCTACCCGTACAAGGAACTCTCCGGTTGCGGCGTCGGCTTTAAACTTATACAGGGTTACTGCCAACAATATAAGCTGCCCGACCAGCTCTGGCTCTCCCGCATGGACCTCGTCGCCATCAGCATCGCGTCGGACATCGTGGCTATCACCGGCGAGAACCGCATCCTCGCGCACTTCGGCCTCGAAATCATCAACAAGTTCCCCAGAATGGGCATCAAATCCATTCTCGACCAGTCCGGCATCAAGATCCATTATCCTTTCAAGGAGGAGACTATCTTCTCCCGCGTGATCTCCATCTCCGACCTCGTCTTTTATGTCGGTCCCCGCATCAATGCGGCCGGGCGCATGAAAAGCGGACGCGAGTCGGTGCGCCTGTTTATCGTCGAGGACGAGGACAAGTCCGCCGATATCGGCAAGCGCATCAATACCCAGAACGAACAGCGTAAGGAGCAAGACAGGAATGCCACGGAGGAGGCCATCCACATGATCAAAGGCTCCCACGAATATATCGGACGCAAAAGTATCGTCATCTATAACCCCAATTGGTTCAAGGGTATCATCGGTATCGTGGCCTCCCGCCTCGTGGAGGTCTTCTACAAACCCACCATCGTCTTGACCAAGTCCTCCGACGGGCTCATTACCGGCTCCGCCCGTTCCGTCAAGGAATTCAATATCTACGACGGTATAGACTCCTGCTCCGACCTGCTTGAACATTTCGGAGGCCATAAGTTCGCAGCCGGCCTCTCCATGAAAGAAGAGAATCTCGAGGAATTTATCGAAAAGTTTGAAGCCTACGTGAGCGAGAACCTCGACGAGACCTCCACGATCCCGGAAATTTCCGTTGATATGCCTCTTGACCTCTCGGAGGTCACCCACAGCTTTATGAACCACCTCAAGCAATTCGCCCCCTTCGGCCCGGGCAATATGGAACCCGTCTTCCAGTCCAATGGCCTCGTGGATGAAGGCATGGGACGCATTGTCGGCGACAAGCACCTCAAATGCCGTGTCCTTTATCCCGACCGTGTGGTGCAGCCCATTGATGTCATTGCATTCAACATGAAGGATAAATTGCCTCTCATCAAAGATAACAAGTCCTTCGACATGCTCTATCATGTTGAGGAGAATGTTTGGAACAATGTGGTGAATATCCAGCTGAACGCCAAGGATATCCGTCCAAGCAACGGCAATCTATAAATCCTTTTGCGATGAAAATCGCTGTCAACACACGACTTCTTCTGAAAGACAGGCTTGAAGGAATCGGATGGTTCACGCATGAGAGCCTTCGCCGAATTGTTGCACAGCATCCCGAGCACCATTTCTATTTCCTGTTCGACCGTCCATACGACGAACAGTTTGTCTATGCTTCCAATGTGACGCCGGTGGTGGCCCATCCGCAGGCGCGCCACCCCTATCTGTGGTATCTCTTTTTCGAGTGTGGCATACCCTCCAAGCTGCGTTCCATCCGGCCAGACTTGTTCCTCTCAACCGATGGCTGGATTCCGTTGCATTTGCGTGACACCAAGTGCGTCAATGTGATACACGACCTTAACTTTGCCCATCATCGCGATTTTATCAAGCCTGTCGTTTTGCGCTACTACGACCGTTTTTTTCCGCGGTTCGCCCAGTCGGCAGACCGAATTGCCACCGTCTCGGAATACACGCGCCAGGATATTCACCAGACGTACAATGTCTCTTTGGATAAGATCGACGTTGTCTACAACGGCTGCAACGAGTTGTTTAGACCTTTCACAACAGAAGAACAGCGGCAGGTGCGGGAACAGTACGCTTGCGGGTGCCCGTATTTCTTGTTTGTGGGACTGATTCACAAGCGGAAAAATCTCGCAAATATCTTCCGTGCTTTCGATGACTTCAAGTCTCGTGAGCAGTCCAACGCGAAGCTGTTGGTGGTGGGCGACAAGAAATGGTGGCAGGGAGAGATTGAGGACACCTACGAGGCAATGCGTTTCAAGGGTGATGTCGTGATGTTGGGCCGACAACCTATGGAAACATTGTGCCTGTTGTACTCTTCTGCGCGTGCGTTGGTGTATGCGTCTCTGTTTGAGGGTTTTGGAATACCCATTGTGGAGGCTTTCCACGCCGAGACGGCTGTGATAACCTCCAATGTCACCTCCATGCCGGAGGTGGCGGGCGATGCGGCGTTGCTCGTCGACCCCCACAGCGTGTCGCAAATCTCCGATGCCATGCTTGCGCTTTGGAAAGATGACCTGCTGCGCGATGGACTCATCGCCAAAGGACGCACCCGACGCGAACTTTTCAGCTGGCAGCAAACCGCTGACCGACTTTGGCATTGTGTGGAAAATGTCTTGTAACGTATATAAAACACTTCCTTTCATGAAAAAGAGTCTTCTTACTTTGGTGATGGTTTTGTCCTTGCTGGTGGCATTCAGCCAGGATAGCAATCAAGTGCGCCAATACATTTGCGACCTCGCCTCGCCTGCTTTCCATGGGCGCGGCTATGCCTACAATGGCGACAGTATCGCGGCGGAGTATCTCCGTGCACAACTCCGTCAGATTGGCGTGGAACCCTTCGTGAAGGACTATTACCATCGATATGGGTTCAATGTCTATGCTATGGAAGGAACCGTGAAAGCCGCACTCGACGGCAAGTCGCTGCGCCCGTGGGACGACTTTGCCCTGGCGCCCTTTTCTCATCCGGCAGACGGGACGTTCCAGCTGTTGCCCATCAACCCGTCTGATATTCTGGATCCCGACAAATTGCTGGGTTTTTGTCAGAAGAACAGCGCGGTCCTGTCAAAAAGTCTGGCTTTCGTCGACATGTCGCTCTGCACGGATGCGGAAGATGCGAAGAAACTCAACTCGATATTCCGTCAGCTGGCATGGTATAACGGCCAGTTGCCGTTCCGGGGCTTCCTGGTGGCGGTGAAAGACATTCCTGTGTGGTCGTTCGCGTCGGCGCAAAGCTCGTGTGATTATGTGATGGCGTACATCCATCCTCGTAAGATGAAGAAACACTCGAAGTTGACATTGTCCTATAGCAATGTGTTAGCCTATCATCCCACCCAGAATGTGTGTGGCATGTTGCGCGGCACGGGCGAGCCTGACAGCTTGGTGCTGGTTTGCGGGCATTACGACCATCTCGGCCAGATGGGGGAGAGCGTTGTTTTTCCCGGTGCGCATGACAATGCTTCCGGTGCCTCGTCTGTGCTTGACATGGCGCGCCACTACAAGAAGAATCCGCCTTATTATACCACCTTGTTCCTGCTCTTTAGTGGAGAGGAGGCGGGCCTGATGGGATCCACAGCTTTTGTGAAGGACTCGTTGTTTGACTTCTCCAAAGTGAAGATGGTCCTCAATGTGGACTTGATGTGCGGTGGCGCCGACGGTATCATGATGGTGAACGCGCAGAGTGACAACACCAAGGCCTTTTATCAGGCGATGGTTGAGTATAACGACGAGGCACACCTCGTCAAGGAGGTGCGTTCGCGTGCCAATGCTGCCAACAGCGACCATTATCCTTTCACGGCCAAGGGCATGCCTGCCGTGTTCATTTATACCCTGGGCGGACGTGTCGGCGGGTATCATAACCCTGACGACGTGTGCGACAAGTGCGGGTTGGAATCGTACGAGGGCATCGTCACGTTGCTGCTCAAGTCATTGGAGAAGGTGAGGTGATGCAAGAATAGGGGATAAGAAAAACGGAAGCACCATAAATGCTTCCGTTGGCTTGGTAGCGGGGGCAGGACTCGAACCTGCGACCTCCGGGTTATGAGCCCGACGAGCTACCACTGCTCTACCCCGCAATGTTTACGGCTGCAAAAATACATTTTTTTTCGATATGTCTTTGGAATGAAAAAAAATATTTTTTTCGTATTGTTTTTTTTGTATTTTTGCACACTCCTTTCGTAAGAGGCTCTGCGACTGAGTATCAATAAATTAACCTCATAGTCTAATCTTAAAAAACCTAATGTCCGAGGTAAAACAGGACAAATTTTTTATGTCAGAAGAAATCATCAACAACCCCGAAGAGCAAGCCGCACAGGTTGAAAATCAGGTTGAGAACGTGGTCGAAGCCGCAAATGAGGCCGTTGAAGTTGCAGCAGAAGCTGTTGAAAACGTTGCCGAGGCTCCCGCAGAAGAGCCCAAGGCTCCGAGACCCCGCAAGATGAGAGAATTTGAAAACGCCTACGGCTCTCTTGAGAACTTCGATTGGAATAAGATCGACACGGAGGAATCCAGATATTCTGCCGATGAGAAAGCCCGCCTGGAGGATCTTTACACCAAGTCCTTCAAGTCTATCGACGAGAACGCCGTTATCATGGGTAAAGTTGTCTCCATCAACTCCCGCGAGGTGGTTGTCAACATCGGTTTCAAGTCCGACGGCGTCATCAACGCTTCCGAACTTCGTTACAACCCCGATCTCAAGATCGGCGACGAAATCGAAGTCTACGTGGAAAGCCAGGAAGATGCCAACGGCCAACTCCAACTCTCCCACAAGCGTGCCCTCATCCTCAAGTCTTGGCAACGTGTCAACGAAGCCTACGACAACCAAGAGGTTATCACCGGTTATGTCAAGGGCAAGACCAAAGGCGGTCTCATCGTCGACATCTTCGGCATCGAGGCTTTCTTGCCGGGTTCCCAAATCGATGTCAAACCCATTCGCGACTACGACGTGTATGTTGACAAGACCATGGAATTCAAGGTCGTCAAGATCAACCACGAGTACAAGAATGTCGTTGTCTCCCACAAGGCTCTCATTGAAGCCGAGCTCGAAGCTCAAAAGGACGAGATCATCAGCAAGCTCGAAAAGGGTCAGATCATCGAAGGTACCGTCAAGAACATCGTTTCTTACGGCGCATTTGTCGACTTGGGCGGCGTGGATGGACTTATCCATATCACCGACCTGTCTTGGGGTCGTATCACCAACCCTGAAGAGGTGGTTCAACTCGACCAGAAAATCAATGTCGTCATCTTGGGATTCGACGAAGGCAAGAAACGCATCGCTTTGGGTCTCAAGCAACTCACCCCGCATCCTTGGGACAAGCTCGACCCGAATTTGAAGGTTGGCGACAAGGTGAAGGGCAAAGTCGTTGTTGTTAACGACTACGGCGCTTTCGTGGAAATCATCCCGGGCGTGGAAGGTCTTATCCACGTTTCCGAAATGTCTTGGTCCCAGCACTTGCGCACCGCCAAGTATTTTTATAAGGAAGGTGACGAAGTCGAAGCCGTTATCCTTACCCTCAACCGCGAAGAGCGTAAGATGTCCCTCGGTGTCAAACAGCTCAAACCGGATCCTTGGATTGACATTCTCACCAAGTATCCTGTGGGCTCCAAACATACGGCTATCGTCCGTAATTTCACCAACTTCGGTATTTTCGTTGAACTCGAAGAGGGCGTGGATGGCTTGATTCACATCTCTGACCTGTCTTGGTCCAAGAAAATCAAACATCCGTCTGAATTCACTAAGACTGATGCTGAAATCGAAGTGGTGGTCCTTGAAGTCGACATCGAGAACCGTCGTCTCAGCTTGGGTCACAAGCAGCTCGAGGAGAATCCTTGGGATGTCTATGAAACCATCTTCACCGTCGGTTCTGTTCACCAAGGTACCATCACCTCTATCAACGACAAGGGTGCCGTTGTTGCCCTGCCGTACAACATCGAGGGTTTTGCCTTCAACCGCAATTTGCTGAAAGAAGACAAATCCACCGCTAAGGCTGGTGAGGTGTTGGATTTCATGGTGGTCGATTTCTCCAAAGAGGCCAAGAAGATCCATCTTTCCCACACCAAGACCTGGCAAATGACCAAGGAAGATGAAGAGCGCATGAAAGAAGAGAGCGCCCGCAAGCAAGCCAAGGAGATCGCCAAGGTTAACGAAAGCAATGTGGAAAAAGCCACTCTTGGTGACCTCGACGTTCTTCAATCTCTCAAGGAAAACCTTGAAAAAGAAGAGAATAATTAATCCAAAGGCTAAATAAGTATGAAAGGCTGACCGAATGGTCGGCCTTTTTTTTTATTTTCGCGCCGCAAAATAAAATGGAGATGAAAAAGCTCTTTTTGATATATATATTGTTGATAGTTAGTTGTGTGGCCTTTGTTCTCCCGGCATCGGCCCAGCGCTTCGTGGGCTATGTTGCGGCAGGAGCCAACTTCGCCCAAGTGGAAGGCGACGACCAACATGGCTTCACCAAGGTGGGCGTCAACGCCGGATTAGGATTGAAACTTCCCTTGAACCGCAAGCAGAACATGTCCTTGCTGCTGGAATTGCTTTATTCCCAGAAAGGCTCCTACCATAAGGCTGTGCCCAACAATTTCTTCGATACCATCGCCGGCGCGCAAATTGACCCCACAGTGCCATTCAAGAGAATTTTCTACCGCATCACGTTGGACTATGTCGAGGTACCACTGATGTTCCGTTACGAGGATTTCCGCTCTGGCTTGTCCATCAGTGCTGGCGTCGCCTGGAGCCGACTCGTCCGAGCCCGCGAAATATACAAGGGCTATACCTATACGACGAATCTTCGCTCGGGCACCTACAACAAAAATGACTGGTCCGGATTGATCGATGTCGACATACGCCTCTACAAGAACCTCTCATTAGGGATTCGCTGGGAGATGTCGTTGGTGCCCATACGTGAGATGCAGGTCGGATTCTACTACAATGGCGCAGATACGGAATGGGAATGGCGCAGGATGCGCAACCACGTCCTGTCGGCGCGTCTATGCTATTATATCAACGAAAAATACGTAAAAAACACTAAAACCAACAACAAGGGGGAGCGTATCGGCACCCCATGGATAAGAGAAATTCCCGACTATGACTAAACATACCTATATGGGCCGCATCCTGGCGGCCTTGATGCCGTTGGCATTGTTCTTCAGCGCGTGTAACGACACCCCGGACCTTACAGCCGACTACAAGGACATTTCCATTGCATACGGCATCCTCAATATCAACGATCCCATACACTATTTCAAGGTTTACAAAGGCTTCCTGACCGACGAGAACACCTTGGTGCAGGCGTCCCAGTGGGAAAATATCTATTATCCCATCGACTCGATTGAGGTCCGTTTGGAGGAGTATAACGACCACGGCATCCGCCAGCGCAGCGCTGTGCTCGATACAACTACCGCCATTAACAAGGAGTCTGGTTATTTCGCCAACCCGCGGCAACTCCTCTACTACTCCGATTGGACGCTGAACCCGGATTGCAGGTATCGTTTGGTGATCAAGCACAAGAACAGCGGCAAGGAGGTCTATGCGGAGACGAACGTAGTGGACAATTGTAAATTCACGCGTCCGTTGAGTCAAAACCCGTTTAGTTCAGATTCACCTACCGATGTCGCCCCTACGTTTTTGGTGGAGGGTGGCGGCGGTTTGTCCACGCGCGACCGTAATGTCGCCATCAGCGACTTCTACATTACATTCCATTATATAGAAGTGGACAATAATACACAACAGGTTGCGCATAAGACCATTAAAAAGAAGATGAATTCGGGTTTTATGATGCCCCAATCCAACGGTAACATAACGTTTGATAAATTCAAACCTTCCGATTTGTTGAGTATGATAGCACAGGGCATGTCTCCCAACAACAATTTGACGCGCTATGTGGACACGGTGGACGGTCGCCCCTATTTTTGCCTGGAAGTGGAAGCATGGTTGGCAAACACCGAGTTCTACAATTATTACAATATCTCCAATCCTCATGGTGACATTGTGCAGCAGCGGATGGAGTATACGAACTTTGTTTCCGATGATGGCGATGCGTATGGCTTGATTGCGTCACGTAACAGATCTCGGATTATCTTGAAGTTTGACAATACAACGGGTCACAACGAGGATTCTCTTGTGAATGGACATTTTACGAAGAATCTGAATTTCGATTATTATCGGAACTCGCCGGAATTTTTCGAAGTGACGAGATAAGAGATAAAAAGAGAGGCACCGATCGGTGCCTCTCTTTTTATCTCTTGCGGAAAGCAGTGTGCATTTCCACTTTGTTTTGGAATTTCTTCCAGTCTTTATGCGCAGGGTCTGTCCAAACGCACTCTGCCAGTGCGCAGATGCGCGGGTAAATCATGTAGTCGGCTTGCTCGGGCGTGTTGATGAACTCCGTCCATAGGTTGCACTGGCCGCCGAGGATGTGTTGCTTTGCCTTGTCGCTCAGTCCGGCAGGCATCGGGTCGAAGGTGTAGGCTGTTTCCAAGGTGATGAGCCCGGTCATGGCGAGGGGTTCCTTCTCGGGGTCGTCTTGGTAGAAGTTGAAGTAGCAGTGCGAGGTGGGGCATCGGATGACATCGTTGCCATGGTTGGCCGCGATGACGGCAGCCTTGGGATCTTGCCAACTCATGATGGTGGACATGTTGACCATGTCCTCAGATACGATGTCATCCCAGATGATGGCCTTCTTGTCGAGTTGCTTCAGGTATTTTTCGATTTCGTTCATCAGCCATTGTTGCAAGGCCATTTCGTCTTTGAGCTGCTTGTCGGCGATGCGTTGTTGGCATTTGGGGCAGACTTGCCAGTTGTCGTTGAAGGCTTCGTCGCCACCAATGTGGATGTAGGGGTAGGGGAAGAGTTCTGCGACCTCTTTGAGGACGTCCTTGTAGAACTCGAGCACGCCGTCGTTGCCGGCGCACATGATGGCCTTGGGTGGCCAATAAGGGCCGACGGCCACGGTATAGGGGTAGTTGTCGCAGGCAAAATGCGGATAGGCGGCGAGGATGGCGCTGCAATGGCCGGGGATCTCGATTTCGGGAATGACATCGATGTTGCGGGCGGCAGCGTATGCGACGATTTCACGGACTTGGTCTTTGGTGTAGAATCCGCCATACGTCATGGGCTCGTCGGGAAGGACAGGGTGCAACGTGTCCCATTTGCTGCGCTCCGGACGCCAGGCCCCCTTTTGGGTCAGAGCAGGGTATTTGTCGATCTGGATGCGCCAGCCGTGGTCATCCGTCAAGTGCCAATGGAACTTGTTGAGTTTGTAGACGGCCATACGGTCGAGGTATTTCTTGATGTAGTCGATGTCAAAAAAGTGGCGCGACACGTCAAGATGCGCTCCACGATAGGCGAAGCGCGGACGATCCTTGATCTTGGCGCACGGGATGGTGGGCTTGCCGCCCTCCGCGAGAAGAGACCCATAGCTCATCTGCTTCAGCGTTTGGAAGGCATAGAACAGACCGGCGGCACTGTTGGCGCGCGCGACGATGCGCCGACCCGTAATGCTCAATTCATAACCCTCATCTCCCAACGACTTGTCGTTTTTCTGGTTGACCTCGAAGAGGATGCTGTTCTTGCCGGCACTCTCCGCGTCCCCCAAGTTCGGACGGAGCTTGAAAAACTTCGTGTACTGCTCCCGGATCGTGTTCTGGATGTCACGTTTATCTTCCGGAAAGTTGCTGAAGCAGAGAAATGTTTCTTCGTCAACGGAAAAATGTCCCTTCTTGGGCGAGCATTCCAAAGGCTCCGGAATGATGGCTATCGGCTCCATTTTCTGGCAACTGTCAGTGAAAAATAATGATAATAATAAGATAATGAGTATGTTAATACGTTTCATAGAAGATGTGTTTTGAACTGCGAAGATACGAAAAGATATTCAGATACGACGGTTAGCAATTTTTTTTAAAAAGCGGAAATTCAGCTTTTTTATTGGATATCTTTGCTTTGCTTTTTGGTGTATTATGCAATAAAAGCAGATTATTAGAGTTTAGAAATAAATTTTTGTGATTATGAAAAGAATATTGTTATTGTTAGCAAGTGTTTTGTTTGTAGCGGCCTCGTTTGCGCAGGCTGACAAGGCTAAGTACTACATCGAGGGCGAATATTCTATCAGCCGTAGTGCAGGCGGGAAATTCGTCTATAATCTTTCCAATATCTCTTCTAAAGGCATCTATTTTTCGGTCCCCGACACGCTGCGCGGCGTGGTTGAACCGGATGAGTCCATCTCGTTCACTTTCGAGAAGGCCACTACAGATTGCCCGGACGGATTCAAGGATGGCCTGAAGTTCTGGAAATGGCAAAATAACGGCAAGAACTATTCCTGGCAGCGCGACAGCGAGGTTAAGGATGCCCAGCAGAACTTCGAGACGGACAAAGTCATGGTGGCTATGCTGATATTGGACTGCAGCAACTCATTGGGTGATGCCAACTTCGCCAAACTCAAGAGCAGCGCCATCAAGTTCCTCGACATCCTGTACAACGCCTCTCCCGACGGCAGCGTCCGCATCGGCATCATCGGCTTCAACACCATGAGCAACACAGACGAGATGGTGCGCGACATCGAACCGCTCACCACCTCCTCCAAGGATCGTATGGTGCAGTTTATCCAGGGCCTCACCCTCTATAACAACACCTCCCTCTATTACGCCATGCGCAAAGGCTCTGACATGATTTCCGACTATGTGTCCTCCCTCTCCGCCGAGGATCGCGACAAGTTTGACCATGCCTGCATGGTCTCCTTTACCGACGGCTACGACAACCATTCCAAGGACGAACGCCTTGGCGTGCCCCAACGTGGCCTTGACAACCCCTATTTCCAATATATTCGCGACAATGTCGTGAATCGTTCTGTCGGCGGCAAGTTCCTCAAGAGCCACGTGATCGCCGTGAAGGGCAACGACGTGTCTGAAGACAACAAACTATACAAAGAGGTTTTCCAAGGCATCTCCTCCGAAGACCCTGTCTTGTTGGACGATTTCTCCCAGGTAGAGGCCCAATTCGAAAAGATGGCCAACGATCTTATCAAACGTTGGCAGAACCTGACCTGTTACGTGCCCAGTGCCCACCAGGGGCGTGTGCGCTGGACTATCGGCGACTATACCGATAACAGCACCGTCACCCAAACCGTGGTGGAAAAAACAAATGAAATCAAGGAAAAGGCGGTCTCTTACACGAAAAAAGCCTTCTTGGGCTTGAATGTTGGCCTCGACTTCGAAATTGCCTCCATGAGGAGATCCTTTACATACGTTGGACTTTGCACAGGCTTCGACTTTGCTGTTCCTTTGAAGACCAATGATAATGTAGCCGTGGGTGGCATGCTCTCCCTGAAATGGCCGTTCTTCGTGCGTGGACCGTTCCACCTCGGTGCCGGACCGTTGTTCCTCGTGGGTGACTATGAGAACAAAGCATCTTTTATGCTCGGCACAGGTGTTGATCTGCGTTTTCGCAACAAGGTGGAGAGACCTAAGAAGTTTGATTGGACTGCCCAAAACAGAATAGGAGCAGGTGGTACGCTACGACTGGGCTTCACCACCATCAAGCATAAACTCTATTTCTTCACCGACCTGACATTAGGTGGTTTCGGCACGCAATATACCGATATTAAAGATATCCCCAATGTTCCAATTTATGATGAAAATGGTGCTGAGATCCCGTTGGATGTTTTAAAACCGCGTTGGGGACATAATGAGCATTTCTATTCAGAGTCGGGTACAGAAATTGAACAATTTATGTACGAGAATGCACATCACCTTTATTTCAACTTCTCCTTGAATGTAGGCTATCGTTTCTAATCCACGATAAATAGACTTTCGGCAATGCCGTCGGCGAACCAGAGACCTTTTGCGGTGAGTCTCAGTCTGCCGGCGGCATTTTCGTACCATATAGTCGGCACGTTCGACTCAAAATGGCGAACGATGTTATGGACTCTTTTTTCACCATAGTGCAGTGCGATCTCGTTGAGATCGATTCCATTGCGGGTGCGCAGCGATAGCAGGAGTGTTTCGTTGTAGATGTCGGTGGGGGAGAGTTCTTCACGCTCTTCGCACATCCTGCCACAGTGTATATTTTCCGCGTGGCGTTTTAGGTTTGCCGGGTTCCATTGTCGGGAGTGCCCGTCGAAGGAATGTGCGGCGGGACCCAATCCCAAGTATGGCGTGTGGTTCCAATAGGCGGAGTTGTGGCGCGACTCGAAGTCTGGCTGGCAGAAGTTGGAGATTTCGTACTGTTCAAACCGCGGGCGCGCGGGTGTTCCGCTTGTGGTGATTTTTTCAATCAGCAAGTCATACTGTCGCGCCGCCTGCTCATCGTCCACGGGCGCGTGTTTGCCCCCTTGGATTTGCTTGTAAAGTCGGCTGTTCTCTTCCACCGTGAGGGCGTAGCAGGAAAGGTGCCGGATGGGGAGGCTGAAGGCAGTGTCAAGCTCTTGTGCCCACTCGGCGTCACTGCGTTCCGAGACCCCATAGATGAGGTCTGTGGAGATGTTTTCAAAGCCGGCCCGTCGGGCATTGTCTACGGCATCGAGGGCTTGTTGCGCGGTATGCCGCCGCCCCATGAACCGCAACACGTGCTCTTGGAACGACTGCACCCCGATGCTCAGGCGGTTGATGCCAAGCTCCCGCAATGCGTAGCAATAGTCTCGGGTGAGTTGCTCGGGGTTGGCCTCCAATGTGATCTCTGTCAGATTGCTTGTGTCGTAATATTTTTCTACTTGTTGTAATATTTGCGACAACTCGTCGGCAGTGAGCAAACTCGGGGTGCCACCGCCAAAATAGAGGGTTTGTATGGAGTCCTGCGGCAGATAGTCGCGCCGAAGTCTGATTTCATCCAACAGGGTCTTGACGTAGAACTCCTTGTCGCGGGTGCTTGCCACGGAGTAGAAACCGCAGTAGATGCACTTGCTCAGGCAAAAGGGGACGTGTATGTATATGCCGGCCATATTGGATTGGGGTAAAAAAAAGCACCTATGTGGATAGGTGCTTTGCTATCGGGAGGGTTGGATTACATCTTGATTAAGGCCATGTCGGGGATGGGCAGGTTATATTCGCCCTTGGCCAAACGGCTCTTGATGTCACGGAAGGCTTCCAAGGTGCGGTTGACGTCTTCCATGCTGTGTGCTGCAGTGGGGATGATGCGGAAGATGAGCATGCCGGCCGGAATGACGGGGTAGGTGACGATAGAGCAGAAGATGTTGTAGTTCTCGCGCAGGTCAACCGCAATGTTGGCGGCCTCATTGATTTCGCAGGGCAGGAACACGGGCGTGACGCAGGCCTCGGCGGGTCCGATGTCATAGCCTAATTCGCGGAAACCTTTTTGCAGACTGCGGGTGATTTCCCAGAGGTGGGCTCTGAGTCTGTCGCCTTCTTCGCTGCGGATGATTTCGAGACGTTTCAGGCAGCCGACCACGATGGGCATGGGCAGTGATTTGGCATACATTTGGGAGCGCATGTTGTAGCGCAGAAAATTGACGATGGCTTTTTCGGAAGCGACGAAGCCGCCGATGGTGGCCATGGACTTGGCATAGGCGCCGATGTAGATGTCGATGTCGTCCATTACGCCGAAATGCTCGGAGGTGCCTCGGCCGTGCGGGCCCATGCAGCCGAAGCCGTGGGCGTCGTCAATCAGTATGCGGAATTGGTATTTCTTCTTGAGGGCTGCGATTTGGTCAAGGATACCGAGCGCGCCGGTCATGCCGAACACGCCTTCGGTGATGAGCAGGACGCCGCCACCTTGCTTGTCTGCGAGCTCGCAGGCACTGGCAAGGATTTTGTCGCAGTCTTCGATGTCGTTGTGGCGGAATTTGAAACTTTTGCCAATATGGAGACGGATGCCGTCGCGCAGGCATGCGTGGGCCTCGGCATCGTATACGATGACGTCGCGGCGGGTTACCAGGGAGTCGATGGTGGACATGATGCCCTGATAGCCGAAATTGAACTCGAAGGCGGCCTCTTTATGCTCGAATTCGGCCAGTTCTCTTTCTAATTGCTCGTGAAGCGCGGTCTGTCCGGTCATCATGCGGCTGCCCATGGGGTACGCCATGCCCCAGCGTGCGGCACCTTCGGCATCAGCCTTGCGAACCTCGGGATGGTTGGCCAATCCAAGGTAATTGTTGATGCTCCAGCACAACACGTCTTTGCCGTTGAAGCGCATGTGGGGGCCAAGTTCGCCCTCTAACTTCGGAAATGCGAAATATCCGTCGATTTTTTCACGATATTGTCCAATGGGACCACCGGATGATTCTTTGACTCTTTCAAAAATGTCCTTCATAATAGTATTGTTGGTTAAGTGTTTTCGGGTTTATTGTTTGTTCTTTTTCAACTCTATTTTTTCATACTCTTCAAGGAATTGAGGCAGGTTGTTCATGTCGATTCGCTTGTTGAGGATGATGCGGTGGTCGGAATTGTCAATAATGAACATGGCTGGATTTCCTGTTTCGTATATGCCAAAGTGGTCAAGGTAGTCGATGTTGCCCTTGTTGCCGCCAACTTGCGTCCAAGGATATTTGTTGTCCTTTACATACTTTTTCCACGCCTCGATGGTGTCGTCGTTGCCAATGGCGTAGACATCGAAATTACGTGTGCCCGCAGTCTCCAGGGAGTCGTAAACATGATACAGTTTTTTGGATTCTTTCTTGCAGGTAGGGCAGTTGGGGTCGTAGAACCAGAGGATGGTGTAGGGCTTTGTGGTGTGGTATGACGATTTCCATAGATGGGCATCCTCGTACAAGTTGGTGTCAGGGATGATGAGCTCTGGGGCGATTTTACCAATCAGGATGGGTTCAATACGCTTGATGCGCTTTTCATATTTGGCCAGCAGGTCGTCGTCGAGCCAGTAACACTTGCCCGCCAACTGGTTGTTCTTCGCAATGTGATAGAACACGGCATCATGTCCGATAATCTTGCTGGTCTCGAACTCGTAAGTGAGCCAGCTGACACAGTAGTGGTACATGAACGTGTCCTTCTCTGTCTTCTCCAAAAACAGGTCAATATACTGGTTGATGGTGTCGGATGCCTGGTAATAGAGTATTTTGGTAAAATAATCTTTCATTTTGGGCTCGAAAGAAGGGATGTAGATGAAACGATGGTCGCCCAGATCAAAATTATCCCAAAAATGTCTGCGATAATAGTACACTTGGGCTTCTTTGTCGACGGAGCCATCATCTTTCGTGATCGTGGGCACTTCGACTTCTTGGTAAGATTTCTGCATCTTGGAGAACAGGTAGTCGGGATGGGCGGCGATGAGTTCATTGATGAAATCTTGCATCTCAGTGTTGAGATTCTTGAGCTTCTCCTTGTATACTTCGGCACTGTCCGTTTTGCCTGCGCCCTCAAAGTCTTTCACCTTCTTGCCCCATGCCGTTGCTCTTTTCTGTGCATCTGCGGTTTTGCGCTGGAATTTCAGCATCTCCACGTTTTCGGGCGAATTTTGGACGGAGAAATTTTCGACGTTGCCAGTCGTGTCAAGATTGTAGGTGAAGAATTGGTTGTTGTCGATGATGAAGTTCAGGTATAGTTTCTTTTCACCGGACACAAGCGAATACATGCCGTCGTCATACTTCTTGGTTCCCTTGAATACGAACTTTCCGGGTGCAACGGGTGTCGTGGAATCTTTGAGAATCAGTTTTTCATTGTAATGAATCACCAAGTACATTAATTTGTCCTTGGAGTTCTTGATGTTGAAAGTGATCTCGTGGCCTTGCTTGGGTGTGCTTTTGCTTTTTTGTGCGGAAAGGCTGCCTATGATGAAAACACAGATAAGAAAGAGTAGTAAATAATGTTTTTTCATAACTGGTTTTTATTCTTTTGTAGTTTTATTTTCAAAAAAAGTTCGCAGTTCGTCTAACGTGATTTGACGTGCTATTATTGTGTGGTTCTGTGTATTGTCTATCAAAAACATCACGGGAGTGGTCATGATGTCGAAATATTCTATGAAGTCGATGTTCTGCTCTCCGCGTGAGGTGCTCAGATTGGTCCAGTCCCAAAGCTGGTGCTTGTCGGAGAAGGCCTTCCAGCGCTCGTAGTCGTCGTTGACCTCTACGGCAAAGACCTCGAAGTCGTAGTCGCTGCCGTGCTCTTGGTAGAGCTGGTGCAATGGCGGGGTCATCTCTTGGCAGTGGTCGCAGTCGGGATCCCAGAACCAAAGTATGGTGTAATGGGTTTTGATGTCATGGGTGGAGTGAGCCTTGCCCTCAATGTCGTGCGAGATGAGTTCGGGAATCCGTGCTCCGGGGATGATTTTGCGCAGATTGTTGATCTTTCGTTCGATACGGCGTTCGGAACCCTCTTCAATCCAACTGTGTTCGTAATGGTCGTAGAGATGTACCAGCACGGGGTCGTAGTCGGGATTGTGGACATCCAACAGGGAAAAGAGGCTGCTGATGTAATAGTCGCGCACGATGGGGTTGGTGCAGCGTGACAGCAACTGGTCAACCTTGGCGATGCAATCGGCGGCATTTTGGTCCTCCGGCTCCAAGATGTATTCCAACAAGGCGCGGATGTATTGGCCGGGCACATGCAAGAGTCGCGGATCCGAAAAGTCAACGATATTGAGCAGGTGCTGGTAAGCCGCGTTGTTGTCGCTGAACTCCCCGAAGAGAGAGAAGTTGTCTATGCGGATATATTGGGTGACGAAGGCGTCGGGAGCGGTTTCGGCCAGGTTGTCCAGCATGGCGTGCGCAAGTTCACGTGTCTGGGCCATCTGGGTGTGATAGCGGAGAAGTATGTTGTTCTCCTCACTGTTCGACGAGGCTTTGTCTGCAAGGTTGATGCTGAAATGGTTCCCTTGGTTGATGATGACGGGGAAGCTCCGGAGGCTCAATGCATCAAGATCCAAGGCGTTGGGGATTGGGGATATCGTGTATACTCCACAGGGGATCTCTTTCTTTTTGTTTTTGAAAGAGACTGTGTTTTTATCCACGACTGCACTGTCCAGGCAATAGACATCGGTGCCGTTGTGCCCATACAGATATAGCTTGGAGATGGGTTCCTTTTCACCTTCGATGGTGATGTCATATCCTTTCCGGGTTGGGGTGTCTTTGTCGACGGGCACTTGTCCTTGGATGGCGCAACCCCAGGCACAGCAGCAGAGTGACAGAAGCAATAATCGTGGTTTCATGAGTGATCGGGGGTGTGCTTTGTTATTGGATGATTTCGCGGATGTCCTGGAGGATTTTTTGTGCAATGTTCTCGGCGGTGGACTCGGTTGTGGCCTCGGAGTAGATACGCAGGATGGGCTCGGTGTTGGAGCTGCGCACGTGCACCCAGCTGTCCTCGAAGTCGATCTTGACGCCGTCGGCGCGGTTGACCTCGTAGCTGGCGTAGCGGGTGGCGATGCTGTCGAGGATCTTGGCGGTGTCCATATTACCGCGCAGCTCAATTTTGTTCTTGGAGATCTTGTAGTCGGGATATAGGGAGCGGAGCTCGACGCAGGATTTGCCGGAGGTGGCCATGTAGGAGAGGATGAGGGCTATGCCCACGAGGGCGTCGCGGCCGTAGTGCAGCTCAGGATAGATGACGCCGCCGTTGCCCTCGCCGCCGATGACGGCGTTGGTGGCTTTCATCTTTTCCACCACATTGACCTCGCCCACGGCGGAAGCGTTGTATTCCACGCCATACTGGCGGCTCACGTCGCGCAACGCACGGGTGGAGGATAGGTTTGAGACGGTGTTGCCCGGCGTGTGTTGCAACACATAGTCGGCCACGGAAACTAACGTGTATTCCTCACCGAACATCTCCCCGTTGGGCTTGATGAAAGCGAGACGGTCCACATCGGGATCGACCACAAAGCCGATATCGTAATGCTCCTTGTTCATCGCCTCGGAGATGCCATACAGGTTCTCGGGTATAGGTTCGGGGTTGTGCGCAAAAAGTCCGTTCGGCTCGTCGTTGAGGAGGGTGACTCGTTTGACGCCAAGCTGCTTCAATAGTGGCGGCAGGGCGATGGCGCCCGTGGAGTTGATGGTGTCGATGATGACCGAGAAGTCAGCTTTGGCAATGGCGTCGCGGTTCACCAAGGGCAGACGCAAAATGGCGTCGATATGGTCTTGGATCGAGTCCTTATAGAGCGTGTATGTGCCGAGACTTTTGACGTCGGCATATTGGAATTCGTGTGTGGCGGCAATCTCTTGCAGTTTGCGCCCATCCTCACCCGAGAGGAATTCGCCCTTGTCGTTGAGCAGTTTCAGGGCGTTCCATTGTCCGGGATTGTGGGAGGCGGTGACGATGACGCCGCCATCGGCATGGTGGTGCAGCACCGCCATCTCGGTGGTGGGTGTGGTCGACAGACCTGTGTCGATAACGTCGGCGCCCATGCCCTGCAGGGTTCCGCAAACCAAACGGCTCACCATTTCGCCGGATACGCGTGCGTCGCGACCCACCACGATGGTGATTTTTTTATTGCCGCAACTCCCCTGTATAAAGGCAGCGAAGGCTGACGTAAGTTCTATGATGTCTATGGGGGTGAGGTTCTCGCCGGCGTTTCCGCCGATAGTGCCCCTGATGCCGGAAATGGACTTTATAAGTGTCATGAATCTCTTTGCTGTAGATTAGTTGTGAGGCCGCAAAAGTACAAAAAAAGCGGCGGAAATACAAACATTTTCTACTGCTATTTTTGGGGTGGATAAAGGTGCCTTAATTCGCTTTTGAATCGCGAGGAACGAGTGCAGGAAACCTCTGATGTGTTTGTGCCATCAGGTATATAATTCCCTCTAATGTTACAGCCTCCAGTAATTGAAGCACATTACCGGTATTGTAATTTGTTTAGGAAAAAGACGGGATTCCGATTCCGATTGCTCGCATTGCGGAATCGGTAGCCCGACAGTAGATAATAGTCGCTGTACCAATGATATAATGCTGTTGTATAAACCATGGGCGTGTTGTGGTTCTCTTGGGGAAAGAGGGTGGAGGACCGGATGGGGTCGATGACGTTCAGCTGCTTGTCGGTGAGCATGGTGGTCAAGGTTTGCCCGATGATATGGTAAAACAGGATTTGATCTGGAGAGAAAGTGACTCGGAGGTGTGTGGTGAGGTTTGTGAGCAACATGTTGTCGAAGGGGAAATCGTAGTTGCCTATCTGATGGCCTTTGAAGTCGAAGATCCGGACATCGGCATCGATAAAGCGGTATCCCATGAAGATGGGTTCCGTAGTGGGCACACCGTATGAGTAGGTGGTCGAATAGCGGTATTCGGGGTAGAACGACTCCGTGACAAAAGCCACTAAAGAACTGTCGCGGAACAGACGTCCGGGCAAGTAGAGGACCTCTGTCTTTCCGGCGGCTGGCGGGTCATAGGTGCTTAGTTCAATGTTTGTGAATTCGCCGTTGTCGTATATGAGCGTGTATATTCCGGTGGCAGTGTTGTCGTAAGAGCTCTTTCTCAGTTGGTAGGTGCCGGCAATCATCAGCCGTCCGGAATCCAAAAGGGCTATACGGGCGTTCTGAAAGCGATAGGAACCGGTGTCGGGCAGGTCAATCATTCGTGTGACATCGCCTTCCAGAGTGCTTTCGCAAAGCCAGATAACGTTGTTCCGACTGTTTGAGCCGATGTTGGCGCAGACAAACACACGTTCTCCTGCAGGATCGATGGCATAGTCGTCAATTGTGTAATCTGGCGCATCTTTGAGATATAATCCGTGGATGTATGGACGATTGGAGGGTAGCACAAACAAATTGCTGCTCGATTTTCCGGTAGGGCAGGTGAAATAGATTGTTTGTGCATAATTCTTGATATGGGCAATATCCTCTGTGGGCAGATTGTGGATGTGTAGGGTGTCCATCCCGTCGAAGCCAGGACGGAGGTGTAAAAGTATTCCCCTCGGGCTTTTCTTTTTCTTGATTTTTTCTTGAAAGAGCACATACAGGTCACCGTCGTGGTAAGTGGATGCCATGTATATATATTGTAGGGGCAAGCGAAGCGACGTTTCCTTTTGTTTTTGCAAATTTACGTCATAGAGGACGATGTGTGCGACGGGCGTGTCGATGTCGTAGGTTGGATAAAGGATATAAAGACCTGACGTGTCGCATAAAACGTACTGCAGTTCGGAGGAAAACTGGCTGGCGGGAAATTCCAGACGTATAGGATTGTCACCCTGGGCATGTGAATGTCCAAAGGCAAGGCAAAAAAGTATGCCGATAAGGGCAATCCGTGTTTTCATGGGATATGGGATTAGGACATGCCGCCGTCGCAAACGAGGGTCTGCCCCGTGACGTATGTGGCGAGGTCGGAGGCCAAGAAGAGGGCGCATCTGGCCACGTCTTTTGGGGTGCCTTGGCGATGGAGAGCGATGCGTTGGAGAATACTCTCTTTTTGTTCGGGTGACAAGGAGAGGGTCATCTCGGTGTCAATGAAGCCAGGGGCGATGGCGTTGACGCGGATGTTGCGGCTTCCCAATTCGCGGGCCAGCGACTTGGTGAAGGCGATGATGCCGGCTTTGGAGGCGGCATAGTTGGCCTGTCCTGCGTTGCCGGAGATGCCGACCACGCTGGCCATGTTGATGATGACGCCCTGTCGCTGACGCATCATGATGGGCGTGCAGGCATGGACGTAGTTGAACACCGACTTGAGGTTGGTGTTGATGACATCATCCCACTGCTGTTCGCTCATACGCATCAGCAGGGTGTCGTGGGTGATGCCGGCGTTGTTGACGAGTATGTCGATGTGGCCAAACCGTTCGTGGATGGCGGCTACCTGTTGCTGGACTTCGTCAAAACGAGAGACATCGCCCACGAATGCTTCCGCATCGCAGCCGATGTCTCTGAGTTCTTTAAGGGTTTGTTCGGCCTGTTCGCTGGCATGGCGGTATACCAAGGCGATGGAGGCCCCGTTTTGGGCCATGGCCAACGCAATGGCCTTGCCAATGCCTCGGGAACCACCAGTGACGATGGCGACTTTGCCAGTTAGGTCGAGGGTCGTCATTTACTTGACGATGTAGTTGACATAGATACCAGGGGTGTGGATGCTCTCCATCGGGATTTGGCCCACTTCAACCAACTCCTTCGTTTCCACGATGACGAGGTCAGCGGCGGCGGCCATCATCGGGTTGAAGTTCTGGGTCGTGCCCTTGTAGATACAGTTGCCCATGGTGTCGCAGATGCTGGCGCCAATGAGGGCGACGTCGGCATGGAGGGGCTTTTCGAGCAGATACTCTTCGCCGTCCACCATGACTTTTTGCTTGCCTTCCTCAACGATGGTGCCGAGGCCGGTCTTGGTGAGTACGCCGCCGAGGCCTGCGCCACCGCAACGGATACGCTCAGCCAGCGTGCCCTGCGGGCAGAACTCGATGTCAAGCGTCTTCTCGTTGAATTGTTGGATGGTGTCGGCATTGGTGCCGATGTGGGAAGCGTACAGCTTCTTGACCTGCTTGTTGGCAATCAACATGCCGATGGCCTTGTTGGGATAGGCAGTGTCGTTTCCGATGAGGGTGAGGTCTTTGACACCCCTCTTGGCGATGGCCTCGATGACTTTCACGGCAGAGCCGCAGCCGAGAAATCCGCCGTACATGATGGTCATGCCGTCTTTCACGTAGGAGGCGGCTTCTTCTATGGTGATTAATTTACTCATTGTGTTAATTTTATGGGGTTGGACAAAAGCCCTGTGCTTCGTGGGCACAGGGCTTGTTTTTTTACCAGGCGAAGAGAGGTCTGTCGTGCATCATGTCGTTGACCTGCTTGCGGGTCTTGGCGATGAGTTCTTCGTTCTCAACGTCGCAGAGGATGTTGTCGATCATCTCAACGATGCCGTCCATGTCGCCCTCTTTCAGTCCGCGGGTGGTGATGGCGGGGGTGCCGACGCGCAGGCCGGAGGTCTGGAAGGCGGAGCGGGTGTCGAACGGGACCATGTTCTTGTTGATGGTGATGTCGGCCTTGACGAGCGTGTTCTCGGCGACCTTGCCGGTCATGTCGGGGAACTTGGTGCGGAGGTCTATGAGCATGAGGTGGTTGTCGGTGCCGCCGGAGATGATCTTGTAGCCTCTCTTGTTGAAAGCCTCGGCCATGGCTGCGGCGTTGAGTTTCACCTGTTTCACGTATTGTGCGTAGTCGTCGGTCAGAGCCTCGCCGAAAGCGACGGCCTTGGCGGCGATGACATGTTCCAGCGGACCGCCCTGTACGCCCGGGAAGACGGCGGAGTCGAGCAGCTGGGACATCATCTTGACGACGCCCTTCGGGGTGGTCTTGCCCCAGGGGTTCTCGAAGTCTTTGCCCATCATGATGAGGCCGCCGCGCGGTCCGCGCAGGGTCTTGTGGGTCGTGGTGGTCACAATGTGACAGTGTGCCACGGCGTTGTTGAGCAATCCTTTGGCGATGAGGCCGGCGGGGTGGGAGATGTCGGCCATCAGGATGGCGCCGATCTTGTCGGCAATCTCGCGCATGCGTTTCCAGTCCCAGTCGCGGCTGTAGGCGGAGGCTCCGCCGATGATCAGCTTCGGGCGCTCCTGGAGGGCTACTTGCTCCATCTTGTCATAGTTGATGCAGCCGGTCTCTTCTTCCACCTGGTAGGCCACCTGGTGGTACAGGATGCCGGAAGAGTTGACGGGGGAACCATGGGAAAGGTGTCCGCCGTGGTTGAGGTCGAGGCCCATGAAGGTGTCGCCCGGTTGCAGGCAAGCCAACAGCACAGCCATGTTGGCTTGTGCGCCGGAGTGCGGTTGCACGTTGGCCCATTCGGCGCCGAAGAGCTCCTTGACGCGGTCAATGGCGATTTGCTCGCTCTGGTCCACGATCTGGCAGCCACCATAGTAACGCTTCGTGGGAAGACCTTCTGCGTATTTGTTGGTCATGACAGAACCCATGGCCTCCATCACTTGGGGGCTTACGAAGTTCTCGGAAGCGATCAGCTCAATGCCGTTGGTCTGGCGTTGACGCTCTTGCTCGATAAGGTTGAAGATTTGCTCGTCTCTTTTCATGTCTTATTTTTATAAGTTATTGATTAATATATATATTGACTTTTTATAACAAGGTTGCAAATATATAAAAAAAAAGTGTACGATGGGAGAAGAGTGTGAAAATAGGATGGCGCTCCATGGTCGTGTTGTCCATGCTTCAATGGTATTGGTCGTTTTTTTGTATTTTTGCCCCCTCTTATCCGATCCTATACACAACCAATACCAAGTAACACTCTATGAAAAACATCGACTCTAAAATTCCTGTGGTGTCCGCCCGCAAAAAAATGGCCGACCTGCTCACGGAACGCAATAACCTCATCTCTTTGCTCCCTCGGTTGGGCGTTTCCCTCGGCTTCGGCGAAAAGACCGTCGCACAGGTTTGTGCCGATGACAAAATATCCTTGCCACTGTTCCTGCTCATCAGCAATGTTTACACGGTGGACGACTACCTGCCTTCCATTGAGGAACTGCGCCAGTGTCCCATCGAGGAAATAGTCGTTTATTTGACTAACTCACACAAGGAGTATCTTGAATACAAGTTTCCCCATATCGAGGATCATTTGAAAGAGGTCGTCGCAGATTGGAGTGAGAAATACAAACGGTTGATAACCAATTTCTTCTTTGACTATAAGAATGAAGTGGTGGATCATTTCAAGTATGAAGAGGAGGTGGTGTTCCCCTTTGTGAAAGAACTTTTTCAGAAAAAATCACCCAGGAAAAACCGTCCGCGGCGCAGTGCCTTCGACAAGCAGCACACCAATATTGAGGATAAGTTGCGTGACTTCACCAATCTGCTCATCAAGTATATACCTGCTGATGTGTCGCAACGCGAGCGCATTGACATGCTGGAGGACATCTGCTCTTTGTCGGACGACATTGAAAAGCATGCCCTTATCGAGGAGAAGATTTTGTTTCCGTATATCAATCTTTTAGAAGATGAAAGCAAATAAGATAGCCATTGCCGATCCATCTCCCATCGTTATTGCGGGGCTGTCTGCCTTGCTGCGGGAGCTGTCCGACTGCGAGGTGGTTTTGCAGTCGGACGACATGCACACGGTGGAGACGCGCCTGCGCATCCTCCGTCCTGACGTGCTCATCATCAACCCTGCGATGATCGATTTTTCCAAGCGTCGCATGGTGCGGTCGCAATACGAGGATCTGCCCGATATGCACTTGGTGGCATTGGTTTCCTCATACGTCGAATCGCAGATTCTCAAGCAGTTTCACGGCGTTATAGAGCTCAATGACGACAAACAGCGCATCAAGTCCACATTACAGCAGGTGACCGTCAAGCAGACTGGTGATGCAGAGATGGATTCTTCTATGTTGTCCGACCGTGAAAAAGATGTGCTGATCTGTCTTGCAAAAGGACAAAAGAACAACGAGATTGCAGAAAATCTTCACATATCCACCCATACGGTTATCACGCATCGCAAGAACATAGTTCGTAAGACGGGCATCAAGTCCGTGTCAGCCCTCACCGTGTATGCGATTCTTAACAACCTTCTGGAACAGAAGGATATTATTTGAAAAAAAAAGTGCCCGCAGGCACTTTTTTAATTTTATTTTTGTGGCCGAAGTTTGGACTCGCGGGTCCAATCAACGGTCATTCCGAACAGCGACACGCCCAAATAACCGCGCATCTTGAGGGTCTTTCCGTAGTTTACCAACCGGATATAAGTCTTATAGGTGCCCTTTTTGCCGGGATATTTCAGCTTGCCGTTCTGGTATTCGTTGTCTTTGGCGTTGTAAGTCAGGCCGGTCATGAAGACGAGGCCGAGCTGGTTCTTCTTTTTTGGGTTTTCCACCCACACGACCTTGGCCTCGTATGTGCCGTCGGCGGCCTTGTAGATTTCACATTGCGAACCCTCTTTGGAGAAGGGGTCCACGGAGTGGAAAATGCCGCAAATATCATCCGCGTTTTGGGCGGACAAAGAGAAGCTCAGCAGGGCGATGAACAGGGTGAGCAAATTTTTTTTCATAGTGGTGTTTTTTTCTATGTCGATAGGTTATGGTTTATTCCTCGGGAGCAAACAATGGGTCCCAAGGCGGGAGATAGATGGGTGTCTGGTCGAAAAGTTTAAGGGTGGTGGCAGGAATGTATTTGGATTCCACAACCAAGCGGAACATGTATTCGTTAAACCACTCGTTGGTCATGATGAGGAATCCGTTGTGGCCGTACTTGTTGCCCCAGCTGTTTTCGACCATCCACTTGAGCGGCCTGCCATCCTTGTCGAGGTCGACGGCGCAGAGGGTCATGGCGTGCGTGGAGCCGCTGGCGTACGTGGCGATGCGTTGGCGCTTGTCCATGTTGAACGAGGTGCCGAAAAGGGATCCGTAGTCGTAGTTGTTGATGTCCATGTAGCCGGTCTCGCGGTCGAGGAACTTGCCCACGTCGCAGGAGAAGTACATGTTGGTGCTGTCCTTGATGGAGGCGATGGCCATGTCGGCGATGTCGCTCATCGGCAAGTTGAGGTAACGCCAGTTCTGGCCGTCATAGACGTGGCGGTCGTACTGGATCTCATACACACGGTAGTACTCGCGGGTGGGGTCGTTCATCACCATATAGTACTTGCTGAAATCCTCGTTGGCGAATTTGGCGGCAAAGGATTTGGGCGTGTATTTGTCGGTGCTGACGATTTCGCCCTTGGCGTTGCGCTGAGTCCAGGTGAACTCTGTGGGAGGCTCGCCTAAGGAGAACACTAACATCTTGTAGATGACCTTCAGCATTTCCATCTTCTTGTCTTGCAGCATCTTCTCGGTGGTGCTCTTGTTGTTGGCCATCTCACGCAAAATCAGGCCGTCTTCGCGCAGGCGGAGCTTGATGAGGGACGACATCTGCGAGGTATGGTTGCTGCTGTAGGTCTCGGGCATCGCCTCCTTGGGCATAATGCCGTACTTCTCAATCAGGTTGGCCACGCCAGTGAACTGGCCGCCGTCGCCAATGGGGTTCTGGAAGAGCCACTTCACGGTCTCGTCTTCCATGGACTTGGTGCGGTTGTCGAGGATGGATTGCAGGAAGAGGTTGGCCTTTTCCAATTGGTCCCAGAAGAAGGTGTAGCACTGCGAGAACTGGAAGTCGGAGGGCAGGTTGTATTTGGCAATGGCTTTGGCGCGGAGCACGTTCATGCCCGTGAACATCCAGCAGCGGCCGGACGAGGCCTGGTCGGTGATGGCCTTGGAAGGTACTTGATTGGAGAAGTGTGCGTCGAAGGCGGTGTTGTTGTCGTAGTTCTTGGCTAACTTGTTGATGTCGTTGGCCACCACTGCATTGCGGAGAGCCTTTTCAACGCCAGTGCCCTTGTAGGAATTCTGCAAGGTGGCGATTTGGTCGGCGGACAATCCGCCGTTTTGGCTGATGTTCTGTCCGAAGACCAGAGACAGGCAGCCGACGGCTAAGGTTAGGAGTAGAATTTTTTTCATTGGATATTAAGTGTTTAATGTATGCTGATTTATGTTTTGGAAGATGTGTTGTCTTACATAGGCCTGATTTTGCGGGCTAATTTGGCGCATAGTCCGGGGAAGAAGCGCTTGATGTGGGCCATGATCAGTTCGGAGCTGCCTACCAGCTGCTCGCGTTTTTCCTTGGCGATGGCCTTGAAGATGATGTGCGATGCTTTTTCGGGCGTGATGCCGCCGGCCTGGCCCGCGTCCATCTTGCCGTGCTTGCGCCCGTCCTTCTCTAATGAGTTGACGGAGATGTTGGTCTGCACGCGCCCAGGGGTGAGGATGGTCACCCGGATGTTGTCCTTGTTGTTCTCCGCCGCCACGGTCTCGAAGAAGCCGTAGAGGGCGTGCTTCGCCGACGAGTAGGCACAGCGCAACGGGAATCCGAAGAGCCCGGCGATGCTGGTGGTGACGGCCAACTGTCCGCCGCCCTGCGCTATCATCTTGGGCAAAACGGATTTTGTGAGAATGACCGGTGCGTAGAAGTCGATGTCCATCACCTTGCGGATGACCGCCATGTCGGTTTCCACGGTGGTGCCGCGCTGGCTGATGCCGGCGTTGTTGTAGAAGAGGTCGATGCGTCCGTAGGCGTTCCAGGCGTCCTCTGCGAGTTGCGGTAGCGCGTCGGTTTGCGAGAGGTCGAAGGGGAGATTGGTCACCGCCTCGGCGCCGCGCTGCAGACACTCCTCGCGGACCTGCTCCAGCAGGTCGGGTTCCAGTGCCGTGAGAATCAGCCGCGCGCCCGCCTCCGCAAACCGGAAGGCGGTCTCCTTGCCGATGCCGGAGGAGGTGCCCGTGATCCATATCACTTTTTTCGTATAGTCATTCATAATCAATTCTTCTCTCCTGTTTGGGAAATCTGTGTTATCGGCGGCAAAGGTACATAAATTATGAATACACGGACAAATGTTTTTGAGACCTGATAATGCCGCCGCGTAGTCAGTTCTTCCGTTATTTTTTTGTGTTTATATACGTGATGGCATCAGGCCGGGATAAACGCCACATTTTTCTAACGTCTCCCTTTCGCGGCGAGCAAGTTTCATGCATTTTGGATGCCGACTCCCGCGCCGCGAGAGGTTTTCTGTGCCGTCGTTTCACCCCACACGGCCGTGTGGGGTTACAGAGAAGAGTATTCCTTCGGAACACGTCTGAATGGAAAATGACAATGTAATCTGCGGTTTGCCAACGAAATGGATCAGTGTTCCAAATAACGAAAAATTATCTAATACTTTTTAATTATGTGGTTAACCATTGTAAACATCCTCCTGCTGTTGATAGGAATTGTGGGCTATGCCTATTTTCTCTATGTCGAAATCCGCAATGACAAACTTCCGCAAGAAGAAAAAAAGGTTCGGGAAAAAACATACATCACTGAAATCTTTCTCGGTCTCATGGTGGTGTCTGTCATGCATCTGACGGAGAAATGGCTATCGCCGTACATCACCAGCGAAGCAGCAATGTTCTTTTCTCAGATACTGATACTTATAATTCTTACCATAGCCATAGTCATGCCAGTCCGCCGTATCGCCAATCGGTGATACTTCATGATAATTCACCCTGCTATATAGGGGCGCGAAATTGAATAAGCGCCTTATTGGAAGGTGTAGCGCACCCCGAGGTTCACCAATCCCCAGTCAAAGGTGTGGTTGATGGTGACCTCATGGTTGAATTGGAAACGGTAGCCCGGACGGAAATCTATCTGCAGGGCAAGGGGGATGCCGAATTTGTATTCCAAGCCGATGATGCCGTGGGCGCCGCTTTTGCCCATGATGTTCCGGGTCTGCATCTCTGGAGAGGTGGAGTTGTAGTATGTCACTGAAGGATGCCAGCTGAACCCGAGACTGACGCCCCCTCCGACAAAGCCGTAAAGGCCTTTCACAAAGTGTCCTTCATACATGAAGCTTGTTGCGAGTTCGGTTGTCCACAGCGTGGAGCCGTAGCCGGCGATAATGCTGTAGTTGTATTTGGTGCCCAAGTCAAGCTGGATGGCGAAGTGGTCGGCGGGGAAAGTCTTGTAGGAGAATGCCTGCATGGAGCCGACTGTCGCGCCGATGCCGTGCCTGTAGGGGGCCTGTGCGTTGGCTTGAAACATTATGGCAGCCATAAAGATAAAAAGTGCAATAAATGTGTGTCTCTTCATTTTTTTTGTTCTCTTAGAATTGTATAAACTTATGTGCTCCTTTCGCGGCATTGTTCTGCGGAAAGGCGTGCAACGGGATTTGGTTGAAAGGTCCTCTGTTTGTGCTATGATGAATAACAAGCGGTATGCAGAGCCGCAGGCCGCTTTGTTGGAAATGGAATGATAGTTGCCGTAGTTGGTGGACGAGCAACTAAATGTTGTCTATCATTTTCTTGAAAAACGTGGCCCTTGCGGCGCCCTCGCCCGTGTTGAGGAGGACGGTTTCGCCGTTGTGGATCTGTCCCTCTTCCAAAGCCTTGTAGAAGCCGGCGAAGCACACGATGGAGGCGGGCCCGAGGTAGATGCCGCGCTCGTCCTTCACAATCTTGCCGTACTTTGCCAGCTCGTTCTCCTTGACCTGCAGGAAGGTGCCTCCGCTCTTGCGCACGATGGGCGCCACGATGGGATACATGCCCGGGTTGCCGGCGGAGAGGATGGAGACCATCGTCTGCGGGTTCGGGATGATGGGGTAGTCCTTCTCATAACCCTCTGGGAATCCTGCGGCCACCGCTTTGTTCCAGCCCTGCACCATCGGGTCGCAGGTGTCCTGCTGGATCAGCAGCATGCGGGGCATCTTGGTCTCCGGGAAGGTGGTCTGCATGTCGCGCACGCCCTTGTCGAGGGCGATGGGACCGGTGCCACCCGCGACGGCCTGCACATACACGTCGGGCATCTTGCCCAACTGACGCAGGTACTCGAACACCATCGTCTTCTTGGCCTCCACACGGATGGGGTCGATGTTGCCGGCGGAAATCAGCACGTGGTTCTTCTGATGGAAGTCGGCAGCCTCCTTCTTGGCATCACCGTAGTTGCCGTCGCACACGACCACGTTCTGGCCGTAGGAGCGGATGGCCTTGACAGTGTCCTCGCATGCGTCGTGGGGCATGAAGACCGTGAACTTGATGCCGGCTTCGGCAAGATAGCGGGCGTATGCGGTGGCAGTGTTGCCAGTGGATGCCACGCAGAACTCCTTCACACCATTCTCCTTGAAAATGGAGGCGGCCAACGAGGCGGCAATGTCCTTGAAGGTGTTGCTGCCACCGTTCAAGTCGTTGCGATAGACCATCACCTTGCAGTCGATACCATATTTTTCTTTTGCCAACTTCTCCAAAAACTCCCACTCCTCGATGGGAATGGCGCCTTCACCGAAGGTGACAATGTTATTTTCATCCATCACCGGCAGGAAGTCGAAATAATGGTAGAAATTGGTCGGTTTGTGTTCGGGCTTGGTCAGTTCGGTGATTTTGTGATAGTCGGCAGAATAGACCACTTCGGCGCGTTTGCAGCCGCAGGGACACTCCTGGTTCATCTCAAACCAAGTGGCAAAGTCCTCAATGACCTTGCCGCATTTCGTGCATACGAGTTTATATTTATTATTCATATTTAATTTGTTTTGTCATTAGAAAAATCGGTTGTCCGATATAGCCTGCAAAGATACATTTTTTGCGGGAAACATTATGGGGTGTTCGTGCAGAACGCCTCCATTTTTTGCATCCAGTGCAGCGCAGCCTTGATGGTGGGGATGTGGTGGATGATGAGGAGCAGTTTATGGTTGACCTCTTTGAGTTGTATGGCGGGGTGGTTGGCTTGCAGGAAAGCCAATACGCGTCCGAACTCGTCGGATTGGAAATAGCGGGAGGCGGCACTGCCAAAGAAATAGCCGGTGAGGGTCTGTTTCTTGAGCAGTATTTTTTCAAAATGGAGTCTCGCGGCCGTCAGGCGTAGCGGGATGGTCTGCATCAGTTCCACGGTCTGGGTGGGCATGGGGCCGAAGATGTCGGTGATTTTCTTGCGGAACTTGTCGAGCTGGCTGAGGTCGCGGATGGCTTGCAACTCCTTGTAGAGGCTCATGCGTTCGCTGACGCTGGTGACATAATCAGTGGGGAAAAGAGCCTCGATGTCGGTTTCAAGAATGCACTCGCGGTTGAGGAGGGCTGAGTTGTCGGCCATTTCGACCTCGTCGTAGTCGGTATACTGCATCTCTTGGATGGCTTCAGAGAGGATTTTCTGGTACATCTCGTAGCCGATCTCGTTGATGAAGCCGCTTTGGTCGGCGCCGAGGATGTTGCCGGCGCCGCGGATGTCGAGGTCGCGCAGGGCGATTTGGAGGCCGCTGCCGATGTCGGAGAAGTCCTCGATGGCTTGCAGGCGGCGCCGTGCCTGATCGTTGAGCGTGTCGAAGGGCTTGGTGAAGAGGTAGCAGAAGGCTTTTTGGTTGTTGCGTCCCACGCGCCCGCGCAGCTGGTGCAGCACGTTGAGTGCGAAATTCTGGGCGTCGTTGATGACCATCGTGTTGGCGTTCACGATGTCGAGACCGGATTCGACGATGGTGGTGGAGACCAGCACATCAGTCTGGTGGTCGATGAAGTCGGTCATGATGCGCTCTAACTCCGCACCCTCCATTTGTCCGTGTCCCACAGCAATGCGTGCTTGCGGCACAAGGCGCTGGATGAGGCCTGCCAGCTCTGAGATGTTCTGGATTTTGTTGTGGACCACGAACACTTGTCCTCCGCGGTTCAACTCGAACTGCACGGCTTGCCGGAGGATGTCCTCGTCGAACACGTGGACCTCGGTCTGGATGGGTTGCCGGTTGGGCGGCGGGGTGGTGATGACGGAGATGTCGCGCGCCCCCATCAGGGAGAACTGCAAGGTGCGCGGAATGGGCGTGGCCGACATGGTCAGCGTGTCCACGCTGACGCGCAACTCGCGCAATTTCTCTTTGGCTGCCACACCGAACTTTTGCTCCTCATCGATGATGAGAAGTCCCAAATCTTTGAAGACCACATCTTTGCTTAGCAGACGGTGTGTGCCGATGAGAATGTCGATGCGCCCGTCCTTGAGCCGCTTCAGGATCTCGCGGATCTGCTTGGATGTCTTGAAACGGTTTACATACTCGACGGTGCAGGGCATCTCAGCGAGACGGTCGGTGAATGTGGTGTAGTGTTGCAAGGCCAAGACCGTGGTGGGTACCAGCACGGCGACCTGCTTGTTGTCGCATACTGCCTTGAAAGCGGCGCGGATGGCGATCTCAGTCTTGCCGAAGCCCACGTCGCCACAGATGAGGCGGTCCATGGGATGTTCGCTCTCCATGTCGGCTTTCACGTCGGCGAGGGTCTTCACCTGGTCGGGGGTGTCCTCATAGATGAAGGAGGCTTCCAACTCGGCTTGCATGAAGTTGTCGGGCGAGAAGGCGAAGCCTTTGCGGGCCTTGCGTTGCGAATATAGTTTGATGAGGTCGATGGCTAACTCCTTGACGCGCTTTTTGGTGCGCTCCTTGAGTTTGTCCCATGAGCCGGAGCCGATGCGGTGCAGGGTGGGAGGGGTGCCCTCCTTGCCGACGTACTTGCTGATTTTATAGAGCGAATGGATGCTCATGTCGAGGATGGCCCCGTCCTTGTACATCAGTCGGATGGCCTCTTGCGTGGCACCGTTCATCTCTGTCTTGACGAGCCCTTGGTAGATGCCGACGCCGTGGTCGATGTGGACCACGTAGTCGCCGGGCTGCAGGTCGTAGATCTCTTTCAGGGTGAAAGCCTCGCTCTTCTTGTAACGGTCGCGGATGACCACACGCTCGTTCTTCTCGAAGAACTGGTGGTCGGTGTAGAGCGCCCATTTGCGCTGTTCGTCTCGGAAACCTTCGTGCAGGATGCCCCGCACGGGCGTGTAAAGTTGCTCTAATGTCAGGGATGCCTCGTTGTGGCGGTTGTACTTGCCTACCAAGTCGATCATCACCTTTTCCATGCGCTCCAGCTGCGATTGGTTCTCGGAGAGGAACAGCGAGTGGATTCCCTTCTCAAAGTTGTCGATCCACTCAAGCAAGAGGTAGTCGAAGCTGCGTCCGAAATGGTTCTGCGGCTTGATGTTGAAGTCGATAGTGATGTCGGGGTCGACTACATCACCGGCCTCTATCAGGCATCGGGTGTGTTGGGACGCCTCCTTGTCGAAGTCGCGGCGCCGGATGAACAGATCGTCAACATGCAGGGTGCTGCCGGGCGCGGACGTGGATTGGTATTCCTCGTCCACTTGGCGGTAGAGAGCCGCGATTTGCGAGCCGATGTCGCGGGGATGCTCCAACCACAGTACGGTGTCGGCGGGCAGGAACTCCAACAGCGGGATGCGCTTCTCCTCGATTTGATGGGAGACGATCTTGGGCATGATGTGAATGCTTTCCTCGTCGCGGATGGAAAGCTGTGATTCGGGGTCGAAGAAACGGATGGACTCGATGCGGTCGCCATCCAATTCGATACGATAGGGGTATTCTTCCGAAAAGGAGAAGATGTCGAAGATGCTGCCGCGCCAGGCGAACTGGCCGGGCTCGAAGACAAAGTCTTCTTGCAGATACTCAAATTGATAGAGGTAGTCGAGGAAGGTGTCGGCGGAAATCTCTTCGCCACATCGGATGGTGAAGGAGTGCTGGCTGATGAATTGTTGTGTGAGCACCTTCTCGGCTACGGCTTCGGGATAGCTTACGATGCAGTAGGGCGTGTCGGGGTGGTTGGCGAGTTTGTTGACGATTTCGGAACGCAGCTTGACGTTGGAGTTGTCAATTTCATCGGTGGAATGGGCACGCTTGTAGGAGGCTGGCAGATAGTGCACCCGCTTGTTGGGCAACGGCACTTTCAGGTCGTGTAACAACTTCTCAAGGTCATTGTAGAAAAATGCGGCCTTTTCGCGGTCGGAGAGCACGAAAAGTTGTGTGGATTGGGCCTTGTCCGCAAGTTTGGAGGCCAACAAGGCATACGAAGAGCCCGTCAGACCATCGAGTTTGAGGGTCCTGACATCTCCTTTCCCGCTCAGCAGCGGTGCGATTCGCGCCACTTCCGCTTTGTAGAAGCGCGCCTGGATTTCTTCAATCGTCATGGCAAAAAATGAGGGCGCAAAGATAGTATTTTTTAAGGTGCATGACAGAATAATGAGAATCGGGGAACAAAGGCTTTATAATGCCTCTTGAATCATGGGACCTGAAACATATATCCCTTTTTTTACTATTTTTGCCGCTCAAATCGTTAACCGCTATGAAAGTACATTTTATCGCTATTGGAGGCAGCGCCATGCACAATCTGGCCATCGCTCTCCGCCTGAAAGGATACGAAGTCACGGGTTCCGATGACGAAATCTTCGATCCTGCCAAGGGACGCTTGGCCAAGTACGGCATCCTGCCCGAAACTATCGGCTGGCATCCGGAACGCATCACCCCCGATATTGACGCCATTATCCTCGGCATGCACGCCCGCATCGACAACCCTGAATTATTGAAGGCTAAAGAGCTGGGACTTAAGATTTACTCTTATCCGGAATATCTCTATGAGCAGAGCAAGGATAAGATCCGCATCGTGGTGGGCGGCAGCCATGGAAAGACTACCATCACCTCCATGATTATCCATGTACTGCAGCAAAACCATATTGATTGCGACTATATGGTGGGGGCGCAGCTCGAAGGCTTTGAGGTTATGGTCAAGCTCTCCACGGAGGCGCGCATCATGGTCATCGAGGGCGACGAATATCTCACCTCGCCCATCGACCGTCGGCCCAAGTTCCACGTCTATCAGCCCAATGTCGGCATCGTCAGCGGCATTGCGTGGGATCATGTGAACGTGTTCCCGACATTTGACATATATGTTGAGCAATTCGAGATATTCGCCAACATGATTCCTTCCGACGGTACCTTTATATATTATGACAATGACGAAGTGCTGCATGCCCTTGGCGAGCGGGTCGTTGGCCCGCGAAAACAGCCCTACAGTGTGCATCCACATCATATTAAGGATGGTGTCACCTATTTGGAGACCTCGGTCGGCGATGTGCCGTTGCAGATTTTCGGTCGCCACAACTTGGCCAACCTGAATGCTGCGCGGCTTGCCTGTGGCGCCGTGGGCGTTTCCGACGCTGACTTTTATCGCGCTATTTCCACCTTTAAGGGCGCATCCAAACGCTTGGAATTGGTGGCTAAGAATGACAATAGCCTTGTATACAAAGACTTCGCCCATTCACCATCTAAGCTCAAGGCCACTATCGCGGCTGTGCGGGAACAATATCCGGACAAACATCTTGTGGCCTGCATGGAACTGCACACTTTCAGCAGCCTGACCGAGTCTTTCCTCGCCCAATATGCTGGCGCAATGGACGATGCCGACGAAGCTATCGTTTATTTTTCCCCGGAGGCGATTGCTTTGAAAAAATTGCCGCCCATCCAGCCGCAGATGATCATGAAAGCGTTTGCCCGTCCCGATTTGTCTGTTTTCGACGATTCTGAAGATTTAAAAAAGAGGCTTTTAAACCTTCCCATGCAAAATGCAGTCTTGCTCATGATGTCTTCCGGAAATTTTAATGGGATTAATGTGAACGAATTAGGAGAAAAAATTATATCTTTGCGGCCTTAATTTTTGCAAGAATAAACGTTAAAATATTGTAACACAATGAAAAAACTCAGTTTATCAATTTTGATGGTTGTCGCTTTTGTGTTTTGTTATGCGCAACCTAAGATCCAATTTGACCAGACCACGTATGATTTTGGCCAAATTCGCGAGGAAGGTGGCAAGGTCACTGGAAAATTCGAGTTCACCAATGTTGGTAACGAACCGTTGGAATTGACCCAAGTGCGTCCGGGTTGTGGATGCACCGCCGCCAACTATTCCAAAGGGAAGATTGCCCCGGGCGAAAAAGGCTATATCGAGGCTACCTATAACCCCTATAACCGTCCCGGCCATTTTAACAAAAACATTCGGGTGACCACCAATGAACCTCAGTTCATTGAGGACAGCAAGACGGCTCCTCACATGATTTTCATCAAGGGAGAGGTCTTGAAACGCCCGGCCACCGAGTTTGAGAAGGCTGGCTATACCAAGACTGCAGGCATGGCCCGCTTCTTTGAGCCTAATGTTTCCCATAATCTGTTGAACACGGAGAGTGTGCTGGACACTTTCAAGGTCCGCAATTTCTGGACCAAGCCCGTCAACTTCCGTCTTGAAAGCACCACCCCCTATATCACGGAACAGTATCGTAGCTTCGGCGGCGACCTGCAACCGAACGAAGAGGGCATTATTGTCCTGAAATATGATGCGGGCAAGCGTGGCGCGTTCGGCCAAATGAAAGATGCTGTCACCTACATGACCACGGATTCCATCGAAGTCAAGAAGCAACTTCATTTCGCCGTCAACATCAAGGAAGACTTCTCCAAACTCACCCCGAAGCAGCTGAAGAAAGCTCCTGTTGCCGTCTATAGTTTGGAAGAGTTTGATTTCGGACAAGTACAGAAAAACAGCATGCATGAAATGGAATTCCAAGTCACCAACAATGGAAAGAATCCGTTGATTATCCGTAATATGGCGTCTTCCTCCAGCATGTTTAAGGCTAATGCCACCTTGTCTGAGATTCCGGCTGGCGCCACCTCCACCGTCAAGGTGACATTCAAGTCCAACAACCGTGCCGGCATGCAAAAAGTGACCCTCGAAGTCATCACCAACGACCCGGCCAACCCTGTCAAGATTATTACATTGAAAGGACAAATAATGTAAGCTTAAACCGATATCAAGATATGCAGGCGTGGCACGTTCCACGCCTTTTTTGTTTGTATTTGTCAATGATTCTGCAAAGTAGGCTATTTGTGGAGAACTAAAACCATTTTTATAAATTTGCCTTTTTTTTTGTATTTTTGCAATTCCTAAAACGACCTTATGAGAAATATGAAAACATTGATGTTAGTGGTGATGGCGGCCTTGTCACTCTCATTGGCTTCTTGCAAGTCCAAGGGCGGTGACACCCAAACTCCGGAAACTGCCGCCAAGACTTTTGTGACGGCCTTCTATACGGCTGATTTTGACGAATTGTACAAAAGCACTGCGAAGAGCAACCGTCCCATTATCCAACAACTGCAAAAACACATGAACGACCATCCGGACAAATTTCAGCAAATGCGCAAGAACGAGATCGTCATCAACGATGTGAAGTGCGAGATGCAGAATGATTCCGTGGCGGAATGCAAATGCCAGTTTCTTTATAACCAGAAGAAACAGACTGCCACTTATAACATGCGCAAGGAGGATGGTACTTGGCGTGTGGACTTGACAATTAAATACTAATGATTGTAGAAAACAAACGTAAAACCCCCAGATAGAAAGATGAATTTTGTAGAAGAACTCAAGTGGCGCGGAATGCTCCACGACATTATGCCCGGCACTGAAGAACTGTTGAATAGAGAGATCGTCAGCGCCTATCTCGGCATTGATCCGACTGCCGATTCCCTGCATATCGGACACCTTGTGGGCATCATGATGCTCTCACACTTGCAACGTTGCGGCCACCAACCTATAGCCCTGCTGGGCGGCGCCACTGGCATGATCGGAGACCCTTCAGGCAAGTCCCAAGAACGTAATTTGTTGGACGAGGAGACCCTGCTTCACAACCAGGAGTGTATCAAGAAGCAGCTCTCAAAGTTCCTGAAGTTCGACTCCAACGAACCCAACCGTGCCCTCCTTGTCAACAACTACGACTGGATGAGCAAGTTCACATTCCTCGAATTTATCCGTGACATCGGCAAGCATATCACTGTCAACTACATGATGGCCAAGGATTCCGTCAAAAAGCGCTTCAACGGCGAGGGTGATGGCATGTCTTTCACGGAATTCTCTTACCAGTTGGTGCAAGGCTACGATTTCCTGTACCTCAACCAAAACTACAATTGCAAGCTGCAAATGGGCGGTTCCGACCAATGGGGCAACATCACCACCGGAACCGAACTCATCCGTCGTAAGACCGGCGGTGAGGCCTACGCTCTCACCTGCCCGTTGATTACCAAGGCTGACGGTGGCAAGTTCGGCAAAACCGAGAAGGGCAACGTCTGGCTTGACCCGGAACGCACCTCCCCGTACGCCTTCTACCAGTTCTGGCTCAATTGCTCCGACGAGGACTCCAAACGCTATATCCGCATCTTCACCCATTTCACCAAAGAGGCCATCGAAGCCATGGAGAAGGACCACGATGCAGAACCACACAATCGCATTCTGCAAAAGGCCTTGGCCAAGGATCTGACCGTGCGTGTCCACTCCAAGGAAGACTACGAGGCGGCCGTCAATGCCTCCGAGATCCTCTTCGGCAAGGGCACTGCACAAAGCCTCGCCGCCCTGCCCGAGAAACTCTTCCTCTCCATCTTTGATGGTGTGCCGCAATTCAACCTGCCCCTCTCCACGATAGAGAACGGCTGCGGTGTTGTGGACTTCCTTGCTGAACATACACAAATCTTTGCATCCAAGGGTGAAGCCCGCCGCATGCTCAAGGATAACGGCGTCTCCATCAATAAGTCCAAAGTGAAGGAAGATGCGATTGTGACAAAAGACAATCTATTGAATCAACGCTATATATTAGTCCAGAAGGGGAAAAAGAATTATTTCATAATCAAAATACAATAGCTGTTGGATATTGGATATTGGCTGTTAGATATTGGATATTTGTCATTAACTAACAACTATTAATTCTACCAAGTTCTTGCCCCTGTCGGGGCTGCTTAAGGAAACTATCAACTATTAACTATTAACGGAAACTATCAACTATTAACTATTAACTATTGACTATAAATGGCTTGGGGTAGTATCATCTTTATCATCTTGGTCGGCATTCTGCTGATGGTATTGGATTTTTTGGTCATTCCCGGTGGGGTTGTGGCCATCTTCGGCGTGCTCTGCATGATAGGTGGGGTGGTGGCCTCTTTCATTCAGTACGGTGCTACGGCTGGGGTTATCTGTCTGCTTGTCACAGCAGTTGTGACCATCGGTTCATTCGTGTTGATGATGCGAACCAAGACATGGCGTCGCTTGCAGCTTAAGACCGAGATTGACGGCAAGATGAATGATGTTGACCCGGAAAAAGTCAAGGTGGGCATGACGGGTGTCTCCCTTTCGCGTCTGGCACCCATGGGTACGGGGCAGTTTGGAGATGAAATTGTCGAGGTCTCCTCTACCCAGGAATTCATCGAGGTGGACACCGAGATCGAAATCGTGAAGATTGATGGCGGCAAAGTCATTGTGAAACCTAAAAAATAACAACTGAATAAACTAATGTAATTAAATTTAATGCTATGACATCCACTATTTTGATTGTAATTGGCGTACTGGCGTTAATCATCCTGTTTTTCTGGATGGTGCCCTTGCGCTTGTGGTTCATTGCCATCTTGAATGGCGTCCACATCTCCCTTCTGCAGCTCATCCTGATGCGTTGGCGTCGCGTTCCACCCGATATGATCGTCAATTCGATGATTACAGCCACCAAAGCCGGCATCAAGCTGAACCGTGACCAGTTAGAGGCACACTACTTGGCTGGTGGTCATGTGAAACCGGTGGTCAGCGCCCTGATCTCTGCTGACAAAGCCAACATACCCTTGGACTTCAAGGCCGCCACGGCCATAGACTTGGCGGGACGTAATGTCTTGGAAGCCATTCAAACTTCCGTGAATCCGAAGGTTATCAACACGCCGCCGGTGGCTGCAGTCGCAAAAGACGGTATTCAGCTTATTGCCAAGGCACGTGTGACTGTGCGCACCAACATCCGCCAGCTGGTGGGTGGCGCTGGTGAGGAGACCATCATCGCCCGTGTGGGCGAAGGCATCGTTTCCGCCATCGGTTCCGCCGACACCCACAAGATGGTGCTCGAAAATCCCGATTCCATCTCCAAACTCGTGCTGTCCAAGGGCCTTGACTCCGGTACTGCGTTTGAGATTCTCTCCATTGACATCGCCGATGTCGACGTGGGCAAGAATATCGGTGCTTTGTTGCAGATGGACCAGGCCAATGCCGACAAGAACATCGCGCAGGCCAAGGCCGAGGAGCGTCGTGCCATGGCAGTGGCTCAAGAGCAGGAGATGAAGGCCAAAGCTCAGGAAGCCCGTGCTAAGGTCATCCTGGCCGAAGCCGAAGTGCCTCTCGCCCTCGCCGATGCATTCCGCAATGGCAACCTCGGTGTGATGGACTATTACAAATTAGAAAATATCAAGGCCGACACCTCGATGCGCGAAGGCATCAGCAAGGTCGGACAGACTACAACTCCTAAACCCAACAAACAATGAAAAAACTAATTGTCGCAGCATTGATGGCTGTATTAATTCTTCCCTGTATGGCACAAGTAACAAAATTAGAAGCCTCTGCCGTGAAAAAAGACGGTCTCTCCAAGATTGAACTTCCAAAACCGACGATGAAGGGTGGTCTTCCCCTTTACGACGCCCTGAACTATCGTCAAACCCAACGCAAGTTTTCCCCCAAGCCTCTTGATGAGCAACAACTTTCTGATTTGTTGTGGTGCGCCGGCGGTGTCAATCGTCCTGATGGCAAGTTGACCTCGCCTACCGCGCGCAACGCCCAGGAAATTGATATCATAGTTTTCATGGAAAATGGTGTTTATCTTTATATTCCAAAAGAAAACATACTCAAGATGCTTTTGCCAGAGGACCATCGTGTCGAGATGTCCCAATACAGCAAGATGCCAGCCGAGGCACCCGTGACCCTGCTGTTCTTCGCCAACTATGAGAAAATGAACGGCTTCGACGAGCAGGCTCGTGAGTTCTATGGCGCCACCGATGCTGGCTTCGTGAGCCAGAACGTTTATCTCTATTGCGCCGCCAACAAACTGAGCACTGTCGTGATGGGCGCCATCGACCGCGAAAGACTTGGAGAACTCATTCCGATGAAGGGCAAGCCCATTCTTGCACAACCCGTAGGTTACCCGGCCAAGTAATGATGAGAAAACTGCATATAGTCATATTATTGATTTTGGGCATGACCAGCTTGGGTTATGCCCAAAATTTTCAATATGGATATGAGATGATTCGTCTAACCTCGCAATATGACAAAAACATCGATCCCAAACTGCAAAAATATGTGGATCGAATTCAGACGCGTCTCAATCAGGAGATGGGTGTGGTCATTGGCCAATGCGATGCCATGCTCTCCTCATACGACCCCGCCAGTCCGCTCTCTAATTTCTTGACAGACATTCTGCTGGAAAAAGCCCCGGACTATGCCGGCGATTCTGATTTCCGCCAGTGCGACCTGTCACTGCTCAATTTCGGCGGCATACGCAGCGAGTTGGCCGCTGGTGATGTCACCGTCGGCGATATCTTCGCCATTTCCCCCTTTGAAAACTACCTTGTTTTCCTTGACATCAAAGGTCGTGAGCTTCGCAAGATGTTCAACCGCTTCGAGGAACGCAAAAAAAATGCACCCTACGCCGGTGCCAAGGTTACATATCACTCGGGGCATCCCATACAAGTCCTGGTTCAGGGCAAGCCTATCGATGATGAGCGCACCTATCGCGTGGTTACTCTCAATTTTATTGCTGAGGGTGGTGACAACATCCTCAGCGGCATCAAGTACGAGAGGACGCACTATACGCAAGTCGTGTTCCGCGATTTCCTTATCCGGGAGATTCGAAATATGACCCAAGAAGGCCGGCATATCGTCGGGAAGCTGGATAACAGGGTCGTCATCAAGCCGATGCCATAAGAAGAGTTTAACGATCAAGTTATAAAGTAGGGACAACGCGTGCGTTGTCCATTTTTAAATTCAAAATCCCAAAATCACCTATGATCACTTTCTTCATAGCTCTTGTAGCATTAATGTTAGGGTATCTCATTTACGGAAAATTGGTGGAGCGCGTGTTTGGCGCTGACCCCAAGCGTGAAACCCCTGCCGTCACGATGGCGGACGGTGTTGACTATGTCCCCATGAAGCCGTGGCGCATTTTTTTGATACAGTTTCTGAATATCGCTGGCGTCGGCCCCATCTGCGGAGCCATCATGGGCGCACAGTTCGGCACCGCCTCTTTCCTATGGATTGTGTTCGGCAGCATTTTCGCCGGAGCCGTCCACGACTATTTGGGCGGCATGATCTCTTTGCGCGACAAAGGTTGCAGCCTGCCCGAAATACATGGCAAGTACTTGGGCAATGGAATGAAACAGGTGATGCGGTTTTTCACTATTATCCTCATGATTCTTGTCGGCGCTGTCTTTGTCAACACCCCGGCCGTGTTGCTCAACAACAACTTTACGCCTGACATGAATATCTTTATCTGGGTGGGCATCATTTTCGCCTATTATCTCATTGCCACATTGTTGCCCATTGACAAGCTGATAGGACGCATCTATCCCATCTTCGGATTCCTTTTGTTGGGTATGGCTGTGGCCATCATGGTCGCCTTCTTTGTCTATCGGCCGGACATTCCGGAGCTATGGAGTGGCTTGCAGAATCGCCATCCTGCCGCCGCGCACAATCCCATCTTCCCGATGATGTTCATCAGTATCGCGTGTGGTGCTATCAGCGGGTTCCATGCCACGCAGTCGCCGCTCATGGCACGGTGCATGGTCAACGAGAAACAGGGACGCCCCATTTTTTACGGCGCCATGATCACCGAAGGCGTGGTGGCCTTGATTTGGGCCGCAGCCGCCACTGTTTTCTATCACGATCCGGTTTTGGCGCAGAAGACCATCAGTCCAGACGGACATCCGCTGGGCGGCAATGCTATGGTCGGTGTCATCGCCAACGAGTGGTTCCCCACGGTCGTCGCCGTCATCTGCATTTTGGGGGTCATCAGCGCTGCTGTCACCTCTGGCGACACGGCTTTGCGCTCCGCACGCCTTATCGCTGCCGATTTTATGCACGTTGACCAGAAACCCGTCAAGAATCGTCTGCTCGTGGCTCTGCCCATCTTCCTCCTGGCTGCCGGCTTGTTGGTTTACTCTATCGTCGACGCCAAGGGCTTTGATGTCATCTGGCGCTATTTCGCATGGGCCAACCAGTTGCTGGCAACCGTCACGTTGTGGGCCATTTCCGTTTACTTGCGGAAAAACAAGGGCGGCTACTGGTTCCTGATGACCCTGCTGCCTGCCCTTTTCATGACGATGGTCACGGGCAGTTTCCTTTTTGTGGCTGAAAAAGAGGGCTTTGGATCCTTCCTTTCGCGCCCGGTTGGCTACGGCATAGGTGCCGCCATCACACTTGCCGTGCTGATTGTTTTTCTCCTTAAAACAAACAAGAAGGGACGTGAAGGGCTTGAGGAGTTGAACAAATAGCCCTTGGCAGCGTAGGCCTGCCTGCTTGCATACAATCTCAAAAAAAATTTGCGATATTAAAAAGAAATATATACTTTTGCACCGTTATTTGCAAGAGTATAGGTTGCAAATTATGTATGTTGATTTCTTAAAATATTGATGATATGAAGATTACATTTAATGACGCATTGTTTGCGGTCTCCATGGATGAGTTGCGTGGACACGCAGCGTTGGGTGAGGCCGCCTTTCAGACCGCAGTTCAAAAAAATGGACGTGGCAACGATTTCTTGGGTTGGATTGACCTTCCCGCAGAGATTTCAGATGACGACATGAAGTCTGTCGAGGCGTGCGCCTCCGCAATGGCGGCTCAGTCTGATGTGGTGGTGGTCATCGGCATCGGCGGCTCCTATCTGGGCGCGCGTGCCGTCATCGAGGCCCTGCAGCACAGCTTCCGCCCGATGCTGCCCCAGCAGAAACCGACCATCCTCTACGCCGGCAACAGCATGAGCGAGGATTATCTCCATGACCTGCTCGACGTGTTGGATAAGAAGGACTATTCGTTGGTGGTTATCTCCAAGTCGGGCACGACAACGGAGCCGGCTTTGGCATTCCGCATCCTTAAGCAGCATTGCGAGCAGAAATACGGCCTTGACAATGCCCGCAAGCGCATTGTGGCCGTTACTGACCGCGCGCGCGGCGCCCTCAAGACTTTAGCCACCGAGGAGGGTTATCCCACCTTTGTGATTCCCGACGATGTGGGTGGTCGTTACTCCGTGCTGACGCCTGTGGGGCTGCTGCCTATCGCCGCTGCCGGCTTCTCCGTGCGCAAGCTGGTGGAGGGCGCCGTGGCTATGCGCCAGCGCCTCCTCGATGCCCCGCACTTCGACGACAACCCCGCCATCCAGTACGCCCTCATTCGTTATATGCTCTATAACCAGGGCCTTAAGTTGGAGATGATGACCTCTTTCGAGCCCAAGCTTTTCTATTTCATCGAATGGTTCAAGCAACTCTTCGGCGAGAGCGAGGGCAAGGACCACAAGGGTATCTTCCCGGCAGGTGCCATTTTCTCCACTGACCTGCATTCCCTCGGTCAATACATCCAAGAGGGTACGCGACAACTCTTTGAGACGGTGCTCACTGTGGAAAATGCCCACTATAAGGTGGCCATTCCTGCCGACGAGAAAAATACGGACGGCCTCAACTACTTGCAGCACCGCTCCATTAACGAGATTAACCATATCGCCCAGCAAGGCACTTGCATGGCCCATGTTGATGGTGGTGTGCCTAATATTCAAGTTGTCATCCCTGAAATCAACGAATTCTATCTTGGCGAACTGATCTATTTCTTCGAGATGAGTTGCGCCATCAGCGGCTATATGCTTGAGGTGAATCCCTTTGACCAACCCGGTGTCGAGGCCTACAAGCGCAATATGTTCAAATTGCTTGGAAAACCTGGCTTCTAAACCCTCTCCATGTCCGGTTTTATATTCGCCTTCTTTGTATTCTATGTGGTGATGCTCTTTGTGATCACGGGCATCACCTCCCGCAAGGCTGACAACCAAACCTACTTCACGGGCAACCGTAAATCGCCTTGGTTTGTAGTGGCGTATGGCATGATTGGCAGTTCCTTGTCGGGAGTGACTTTCATGTCCGTGCCCGGCGATGTATATACCACCCAGTTCACCTATTTCGGTGTGGTGCTGGGCTATGTGCTCGGCTATCTGGTCATCGGCGGGTTGCTGCTGCCGCTGTACTATAAGCTGAACGTTACCTCCATCTACGAGTACCTCGGCGGGCGCTTCGGCAATGAGGCGCACAAAACCGGCTCGGTGCTCTTTTTTATCTCCCGTCTGCTGGGTTCGGCCCTGCGTATGTATCTTGTTATCTTTGTGTTGCAAGTGTTTGTCTTCGACGGTTGGCATATCCCCATTTGGCTCACCTCCATTGTGATGATTACCATCATCCTGCTCTACACGATGCGGGGCGGTATCAAGACGGTGGTGTGGACCGACCTGCTGCAGACTACCTTCCTGATCGGGGCGCTGGTCATCACCATTGTGGTGATTATGCGCAATATGGGCGGCTCGTTCGCCGACTTGTGGCAGGGGATGTCCACTGCGGGCAAGGGCGGCACCGACTGCCGCACGGTCTGGAATCTCGACTGGCACGACAACAGCTTCTTCCTCAAGCAGATCATCGGCGGTATGTTCATCACCATCGCGATGACGGGTCTTGACCAGGATATGATGCAGAAAAACTTGTCTTGCAAGTCGTTGCGGGATGCCCGGCGCAATATGTTCTCCTTCACCTCCATATTGGTGGTGGTCAACATCCTCTTCCTGACGTTGGGCGGGATGCTGCTGGTCTTCGCGCAGCGCAATGGCATCGACATCTCGCAGATGCCCACCGACCGCATCTATCCCGAGATTGCCTTCAACTATCTGGGCAAGGCGGGCGCGATGGTCTTCGTGTTCGGCCTCATCTCGGCCGGTTTCTCCTCCGCCGACGGCACCTTCACGGCGCTCACCACGACGGTCTGTTACGACATCCTCCGCATTGAAAAGCGTTTCACTACGGATGCACAGCAGACACGCGTCCGTCGTATCGTGCACGTGCTCATTTCGCTGCTTTTCCTGATGGTCATCATCATTGTTTCTAACCACCACAATGATGCGCTCATCCGCATCATTTTCATGGTGGCCTCCTACACCTACGGGCCGCTGCTGGGCCTCTTTATGTTCGGCATTTTCACCAAGCGGGAAGTGCCGGAAAGTCGCCGCTGGATGATTCCTGTGATCGCCGTTTTAGTGCCCACCTTCTGCTATATCCTCTCCTCCCACTCGCAGCAATGGCTCTGGGGTTATAAGTTTGGCTACGAGCTGCTCATCGTCAACGGCCTGCTCGTCTTTGCCTGCCTGATGGCAGTGAGCGGGAAGAAAGAAGCGATGAGCCACGAGAGTGGTGAGGAACTAAGAAATTAAGAAGTTAAGAAACTAATTGTAAATCGCAAATCGCAAACAACCCTTATTTATTAACTAAAAATAACGCTTATGAAAAAGTATTTCGCTGAATTAATCGGAACTTTTGTTCTGACGTTCCTTGGCTGCGGAACAGCCATGTTCATCGGTTGCGCTACTCCTGCAGGAGTAGTCGGCACCGCTATCGCATTCGGTCTCACCGTTGTGGCGATGGCTTACACCATCGGCGGCATCTCCGGTTGTCACATCAACCCGGCCATCACTTTGGCAGTTGCGCTTTCCAAACGCATGACTTGGAAGGATGCTTGCGGCTATTGGGTTGGACAAGTTCTCGGCGGTATCCTCGCTGGCGCTTGTCTGTTGCTGCTCGCCAATGTGGTGACGCCTGGCGCTTCAGAATGCACCTTTGGTGTCAACATTGCTGAAAACATGCAAGGTCTTGGCACCAATGGCGTGGCCAACGCTGGCGGTGTCGGTGGCGCTTTCCTCGTGGAGGTTATTGCCACGTTCCTCTTCGTGTTAGTGGTGCTCGGCACCACCGACAGCAAGGTGGGTGCCGGCAATTTCGCAGGTCTTGCCATCGGCTTGACGCTGATCCTCATCCACCTCGTCTGCATCAACTTGACCGGTACCTCCGTCAACCCGGCTCGTTCCATCGGACCGGCTCTCTTCGCTGGCGGCCAGGCCTTGTGCGACCTCTGGGTGTTCATCTGTGCTCCGCTCGTGGGTGCCATCCTTTCCGCCCTCGTGTGGAAATGCCTCAGCTGCGAGAAGTGCGCTGAATAATCATCCCATCATTAGAAAAAAAAACAGGGAACGGTCTTTAGGTCGCTCCCTGTTTTTTGTTATTGTCCTTTAGCCCTCCAGACAATGAAGTTGACCTCTGGTTCTTTCTTCCACTGTGTGGTGTTGTTGCCCCACGATTGTAAGCCGCTTTCGCAGTCGTGGCGGAAGCCGTAGGCCTGTCCGCCGACGAGGGCGATGGCGTTCTGCACACCAAGGTCCTCCAACGCCTGCGCATAGTCGTGGAACGATTCCTTGTCGAGGCTGCTTATCACCACAATCTGGCCATTCAGTTCGCACAAGGCGTGGCGCAACGCTTTGTTCTTGGGCTTGTTTTCGATCATAGCCTCTTGGCTTACAAGCGGGTACTGACGGAAGAAGTATCCGTCTTTGCTGGTGGTCTCCTCCAGTAGTGGGGTGCTCTCCGCCATACCCAAATAGATTGTTCTGTCCAGGATGGCGCAAAATCCTTTTTTTGCCGTTCCTCGCGACAACAATTCGCCTTTCAAGACAAAAGCCCCCACGATTTTATGGTTGTCGGCACGGATGTCGGCTGCTTGAAGAGCGAGGACTATAGACGGGTCGTTGGTGTCCGGGATGCTGAGAGTGAGTTCCGGCACCGCGTTCACTGGAGTTTGTAGACGCAAGGGCACATCGTTGATGGCCGTGTCGCATACAAAAACCCTCGTGGGGCCGGCCTGTACGACAGTCGGAACCAGGGAAGTCGATTCGACTACCTCGTCCACTTCGGCGGGGTAGTCGCTCTTTGGACGGATTGACAAGGCGAGGATGACGGCGAGCAATATGACGGCCGCAGCCACGGTCACCCAGAACCACCAACGGCGGTATAATGGCTTGCGCTTCACCTCCTGCCGACTGATAATGCGGATTTCATCGTCTTTTATGTCTTCGAAATGCTTCATAGCTTGTATTCTTGTTCAACATACTCCTTCAGTTGCCTCAACGCCTCTTTGGATGCCTCGAGATGGAACTTGAAGGCGTGGTTGTCGGATAGGACAATCTGTTTTTTCGCGGGGTTGATGTATGTGAGGAAACGCAGGTTCACAATCAGACTCTTGCCGATTCGCACAAACTCGTTCTCGCCGGAGCCGAGCTGCTCATGGATGCGGTTCTCAATCACGCCCAGCTGCACGGTCACGGTGCGGCTCTCCCCGTCGCGGGTGTGGATGTCCGAGTAGTTGCCCTCAGAGGCAACAAAGACCAAACTCTCCGCAGCTATGCGGACCAGTTCGTTGGTGTTGGAAAGGGTCAGGTATTCGGACATACTCGGAAAAATGTGGCGCAAAAATACATTTTATTTGGGATGATTCCATAGAATCCCTGAAGAGAAGCGTTTTTTTGCCTCTCTTCAGGAGTGCCTTCTGTTACGAAACTTTGGAAATCACTTTTCCTTTCTGGTCGATGATTACGATAGAGTTCCAGTCCTGCAGCTGCGCCTTGAACAGGGTGGGGGAGATGCCGGTGATGTTGGTGTAAATGGGCGGGGTGATGATCTCGCCCTTGCTGTTGATCAGACCGGAGTAACATCCGACGCGGTATTCGTAAAAATCGGGGTTCAGCACATCCCCGACGTCCTTCTTGCCGCTTTGCAAGTCTGTGTAAGTCTCTTCATAGTAAATGTTGTTGATATAGTCGATGATGCCGTCTTGTACGACGTTCCCGTTGAAGTCAATCTGCTTTTTGAATTCCCCGTCTTTGTACACAATGGCGTAGTCTTTGGCCAAGTGGATGTTGTCGTAGAGAGGCTTGATGACCCAACGCCCCTTGTGGTCGATGACGCCGATTTTGTTGGAAGAGTCCGCCACGATGCAATGCCCGTGGTGGAAGACGAATTCCGAGAGCCGATTGCCCCGATAGGAGTACTTGAACTTGATGGCGACTTTGCCTTTGGTGTTCACGAAGCCGATGTATCCGTCTTTCTCCACGGCGGCCAGACCTTCCGAGAACTCCCACGCCTTGGTGTAGGTTGTGGCGGGCACAATGATTTCGTTGGTCACGATGTTACAGAACCCCCGTTTCCCTTTTTGGGCAAATAGCACGATGGGGTCTTCGTCTTTGTTGCTGGAATAGTGACACCATTCAATATCCTCAACAATGACCTCCTTGGTCTTTGGGTTGATGATGTTGATTTTGTTTTTACTGTGTGAGACAGGACCGTCATCCGGTTCATCCCCGTATGCGTAGCTGTACTCCTTTTGTTCCTCTTTGTATTGTCGTATTGCGTGGATGAGCACAGGCGTCAGCGCCACTATGGCAATTACGATAAGGATAAGGGTGATTTTGAGATACTTCATTGTCTTGGACTGTTGCCCTTTCTTCTTGGAGGTTTGGGCATCCTGTGTGGGTTGTTCTTCGGCGCGAGAGATGTTGGAATCCTGCAGTTTGTTTTCTTCTTTTTCCATAATTGTAGAGATGTTGAACTATTAATAATTAATGATTTGGGCGGCAAAAATAGTCCATTTACCCATCCTTTTCCCACAGAGAAGGCTCCCATTGTATGAAATGAGGGGTGTGTTGTATGAAATTGGCTTTTGGCTTTTAGCTTTTAGCAATTAGCCTTTAGCTTTTAGCTTTTAGTTTTAAGCTAACGGCTAATGGCCAACGGCTACGATTACGCAGTACTGTGTCTCTTCGCTCACGGGTGTGAGGGCGAGGAATCCCTCGCGCCAGCGCCCCTCCTCGCAGGTCATCGGGGACTGCTGTTGCACATATTGCAGCATTGCGCCGCGCTTGGGGCGGTACTCGATGCGCATCACTCCAGTTGAATTGGGATGCACGAACCGTTCATAGAGGAGGTGCGCCGCCATCCCCATTGTCATTCGCAGGTTGATCTCCACCATCGGGTTCAACTTGTACCCGTCCGAATCATACACGAGCATATCCACGCCCACGCAGCCGTGGTAATGGGGCTGGATGGTCTCTTGGATGAAATCTTTCAGCGCCTCCCGGATGCTGGCCAGTGTGCTGAGGTCCACCCATTGTGAGAGGATGCGCTTGATGTCGGCATCCGAGCGCAGCTCGTTGCCGGCATAGCCGTAATGCTGGGTGTGGAAGAGCGAGTAACCGCAGAAACGAACCTCTTGCGGCGTGGTGACGAACTCCATTGCGAAGTCCTGTACCACATTGTATAGGGGTTCTGCCAGCAGGGCGCCTTGCCGGCGCAGCACGCCCGCGCACTGCCGCCGCAGGGTGGGGGAGAACTCCCCGTGGGCGTACAGGTTGCCCCGCCCGTTGCCCGAGTAGGGCGATTTGAGAATGCAGTCCCTCTGCGTGGCGATGAAGGCTTCCACCTCGTCGATGTGGGTGAGCAGGCGTGCGGTGGCGGGCAGTGGCAGATTCGGACAGTGCTGCCGCAGATACTCCATCGCCGGGATGGTGATTCGCCGGTGGGCCAGGCCCCGCAGACTGTCCAGTTGACTGTCGGTGGGGAGAAGCGCCTCCGGTAATCCTGCCGCACGCAGCTGCCGTCGCATCAGCCGGTCCCAGCCCCATGGATGTATCTCCACCTCTCCTATGGCGGAAAGATCGGGCGGATGCTCGTCGTAGGGGTTGAAGAGCAGCACGTTGTCGCCGTCATCGGCTAAATACCGCACGAAAGGGGCGCAATCCTTTGCAAACCGTATGGCCGACTGCAATGGCACGAAATGTTCGTGGTTGTGGGCCAGGGCGTAGTCGTGCTCTGGATTGAAGATGTACAGAGGATGCACTTCGGCGGGTTCCATCGACAACAGGATATTTAGGCGACGCGGACGGCAGTGCCGGAGACGATGACCATCATCATGCTGTTTTTGGCTCCGAGAATCTCATAGTCGATGTCAATGCCGACTATGGCATCGGCGCCCATCCTGATGGCGCGTTCCTGAAGCTCTTCCAGTGCCTTGTCGCGGGCTTCGATCAATTCGCGTTCGTAGGAGCTGGAACGCCCGCCAAAAATATCGCGGATGCTAGCACCAAAATCCTTTATGAAATTCACACCGATGATGACTTCGCCGCAAACGATGCCGAGGTATTCATAAATTTTTTTCCCTTCGATGTTGGGGGTTGTGGTTAAAATCATATTGCTTGTGATTTGTTAGTTGTTGAGAATTATTGACAATCTGTAAACGTCACTGAAAGTCCTGTGTGTTTGTCAGTCTGCAGATTTTAGGACGATTATTCAAGGAATGGTATGAAAATGTTTTTCATTACAAAAAGAAATAGTCAAGTTATGGCATTCCAGGAAAGCTGTTCACCATCTTTATGGTAAAATCAGGGAAAGCGTCCACGATGCGGATGGTGAAGTCGGGGAAAGCATCCACAAACTGCCATTCACCGCACTCATCGGCGAAGGCATTCACACTTTTCACTTTCAAATCAGGGAAGGATTCCACTATCTTCACGTCAAAGTCGGCGAATGCGGACACAATCTTGACTTTTCCATAAAGAGGGGTCTCTTTATAAGTGCAATTTTCCTTGTCAATGGGATTGCCTGATGTGTTCAAAGAGTCGGGCTGCTCGGCCCAACAATAGGTCACGAGGCAGAGAAACAAGAGCATGAAAAGAATTTTTTTTGTCATATACCGAAAGATGATTTTGCATGATTGGTTGAACATCAGACTTTAGGTGGGCTGATAGATTTCTCGTAAGCCAGTCGTTTTCCGTCGCGCACTTGCACGATGCCGCAGAGGGTGAAGCCATGTTTGCGGATGAGGTTTCGCATGGCATGGTTGCCCTGATGGGTGTCAATGCGGAATGCTGGTGTTCCCAGCCGGGTGGCTTTGCGCTCTGCGATGGAGAGGATGTATTGAGCCACGCCATGTCGGGTGTAATCGTCGTGCACCGCGATGCGATGAACTACGACGTATGGATTGTCTGAGAGCCAGCGTCCGTCTATGCGGGCATAGTAGGGGTCATCCTCGAAGAGGATGGCGGCGTATGCCACAACCGAATCGCGTTCCAACACGACATAGCCGTTTCGCTTGGCGATGTCATTGCAAATGGACTCCTCGTTGGGGTAACCATCTTGCCACTGGTCAATACCGATGTTTTTCAGCCGTTGTTTGGCTTGGCCGATGATGGACATGATGTCCGGAAGGTCGCTGGAGCGTGCGTGACGGGAGCGCATAGGTCAAATTACGTTAGATTACTCTTTTATCCATTCAAAATCCATCTGTTTTTTGAGCAGGTCGACGGCCACGACGCGCACCTTGAGCTTGTCGCCGAAGCGCAACGAGCGGCCGTGGTGCAACCCGACAAGCGTGTAGTTCTCTTCGTCAATATAGTAGAAGTCGTCGTTGAGGGTGCGCATTGAGATGAGCCCTTCGCACTTGGACTCTGCCAGCTCGGCGTAGATGCCCCATTTGGAGACGCCGGAGACGGTGGCGTCGAAGGTTTCGCCCACCTTGTCGGCCAGATACTCGGCCTGCTTGTACTTGATGGAGGTGCGCTCGGCTTCGGTGGCCTGGTGCTCCATCTGCGAACAGTGCTTGCAGTACTCCTCGTACTCCTCTTTCTTGACCGACTCACCGTTGGCCAAGTAGCGGTCGAGGAGGCGGTGCACCATCAGGTCGGGATAGCGGCGGATGGGGGAGGTGAAGTGCGTGTAGTAGGGGAAGGCCAGTCCGTAGTGGCCGATGTTGTCGGTGGAGTAGCAGGCGCGGGCCATCGTGCGGATGGCCAACTTGCTGAGCATGTCGTAGTCGGCGTGCCCCTTCTGCTTCTCCAGCATATCGTTGAGCGAGCTGCTGAGCGCCTTGGGCGTGTTGGTCTTGAGCTCGAAGCCCAACTTCTTGACAAAGTTCTTGAAGGTGTCGATTTTCTCGTCCAGGGGCTTGTCGTGGATACGATACACGAACACGTTGGGCTCCTTGCCCGTGAGCCGTTTGCGGCCCACCTTCTCGGCCACGCGCTTGTTGGCCAGAAGCATAAACTCTTCGATGAGCCAGTTGGCCTCCTTCTGCACCTTGAGATAGACGCCGATGGGGTGGCCGCTCTCGTCGAGCTTGAATTTCACCTCCTCGGTTTCGAAGTTGATGGCGTTGTTGTCGAAGCGCTTCTTCCGCATAATCTGGGCCAGTTCGTTGAGTTTGGGCAGCACGTCGGAGAGGACGCCCTCGCCGGTGTCAATCACCTGCTGGGCCTGCTCGTAGTCGAGGCGGTGGTCGGAGTTGATGACGGTGTGGCCGAACCACTCCTTGTGGACCTTTGCGTTGTCGTCGAGGTCGAAGACGGCGCTGTAGCAGAGCTTGTCCTCGTTGGGGCGGAGCGAGCACAGGTTGTTGGAGAGTGCCTCGGGAAGCATCGGGATGGTGCGGTCCACCAGATAGACGGACGTGGCGCGGTCGTAGGCCTCCTTGTCGATGGCCGTGCCGGGGCGCACGTAATAGGAGACATCGGCGATGTGGATGCCGATGCGGTACATCCCGTTGTCCAGTTTCTCGTAAGAAATGGCGTCGTCAAAGTCTTTGGCGTCGGCGGGGTCGATGGTGAAGGTGGTGACATCGCGGAAGTCACGGCGACGCTTGATTTCCGCAGGGTTGATGTCGGTCGGGATTGCTTCAGCTTCCTGTTCCACCTCATTGGGAAATTTGAGGGGGAAGTCGTTCTCGGCGAGAATGGCCATCATTTCCACGTTGTTGTCTCCGGGCTTGCCAAGCACGTGGATCACTTCACCGAGGGGACTGCGCGTGCCGTTGGGCCAGTCTACAATGACAACGACCACCTTGTCGCCGCTCTTGGCTTTGCGCAGCAGCCGTCCGGGAATGATGATGTCGCGGCGGAAGAAGACGTTGTCGGGGATGAAGTAGGCCACGCCTTTGCGGATGGAGATGATGCCCACGAGTTGCTTGCGACTGCGCTCGAGCACTTCCACTACCTGCCCTTCGGGACGCTTGCCACGACGGGCAGGGAAGAGTGCCACCTTGACCAAGTCGTTGTTGAGGGCGTTGCCCAAATAGCCGTCGGCAATGAAGATGTCTTCAGACTGTGATTCATCCGGTGACTCGTTGGGGTTGTATTGGGGGATGACAAAGGCCATGCCGCTGCGCTTCATCTCAATGCGTCCGGTGACATAGTTGCGGTTGGTGTCCTTGTCTTTCAGCTGCTTGTAGTTGAGACGGTACTTTCCGCGGCCGGCGTGCAGCAGCAGCTTGGCTTCCACCAAACGGTCGATCTGCTCCTTGACCTGTTCACGTCCCTTTTTGTCGTAAATGTTGACTTTGGCTGCGATTTGCTTGTAGTTCAGTTTCTCGTTTTTGCCGGATGCCAAAGCGTCTAATATGTTTTTTGCTAATTCTTTCATTGTATGATTTGTTTCGCTGTAGGAATATGTGGTTGATATTTTTATGATAGTTGAAAACAGGTGTCAGAATGTGCTTTCCACCTTCAGTTTTCCTCCTTCGTCGTAGATGAAGCACGCCTCCAGGTTCTCGTCTCCTTTCACAATGCGCATGGATTTCTCAAGTCCCAGCACCATGAAGGCGGTGGCGTAGGCGTCGGCAGTGGCGCAGTCGGAGGCTATTACGGTGACGCTGAGCAGATTGGTCTCTTCGGGTCGTCCGGTGACGGGGTTGAGGATGTGGGTGTAGCGTTTGCCATCCTTTTCGAAGAAATTGCGGTAGTTGCCGGAGGTGGCCACAGCGCGGTCGCGCAGTTCAAAACTGCGCTGACTTTCCACGGGGCCGTCGGCGGTCACAGTGGGCGTCTGGATGCCCACTTTCCAGGGCCTTTTGCCTTTGCTGCCGTGCGCGACTATCTCGCCGCCAATCTCGACCAGGCAGTCTTTATGTCCCTTCGATACAAGGAATTCTGCCACCTTGTCTACGGCGAACCCCTTGGCGATGGCGTTGAAGTTGAGTTGCACGCGTGGGTCGTCCTTTACAAGTTTGCGGTCTTGGAGATGAATTAGTCCGCAGCCTACGAATTCCTTGACGGAATCGATGGTTCCTTGGGGCACGACTTTCTTTTGGTTGTCGCGTCCAAATCCCCATAACTCCACGAGGGGTTGCACGGTGCAGTCAAAAGCCCCGTTGGTCTTGGCGGAGATGTCAAAGGCGATCTGTAGTACGTGCTGAAAATCCTCGTTCAAGTCGGGATCCTGGGCCGAATTGACTTTCGAAATGAGTGAGTTGGTGTCGAAGATGGAGAAGGTGCTGCTGATGTGTTGCAACACGGAGTCCACTTGCTGTGGCAGGGTGCGGCTGTTATTCCCGATGTAGGCGATATGGAAGGTGGTGCCGAATGCGACACCATCGAATTGCTGCACGGTGGCACGCTGGCACGCGGCTCCGAACATAATGCAGAGGATAATAAAACACGCGATCTTTTTCACGGCCGCAAAAATACGAAAAAGATTCGGCATGGACTATAGCACATACAACCAGATGCCGATGAATTGCAGCACGATGCCAATGACGACAAAAATATGGAACACAAAATGCATGTAGCGTCTTTTTTTGCCGACGAGGTATAGAATGGCCCCGATGGTGAAGGCCACTCCACCGGCAATAATCCAGGCAAACCCCTTCATTGTCATCCCTATGATGGCGTCGCGCAGGCTGATGAGCACACACCAGCCCATGCCCAAATAGCAGGCCATCGAGAATTTGGAGTACTTCTTCAGGTCTATGGCGTTCAGGGTGGCGCCCAGGAAGGCCAAGGCCCACTCTACTCCGAAGATGACCCAGCCCATCGCCGGATTGACGGAACGGATGCTGAGCAAGGCAATGGGCGTGTAGGAACCGGCTATCGTGAAGAAAATGTCGCAATGGTCGACGACCCGCATCACTTGTTTGCCCTTGCCTTTGGGCAAGCCGTGATAGACGCTTGAGACCACGAGGGCGATCAGTACCGTTGTGGTATAGATGATGCTGCATACGACCGAAAGGGCCGAATGTTTAAGGACGGAGGTCCGCAGGGCTATGATCATCATTGCCACGGCACAGGCGGCGCCGAATAGGTGACTCGCCATGTTTAGTTTTTCTTCCCGTGTGGTGTAATCAGGGAATGGCCGTTGTGACAAGGGGGTTCTTTTCATCAGTCGTTTTTTAATGAAGATGATGGTCGGCGGCAAAAGTACAAAATTATTCCTTTTTTTGTATTTTTGCTGCCAAATACTGCAAAGATGGCAGATGCGAAATGGACCCTTTTTATGGACCGCGATGGCGTGGTGAACGTGCAGATAGTGGGCGGCTATGTGATGCGACCGGAACAGTTTGCCTACACCCCGCATTTCTTGGAGGCGATGCGCCTCCTGCGCCCTCGCTTTGCCAGATTGGTTATAGTCACCAATCAACAGTGTGTCGGCAAAGGGCTATGCACTCAAGAGGATATTGACCTGATCCATGAACGCCTGCAGGCGCAACTCCGTGTTCAAGGTACTCCCTTTGATCAAATATATTGCTGCCCTCATCTGGCAGATGCATCCTGCACCTGTCGCAAACCCAATATAGGATTGGCCATGCAGGCTCTTCAGGACTTTCCCGATATAGACGTGTCCCGTTCTGTAATGGTTGGAGACTCGCTCTCCGATATGCAGTTCGCCCGTAACGTCGGCATTATCCCTGTGCATGTGGGCACAATACGCCATCCCGAATTCGAAAGGATTCTCGATATCACTACATCCCATTTTGATTCCCTATACGATTTTGCTTTGCATTTAGACGATTTTCCCTTCTTTTCCTCCGCTTCAGACGTTCGTTGACGATGTTTATAACCTATTTCTTCATCTACCTGATATGTTATCCGCTGGCGCTCCTGCCGCTGCCTGTGTTATATGTGCTGGCAGTGCCGCTCTATCTGGTACTCAATTATGTGGTGCGCTATCGTCGCAAGGTGGTGGAGGGAAACCTGCGGAAATCCTTTCCGGAGATGGATGAGCGTGCTTTGCGTCGTTTGCGAAACCAATACTACTGGCACTTGTCGCAGATAGCTGTGGAGATGATTAAGATGCTGGTGCTGCCGCGTTGGAGTTTGCGCCGCCGCTATCATTGTGATAATCCTGAAATAGTGAACGCCTTCTATGACCAAGGCCGCAGTGTTATTCTGATGTCTTCCCACTACAACAACTGGGAATGGATGATTCTGGCTCTGGAGGGGATGTTCAGCCACCACGGAGTAGGCGTGGGCAAGGGCAATTCCGACAAGGTCTTTGAAAAATTGGTGAATCGCGCCCGCACCCGCTATGGCACCCAGGTGGTCTTCGCCGACACTGTGCGCGACACCTTCGAGGAGTACGAAACCCAGCACCGCCCGGCGGCCTATATGATGCTCAGCGACCAGTCGCCCAACAGCAAGAAGAAATGCTATGTGACGCAGTTCTTGAACCAAACCACTGGTGTGATTTTCGGTGCCGAGCACTTTGCCCGAAAATACGACATTCCGGTGCTCTATTATGAAGTGATCAAAGAACGTATGGGCAAGTACCGCGTTGAGGTGCAGCTCATCGCCGACCATCCCAACGACTTGCCCGAGTATGCCATCACGCAGCGCTACGTGGAGTTGCTGGAGCAGACCATCCGCCGGCAGCCCGCCTTCTGGCTGTGGAGCCACAGACGGTGGAAGTTCCAGTTTGAATAGGCGGTGTGGTGCGATGGGTTGTGCGTGTGGTCTGGCGTGTCGGAGACACGCGGCGACATACATCCGAAAAAAGTGTATCTTTGCCTTCCCATAACATTCTCTATGAGGAAAATACTGACCATCATACTGCTGCTATGTGCTGTCATCCTGTCGTCGCTGCGTGCACATTCGCAGAACGGCCTCGTGCAGCCCACCTGGGAGTCCCTCAACCAGCGCGGCTACACGCAGTGGTTCCAGGATGCGAAGCTCGGCATCTTCATCCACTGGGGACTCTACTCCGTGCCGGCCTACGCCTCCAAGGAGGGCTACGGCGAGTGGTTCTACCGTGGACTGATGCAGAAAGAACCCGACCGGATGCGCATTATGAGCTACTACGCCGATACTACCAAGCCTGTTTTCGACCAATACAAGGAGCTTACAAAGTACTGGCATATTGAACTCTGGAATCCAGACGAATGGGCAGACCTCTTTCGGTATGCCGGTGCGAAATACGTGGTGTTGGTCACCAAGCACCACGACGGCTACTGTCTGTGGGACAGTCAGTATCAGCCTGAATGGAACAGCGTGGTGAGCGGTCCCAACCGCAATATCGTCGAGGAACTGAACAAAGCTGTGCGCCAGCAGGGACTGCGGGTGGGCTTCTACTACTCGCTGCCCGAATGGACCAACCCGCGCCACATTTGGATGGCCGATCCTGACAACGAGATCGGCGACTACGTGGACAACTACATGGTGCCGCAGTTCAAGGAGCTGGTAAGCCGCTACAAGCCCGACCTCATCTTCTCCGACGGTGACTGGAACAACACGGCGGAGCAGCTGCGCTCTCAGGAGCTCATCAGCTGGTACTACAACACCGTGGGCAAGGATGCCATCGTGAACAACCGCTGGGGTCACGGCACCCAGCACGGCTTTCTCACACCCGAGTACAGTGCGGGCATCGCCAATACGGAGGTGCCGTGGGCAGAGTGCAGAGGTTTCGGGCGCAGTTTCGGGTTGAACCGCAACGAGGACTTGGACAATTACATGTCCGACAAAGAATTGATACAGCATTTTGTGGAGTTAGTGGCGCACGGCGGCGGCCTGACCCTCAACGTGGGGCCCTACGCCGACGGCACCATCCCGCTCATCCAGCAGGAACGGCTCCGCAGTTTAGGCAAATGGCTGAAAATCAACGGTGAGGCAATATATGGGACAAGGCCGTATGAGATTCCGTGTCAACGTACAACGACCTTCGCTTTACCTGGATATTCCGGCCCTCTACATTTCGACTGGGTGCGCAATGCCCCACTCAGAGAAATGCCAGTAGACAACTTCGACATTCATTGGAAAGGTTTTTTCAAGGCACCGAAGGATGGCATATACCGTTTCAAGGCTGTTGCCAACGACGAGATGACCGTTGCAGGCAATGGGGACACTATTCTCTATTACAACAGCAACTGGGCGGAGAACACGCCTTGGTATGAGGTACACCTTGCAAAAGGGGAGAATTATCAATTAGATGTCTGGTATTATGAGAAAGACCTCGAGGCCACGGCCTCGCTTCTGGTGAGTGTTGACGGAGGGGATTTCGAGCCCGTATCCTCAAACTGGATTAGCGAAATCAAATGGCAAACCACCACCCGCTGCTTCACTACCAAGGGCAAAAACCTTTACATCATCGAGTTCGAGCGTCCCGATTGTACAAAACCGTTACAAATATACGATATGCCTAAAATCAATCCAAAAGCCACTGTGTATTTGAAAGGAATCGCTCCCAACGCGTTAAAATGGAAGCAGGACAAGAAAGGCACCCTCACCATCGACTTCTCCAGAGTCGGTTTCAGAAATTTGGAGGTGTTGGAGAACGCCTGGGTGATTGAGGTGGCGGACTATAAGTGAGTGAACAGTGAAGAGTGAACGGGAAGGGAGTGAAGGAATTAAGAAACTAAGAAATTAAGAAATTAAGAAGTTAGGAAGAGGTGGCATAGATCAAAGCCCATTGCCATAGTTCAACAGCCAACAGCCAACAGCCAATGACCAATGTCTAACATCCCTCCTCGCATCTCTCCAGCAGGAAGCTCACAGGGCGGAAGCCGTCGTTGCAGCTGATCATAGCGGAGAAGGGGTTCTTCATCCAGCCGTCGTAGAAGTTGCCGCGGCCGGCGGCGAGTTCCTCCACGAACCACCGCATCGACTCCCACGCGCTGTCGCAGAGTCCCTCGGGCTTCTTTCCGCCCACGGCGATCCACGTGTCGCCCTCCCGCACCTCGCATGCGTGCTCAATGGGGTTCTCGTAAAGCTCGGAAAGGTCGGTGTGCTGCACTTTCCGGATGGCGGTGATTTTGACGTTGAAGGGGGGCATTTGGGGTTGAGATTTTCAGATGGCAAAAGTACGAAATAATTGGTCGACAGCACCCTAATGATGCCCTTACAATCCAATCACTTTTGATCAAACTTACATATTCTTGGTGTTTATCAGTCCGTCAAGGATGAAAATCTTGATGGACAATGCCCTACTTCCGGTGAACGATGAATTTGCGAGTGACTGTCCTGTTGCCGTCGAGTAATACTTTCACGAAGTACTGTCCAGAGGCGAATTGCGACACGTCCACCCGTTGTAGGTCTTCGATATTATCCGTTTTTGTGAATATAAGTTGACCGTCAGCGTTATGAATCCAAATTTTAAGCATTTTCTCTCCTTTGATATTAAGAATCGAACTGGTCGGGTTGGGGAATATTTCCACACCTCTGGAATCGTATATTTCCACGCCATCGTTGAACAACACATATAGAATCAAGTGGATGACACTGTCGCATCCTTCCTCCGAGGAATACTGGAAATCATACGTGTAGGTTCCGCTGTCGGTCGGGGTTATGCTGAAGTCACCAAAGACGTATTCGTGTTCGCGAATAGTAGTGTCAAAAATACTTAACTCAAAGGTCGGGTTCACCGTCAGGGTCAGGGAAATCACGCTGTCGCAACCGTTGACGGTCTGCAAGTTGTGGGTGTATGTTCCCGCTGTGGTGAGGGATTGCCCAAAGAAATCAAAATTATCTCCATCGCAAATTACAACCGTTATCGGGGTGTTAAAGGCAGGCGTCACTGTCAAAGTCAGCGTGACAATACTGTCGCAACCGTTGATGGTCTGTAAGTTGTGGGTGTAAGTTCCCGCCGTGGTAAGGGATTGTCCGAAGAAGTTTAAGGTGTCGCCCTCGCAAATTATAGCCGTTATCGGGGTGCTAAAGACAGGCGTCACTGTCAAAGTCAGCGTGACAATACTGTCACAACCGTTGACAGTCTGCATGTTGTGGGTGTAAGTACCTGACGTGGTAAGGGATTGTCCGAAGAAGTTGAGGGTGTCGCCCTCGCAAATTACCGCCGTTATTGGGGTGTTGAAGCTCGGGTTCACCGCCAGGGTCAGAGCAACCACGCTGTCGCAACCGTTAACAGTCTGCAAGTTGTGGGTGTAGGTTCCCGCTGTGGTGAGAGACTGCCCGAAGAAGTTNNNGCCCTCGCAAATTACCGCCGTAGTCGAGGTGTTGAAGGTCGGGTTCACCGTCAGGGTCAGGGCAACCACGCTGTCGCAACCATTGACGGTCTGTAAGTTGTGGGTGTAAGTTCCCGCCGTGGTGAGAGACTGCCCGAAGAAGTTNNTCGCAAATTACCGCCGTAGTCGGGGTGTTGAAGGTTGGGTTCACCGTCAGGGTCAGGGCAACCACACTGTCGCAACCGTTGATGGTCTGCAAGTTGTGGGTGTAAGTTCCCGCCGTGGTGAGGGATTGTCCGAAGAAGTTGAAGGTGTCGCCTTGACAGATGGATTGCGCTATCGGTGTGTTATACAGCGGGTTTACTGTCAAAGATAATGTGATTATGCTGTCGCAGCCGTTAGTGGTCTGCATCGAATGCGTATAAGTGCCGGCCTCTGTTAATGTCCGCCCGAAGAATACGAGGCTTTCACCCTGACAGATTTCTTGCGTCAACGGCATATTGTAGGTCGGATTCACGGTCAACGTTAAAACGATAACGCTGTCGCAGCCTTTGACAGTCTGCAAGTTGTGGGTGTAAGTTCCCGCCGTGGTGAGGGATTGTCCGAAAAAGCTGAGGGTGTCACCTTCGCAAATTACAGCTGTTATCGGGGTGTTGTAGGTTGGGTTCACTGTCAACGTCATAGTCACTACACTGTCGCAGCCTTTGGCAGATTGCAGCGTGTGGTTGTAGGTGCCCGCCGTAGTCAATGTCTGTCCGAAGAAG
>DBYW01000050.1:179502-196586 GCA_002311645.1 Bacteroidales bacterium UBA1176
CTGTAGTCAATGTCTGTCCGAAGAAGACAAAGCTTTCGCCTTGACAAATCTCTTGTGTTAGAGGTGTGTTATATACAGGATTCACCGTCAATGTCAAAGTTACCGTACTGTCGCAGCCTTTGGCGGTTTGCAAAGTGTGGGTGTAAGTGCCTGCCTCCGTCAATGCCTGTCCGAAGAAATTGAAGCTTTCGCCTTGACAGATTTCTTGTGTCATCGGCATGTCGTAGGTTGGATCCACGGTCAACGTCAAGGTGATGGTGCTGTCGCAACCTTTAGCTGTTTGTAGCGTGTGGGTGTAAGTGCCTGCCTCCGTCAATGCCTGTCCGAAGAAAATGAAGCTTTCGCTTTGGCAGATTTCTTGCGCAGTCGGAATATTATAGACAGGGTTAACGATCAAGGTCAAGGTAATCACGCTGTCACAACCTTTGACGGTTTGAAGTGCTTGGGTGTAGGTGCCTGCCTCTGTCAGCGTCTGCCCGAAGAAGTTGTAGCTTTCGCCTTGGCAAATGCTCTGTGTAACAGGTGTCTGTGCAGTTGGATTCACGGTGAGGAAGAGCGTGACCAAGCTGTCGCAGCCGTCGGATTTGGAGAGCGTGTCAGTATAGGATCCCGTAGCGTTCAGCGAACGTCCGTGGAAATCAAAGCTTTCGCCTTGGCAGATTTCGGTGTTCAAATAGGTCTCCGGCGTTTCATGTGTGATGATTTCGCTGAGGGTGAACGTTTTTTCGATGGAAAGTCCGCCGATGTCGGTGCTGCGCACACGGATTTCATAGTCAGTTCGTTTGCTACATTCAAACAACGAGTTGGTTTTCAATTCGTTGTTGACAATGGTGAAAAGATTGTTGTCTGTGGAACCTTCGCCACTTACCAGCTCATACACAAAATGTTGGTTGATGTCGTCATCCAAGGTGACGAAAGAACCGATGAGTGTGTTGATTGGGTGGTATTCGTAGAATGTCGTGCCGTCTAACAGCAGGTCGAAGGGCGGAACGTTGTAGTTGACTGATGTGTCGGCTATGTTCTTGAAGGGCTCCGTGTTGCCCACATTGTCGGTGGCGAGGGACATAAATTGGTAGAGGAGGCCGTTTTCGAGTGCGTAGGAGAGGGTGCTGTCGGGGTGGCAGGTGCCAATGGAGGTGTAGGCGCCGTTGTTGACAGAGACGAAGGTCTCGACACTACGCACGCCGGAGCCGCCTTGGTCATCCTGCGCGTCAAAGGAGAAGGTGCAGTAAAGGGAGTCCTGCGCGTCCAACGTGGCATGGAGCGTGGAGGTGGGCGCCATTGCATCGAAGGTGTTGCGCCATACGTTGGTGCCGATGGGCGCGTTGTCGTCGAACACGATGAGTGCCTCTGCGCCCACGGTGTCGCCGGTATGCACGCCGCCGTCAGGCAGGATGTAGAAGTTGACGTATCCCTCGCCGTGGCCTAACGAGTCGTTAATCGGCAGGAAGCCCATCTGCGAACTGGAGGGCTCGAAACCTGTTGCGGGGTCGATGCTTTGGAAAATCCAGAACAGCTGGTGGTTGACGATGTCAATGCCGGCAGTTACATCCAACCAAACACCTAAAGAATCAGAAACATCCAGACGTTGACTGTATGACGAGACATTGGAGGGCACGGTGAAGACGTGGCTTCCGAAGCCGAAGTCAGCCAGACGGAACGAGGCGATGTTCTGGCTGGCGGGCACGTCGTAGGTGATTTTCACGCGCGAGGCAGGTGCTGTTGCGAAGTCGGGGTCGTTTTCGAAATTGATGGTGTAGTTCATCTTGTCGGTGGCGTTCACGAAGCGGATGTTGTCATCGTATCCCGAAGGCCCGGAAATTTCATTGGGATCCTGAGAACATTCCAACTTTTTGGCGTAGCCTTTCAGCGTGCCTCTGGCGATATGAAGGGCTTGGTCCATAACCGTAAAGGAAACCTGGAAATTTCCAGACCCGACCTGAACCGTACGGCTGTTGGAGGAATTATCCCCGACCCAATCGTACGGCGGGCGCCCGCCTGACGCGGAAGCCGTGAAGGTGACCGGAGTTGATGACTCGTTACATCCGATGGATACATTGGTGGGACCGGAGACTTTCACTTTCAATTCGCTGCAGTCTTGCTGCTTTTTGATGGTGACGGTGCCGTTGTAAAACACTACGCTGGGACGAGCGGTACACCATACTTTGACGGAATAGGTGCCTTGAGGCAACCCGGAGACGTGTCCCGACGTTGAAGTGCGATTGTCGTTCAGTTTCCATAAGATGGAACATTTGTTCTGCATATTACTGGGAATGGAAACGTAGGCTTGACCATCCTTGCCGGGGTCGCAGGACTCCTCTAGTGTCGCCATTGCCTTGATACACTGCCCCGATACCGTTGCAGTCATACTTGTCAGTATCAGGACGGTTAAAAACTGGAAAAGGATATGTCTGTTGTTTCTCATATTCGTTCCTTTCTTTTTTTATTCGCAAACATCGCCCACACCGTTGCCGTTGACATCGGACTGGTCGGGGTTGAAAATGGTAGGACAGTTGTCCAAATTATTGGGTACACCGTCTCCGTCAAGGTCATCGTCACAAGCATCCCCTTTGCCGTCGCAGTCCAGGTCGGCTTGGTCGGGGTTGGGGGTGTCGGGACAGTTGTCCTCAATGTCAGGGATGCCGTCACCGTCACGGTCTTCATCGCAGAGGTCGCCCCAACCGTCGCCGTCGAGGTCTTCCTGCCCAGGGTTGTAATGCAACGGGCAGTTGTCGCACGCATCGCCAATGCCGTCCTCATCGCTGTCATACTGACTCGGGTTGAAGTGGATTGGGCAGTTGTCCAAGGAGTCGGCCACGCCGTCGCCGTCCATATCCGCATCCATAGTGTTGGGGATGCCATCGCCGTCAATGTCGGGGTCGCATTCGTCACCGAGGCCATCGCTGTCATAGTCATACTGCCTCGGGTTTACGTGGAACGGACAGTTGTCGCAGGAGTCCCCTAATCCGTCCCCATCGCTGTCAAGTTGGTCGGGATTGAAAAACCATGGACAGTTGTCGCACGCGTCACCTACACCATCAAGATCGGAATCCACTTGGGAGGGGTTTGCTTTGTAAATGCAGTTGTCGCAGGCATCGCCAAATCCGTCTCCATCGCTGTCAAGTTGGTCGGGATTGTAGTTGCAGGGGCAATTGTCCAACGTGTCGGCCACCCCGTCGCCGTCAAAGTCATTGCCCACAACGAGTTGGTTGACATTCCGATAACCGAAGAATGAAAATAGATTTCCGGTGATAGAACTGCTGTCCACAATAGCTGCAAGATACCAATTGTTTCCGATTTCTTGGAAAGCAAAGGGCATGACGTATAACATACTGTCAGAATTGTAACACTCCACCTGAGCAATCGTGAAATCATTCATCGTGTACGAGAGTAAGAATTTCATCGACTGGATGGCAGATGTTGACTCAAAATATTTGCTTCGAACCACAGAGTCTTCCAATGTCTCCTTAATGGAGGCGGTGTCAGAAGCCCTATATAGCTGTTTTAGGAGCGTCAAATCTTCTGACTGATACGATTGCAGCAATCTGCAAAGCGTAGCCGGAATGGTGTTCGATTGTGCAGCATATTGCGTTCCACCAGTCAAGGAAATCATTCTGGAATTGTCATCGGAGGGTGTCATACCATACAGTTCATACCGAAAGACACCTCTGCACAGGCAGTGTGCTGTGTCGTCAACATATAGGTAGGAACTGTCTATGTGCATATCCATATTCAGGGTGTAGTGAGAATCTTGATACACTGGATACCGACAGTTTTGGGATAGTATATTGCCCATTAATAACAAGAAACCTATAATGAAGAAAGATTTTTTCATATGATTGATCATTTAAAAAACTCGTGCTGAATACAATGTGTAACTGATTTTGGGTTCTAGAAAATTTCCCAGTTTAATTTTTCCATATACAGTGACTGTGAGTGTTAATGGTTTCCACTCCAAAGGTTCAGACGGTATCCATTTCCAGTCCATAGAAGCTCTTCCTATTGCGCCACCCTCCAGCGACAATACATTTGGGTTCCAAACAGCCACCGTAAGTGCTCCTGTCGCTTCAATGTAGGTGGAAAAGGGTATATAAAACTCACTGCATCGACTGTCCTTTAAAGCTCTGGAAGTTATCGGACCCGCCGAAGTCCCACCTTGGATCATCAAATGAACCAGAAGTCCAGATGCGCCAGCCGACAAACCAGGTATAGGCAAATAGCACTCAAATCCAGCATTTAAGGCCAGACTAAATGCTTCTACTTGAACGCCGGAAGTCTCCAAACCTTTGCAGCAATATTTAAATGACGGTAAAGAGGTACCACCCGCACCGCCACCTTCAAAATTGAAATTGAATACAGGCTGACAACCAACTCCCGCCAACAACTTTAACTTTCTGAGATTATCTTGCAAACCATCGGTGAATTTCCTGAACCCTCTAGTTTGTTCCTCGAATTTTGAAAGTTTATTAACCAAATCAAACCAGTCGGTGGTGATGCTTGCATTTACGGTGGGGTTATAAACATCCAAGGTTACTGTCTTTTTGGAAGTGTACCCATTAAGAGAAAGTTCGAATGTCAATTCTTTCGTACTCTCAGGGAAGGCGAAATAGGGCGCCTCGCTTGGACTTACTGTCACCCAACCCTCGTATCCAGGAGGGTTGGTTTCAATGGTGAAATCCGATGTTTGGATAGGGTCTCCGGAATTGTAGCAACACACTTTCGGAGTGATACGTACAATGGAGACGGAGTCAATGATACGGACGACAACATCGTCCTCCTCCATACCGCATTCGGTGAGCCTCTCCACGTGGTAGGTTGTGACGGAGTCGTGGGGCTGCACTTCGATTTGCGGTTGGTGTACATCCTGCGAAATGATGTAGTCGCCGCTCCAAGTGTAGTAGTGTTTGTTGCTGTTGTCGGGCAAGCCGATTTTGATTGTCGGATAGCTTTCGTCAGGGTTTAGGGTTACTTTCTTGTCCTCGCCCGCCCATTGTGCTTGCGTTGGAAGCCACACCGCAAGGAACAAAGCGGCAACGATAATGGGTTTTATATGTTTCATCTTTCTCATAATTTACTCGTTTGCAGGTTTGATGGTGAAAATAAGGCCGCCGGAGGTGAAGCCGTAGATGTTGATGGTGCCGTAGCTGCCGGGACGGAGCAATCCCTCTGGCTGCCCCTCGATGGTGAGCGGCACCAGCAGCGTGATGTTCCCTTGCGAGACCTCTTCGGGCGTGAGCGCGATGGGCGACCCTGCCATGCTGGTGATCTCCAGCACTTGGTCGTGGAGGTCGATGTTGCCGGTGTTGCCGAACTCCAGCATCATCACGATGTTGCGGTTCGGGCGCGGCGAACTCGGGAAAATCAAATTGTAGCCTAACCCGTTGGGCTCGCCTTCTTGGATCTCGAAGCCGTCATACAGCACCGATTCGCCCTCGCAGAAGTTCATCGCACTCACGTCGTACATACCGGGCGTGCGGTTTGTGAGGTCGAAGCGGGCGAAGGCTTTGTAGTAGTTCACGTATATCAGCGAGTCGGCGCAGATGGTGTCATTGTTGTTGCGCAGGCACACCTCCATATCGGGACGGAAGTGCGAGCCGGTCAGCTCCACCGTCACCACACCGGTGTTGCCGCCGTGGTCGGCCTCAACCGTCCGCAACTCGAACGGCAGGATATCGGCGCGGATGACCGTGTTCTGTGCGTCACCCGCCGGCGTGTTGCCATAGACGCTCACCCCGTAGTAGCCAGGCCGCGTCGAAGGAATGTAGAGTTCCGGGTTGCCTGTGAATTGCCCGATGGTGGAGTAGTTGTAGTTCAGGTTGTCGCCCAACTCGTTGTAGGTGGCATAGATCATATTCACCGCACCCGCCGCGGATTCCGCCGAGGTGAGGTGGATGCGCACCGTCTGACTCAAATTGTCGCCCACATCCAGCCGGAAGTCGGATGCCTCATTGTTGTAAAGCATATCGGCCACGTCCGTGTTGAAGGGCAGAGGACGGATGGTCACCGTGAACGGCTCAGCAGAACAGGCTGCATTGTTCGTCTCGTTGACCTCGTTGAAGGCGTTCGTGACATCGGTTTTCACGATGAGGTAATATTCACCCGCCGCCAATCCGCTGATCCGGCTGTTGAATGTCTGCGGCAAAGTGCCGTCGGGCGCGATGTTGATATCGGAGACCACGCTCCCTAACAGCCGGTCGTTGGCATCGAAGGCCGTGTCTGCGGAGACATACACCAACGTGCGCAAACCGTTGCCATACATATTGTTGTCGCCGATGTTATGGATGTTCCAAGAGGCGTGGATTACACTGCCAGAGATGATACTGCTCTCGCAGGTGACATCCGTAACCGTCAAATCGCCGGGCAGCGGCAACGCGATGGAGACAGGAGTGGACATCACGTTGTTGACTTGGTTCGTTTCATAGGGATTGTTGGCGGAATTGGCCTTGACAAGCAGATACATATCTCCATTCTGTGGTAGCGGGATGGTGAAGGTGAGCGTGTCGGTGTAGGTGCCGCCCTGTGACAAGCTTACGTTGTGGCGGGGTTTGCTCACTAACTCTATGTCCGTGCTTTCGTAAGTGTTGTTGGAGGAGAGGAAAAGCTTGTCGGTCCAAGTGCGCAAGCTGATGTCTTGCTCGCCGATGTTGGTCACGGTGTAGGCGATTCTCGCGGGTTGCCCGCTGACCACATCACCCACAACAGTCATATCCGTGACAGCAATGTCAGGGGTGGGCACGCTGTTGACCGTGATGGCCTTTATTGTGGAGTTGTTGGAGTGGTTGATATCGGGGTTGTCGCTGTTGAAGTCGGCGTAACCCAGCAGGAAAACGTTGGGCTGTGTCCCGAAAGGCACCGTGAGGGTGAAGTTCACCCAATAGTCGTCGTTGGCATTCAACACGGTTTGGTGACCCACCATTTGCAGAAGTTGGTCGGAGTTCTGAAGAGTCTGGTCATTCGACAGATACATGGCATCGTGCCATTGTGTGGCGATGGTCGGCACTTGCGAGTTGTTATGCACGTGCAGCCGGTAGGTTGCCGTTTGGCCCCACTCCACCGTGTCGGGACCCACGATCTCCAGTGCTTCTAAATCCAGTTGATAGATTTGAGCGAGGAAATTACTGCTGATGGTCGTGTTGTTATTCTCATCTGTATGCTCGTAGATGTTGTCATCGGCATCGGTGACAATGTAGAGATAGTAGTAACGCTGAAGTTCTGTGGCGGGGATGACCATATTGGCTGTGTTGGTGACACTTTCCCCGACAGCCAAATTGAGGTAGTCGGAGGTGCTGAGAATCAGTTTGTTCGTGTCGAAAATCGATGGGGAGGTCGAATAGTAGAACTTTTGGACAGCCTCGGCATTATGCAGCGCGGCGGTGCCGTTGTTCTGGATGGTGTATTGCACTTGGAACGGGGCACCGAGATAGACTGGCGGCTGAACTGTCAGTTGGGTCACAACCAGATCAGGCCACGGACTGAGCTGAACGTTGACAGCCGCGCTGTGGCCGATGTTGTTCGCTGTGGCTGTTTCGCAGAGGGTATTCGTGGCGTTGCACTGCACGTGGCAGTAGTATTGGCCACTGATGCCGTTGGGAATCATGACCGTTGTGGTGAACGTCTCACTCTCGCCGGGTGCAAGTAACAGATTGTGAATATTTTGTCCTGAAAAACCATTGTCTTGATAATTCACCGCCGACGTGCTGAAGAAGACCTTGTCGGTGATGTTGCTGTACGCCGGCATCGTTCCGTTGTTAACCACCGTGTAGGTCACCGCGACGTTGGTGCCGCTCCACAGCGACTCTTCTGAAAGGGTTACGCTGGTTACTGCCAAATCAGGTGTGAGAATGTTGAGAGGAACCGTGCGCGTGTTGTTGCTCTCGTTGCCCTCCAAGACGGCTTCCGTCACGTCGGTGCTGACATTTAGGAGGCCCTCGCCGTTCGGACAAGGTATCTGGACATTGGCGAAACGCACCATGGAGTCGCCTGCCGCGAGGTTAACATTAGTTACGTTGGCCGTGTAGACATTCTCTCCGTTGAAGACGATGTTGTCGGTGAAACTGCGGCTCACCACGTTGCCGGGGCCATTGTTGCGTACCGTCCAAGTTACGCGGGTGATGCCGTTCGGATCCACTGTGTCGGGTACAACTATATTGGAAACGGCCAGATCGGGCAACTGAACCGTCACCGGATACGCCGTGACGTTGTTGTCATCGTAATTATACTCAAAAATGTTATGATCTTTGTCGGTGTACACTAATAGATACCACGTGCCGGCGGTCAAGTTGGTGGGGATAGAGATGGTGGTTTGTTTATGGTATGAGGAATCCGCCGGAAGCACACCAGTATGGCGCAAACTCTTGAGTAATCGAGCACTTGTCGGGTCAAAAACAGGGCTTGGGCTGAGATAGATGGCATCTTGCCAAACATTGCCGTAAGTGGGGTTGCTGCCGTTATTTTTGACGGTGAAGTGTACCGTACAGTTGCTGTTTATGTCAACGGTGTCGGACATTGTGACATTGGAGACAATCAGGTCGGCGGGCGGGGTGAGCGTCACTGTCAGCGGATGCTCCGACATGCCGGTGTTGTTCTCGTTGTAGAAGCCCTCGTAAATATCGTCGAAATTGTCGGTGACGATGAAGAAACGGTATTCGCCCATATAGTCGATGGGGATGGTCACTTGTTCGGTGCGGCTGTAGCTGCTGTCAACGAGGAGGGTGCCAGTGTGCTGGAAGCGTCCCACGCGCCAGGCCTCATCCGTATCGAGGAGGGTGTCGGATGTGAGATAGACCGCATCATACCAAGAGCCTAAGGCCATAGCTTCACCGTGGTTGGAGACCGTCCATGTCAGGGGTATGGTATTGCCCGAAAAAGTGTTGGCGGGATGTGCAACACTGCTCACCACCAAATCGGCTGACGGCGGCGGCAGTACGTTCAGCACCACGTAGAAGAAGTTGTCGTGGCCCCAATTGTTGCACACAAGTTGTTCGCTCTCGTTACGGAAGCAGCCATAGACAATATCATCGGTGAAGAATTGCACGTGGGTGGCGGCAAACAGGTAAGGGTAGGGGTTACCCGTGACACTCGGGGTGTAGGGATTGGGGGCGACACCGCCGACGGGCGAGAAATCGATGCTGACGGCATCCACCTCGCCTGCGATGACAAACAGGTAGAAGTTGCCCATGATGCCTTCGGGAAGGGTGACTGTGGTGGAGTTGGTGTATGACTCGCCGGGGTTTAGCGATTGCAGGTTCGTGACGGTGGCCAAATTATGGTTAGCATCCGCGAAGTGATATCGTACGTCTGCATCGCTGGAAAGCCAGATGTAGTCGGGCCAGCTCTGTCCGGGTGGGGTGCATCCCTCGCCGTCGTTGGTCACCGTCCAAGTGATGGTCATCGGTTGTCCGGCCACCGGCGTGGAGTGGGTGATGGATGTTACGTGCAGGTCGGCAATGGGGTTAACCCGGAAGGTCATCACCGGGCTGGACTTGCTGATGCACTCGTTCCAGGCCACCACCTTCCAGTGGTAGTACTTGCCGCGTGCGTAGTTGGGCAGAGAGAAGCCATTAATCGCGGAAAAGGTAAGTCCCGATTGCGTGGGAGTGGCGGGCTCAGGGCTGCCGTCGGCCCAGAGATAGAAATCATAGGAAGTGGCTTCCGGCATCGAGGCCCAGCTGAACGTGACCACATTTTGATACACGAGACCGCTGTCGGCCGGTGTCATCTGGCTGAAGTTGGAGAGTGTGTCAAGAATAGTCGGGTCGCAAATGGTCTGGAAGTTGACTGAGATGGAGAATACGCTCATTTGCTCGCTATTGCAAATGGCGCGCACCTTGGCCGTATAACTGCGGTTGAACGACAGTCCCGAAAGGGTGCATATGGTGTCGTTCACAGTCATCGTATTGGTGCTGCCGCCCGTCTCGCCATAAATGACGGTCCATTGGCTTTCGCTGCCTGTGGGGTGCCAATTCAATTGCGCTGAGTTGGTAGTGATGTTGTTTACCTGCAAGTTGATGACTGGCGAGCAATTGTTCTGCGCCTGTACTTCCGAACATCCGATGTCCACCGTGTTGCCATAGATTCGCGGCTCACCGTAAAAGTCAAGACTGTCGGTCATCACGTTCGTGTTGCCGGCGTTCACGCAGGAGGAGGTGGGGTGCAGGCTGTAGTCTCCGTTCTCCCAGTTGTTGAAACGAACGTAGTATTGAGAGGCGTCCATACCGTCGTTGGCGGATGCAATGGTGACATTGCCCGTGCCGCTTTGTCCATCCTCCACGGCACAGTAGGTGAAGGTTCCGCTGCCGTTGATGTTGTTGACGATGTAATCCTTCTTGTTACCCCAGATAATGCAGTTGGTGAACACCGGCGTGCCGTTGTAACGATAATAACCACCGCCGTTGTTGGTCGCCGTGTTGTTCACAATGTCACAGTTGAGGAATGTGACACTGTTGCTTGCGCAGACACCACCGCCTCTGTAGGCAGTGTTGTTGTGGATAAGACAGTTGGACACGGTGGATTCGTCACTTTGGTACAGTCCGCCACCAAGCACTACCGATGTGTTATGGCATATTTCCGTATGGTCAACATCCGTTCTGTAGGCATATAAACCGCCACCGCCGCCTTCTAAATAATTGGTGTTCTCTATATTATTATATTGTATCTTGCAGTAACTGATGCGTGTGGTGCGATGTTTCACTCCGCCCACCGTGACGGAAGAGCCGGCAGCGTATATTCCGCCGCCGTAATGGAAAGTGGTATAATATGAGTTGTTTACAGGTGCAAGGGTGTTGTACTGCACTACGCAATGGCTGAGAGTGGAGTAGGTTCGCAAGTAGACACCAGCACCGTCTTCTTTGCTCCATCCGAACTGGATGGTGAAACCGTCCCATGTCACTGCGGTTGCCTCGGTGAAATTCACAGGTTGGTAGAGCACGCGCCGAGAACTCTGGCCGTCTAAAATCGTGGTGTTGGTTTCGAAGTTGCGTTGCGAGAGGTCGTAGTCAGCGGGTTCGTTGCCCGCGAAACCGCCATACACGCTCACGCCCTCCCGCATAGTGAAGGCGTTGTCGCTCTCGGTGTCGCCGTAGTAGGTGCCTGCCGCCACCCAGACCACCGCGTGGTGGGTGGTGGCCAGGTCGATGGCGTCTTGGATGGAACTGGCTGCGTTCGCCCAACTTTCGCCCGTGCCGGTGCCTGCGCCCTGCTCGGTCACGTAGATGATGTCCCCGTAGGTCGGCAGAGCGACCTCGGTATAGGGTGACTCGTAACAGCCCAAATCGACCACATTCTGCTGAATACGGCCGTTGCCATCCAGATCCGAGGTGCCGGCCATACTGTTGTCACCCTTGTTGATGCAGGGGGATCCGTTGGCCAGATGCCAGTCGGGGTTGGGCGTGTCGTCCTCGTACCCTGCGTTAAGGGCTGGGTTTACGAAGTGCGGATGCTGAAATCCGTTGGCAAAACTTTCTGGCATCAGCGTCACGATATTGTCGCCGTTGGCATAGCCGCCCTCTATTGCGCAGTGGCTGACGGTTATACTGCTGCCGTCGTTGTTCTTCTCGATATTGTTCACCACCCCGTTAAGGCGGTTGCCCCAAAAGATGCTGTTCTGGATGGTGAGACTGTAACTGCTGGAACTGCTGTAGGCGTATGCATACGCGCCTGCACCGGTGTTGTTGGTGTTGCTGTTGGTGATGGTGTTGCAAACCACGGTGAGGTTTCGTACAATATTGTAGCTCTGTCCGTTGTAAATGCCGGCACCGTATGTTGCCGTGTTGTTGGCTATCAAACAGTTGGAAAGCGTCACTTGGTCATTGTTGTTGTTAGTGCTTCCCAAATAGACACCGCCGCCGTTGTTGTTGCACTTGTTGTGGGTGATTTCGCACTGGGAAACCGTGGAGTAACTGACAGAGATGCCGCCTCCCTGCATATTGCAGTAGTTATGTGTCGCGACGCAACGGACAACCTCGGAGTAGGAGGCGTACAGGCCACCGCCGTATCCTTTTTGGTAACTGGTTGCAGTGTCGTGGGAGAACACGCAGTCGCTCACCTTGGCATAGCCGCAGTCAAGTCCGCCGCCGTATTCTCCTGCGAAGTTGTGTGTAAAGGTGCAGTGGGTGATAAATACACTGTCGCTGCTGTTGCCGGAGCAGTATGCGCCGCCGCCGGATTGTTGTGCCCGGTTGTGCATAAAATGACAGTTCGAAAGGACAATCTTCTTCTGGAAGTAACCGCCGCCGCCAGTACCGGAGGAGTAGCCGTTGCGAATGATGAATCCATCCACCGTAGTAGTTTTCGTGAAGGAGTTCGTCTGGTAGAGCAACCGCTGGCTGTGCTGGCCGTCTAAAATGGTTACGTGTGCGTCAAGGTCGCGCTGGGTGAGGTCATAGTCGGCGGGCTCGTTCCCGACAAAACCGCCGTACATACTCACACCGTCCACCATCACGAAAGCGCTTTCGGAAACGGAGTCGCCGTAATAAATGCCTTCTGCTATCCAGATGTCGGCGTTGAACATTTGCGCCAGACTGAGTGCATCGGAGATGCTTCCGAGGGCGTTGTCCCAGCTTGTGCCCGTGTGGTCGCCGCTGCCGTTCACCTTCACATATAGGATATCTCCGTAGTTCGGCAGTGTTATGCCTTGGTGGTCAGATTCGTAGCAACCCATATCGACTGTGCCTTGTTTGACACGTGCGGTGCCATCCAAATCGGTGCTGTCGGGGGTGTTCACGTAGTTGTCACCGCCACGGTTCACGCAGATAGATCCGTTTTGCAAATGCCAGTCCACGTTTTCGGTCGTATCGGTATGGCCTGCCGTAAGCGCGGGCAGTACAAAGTAAGGATAATATCGTCCGTTGTCGAAACTTTCGGGCATCAGGGAGATGTTTCCTGTGCCGGGGCAGCCGCCTTCCACGGCCGAGTAGGTGCAGTAGTTGGCCGTGGTGCTCACATTGCTGGCAGCAGTGCCTTGTTGGTTGCCCCAAGCGATGCAGTTGTGCAGCCGGCCTCCGAGCACCCCGGCGCATCCTGTTGTGGACAAGTTGCATACAACGGTGGTGTTTTCCACAAAACAGTTATTGCTACTGTAGATACCGCCGCCTCGGGCCGCCGTGTTGTTGGCCACTAAACAGTTGGAAATCATGTTGACTGAAGTGTTCGTGAATTCGGCGTAAACGCCGCCGCCGTAGCCGTTGCTTGACGTGACCTGGTTGTGGGAGATAATGCAATGGTGCATTATACCGTAACGGGAGAAAATACCGCCAGCATTTGAGGTCGCAGTGTTGTGGGTGACCGTACAATGCTCAATGGTTCCGTATTTCGTATAACTAGAGTTGTATATATATATGCCGCCTCCATTACTACTGGCCGTGTTGTCACGGATCACACAATGGCGTAGGTTCGTCATGTCAAGTAGTAAAGCACCGCCGCCATTGCCCGAGGCATTACCGTTTTGTATCGTGAATCCGTTCCACTCGGTGGAAGTTGCGAAATTAGACTCCTGGAATAGTACCCGCTGGCTGTGTTGTCCGTCCAAGATGGAGGGATGTGCGGTGAAATCACGTTGCGACAAGTCATAGTTGTCCGGCTCATCGCCTGCGAAACCACCGTAAACGTTGATGCCTTCACGGATGGTGAAGGCGTTTGCGGACACACTGTCTCCATAGTAGATTCCTTGGGCCACCCAAATGTCCGGGATGGTGTTGGTGGCGCTCTTGATGGCCTCTGCGGTGGATAATGCATCATTCAGGTCTCCCATAGCCTTTGCCCAGCTGGAGCCGTTGCCCGTGCCACCTGCTTTTACATACAGCCGTGGCAGATCCAGCACACTTGTGGTGAAAATCACCTGTCTCCATTGGCTTTGTCCCGAAGCACACAGCGATCGGATCTGCACCACATACTCGGTGTTTTGGCTCAAACCGGTCAGGAGGTAGGAGTTGCCGTTGGTGGGCAGCGTGATGAAATTGTTGTCTCGGGTGCGTTTGTATTGCATTTCGCACCCAGTGTTGCCCACACCTGCCGTGAAGACTATCCGTGCAGAGGTGTCCGTGATGTCCGCCACGGAAACATTTGCGGCATCACAACCGGTGGAGATACAATCCCCAGGCAGCCTCAAATTCATACGATTGTTGTTGCGGCTGCCGGAAGGCGGATCTTGCGGGGTATAATTGGTGTTGTCGGAAGAAATGTATATGCTGGCGTATGACGGATAATAATTCGTGTAGAACCTGTTGGCTGAACCGCCGCTGCTGCCAGTGTTGTCGTCAAAGGCAATCACTAAGTTGTCGGTGCCGTTGTAGGCGAAAACGGTGTCGAAGGGAATCTTGAACCAGTAGTCTTCCCCGGAATTGTCGAATGTTATGGAACCGGAGAACACTTTGGTGAGATTGTCGGATGTCACCCATCCTGTGTTGCTGGCAAAATAGGTTTTATCGGTATGCCCGAGGTAGATATCGATATTTCTTGTTCGGGCATAATAGTTGAAATATTGCAGATATATGGCATCTATGTTGTGTGCGCCGCCTAACTCATTCGCGAGGTAGAGTTGCTGCGAATAGCAATATTTGTTGTACATTCTTGTCGGGAAAATGTCTCCATAGTTGGTGTTGGTGCCGGTGCCGATATAGGTGTCTTCCGTATATCCGCCGGAACAGATCGTGGTGAAGTTCACCGTATCTGTGTAGTCCGTTGGAGTGGAGGCATCGCAAAATGCCCGCACACGTACTTGATAATCCGTTTGCGGTTGAAGACCCGTAAGCATATAGTGTTCCGAGGTGATGGCATCGGGCAGGACTGTCCACGCATTCGCATCCGCTTGTTTGTATGACACTTCGTAATGGTCGGGTGTGAAGGTGGTGAAATTCCGCCATTGGATCATTGCGGAGCTGCCAGCCACATCCGAAACACTTAGATTAAAAGGATGCATACAGGTGTTCCCCAATGTGTAATGGAAGGTGGTCTTGGGAATAAAATTCACCACAGACGGGTCATCCGCCGCCGCCAAACTGCCAGAAGCATAGTCGTAGGCGCTGCCGCCTTGCGACTGAATACCTGTAAAGTAGGCGGAACTGTAGTTGTTGTCTTTGGTGACCGTGGAGATGTCTAACAGTAAATTTCCGCCCGTATAGAAGAACGGTGAACTGAACGTGACGGTCATCGTGTTGTTGCTGTTCACCGTCAGGGTGCCGGTATAGAGCACGGTGGTGGCATCCGTCAAAAAATACTCCGTGTTCGAGTTGAATGCCGAAGAAGCTGTTACGCCCAAACTGACATTGAAGACAGAACCCCAAGACGAACTTGGAGGGGTGGACAAATAAAATGTCATCGAAGAGATGTTGCTGCCAACCAAGGATGTAAGCATGGATGCAGGATAGATTATTTGTTCTCGCAGGAACCTGTCCGTATTCCATCCGTAAACCGGGACGTATGAGTTGGTGACATCCCCGTCTGCCACGGTGAATGTGGCTTGTGCGTGCAGGGACGTGGAATACAATAAAAAGACAAGAAAGGAAAGAAGTACAGTTTTTTTCATGAAAATATAGTCTGAAAAATGAGGAACAAAAATACAGATTATTCCGCATCCGCCAACATGCTTTTTTTGAACATTTTATCAACAATCAAGGGCGTTGAAAATTTTCAGAATCAAATAATTATCATATTGTCAACGTATTCTGACGTTGTGGGCTTTCATCTGGATTTGGGGTTTTGAATGCGACAACACACGATTTTTCTGTGTGTGGACCTCTGTGCGGGCATTGAACGCCTATTGCTCCGTAAACACCAAATAGTATGCGTCGGCGGGGTTGCCGACACCTACGCTGGGCGCATAGAGGTACACCGCTACCTTCTTGGAGGTATTACTGTAATAATGCCGAAACTCCTGCTGGCGGGAGAGCGTTTGCCAAATACGTTGCAGCTCGATTTCGTCGGATACGGTCGAGTAATGCCCCTCATTGTTGATGAAGGCAATGTGGCCTTGACCGGGATAGGGCATAACACTGCTCAACCGCTGTCCGGCACGGAATGATGACGGGAAGTTGAGCTCGCCGCAACCGGCCCAGATGATAGTGCCGTCCATCAACAGGTTGTTGGTGTTGCGGTAAAACAACTTGATGTATCCGAAATCCCCAGGGGACTGATATTCGGATACAAAGGGGATTTCATTGCCAGTGTTCTGTTTATCGGTGACATTGAGCGCATAAAAGCCCTTGTAACGGAAAGTCAGGTAGTCCACCTTGGAAATCAGGATGTGCTTTTGGAGATCAGCATTCTCAAGGTCGCTTTCGGTAAAATCGTCAGAAGGCTGCCCCACCCGCTGGTTGATAATCTGCATATAAACGGCAGAGTGGTTAAACATCATATTCAAGCTGTATTGATTGGCGTAAATATCGTTTCCGCTGAAAGAGGCAGACATGCCACTGGCTGGTTGTACTGTGCTGAGGGCGGTTATGAGTTCTTCTGACGTGTTGAAATGCTGATATCCGTTATCCCAACTGGCACTGAGACTAAAGTGGGACCTGACCAGTTTGGTGTATGCCACCGAATTCCGTATTTCGTTCATCCATTGTGTGAAAAGCTGTTTCTGAATATCAAAGGCATCGTTGCGTGCGACCATTTCAACATTACCTGAAGAGTGGATGTACGCCTCCTTGGTTACACCATTCTCCGTTTTCAAAAACTTATTCTCTTCCGAAGCTGTGAACCCGTGGTTTGTCAACAGCGCGGCGGCCTCAGAATACGACTTGCCAATGCACGCTTTGAGTAGAGTGAAGTCGTTGGTGATGGGCTCTTGCACTTCTGGAGTGTACTCAACATGATTCGGCTCCGAGAGAACTGGGTCGTCGGGCTCTATGGGATCCACAATGCATCCGGCAAAGCCAAACATCAGAAACAACCAGACAAGGACGGACGAGAATTGTTTGAGGGCGCTTTTTTTCATGATTGCTCGTTTAGGTGATGAGGACGCTGCAAAGATAAATAAATTTTTTTACTCCAATCTAAAAATCTGCCCGCAGGCCTAACGGCCTGCGAGGGTCACCTCCATGGCGCCCAATGCTACCAAGCCCGGCAGACCTAAACGGCCTGCCTTTTGCATT
>DBYW01000014.1 GCA_002311645.1 Bacteroidales bacterium UBA1176
GTATGCGGATGTGACGTGATTCCCGCCGCCGCGCCGGCACGCCCAAAAAAATGATACAGATGCCCTGATCTGGGCCATCAAGTATATAATTTCCTAAAAAAAACGCGGTGAAAGCCGCGTTTTTTATTGTCCAAACAATTCGTTGTGTCGGTTGTTGATGTAGGCGTATGTGTCGACATAGCATCGGAAAAAGCCTTGTGTGTCTGGGGTTATGACCGGTTCATCCAATGTCATTTCGCGGATGGCCTTGAAGTTGTATTGGCCGTTTACACGCCACCCCTGCAAGATGCCGATGTGGATGGCATTGGTGGGGCAGAAGAAAGAACAGCGCATACACATAAGGCAGTGATGGTCGAACCGTATCGTGCCGGTTTCGTCCTTGCGTATGTTGTGCATCGGGCATTGCCGGATGCAGAGGCCGCAGCCAGTGCACTTTTCCATATCCGTCTTGTAGAAAAACGAGTTCACATCGCCGCCCACAAATTGGATGGAAACTGCGCGGGTCACAATCCGATGCCAAAGTTTGTACCGCTTGATGTTGGGAATATGATGCGTGATTTCATAGATCAGTATATCATATAGCTTCTCATCCATATCAAGGATTTCCTTGACCAGTCGCTCGTCAAAACGAAAATGGATGTTATAGGGCATCATAAAATGATACTCGTTCTCAATGAGGGCTTTGCTGCGCTTGAGCTTGCGCCATACGAAGAGGGAGGATGCGTCATTGACCTTTTCGGTCTCGCCGGAGTTCTTGTAGATGAACGTCCGGATGCCTTTGGGGAATTTCTGCTTCCGGATGAATTTGAGAAATGGCCAGGGCGCGTTGTATCCGTATATAGGGTACCCCAATCCAATCAAGTCATACCCGGACAGGTCAAGATGTTCCGTGTTCAAGGGGTCAATCTCGTACAAATCAACCTCATATCCGACCGATTCCAGCCTTTTTTTTAACTGCTGGGAAACATAGCGGGTGTTGAAGGTACCAGTAAAATAGATGAGCAGACAGCGCATAGTCTCTATTTCTTTTTTTTCAAGATGTTGTACTGGAAGTATTGTCCGTATTGTCCGAGTTTGGCCGGGTCGGAATCCTTGACCCTCTTGAGGAAAGTCTTTTTCCGGAGTGTGATGATGTTCAACAAACCTCTGAACTTCAAATATTCATGGCAGCGTTCGTAGCCGATGTCCTTTATACGCCAGCCCTCTTCCGTCTGGACATACTGGACAGTGTAGATGGCGGCGCCGTGCAGTTCGACCAGGAATTTTTCGTGGAGAAGATGGTCTTCCAAATACCATTTTGCAGTTGCCGTGTCTGGACTGAGAATGTCAATCTCTCCTCCGTGGATAAGGTGGGTGGAGGGCATATCCAGTTTCATTGCGCCGCACAGGAATTCCATCACGGCCTCTTTGCCCCGATAGGACATCGCACCATTGCCGTATGAGGAAACAACGTCATCGGTGAAACACTCGGCAAGGCCGTCAAAATCGCGGGTGTCGAGACAACGTTGGTATTTGGCTTGTAAATGACGGATGGATTCTATGCTTTCCAAACGGGAGATTCTTTCTTCTAAGGTCATACGAACGGGGAGATTAATGAGTTGAGGCAGTTGTCGCTTGTGGGCATATTCACTGGTTATTTCAGGTATTTTCTTGAAAAACAGTTGTACTTAAGGATGCAATAGAGTGTCCGCACACCATCCTTCCACCCGATCTTTTTGCCTTCGGCGTATGTGCGGCCATAGTAGGATATGGGCACCTCGTAGATGCGGATGGCCTCTTTCTTGGCCATGCGGGCCAGTTTGGCGGTGACTTCCGGTTCGAAGCCGAAGCGTTTCTCTTGAAGATAAAGGCGCTTGAAGATGTCGGCGCGCGCCATTTTGTAGCAGGTCTCCATGTCGGTGAGATTCAGGTTGGTGAACCAGTTGGAGACGCGGGTGAGCAGTTTGTTGCCTTTGGTATGCCAATAGAAGAGGATACGGTGCGGCGTGCCTCCCAAATAGCGTGATCCGTATACCACGTCGGCAAATCCCATCACAATAGGTTTCAACAGCAGGTTGTACTCTTCAGGATCGTACTCAAGGTCAGCATCTTGTATGATGATGTAGTCGCCGGTGCTGTCTGCGATGCCGCGATGGAGTGCAGCCCCCTTGCCCATGTTGCAAGGCTGGTCATAGTAGCGTATCTCCGCATCAGGATGGGCTGCGGCATATTCTGCAATGACCTCGCGGGAGTTGTCGGATGAACCATCATTGACCAAGACCAGTTCCTTGTCAAAACCATGGATCAAATTTACTGCAAGCACTTTGTCCAAAATGGCCGTAATGGTTTTGGCCTCGTTGTAGACGGGTATTATGATGGATAGTTTCATTTTCTCTATATGCAAGTGTATGAGGCGACAAAAATACAAAAAAAAACGAGGTGTCAAAACACTTCGTTTCCACTGGTGGGAACTACTAGATTCGAACTAGTGACCCCCTGCTTGTAAGGCAGGTGCTCTAAACCAACTGAGCTAAGCTCCCTTTTAAAGGCGGTGCAAAGATAACATTTTTTTTGTTGTGGCAACGGCTTATACGAAAATCTTTAATCTTTGGTTATGAGTGTTTTAGAACTGCAATCCGGCACTAATACCTATAAATTGCGGCTTTTTTCCGGCTATATTGCGGAAATAATTACGGAAACTGCGCTGGTAGTTGGCTCCTATGGTGATGGGGCCGAACTTGAAATCAAAGCCGGTCGTCAAAAAAACTTGCTGGGTGTTGAGGCTCTCCTTGTCGAAGCCGATATTGTTCTCCGTGATTTTCAGGATGGGTTGGTATACAATTCCGAGGTAGGGTTGGAATGCCGACACTTTCCGGATCGGCACATGTCCCACGGCTTTGATCGGTATTTGGAGATGACGTGTCTCAACGCGCTCATCCGAATAACCTTGGTATCTGTTCGAAAAATTGCATTTGTAAAAGGCGTAGCCAAGTCCAATTTCTCCATAGACGTGTTTGCCGGCACGGAAATAGGCGCCGAATTCTCCGACAAACAGGCCGCTCAATTCATGGTGCTCTATGGAATAGGTGCGTGAAATGGAGAAGGATGTGCCCAATCGAAAACCATATTGATACCATTTTTGGGCAATGGCCGTCTGTCCGACCAGCATAATCAGAGCAAGCAGGGGCAAAAGTCTTTTTTTCATTTCTCTGGGGTTGAATTGTTTAGGGAAGGATTGTTCGGACTTTCGGACAGGGTGGTGTTGAACTGGTTCATGGTGCGTTCCAAGCCTGCGGTGGCAAAGGACTTGACTGCTTGCACTGCGCGTTGGATGCAAGGTTCCACGAGTTTGAGCTCTTCGCTGGAAAAGCGTCCCAGAACATAATCAACCTGATAGCCTTGCGCAAAATCCTTGCCGATGCCGCAGCGCATTCGCGGGAAGTTGGCGTGGCCAAGCTGCTCGATGATGTTGTTGAGCCCGTTGTGGGATCCACCGCCGCCCTTGGGCTTGATTTTAAGTCCTCCTAAGGGCAGGTCGAGGTCGTCGCATATCACCATGCAATGGTCCGGGGTGATCTCTTCGGCATTGAGCCAATATTTGACGGCTTTGCCACTGAGGTTCATGTAGGTGGTGGGCATGACGAGCACTAACGTGCGCCCTTTGTAGGTGGCGCGTGCCACGTATGCAAGCCGATCCACGGAAAACGAGGCCTTCAGTTCCGTGGCAACTGCATTCACCACTTCGAAGCCGTAGTTGTGACGGGTGCCGGCGTATTGTTGTTCTGCGTTGCCTAACCCCACAATAAGGTATTTTTTATCATTCATTGCTGTCTGTTTCGTTGTTTTCGGTATTTTCCTCCTCGGACATGTTCACGAAGAACGTGAAATTGAGTTTTCCATAGATGCGATGCTGGAAAAACTGGGGGTGAGAAGAGAAATCGTGTTCCTTGGAATGCTCCATGATGAGCCAGCCGTCAGGGTTGAGCAGCTCCCGTTTGAAAACATTGTCGATGATCTGTTCGATGCCTTCCAACTGGTAGGGCGGGTCGGCGAAGATAATATCGAATTTCTGGATGCAACGCTCCGTGTAGGCGAATGCATCCTGACGGATAACGGCGGCGTTGTGATAGTTTAGTTGCTCTAACGTGCGTTGGATGAAGCGGGTGCATTTCGGCTCGATGTCCACTGCGATGACGGACTGCGCCCCTCTGGACGCGAACTCGTAGGTGATGTTGCCTGTGCCAGCGAACAGGTCGAGCACGCGCACGCGGTCGAAATAGAAGTAGTTGTTCAGGATGTTGAACAAACTCTCCTTGCCCAAGTCCGTGGTGGGACGCACGGGCAGGTTGTCGGGGGCCACTATATGTCTGCCTCTGTTCTTGCCGCTGATGATTCTCATTATAGCAGGATGATTTTTTCTACGTATTTGGACAGCAAGTCGTTCAACTTTTTGTTGGACTTGTTGAAATAATGCACGAAAAGCGTGGGGTCTGTCAACCCCAGCTGCTGTACGCTGTTGAGGGTGTGGTAGAGCAAGTCCACGTTCTCGACATGGGTGGTGCGGTTGACGAGCAGGGGGTTCTTGCCCTGCACGGCGAGGATGTCCGCGAAGGTGTCGTTGACGGACAGCAGGACGGCGTTGGCGGGCTCTTGATCCATCAGGAACTGGTAGAGCAGGGAGGCCTCGCTTCGATAAATCGGGGTGCAGGGCAGCTCGCCGATGGAGGAATAGTCGTTTTGCTCCAGGAAATAGAGTGAACGGTAGAATCCTAACTTGTCGCAGAAATGTTTCCCGATTTGGGAGATGTCGAATTGCATGCGCAGATAGTCGAGCACTTTGCTCTCGTCGAAGATGACATCAGGGACGAGCAGCGGCGTGCGCGTGGCGACCACAATGTCGATGACCTGCGCCTGGTTGGCGGCAAGGTGGAAGAATTCAGGAGCCTTGAGTGTGATCAGGGCGTTTTCGGTCGCGGGGTAGAAGGCCTGTCGCAAGGTCCCGTCGTCCGCTTGGTCATATAGTGAAAATCCATCCGGCATGAGGCGGATGGATTTCTTATAATAGTTGTTTAATATAGGATTCATGACAGTCTATTCCCAACTGCCGGCATTGCTGGCCTCGGTGAGGGAACCCATATACATGTCGGCATATTGTTCTCTATATTGTTTTTCTTCAGAAAGGTTGTTGTAGAAAATCTTGTTCCAGAGCTTGCTCAGGATGCCGGCACCCTCGGGGCTGATGCTGCGATCCATGTTGACGAGGATGTCGTCCAGGGGGACATCGATGCGGTAGACAGGGATCTCGTATGTTTTGGAGGCGATGGATCCCGTCTGAATCTCGTATTGTTTTTTGTCGCTGAAGGGGATATACTGGAAATTCTTGAAATTCTCGGCGGTGAGTTTGTTGTCGAGTTCAAGCATCTTTTCCAATGCGGGCACTTCGACGACTTCCTTGTGGATGAGACCCAATTTGAAAGCCTGGGCCTCGCTCATGGTGTCGGGGAAGTTACCGACATTTTTCTCAATCTGCACTTTGCCGTTGTTGACGAAGTCGACAAGGCTGTCCATGGTGGAAGCATAGTGTTTGTAAACGGTCTTGTAGACAGTCTGGGCGCTTCGGATGGTGGTCAGGTTGGTGACATTTGCGGATTTGCGCAGTTCGTAGACTTGTCTGAACTTCTCGGGGCGCATGATGCTCCGGGCAGCAAAGATAGCCAGAACCACGGCGGCGATGATTAATAATGCGGTAAAAACTTTTCTAGTCTTCATAACTTATTTTAGATTATATTACTATCGTAAATTGTGCGGGCAAAAGTAGTAAAAAATCCTCTATGTTTCCACTGCTTGTGAAAAATATTTTTAACAAGGTTTGTTCAACAAATCAGAAGGTGATGCGATGGATCCCGACAGGGTAGGTCTGTTCTGTCAACTGCCGGATGCGCCGGTAGTCCGCGGGGTTCGCGACGAAGTCCATTTGGGCGGTTTCCACCAGCAGGATGGGCATGTTGGCGTGCTGCCGGAAATAGGTGAGGTAGCTCTCTTGGATGTCCTGCAGGTATTCCGCCGTGATGTCCTTCTCGTATTCGCGGCCTCGCCGGGCAATGTTTTGGAGCAGTTGCTGCGTGTCGTTGTAGAGATAGAGAATCATGTCGGGCTTGGGCAGGAAGGAAGATATGGTGTCGAAGACGTTCTTGTAAAGGTTGTATTCGTCGGGGAGGAGGTTGTTTTTTGAGAAAATGATGCACTTGTCGATGAAATAGTCGCCAATCACGGCCTCGGTGAAGAGGTCGCGGGCCGAGAGCAGGTTCTTGAGCTGCTGATATCGGTCCATGAGGAAGGTCATCTCGACAGGGAAGGCGTAGTGTACGGGATCCTTGTAGAACTTGGGCAGGAAGGGGTTGTCGGCGAAACGTTCCAAGACAAGCTCGGCATTGAAATCCTCTGCCAGCATCTTGGAGAGTGTGGTCTTGCCAGCCCCGATGCATCCTTCGACGACTATGTAATTATATGGTATCATGTTTCAACTTGGGTATGGTATGGTTTGGGAAAGTCATTGGTCATTGTATTCGAGACGGAAGGTGCCAGAGGGCTGCTCATCAACGATGTGGATGCCGAGTTCGGAAAGCTCGTTGCGCACGAAGTCCCGGTATGGGATTTGCGGGTGGGGGAGGGTCAGTCGCTTGTCATGACAGTCAACCCCTTCGTAGTCAAGGATGTCCAAGTCGATGGTGCGGTCGCTATAGACGGCGCGTCCGTCTTCGTAACGGGTCTTCACAGAACGTCCGAGTTCTCGTTCAATGGCTTGGAGTTCGTCCAATAACTCCAAGGGTTTCAGCCAAGTATGCATGAGCACGGATTGGTTCAGAAAGGGTGGTGCCTCGAATCCCCATGCAGGGGTTTCGGTCACGGGTGTGCACTGCACGACGCGCCCCACGCGCTCCGCCATGAGCATGAGGGCCTGCGCGAGATAAGCCGCGCGGTCGCCTACATTGCTGCCCATGCCGATAACTGTACGTTTCATCATATCGGCTGCAAAGATAAAAAAAATGCCCGCAAAGCAGGCAATTCTCAAAGGTTAATTGTTGATGATCGTCAATGTCGCACTGCAGGAACAGGGCAGAATGACCAACGTGCGAGAATACCGCAGGATGTTATCAATAATCCGCCGTGACGGTTTCTCTCTTTTGACGGTTTTGCATTTCAAATTTAAAGAGGTAGAGGTGATCTCCATGGGCAATAGGTGTTGGTGAATACTTTTCGAAAATACTCCAACATAACGTCATCACCCCAATAATTATTATATCCCCCGGCATTTTTTTTTCTGATACCGCCGCCCTAAATTCAGATTGTGATAGCATGTGACTAACAAACAACATGTTGCCACGATTGCCCTTTGTCACTTGGCTATTTTTTGAATATAAAATAGACGGCTAACAACAAGAAGATGAATCCAATCAAATGGTTGATGCGCATCGGTTCCGTCTTGAACATCAACAGCGTGAAGATGGTGAACACGGTCAAGGAGATTGCCTCTTGGATGACTTTGAGTTGCCAAAGGTCAAAAGGTCCGCCGTTATTGACGAAACCAATCCGGTTAGCGGGTATCATGAAACTGTACTCGATGCCAGCCAACAACCAACTTAACAGGATGATCAACGGCAGCGACAACTTGGAAAACCAAGGATATTGCTGCAACTTGAGATTTCCATACCAAGCGACCGTCATGAACACATTTGAGCACAACAACAACAGAATGCAATTTAATCCTCTCATGATGCAATGAATTAGGGTAGGGTGTAAGCGGCGGCAAAAATATAAAAATATCCCATGACGAACGCCCACACGAACCCTCTTTTGCCTGAAATTCAATATCGCGTTGAGAATTTGATTTTCGAACAACGGTTGTATTCCGCATCGGATTTCTGAATTTTCAAAAACAGCCCAACCGACAGTGCTGTTTTATATCAAAGGAAAACATAAAATAGCTAATGTGGCTGAACAGCATCCCGGTATCATCAAAAGACGAATAATAAAATAGAAAACGGTATATTACAAATGGAACAACACAATATCTTACAAAAGTAAACAAACAACCATAAACGACACAAAAGTAACCACAAACCACCATAACAATAATACCTAATAGTTACAAATGTAACAATGTACAAGTGTGGTTGTGTTACAAAAAGAAATAACTGCGGATACATTCTTCAATACACAGTGGAAAGCATGATAAATGTCCCACTTGTGATTTGATTCTGAATATATTCAATATAAAATACTGATTATTAAATATTTTATGCAATTTATATCAAGCATTGTTTCAGAATAACAGCACACTTTACTAACAATATATGAATAATTCAAATATGCAATTATTGTATTCATATTTTCAAGTGGTTAATCATGTTATCTAAAGCACAGATTCTAAATGTTATGAACATTTTTCAAAAGTGCATATTTTTATGTTTTATTTGTAACTTCGCCTGAATATGTACGTATTATGGTTTAGTTTTGTATTTTTTATATTGATATAAAATTGTGTATTTTTGTAAATTGTTTTTTATAAAATTAGTATGGTAGATAGAATTAAACAAGTAATGGATTATGCACAAATGTCAACTTCAGCATTTGCGGATAAAATTGACATCGGCAGATCAAGTCTGACGCATATTTTTACAGGACGTAACCAACCCAGTTTGGATGTGGCCAAGAAGATTCTGGTGGCTTTCCCTGAAATCTCCACGGAATGGTTAATTATGGGGGTGGGCAACATGTTTCAAGAAGTGAAACAATCGGTTGCAACTGGTAACGAGTCCAGCAAAGATACGCTTGCCATGGCGCAGATAGATCTCTTTTCAGGGGAGGATGGATCAGATGGCACGGTTGTACCTCAAGCCACGTCCCAGCCCTTGGCTGTAGAGCCTGAAATCAAGCCTGTTTTTACCACTCAATCCAAGGAAGTTTTTGAATCAAAGGATGTTGCACCTTCCGCAGAAATGCCGTCTGGCGTGGCTGTTACAATGCCACAGGCGGAACCGCTACCGTCGCCTGCGGTGGTCAGTGCCCCTCGTTCACGCAGTCGGAATACAGAATCCAATAATTCGTCCCGAGAATCGAAACGCGATCGAATATCCAATTCTCAGGGTGATAAGAAAATTGTGCAGATTGTTTTCTTCTATGAGGACAAAAGTTTCGACATCTATACACCGAACGCTTAGTCATTGTTCTTTTGGGAAATGTTTTTCCGGACTGCTTTTTGTCTCTTTCTGGGCTTCGTTTTCGTCGTTTTGCCTTTGCGTCGGACGGAATCAAAATCTTGTTTATAGACCAGAGCTGCACCAGCCGTGTAGTTGATTTGGTTGTTCTGGTAGTAATAGTTCTCGTCGCGTTCTCCGATATACGTATATGCTTTGACCTTCCAGGTGCCAGATTTGTTGAGGGCGTATCCTATCGTGAGGTCGCCATACATATTGTATTGGGCTTGGGTGTTCTTGTCGTCGTAGTAGCCGATGCTCGTTTCCACGGTCATGCGGTCTTTGAGCAAGTTGGCACTGCCAGTCACGCCATATTCGGCGGCACTGGTCTCCGTCGCCTGGTTGTAGGTGATGCCGAAAGAGCCGTTTTGGTTGGCAAACAGGTCACCTAACATATTGTTGACGATATTGCTGAACACATTCAGGCTGGAGGAGCTTATGTTGCGATCTGTGTTGGAAGACTGTGTTGGCAGGAAGTTGTTGGTGACCATGAAATAGGCGAACTGTTTCATGACATTTTCCTTGTTGTTGGTGTCCAAGGCATTGAAAAACGCATTGTTTACCTCTGCGCTGCTGTTGGGCAATTCAAAGCTGAAGGAGGGTTCAATGCGCTGCATGATGGGACCATTGAGATGAATGTAGGCATTGACATTGGCGCTGGCATTGAAATAGTCGGATGCGGCGAGGGACGACAAGGAGGTTTTGGAAGTCTTGTAGGCACTGATGTGTGTGGTCATGTTCTCCAGCGGGCCGTCGAAGATGATGCTTCCGCCAGGCACCAGGGTGAAACGGGAATTGACGACATTGAACAGGGCGATTCTGAAATCCCCGGAATGGAGGCCGAGATTGCCGTAGAGGTTGATGCCGTCATTTTCGTTATAGGTAAGTTGGAATTTGCCATCGGCGCGTGCGTTCATCGTGCCGCCGATGGACTCGAGATACAACACCACGTCGGCATCGTTGGTGACATTGAAGGTGAAATCAAAGTCCAGGGCAGTGGACGATTTCGCGGTGCTTTCCTTGAACACCTCTTCGGTTTGGAGGTTGGCCGTCGGCTTGGGCGTGAAATGGATGGCGTTGGATTGTGAGGTCGAGTTGGCGGATGTGATCTGCAGCACGATGCGGGTGCCGTCCAAAGTGTAGAGATCCGGGCCAACGAAACGAATGCGGTTGCTATTGCCCTTTATGGAAACATCGCCCGAGACAATGCCTTCGCCATAAAAGACCGAATTGACATTCTTGGGCGTGTTGAGCACCATGATACGGTTTGTGTGGATGGCCAGATCAATCAACATGTTTTTGAAGGCTTGGTGCTTGACACTTCCTTTCAAGAAAGCCTCATCGCCATTCTTGTCCGTGATGCGCATGTTGTCGAAAAAGATGCCCTCTTTGTTGAATCGGATCTCCTGATTTTTGACGTTATAGACAGTGCCCAGTGCAGCGATGCCCATCTGAACGTCGACCGTCTTCACGCTGCCCTCCAGGTAGGTGCTTTTGGGTTTGGCGTGAAAGGAGAGTTGTCCGGACGCTGTACCGCTGAATTTGTTGCTGAAGGAAGACAGAAAAGGGGAGATGAATCCGACTTCCAAAGTGTCGAATTTGGCTTGGGCTTCGAACTCTTTGGCATCTATGACGTAATGGCCGCTGAGCATTGCCAAGGTCGTCGGTTCTTTTTGGAAATTGCGGAAAGTGTAGTCTTTTAACGAGAGATGGCTGTTGGTGCTGTCTTTGAAGATACCGCCGCTAAATCCGACGTTGCCGGCTGTGTCCAGGCCTGCGACCACGAAAACGTCACCGACGGAGGTGTTTTGAAACTGTAATTCATCGGTTAACAATTTACCGAAGATGACGACTCTGTCTTTGGGTTGAATGAGGTTGGCGTCGATAGAGACGGTGCCGCCCAATCCTAAATTGCCGACGATAGGATTCAGGATGTCCAGGTCGAATTTCTCGACCTGAAGGTTCATGCGCTCCCGCGTTCCTTTGGCATAGCGTCCGTCGACAGTGATGTTGCTGTTGCCATTCCTGATGACGAGGTCGTGGACGGCGATGGCGCCTTTTTGCAAACTGATTCCGTTGTCATTGTTGAATTCCCAAGGCATGTCGTTGATATAGAGAACGGAGTTGCGCAAGGCAAAGGAGATGTCGTCGACATCCGCCACGTTGGCGTGGCCCGAAAGCCGTGATGTGCTGTTGTCACGATGGTTGAAATCGTTATGCCATTCAAAATTGTAATAGATGGAGTCGTTATGGGCGTTGGCTGCGAGATCGATGCTCTCCAAGGGGAATCGGTTGTTCCCCAATATGGCGACGATGGAGTCGGAACGCAGCCGCATGTACAGGTTCTTGACATCGGAAGAGTTTCCGTCCAAAGTAAGATTATGAACGGCGATTTTGTTCCGAATGCCGAAGAAAGGGATGTCTGCCTGAACACGGTCGGATTTGTGATCGGAGGTGAGGGCGATGTCAACGGTGGAGTTGGATGCCAGAAAAACGTTTGGCAAGATGATGCGTAAGAGGTTCCAAGTGCGGTAGGTGGTAACACTAATATTAAGGAATCCCAACTCCTCGCGCTCTGCAACAAGAGCAGGAGATATGGTGGATTTGGCGGGAATCAAGGTCGGGAAAAAGGCATGTGCGACATTCTGCAGGGTGTCCTTGATGCTGTTGATGTGGTAATTGGTTTCAAGGGTCGCATTGGCAATCCCGGATGCGAGGATGTATTTGTGCGTGTTGTCGTTATTGAGGGCAGTCAGGCGGATGCGGTCATGGAGCAGGCTGTCTTCGCCTGTATAGATGCGGATATTGTCACATGCGGCATATCCATTGACATTCTCGATATTGCTGCCGTGCAGGGCTATGGCGAAGTTGTCGAACCCGATGCGCAGTTTGGGGTTCTTTTGCAGGGCATAGAGAATCTTGTTGAGGCCGGTGGCGGACGCGGAGTCCACGGCAGGCATTCTTTTCGCGATGGTACCGGCATCGAAATGGTCAAGGGAAATGGAGCCTTGCAGGAAGGGGGTCTTTTCAGTAAGGTCGAGTTGTGCTAAGATGTCGCCTTTGAAATTGGGATCGTTTGCGACGATGGTTCCGTTGTAGAACTTGTTTTTGTAGTCGGCCTCCACTTTGGTGTTGTGCAGGTTGTAACCGAGGAGGGAGAGATGGCCGATGTCGCCAGTCAGGTGTGCCTGCAAGGTCTTGAAATTCTCGGCGGACAGAGTGGGGGAGTCCATATCGCCGTCGAAGGAGAAGTGTGCGCCTGTGGTGCCGAGCACTTTTGGGGTGTTGGTCAGTTTGGCGAGATTGAGGTTGGGAGACGAGACGGAACCTTCAAAAAGATATTTGCCGTCTTCGACAAAAGTCCCTAAACTTGCAAACAGGGTGCCCAGGGCAGTATGGGCGTCCACGGTGGCGTCAAACACAGAAGGCGTGCCCGAGAAAATGCACTTGAAGCCCGTGTTCCCCAGCTTGGCAATGGTCTTGTTGATGGGTATTTTTTTGCCTCCCGGCAAGGTGAAGTTGGCTAATGCGGGGACGTTGACCTGTGAGGAGTCGATGTTGGCCGTGATGCGCGCATGTTTGAAATTGGTGATGTCCGTAATGGCCAAGTCGCCGTTCAAGCGGGTTCCCATGCCCCAGCCGGCATGCAGCCCGATGAGACGGAAATCGCGCAGGGGCCCCTCGAAGCGGTCGGCCTCGATCATCACCGTCTCGTCCATGCCCTTGAGCGAGGGCACATGCGCCACAACATCCTGCATGCCTAACTGCGAGGGACGTATGGTCGTCTTGAAATACACCGAATCCAAGAACTCTCCCAATCCGTGCCATTGGGGATAATAAAAGGCAAAATCCATGTCCAATCGGCTGTTGGGTGTCACGAATTTCAGCTTGTCGAAAATCAGCGCCGTGTCGGAAATGGAGAAGTCGCCTTGGCCATCAGTGAGCGAAAAACCATTGTACTGGTTGTAGGCCAAGTGCTTGAACTTTGTGGCCACGGTGGTCACACCCTCGTAGTGTACCTTGAAGTCCTCGCTGCTCCAATTAAGGTCTTTGATCTCATAGAAAGCATAGTCGATGTCGTGTTTGTTCTTCACATCAAAAACCTTCCGGGAGTCATCCATGACCACGGCGACCCGGCTGTTCGACAGACTGAGTTTTTTGGAGGTGAGCAGGAATGTGCCGGGTTCTTTTTTGTGAGGGAATACCTTGGCCCACACGGAGAAGTTGACAGACTTCTCACCGGAATATTTGCGGACAACCACATTGGCCTTGTCGAGGTCGATTTCCTGGAAAACTAACTTGAGGGGTTTGAGACTGAAATACTGCAGCCGTCCCTTGACTGTGCCCACATAGATCATGTCGTTATGATGGTGGTCGCAGATGCGGAAGTCGTGGGCGACGAGTTTGAGGGTGGGGGTGATGTGGATGTCCTTCATGGATATTTCGGTGCCCCATTTTTCGGTCAATTTGTCGGTGACTTTGCCGACGACAAACGTTTGGACGGAGGGCACGAAGAGCAGCCCCACGACGGCAAGGTCGAGGATCAGGAATCCCAAGAAGATCCATAGGATTGCTTTCCAGAATTTTTTTCTACTTTTGCCGCTCAAAATATCGTTGTTATGTCTGTTTACATTTTAGGTATCGAATCCTCTTGTGACGACACATCCGCTGCCGTTGTCGAAGGAACGACGATTTTGTCCAATGTCATTGCCTCACAGCGAGTTCACGCCGAATATGGGGGCGTGGTGCCGGAATTGGCGTCGCGCGCGCACCAACAAAATATCATCCCTGTGATAGACACGGCATTGAAGCGCGCAAAGATACACAAAAATCAATTATCTGCTATTGCATTCACAAATGGGCCAGGACTTTTGGGCTCTTTGCTCGTCGGAAGTTCCTTCGCAAAGGCCATGTCGTACTCGTTGGATGTGCCGTTGGTTGAGGTGGACCACTTGCAGGCGCATGTCTTGGCCAACTTTTTAGACAAGCCCGGCGAGGAGCGTGCACACCCCTCGTTCCCGTTCTTGTGCCTTACCGTCTCGGGTGGCCACACGCTGTTGCTGCAAGTGAACGACTATTTCGACATGCAGCGGCTGGGTTGCACCATTGACGATGCGGCGGGTGAGGCCTTCGACAAGGCTGCCAAGATATTGGGGCTTCCATACCCGGGTGGTCCGGTCATTGACAAATACGCACAGGATGGCGACCCCAAGCGTTTCCAGTTCGCCATCGCGCACGTGCCAGGCCTTGACTACAGTTTCAGCGGGTTGAAGACCTCTTTTCTCTATTTCGTGCGCGACCAGCTCAAGGAGAACCCCAACTTTATTGAGGAGAATATCCATGATTTGGCGGCCTCTATCCAATATGCCATCGTGAAGTCGCTGATGGACAAGGTGGTGAAGGCGATGAAAGTAACTCCGTGCAAGGATTTTGTCCTGGCGGGTGGTGTTTCCGCCAACTCCGGGTTGCGCAACGCCGCCGCCGATGTGGCGCGCCGCTACCGCAAGAACCTTTTCCTGCCGACGCTGGATCTGACCACCGACAATGCCGCCATGATCGCCGTCTGCGGCTATTTCAAGTATCTCAAGGGCGAGTTCGTTAACATCGACGCCGTCCCCTATAGCAGCCGAGTGCTGTGATTAGCTTTTAGCCATTAGCTTTTAGCCATTAACTTTTAGCCAATAGCCAACAGCCAATAGCTAAAAGCAAAAAAAAATCCCCGCCTTGCAGCGGGGATTTTTTTATCATTTGGCAATTACCGTCCAATTAGCGGGCCACCGTGAATTTCTGGTTGACGACGCCGTTGTCGGTATGGAGTTTCAGCATGTACATGCCAGTGGAAAGGTTAGAGGTGTTGATGCTGGCATTGTTGTCGTTGACGGCAACCGTCATCACATTTTGGCCGAGCATGTTGAAGACCTCAATCTTGTTGATGTTGCTCGTGGCGTTGACATAGAGAGTGCTGTTGGCGGGGTTAGGATAGACATTGACTTGAGTATCTTCCAGTTCGTTCAGGCCTGTGCTGTTGGAAAGGGCAACTTCGTCAAGCATAATCTGCACACCGTAGAATCCAGTGTAGCGGAACATTAATTTCACATTAGATTGTCCTGTGTAGCTGCTCAGGTTGACGGAGAAAGGCATCATTTCCCAGCTTGTATAGCCTTCTTCAGTGTAGTTGCAGAGGTCGAAGACAGGAGCAGACCAGTTCTGGCCGCCATCGGTGCTGACGAGGACCTGCAGGTCAGCGGTTTCATCAGGATTACCCGTGCAGATGTAGGTGTAATTGGTTCCAACTTCGAAACTCAGATGAGAGGTGTTGAATCCAGTAAGATCGATAGTCGGAGTGATAAGTTTTTCGTCTTGAGGTTCGTCAGAGTCGTATGAGCAGGATGCGACACCGTTTCCGCTGGACTCATAAGGTTCCCATGTGATGTCATTGGTGGAGATGAGATCCCAGCAGGTGGGCGGGAATACACTGCCTTCGAAATCTTCAGACCAGGTGGCGTTATGGATGGCGGTGGAGCAATCGATTGCGTTGCCGCTAAGAGCCACGGTGTGGGTGAGGGAACCGGAGGTCAGGGTGACAGTGCCGGTGCTGCTGCCCGGAGTGGTGGGGGCGTAGCGCACATAGACAGTGCCTTGGGTGGTCACAGGATCATGGGCGATGGTGGCCGTGGCACCGAATGTGGTTCCGTTGGAAGAAACGGAGAACGGGGCAGCGGCAGTGACGGTGATGTCAGAAGTCAGGGAGTAAGCGGTGACAGGGAAACTGAGATCCTTGGTGCTGCCAGAGTTCACGTTGCCGAAATTCAAGCTGGTGGTGGCAATGTTGAATGTCGGAGTGGTCGGCAGGAGCGTGATGTTCAAATTGTCGATAAACAGATAGAAAACATAGTCGGAAGTGTATTTGATAGCGGCATACTTCGTACCTGCAGGCAATGTGTAGGTGTAGTTGTTTGTAGTTGTGCTGGCGGAGATTTCCGGGCCCCAAGTGAAGGCAGAGGGATCATTAGTGGTGGAAGATGTACCCACCATGAAAGTCTCGTCGCCGAAAGAAGATGTGTATTCAGTGTAGTCGAAAGACATCAACATGGCATCGTTGCCAGGCAGCATCGGGGTGATGAGATATTGGGTGTAGTCGGTGGCTTGGGAAATGGAGTTGAATCTGAAAACGTTACCCAAGTCAGAATTGGTGTAAGGGCCAAAAGCGTTCGGGTTGTTCGGATCAGCAGAGAAATATGTCCAGCAAGCGCTAAGGTTGTCGAACGTCTCGTTGATAGGCAACGTGATATTAGAGCAGTCAATGCTTTCACCGCTCAAAGCGATACTGGCGGTCGTGGTGCCAGACGTAAGGGTCACTGTGCCCGTATGGGTGCCTGCAGCAGTGGGAGCATAGCGCACATAGAGATTTCCGCCAGCTTGCGGGAGGGAGGCAGTGGCGCCGTAGGTGGTACCATCAGTGGAAATTGAGAACGGGGCTGCCGTGGTGGCGGTAATGCCAGCGGACAAGTTGTAGGCCGTCACGACAACATCCGCGTCTGCAGTTACGTTGATGGGAGTGGAGGGGAAACTGATGGCATTGGAGCTCAAGAGTATAGTATCGTTATCATAAGCATAGATGTTGACATCGTCGAAGAGCACCTGGCAAGAGTCGCCGTCATAGACAAAGGCAAATCTCACATTGCTTTGACCAGCGAGGGAAGAGAGGTCGATGGTAACATTTGTTTCTGTCCAGTTGTCGAAAGGACCGAAATCGCTCAGTTTCCAAACCTGAGTGGTAGGCCAAGTGGTACCACCGTCGGTGCTGGCATACACTTTGAAATCCACGGTACCATTACTGACGTAATTGTAGTTGCACATGAAAGTGAGATCCATGAGAACGGTATGAGTGTATGAGGAGAAATTGAACGGAACAGTAATGAGTTTCTCGATGCGGTTTATTTCCGTGCCAAGACAGGAAGCCCAAGTGCCGCTGAATGAAAATGCTTCCCATGTGGTGTCGGGATGCTGATTCTCGATGCTCCAGCAGAGGGGCGGGAACACACCGCCTTCAAAATCCTGGACATAGGGCAGGGTGGAAACGGTGGAGTTGGAGCAATCCACGCCATTGCCGGAGAGAGAGATGGTCCTGGTCACAGTGTCAGAGACGAGGGTGACTGTGCCATTATCGTTCCCTGCGGTGGTCGGGACATAACGCATATAGAGCGTGCCGCCAGCTTGCGCAAGGGATGCGGTAGTTCCAAAGGTGGTGCCATCGGCAGAAACCTCGAACGGAGCAGCAGTGGTGGCCGTAATGGCGGAAGAGAGGAAATAACCTGCCACATTAGATGTCCGGGTTTTGCTTTGGCCTAAAATCACCTGGCCGAAATTAACAGTGTTCGGGCTGGCATCAATCGTAGGACCTGTCGGATTGAGGGTGATGACCACGTCAACCTGATCGTTGCCGTTGCTGCCCATAGTCACAGTAAAAGCATACGTCTTGCCGTTTTCAAACACATAGTCGTCGGCACGACCGCCCACGTTGCCATTTGCGGAAGCAATCCAGATTCTGTCGCCAGGCGTGGGGTTCGTGATGCACCAATCGTATGTTCCCGCCGGAACCGTGATGGTGACCGTGTTGTTAATCACAATGTTCTGCGTTGAGCAAGATCCGTCGGCATTCGCCGGAATCTTGTACTCAAATTCGTTGTACAAGTTGGCAGGAACATTACAGTCGCTTGTAAGAGCGCCCTGCGCAGGAAGGGTCGTGCCGTATGCGGTATGGTCGGCATCCAAAAGCATTTGGTAGCCGGAACCATCTCCCCACACGTCACCGACGGTCAAGGTGATAGTCGCCTGTGCATTAGCCTGCATAGCAAAGGCAATCGCACAAAAAGACAATAATAGAGTAAAAAACTTTCTCATTTTTTTTTGAATTTTGTTAGTTAATAATTGAATTGTAGTGTGTTTTGTTTGTGATAAATTGCAGTTTATTTGTGTTTTAATGCTATGATGCCATTTTTGCATAAAAACGGGGCAAAGATACATTTTTTTCGCTGCAAAAAGTGTTAAAAATGCAAAAAACACAACTTCTTTTTTTTGTATTTTTGCACCCACTATTTTGTCATTATTATTAACTGAAAATACAACAATTTATGAAAGACCTCAAGGAACAATTGAAAGCCCTCGGCGTGGAGAACCCCGTTGAAATCTACCACAACCTCTCTTATGACGAGCTCTACCAGCACGAGACCGACCCGTCTCTCACGGGCTACGAAAAAGCCTACATGACAAAATCCGGCGCCCTTTCCGTCGACACCGGCATCTTCACCGGCCGCTCGCCCAAAGACAAATACATTGTGATGGACGAGAATACCAAGGACAACGTCTGGTGGGCCGACCCCAACAAGAAGGGTTCCGACAACAAGCCCATAGACGCCAAGACTTGGGAACACTTCCGGATGCTCTGCCAGAAGGAACTCTCGGGCAAGAAAGTGTATGTGATGGATGGCTACTGCGGTGCCAACGAAAACTCCCGTATGAAAGTGCGCTTCGTCTCCGAAGTGGCCTGGCAGGCCCATTTCGTGAAGAATATGTTCATCCGCCCCACGGACGAGGAGTTGGCCGACTTTGAACCCGATTTCGTGGTGCTGAACGCCGGCAAGACCACCAATCCCGATTGGAAGGAGATGGGACTGAACAGCGAGGTCTTCGTAGCTTTTAACCTCACAGAAAGAATGGCCCTCATCGGCGGCAC
>DBYW01000032.1 GCA_002311645.1 Bacteroidales bacterium UBA1176
GTGTCTTTGATGACATGTGCCAGGTTGCGGAGCTTGTCAAGGTCTTCCATGGTGCCTTGGCCCTTGGTGATCTTGTCGAGGATTTCGCACAGACGTTTGTTGCCGATACGGCAGGGTGAGCACTTGCCGCAGGACTCTTCCACGGTGAAGTCGAGGTAGAACTTGGCGACGGAGACCATACAGGATGTCTCGTCCATGACGATCATACCGCCGGAGCCCATCATGGAGCCGGCAGCCACGAGGTTGTCGTAGTCGATCGGGGTGTCGAGGAACTTCTCGGTCAAGCAGCCGCCGGAAGGACCGCCGGTTTGCACGGCTTTGAACTTCTTGCCGCCCTTGATGCCGCCACCGATTTCGTAGATGACCTCACGCAAGGTGATGCCCATCGGGACTTCAATCAAGCCGACGTTGTTGATCTGGCCAGCCAATGCGAACACTTTCGTACCTTTGGACTTCTCAGTTCCGATGGAGGAGAACCATTCCCAGCCCTTGTTGATGATAACCGGGATGTTGGCGTAGGTCTCCACGTTGTTCACGTTGGACGGTTTCTTGAGGTAACCTTCAACTGCCGGGAATGGCGGTTTGAAGGTGGGCTCGCCACGGAGACCTTCCATGGAGTGGATCAAAGCGGTTTCCTCACCGCAGACGAATGCGCCTGCACCGTAGCGGAGGATGATGTCGAAATCGAAATCGGTGCCGAAGATGTTCTTGCCGAGCAAGCCATATTCGCGAGCCTGGTTGATGGCCACCTGCAGACGGTGGATAGCTAACGGGTATTCGGCGCGGATATAGACCAGACCGATGGTGGCTCCGATGCAGAAACCGCCGATGGCCATGGCTTCGATGATGGAGTGCGGGTCGCCTTCCAAGATGGAACGGTCCATGAATGCACCCGGGTCGCCTTCGTCGGCGTTGCAGATGATGTATTTCTGGTCAGCGGCGTTCTTGGCGCAGAGTTCCCATTTCAAACCTGTGGGGAAGCCTGCACCGCCACGGCCGCGGAGACCGGATTTCTTGATAAGGTCGATGGTGGCCTTGGGGTCGTTCTGCTCCAGAACGGTGGCCAATGCCTTGTAACCGTCGCGTGCGATGTATTCATCGATGTTCTCAGGATCGATGAAACCGCAGTTACGCAAAGCGATGCGCATCTGTTTCTTGTAGAAACCCATGTGCTTGGAGTCGGAAATGTGCTTCTGATCTTCCGGGTTTTCGTACAACAGGCGCTGCACTTTTCTACCCTTGATGATGTGCTCGTCGATGATTTCGCGGCAATCTTCGGGTTTTACCTGTGTGTAGAAAGTGTTGTCGGGCAGAATCTTGACGATGGGGCCCTTTTCACAGAAACCGAAACAGCCGGTAGCCACGACCTGAACGTCGTCGGTAAGGTTCTTTTCAGCCAGCAATTGGATGAAATTTTCTTTGATTTTCGGGCTTTCGGAAGCGGTACAGCCTGTACCACCGCAAAGCAATATGTGATATTTGTAATTTGCCATTGGAGACCTCCTTGTTATTTGTTATCGATTTTTTCGTAGTTGACGGGGATTACGCCTTCGAGGATTTCACCATCCATGATGTATTTCGTCACCAGTTCTTGACCTTTCTTGGTGTCAACGTGACCGAAAACGATGGGATCTTCGCCGGGTTTCTTCACTTCCACGGTGGGCTCGGCATAGCAATAGCCCATGCAACCCGTCTGGGAAACGACGGCCTTGACGTTTTGTTTCTTGCATTCCTCGATGATGGCTTCCATAGTCTGCTTTGCACCGGAGGCGATACCGCAGGTGGCCATGGCGACCTTCACCTGAACCAAGTTTTCCACGTTGTCACCTTCTTCGCGCAGCTCAAGCTTAGACTGGAGTTGTTCTCTTCTCTTCTTGAGATCCGCCAATGATTTAATTTTTTCCATACTTAAAAGTTTTGTTTGTAAATTATTGGTTTATAGTATTTTATTTTAAAAAATAATCTTTTCCGAGTATTTTTCAAATCGGGTGCAAATGTACTAATATTTTGCATACAAAACCATGGTCCGCGAATATAATTTTTTAAATTCGCAATCCCCATTTTTGGGGATTTTTCAGACCTGCGTGTTTTTTAATTCAAAACAAAAAAAGAGTCTGGAAATCAATTCTCCAGACTCGCTGTGGTTATGAATCTTGTATTCGTTGCTTATTGTTGTCTGCCGAATTTCTTCTCCAGGCAGACCTCGTGATAGATTTGTGTGATGACCTCTTTGGTGTAGAGTGGGAAGTCGGCTTTCATCATCCAGTCGTAATAGGCAGGTTCTTTGAGGAATACGTCGTGCACGGGGACGTTTTTGTGCTTGCCGAAATTGAAGACAGCGCGTTGGTTCTTGTCCCAGACGATGTGGCCGGCCATGTCGACGTTGTGCGACTCCTGGGTGAAGGCGCTGAGGGCTTTTACATCGTTCTGCACGGGCACGTAGGTGTGCTTGGTGCGGGGGTCGGTGTATTCGACGCCGTCGTATTTGTCGAGTTGTGCCTTGAAGACATCGAGGGTCGCGCGGGTGTCGGCGTGGGCGTGGTGGGCATCTGCAAGGTCACCGTGGCAATAGAACTTGTATGCAGCCGAGAGGTTGCGGGGCTCCATTTTGTGAAAGATGTTCTGGACGTCAATCAAGTGTCGGTTGCGCAGGTCGAAGCGGCGACCGCAGCGCAGGAACTCTTCGATGAGCAAGGGCACGTCGAACTTGTTGGAGTTGAAACCTGCCAAGTCGGCATCGCCGATGAAGGCAAGGAAATCGTCGGCCAAATCCTCGAATTTGGGCTTGTCTGCCACATCTTTGTCGTAGATGCCGTGGATGGCCGAACACTCCTCCGGAATGTGTATGCCGGGATTGATGCGTTCCGTGCGTTCAATCTCCGTGCCGTCTGGCATAACCTTGATGAAGGAGATTTCTACAATCTTGTCCTTGCCGACATTCAGGCCGGTGGTCTCCAGGTCGAAGAACAAGAGGGGCTTGGTGAGTTTTATTTGCATGACGTCTATTTTTTGATAATCTTTTCAGTGGCAATAACATGTTTGTCATCCAGTACCTTGACGATATACATGCCGGGGACGAGTCGGCCGGTGTGTATGCGTCCGTCGTGGATTTGCTCTGCGTCGAGCAGGCGACCGCAAAGGTCGTACAGTTGATATTGAAGATCGTCGGTGTCGATGTCGCCTCTGATGTGAACGTCGCCCGTAGTGGGATTGGGATAGAGCTTCAGGGAGGCGATTTGTGCCGTGTGGATGCTGGAATGGTCGTAGGCTTTGCCGACCACGGGGCGGATCATGGGAGCGCCGCGGTAGAAGGATTCGCGCCATTCGTTGGTGGTCTTGTAGAAGAAATGCCCGCGGGCGTCGTTGTTCTGGTCGAAGCCGAGGTTGAGTTGGGTGTTGTGTGTCTGGCGGAAGCCCACGTAGAAGGTGCCGTCGAGGGCAATAGGCTCTTCGGGATAGTAGTTCACGAACTGCAAGTAGTCGTTTTCGTTATAGGCGGGCAGTTGGGACTCCAAGGAATAGAGGACTTCGCCCGGTCGGCCGCCGTTGTCACCCCATACCATGAGGGTGAAATAGTCCACATTCTCGTCGTTCAAGGTGCGGTTGAACCACATTCGGATACAGCGCAGCGTGTCGGGTTGGGCGAGGGTGAACTGCACGGCTAAGGATGCGTCGGGGTTGCCGGACGAGGAGAGAAGGGTGTAGCCGCCCTCGGCGGTGCCGTCGTCGTAGGCGTAGTAGTTGTAGAACAGCTGTTCAAAAACGCAAGTGTCGTTGCGCAGGATCTCATCGTTGGCGCCTTCCATGCGAAAAACGTGCGTGATGACAAACCGCGCGCTGTCCTCATCATCGTGGCTGTAACTGAAATTGATGCCTGGCTCCGCGTGGTATTGGTAGTTGTGCAGCCCGTGGGTGTGGTAGGGCTGTGCGTTTTCGTTGTTGACCGGAGAGGTGTAGATGTTGGTGGTGTTGTTTTTCAACACTTTGTAGGTGTAGAAAGTGTTCTTTACGGACGACGACAGGTTGGAAAGGTCGTTGTGGAATTTGGATGCCATGTCGCTGGCGCGATACTGGTGCCAAGGCATGGACTGATAGAGGGTGAGGGCGGATGTGGTGGGCGATACGAAAGCCACGTCGTTGGGGTAAAGGTCTTCTGCGGTGCGGTCGACGTCGAGACGGATGTAGTCGATATGCCATTGGTCACAGTTGGAAGCCCAACCTACGATGTTGCCGCTGCTCCAGGAGTCGAGGTCCAAGGAGGCGTAGTTGCGGAAACGGAATTGGAAGTTGTTGCGTAGGTATTGGGGGTCGGTGATGGGAATGAGCACTTGCTTGAAGTATTGGAGTGGATTCTCAGCCAACCATCCGTCAAGGGTGCAACCATGCGTGGACCATACTTCATGCCACACATATTCAGGGCCGAACAGAGAGTCGGAGGGGAGCATGATGGTTTCACCGGGGAAGGCGTTGCTCTCGAAGATGTAGAAGGTCCCGGGTATGAAGGGGTTGTCGATGGTGTCGCCTGCCACATAGTATTCCCCGTCGCCGAGAATATATTCACTGTAGCTATAGCCTAAGAAGATGGTGTTGCCCGTGGCATAGCCAAAATCCAGGATGAGTTCGTCACCGAATTCGGGGGCGTCGCCGATGCGTTCCCACTCGACGGGAGGGTTGGCGCGGCTGCCACCGCCCGGTTGATAAAAGAAACTGAAATACAGGGAGTCGCTGACGCGCATTTCTCGATGCCATGTGAAGTTGCTGTCGAGCCGTATCGGATTCGAGGTCAATGTGTCGGCGGGAAAAGCATCGCGACTGGCTTGGGCATAGACCTTGCCTCCTTCGTCAAGGGCGTCCAATGTGGCGACGCCGATGCTGGGTGGGAAGATGGGATATGAAGCGTTGACGAAGGCTTGTCGATCCTGCCATAAGGCAGGGTCCGGATAGCCGACGCCTCTGGAAAAATCCTCTACAAAGGGCAATCTCACGGCCTCTGTATTCTTGGCTTGCCGGGGACACTCTTTTGCAGCCTTGGCCACCACGGGGTTGCGGGTGAGCCCCGTCACGAATTCTTGCCCTGATGACAGGAACGGCAGGCATAGGAAGAGGAACGATAGAGCAAACAGTTGTTTGGGATTATATGTCATAATATGTGAATGTCGTATTAAATTTGCGGTTGCGGTTCTTCTGTGGGTTCGGCATCGGGCAGATCACCGATGTCTTTGCCCACAACAAGGGAGATTTTCTCCCCCATCTTGATTTCTGTGCCGGTGGCGATGGAATGGCCCCTGTACAGCACGTCGAGCACGGCGTTTTCGTATGGACTGGGCTTCTCGATGACACGGTCGAGCACAAGTCCTTGTGCTTCGAGGATGATTTGTGCTTGGCGAAGGGATATGTCGTGCAGTTCGGGCATCTTGATGGTGGGTGGCTCGGAAGCAGCAACGGTAAGATAGACTTTGCGACCGCGCTTCACCTTCTCGCCGGGGGCGGGATCCTGTTTGAGAACGGTGCCGGGTTTCTTGCCGTTTTCGTACAGATGGTCGCTCACAACGAAAACGAAACCCTCTTCTCGGCCACGTTGCGTCAACTCTTGTGCAGACTCCCCTTCAAACGACGGCATGTCAAACTCCCTGCCATGTCTCGTGAACCCGTGCAATAGCAGCATGACGACCAATAACAGCACCACTGAAACGACCGCAGCTAACAATATGTGAAACCATAATCGGTTATAGATATTTTTTTTCATGCGATTCAAGATACCCGTATAACACCAAAAAAGACTTTTTATTATTAAGGGCTGCAAAAATAGTAAAAATAATGAACCCTTTTTTCTCCCTTCCTCTATTTGGGAAGTGTTTTCATTTTTGAGTTCGAGGTGTCAAGAAAAAATGTATTTTTGCAGCTTTGTTTTTTAGCTTTGTTTTTTATAACTAACTAATTTTTAATTGTTTATGGGTGGTTTCTTTGGCGTGGTTTCCTCGAAACCGTGTGTTTCAGACCTTTTCTACGGAGTGGATTATCACTCGCATCTCGGAACCAAACGTGGCGGTATGGTCACGTGGGATGGTGAATCTTTCCATCGTTCAATACATAATATTGACAACACCTATTTCCGGACCAAGTTCGGGGATGAGCTGGATAAGTTTGAGGGCAATTCGGGCATTGGTGTCATCAGCGACACGGATTCGCAGCCCTTGGTGGTGAATTCCCATCTCGGTCGCTTCGCCATTGTCACGGTTGCGCGCGTCAACAATCTCGCCGAACTTGAGAAGGAGTGTCTTGACAACCGCCAGCAGTTTACGGAACTTAGCTCGGGTGTCACCAACCAGACCGAGCTCATCGCTCTGCTGATCACGCAAGGCGAGACGTTCGTGGATGGCATACAGAATGTGTATCGCAAAATCAAGGGCGCCTGTTCCATGCTGCTGCTGACGAATGAGGGCATTATTGCGGCACGCGATCTCTACGGGCGTACTCCTATTGTCATCGGACATAAATCGGATGGCTATTCCTTGGCTTTCGATAGTCACAGCTTCATGAATCTTGGCTATGAGATTGACCGGTTCTTGGGACCCGGTGAAATTGTCAAAGTGACCCATGACGGATGCCGGCAGTTGTTGCCTCCGAACGAAAAAATGCAGATTTGCTCATTCCTTTGGGTGTACTATGGCTATCCTTCCACTATGTATGAGAATGTCAATGTGGAGAATGCCCGGTATATGGGGGGCTACGAGATGGGTAAGTCTGATGATGTGGAAGCCGACTTTGTTTCTGCCATTCCTGACTCCGGCATCGGCATGGCCGTGGGGTATGCGATGGGAAGAGGCATTCCTTACCAACGGGCTATAGTGAAATACACGCCCACATGGTCGCGGAGTTTTATGCCCTCCAACCAGAATATGAGAGAGCATGTGGCCATGATGAAGCTGCTGCCCAATGAAACGCTCTTGAAGGGGAAGCGTGTGGTCTTTTGCGACGACTCCATCGTGCGGGGCACGCAGCTGCGCGACAATGTGAAGAAACTCTACGCGGCAGGAGCCAAGGAGGTGCATATTCGCATCAGTTGTCCGCCGCTGCTGTATGGCTGCTATTATCTCAACTTTTCCGCTTCCAAAACGGAGATGGAGCTCATCACCCGTCGCGTGATTGAGGAACTGGAGGGTGACAGCAGAAAGAATCTTCACCTTTACATGGATGAAACCACACCTCAATATGCTAATATGGTGGAGATTATCCGCCAGCACCTGGGCGTTGACACCCTGAAGTTCAACACGCTGGGCACTATTGCCAAGGCCATCGGCCTGCCCAAGGACCGTATCTGCACCCACTGTTTCGATGGTTCCTCCTTCGGGGAGTAAAAACCGGTGGGATTTCAACGCAGGCCTTCTGCCAACAGCACCTTCACCAGTTCGCGCACATTCCGTCTCTTGTCGCAACGAAACTGAGGTTGCGGTCGCAGAGAACCTCAAAGGAGGCGTGCGGCTCGTGCAGTACGATTTTTGAATAGGCCATAAGTTTTGTTTTTAGTTAAACCATTAACTCTCATCGTTTTACCACCGTGGTGTGGCATCTCACTCGGTTGGTGTGCCTGTGGGCACTCTTGATGATTGAATTGCGTTGCAAATATACTGAAAATTATTTCCCGCAGACCACGCTGACTTACGCTGAATCTATTTTCAAATTGAAAAAATTAACAATTAATTTCAAATACAATAAAATTGTGAAAATAATTGTTGCAAATCTGGTTTTTGTATTAAAAAATTATTATTTTTGCAGCTGCATTTAAATTGAAAATTATGGAACAAGAAAATCCCATTGAAGAGGCGCGGAGATATGTGGCCAACGCGCAGGAAATCATACAAAAGGCGAACTATGATCCCGTGCTGAAAATTTACACGGACAACAAATACGTCAAAATAGCAGGCAACACCCTTTGGAACGGCTGTCTGATTGCCCTTGACGCTGTTCTGCACGTCAAGAACGGCAAAGGCCGCCCTTCGATTGACAAATACAAAGAAGCAGCGGCAAAGCGGGACCGCAAACTCTTGGCCACCATTCTGGCAGGCTACGAGCCCATGCACCTGCTTATGGGCTATGATGGAACCCGCAACAAAAAAGGATGCGATATCGGATTCGAAAGCGCCAACGCCATCATCGACCGCTGTGCCCTGCTGTACCCTGGGGAGGCGTGTGCGTAAGCCATAGCCTTGAACATTCCCAACACATCCTGATTGTCAGGCGCCTTCCACTTGTCAATGCCTACGCGAAGAACGTTATGGCCGAAATGGCAATCTCATAAATAAGGACAATTGTTTGGAAATTGACAAAGTCCATCAACCCTCAGTCAATGACCCTGCCGCCATATAGGGCGATACCTGCTTGTTGCGAATCTTCGGCAAGTACTCCTCGATGCGCTTCTGGATTTCGGGATTGTTGTAGAAACGGTTCTGTAATGTAAAGTTTATCCAGTTGTAGAAGATGTTGACGTTCTGCTCGGTGCGGTTTTTCTCAAAAAAGCCGTTGGTTTTGGTGAGTGCGACGTACTGGTTGATGATTTCCCATACTTTGTCGATGGCAAGGCCTTCCAAGGCTGAGCACACTTCCACGGGCACTGTCCAGCCGCTTTCGTTCATGGGAAACAACTTGAGGGCGGCGCGGTACTGTGCCTGGGCAGCCACGGCCTTGGATTTGTTGTCTCCGTCGGCCTTGTTGATGACCAAGCCGTCGGCCATCTCCATGATGCCGCGCTTGATGCCCTGCAGTTCGTCGCCGGCACCCGCCAACATCAGCAGCAGGAAGAAGTCCACCATCGACTTGACGACGGTCTCGGACTGTCCCACTCCGACGGTTTCCACCAGAATGACGTCGAAGCCGGCAGCCTCGCAGAGCACGATGGTCTCCCTTGTTTTGCGGGCCACACCGCCGAGGGTGCTGCCGGAGGGCGAAGGGCGGATGTAGGCATCGGGATCGACGGAAAGCGTTTCCATGCGCGTCTTGTCGCCGAGGATGCTGCCTTTGGTGCGTTCGCTGCTGGGATCGATGGCTAATACAGCCACCTTATGTCCTGTGGAGGTCAGCATTTTGCCGAAGGCTTCGATAAAGGTGCTCTTGCCCACACCTGGAACGCCCGTGATACCGATGCGCAAGGAGTTGCCGGAATGGGGCAGGCAACGCTCAATGATGTCCTGTGCCATCGCCAAATGTTCAGGATTGGAGCTTTCAATCATCGTGATGGCGCGGCTTAGGATGGTGCGGTCGCCATCAAGAATGCCTTGGCAATACTCGTCTAACGACAATTGTCGCCTTTTCCGCACCACTGGGTGCGGGTTTACGTTCATGGGTTGTTCCACCCCTTCGCGCTCCGTCAACGCCGATTTGAAAAATCTTTCCATCGCTTTGTGTTTTATAAGATGCGGAAACGTGAGCCCCTGTTATATGTTGCCTTTGCCAAAGTTGAAGTCCACAGCCTCTTTCATGGACTTGAAATAATGGAAGGTCATGCCTTCGATAAGGTTCTCCTTGATGTCGTCGATGTCCTTTTTGTTTTCTATGCACATCACGATGTCGAAGATGCCGCTCCGCTTGGCAGCGAGAATCTTCTCTTTAATGCCGCCTACAGGGAGCAGTTTGCCGCGCAGTGTGATTTCGCCCGTCATGGCTATCTTGTCTCGCAGGGGTTTGCCCGTGAAGGCGGAGACGAGTGCGGACAGGATGGTGATGCCGGCGGACGGGCCGTCTTTCGGGGTCGCCCCTTCAGGTACGTGAACATGAACCTTGTTTTTTTCGAAAGCCTCTTGTGGGATGTCAAATTCGGCGGCGTGGGATTTTAGATATTCGTAGGCAATGGTCACCGATTCTTTCATCACGTCGCCCAGACTGCCGGTCATGGTAAGCTCGCCTTTGCCGGGGCTGGTCAGTGCCTCCACGAAGAGAATTTCGCCGCCCACGGCAGTCCAGGCCAGGCCTGTGGCCACGCCCGGCACGGTGTGGTCGATGGCTTTCTCTATCTGGAAGATGGGAGAACCGAGAAGCTCTTTCAGCATGTCGGGCCGAATGGTGTCGTCGGTCTTGGATTCCTGAACGTACCGGGCTGCTTCTTTGCGAATGATCTTGGCCAATGTACGTTCCAGGGTACGGACGCCGGACTCACGGGTGTAGTCGTTGATGATGGCTTCAATGGTTTTGTCCTTGAAGGAGATTTGCCCTTTGCGCAAGCCGTTTTCAGCCATCTGCTTGGGGATGAGGTGTCGCTTGGCGATTTGCAGTTTCTCTTCGGCGAGATAGCCGGCGATGTCGATGATCTCCATGCGGTCGAGCAGCGCGGGATGGACATTGTTGAGGTTGTTGGCCGTTGCGATGAAGAGCACGCGAGACAAGTCGAAAGAGGTTTCCAGGTAGTTGTCGTAGAAGGCGTTGTTTTGTTCGGGATCCATTACTTCGAGCAATGCTGCCGAAGGGTCGCCCTGCACGTTCATGCCCGTGATTTTGTCGATTTCGTCCAGCACGAACACGGGGTTGGCATAGCCGGCCTTGCGCATGTTCTGGATGATGCGGCCTGGCATGGCACCGATGTAGGTCTTGCGATGTCCGCGGATCTCGGATTCGTCGCGCAAACCGCCTAAGGACACGCGCACGTACTTGCGTCCGAGAGCGGCGGCGATGGACTTGCCCAACGAGGTCTTGCCCACACCTGGAGGCCCGGCCAAACAGAGTATCGGCGATTTCATGTCGCCCTTCAGCTTCAGCACGGCCAGATATTCGAGAATGCGCTCCTTGACCTTGTCAAGGCCGTAATGGTCTTTGTCGAGTACCTTGCGCGCTTTTGCGAGGTTGAAGTTGTCTTTGCTGTATTCGTTCCACGGCAGATCCACGAAAAGCTCCAGATAGTTGAGCTGTACAGAATAGTCGGGCGCCATGGGGTTGGTGCGTTGCAGTTTTTCCAGTTCCTTTTGGAAAAGGTCGGCCGTTTCTTGGTTCCATTTCTTCGTGGCGGCGCGTTCTTGCAGGGACAGATAGTCCTTCTCAGATGGTGAGCCGCCCAGCTCCTCCTGGATGGTTTTCATCTGTTGGTTGAGGAAATATTCACGTTGCTGCCGGTCGAGCTCGTGTTTGGACTTGTCTTGTATCTGGTTCTTGAGTTCCACAAGCTGGAGATCGCGATGCAGGAGCTTGAGGACGCTCTTGGCGCGGTCCACGATGTTGTCCATCTCAAGGATGGCCTGCTTGTCCTCCACGGAAGTGGAGAGGTTGGTGGCAAGGAAATTGATGAGGAAGGTGTCGCTGTCGATGTTTTTGAGTGCGAAGGAGGCCTCGCGCGGAATGTTGGGGGAAAGCTTCACCATACGGGTAGCTGTTTCGCGCAAAGAGGCAATGAGAGCCTTGAAGTTCTTGTGCCCCGTGATGGCCGGGTCGTTCTCATTGGTCTCGAAAGGTTCCACAGCGCACTTGTAATAGGGCTCGGTTCGCGTGATTTCCTTGAGAATGAAGCTGCGAAGGCCTTGGACAATGATGGTGACACCGCCATCGGGCATGGTGATGTATTTGATGATCTTCGCCATGGTGCCCACGCTGTAGAGATCTTCCACCGTCGGCTCTTCCACTTCGTTGGCGCGTTGTGCTATGACCCCGATGGGATCGCTTGAGCGCGAATAATCTTGCGCCAACTTGATGGATTTGCTCCTGCCTACGTTGATGGGAATCACCATTCCGGGAAACAGAAGGGTGTTTCGCAAGGGTAGAAGGGCGATTTCATCGGGCACGGTCACCTTCCGAAGATTCTCTTCATCGTCCAAAGAAAAGATCGGAATGAAATTGGATTCGTTATTGATGAAGTCGTCAATCAGGGATATGTCTTTCATAGATAATACGTTATAAAACAAAACTGACCTTTTTCGATTTACTCGGAAAAGGTCAGCGAAAGTACAAAATTATTATGAATTTATTTCGCTTTGTTTGCGTCCAGATGACGAGCGTATTTGTTGCGGAATTTATCCACACGGCCGGCAGTGTCGACCAACTTCATCTTACCCGTGAAGAAAGGATGGGAGGTGTTGGAAATCTCCAATTTCACCAAGGGATACTCGTTGCCGTCTTCCCATTGAATCGTGTCCTTCGTGCTGACGGTGGACTTGGTGAGGAATGCGTAATCGTTTGACATATCTTTGAAAACGACTGTTCTATACTCTTTCGGATGGATACCTTTTTTCATTTTCTCGCGTTTTTTATTTGTCTATTTTTTTGGACGGCAAAAATACACTTTTTTTGTAATAGTTCAAGTGGTTACGATTTTTATTTATCAACAATTTTTAATCTTTGCCAAGATTTTGATAATGAGAATTTTATAAAATAATGGGACGAATGGCATCCTCCACGGAGTAGTTTCCAATGCGCGTTCTGCGCAGGGCTGTGAGGTGACTTCCGCTGTTCAAAGCCGCGCCAAAGTCGCGTGCCAGAGAACGGATGTAGGTGCCTTTGGAGCATACCACCCGGAAGTCAATGTCGGGAAGTTCGATGCGCGTCAGTTCAAATTCGCGGATGGTGACTTGCTTGGCGGCGATGGGGGCCTCGCTCCCTTCGCGTGCCAGTTCGTAGGCGCGCCTTCCTGCCAGCTTGATGGCCGAGAAAATAGGGGGCACCTGCTCGATTTCTCCGACAAATTGCCGGGCGGCTGCACGTGCAGTCTCGGGTGTGATGTGCTCGTAGGGATACTCTTGATCCACGGGATGCTCCAAGTCGAAGCTGGGTGTGGTGGCCCCAAGTCGGAATGTGCCCGTATATTCTTTCTCCAGTCCTTGCAGGGTGTCGATTTGCTTGGTCATCTTCCCCACGCAGATGATGAGCAGACCGGTGGCCAACGGGTCGAGAGTGCCCGCGTGCCCCACCTTGACCTTGTGCCCCACCTGTTTTTGCACTTTGCGGCGCACCTTGCCGACAATGTCGAACGAGGTGCATTTGTAAGGTTTGTCAAAGAATAAGACGTCCGCTTCGGGGTTCACTTCGAACTCCGGAAGCGTGAAGGTGGCTTCATGGACAAGTTTTTTATTCATGGATTAGGCAAAACAAATGGCGAGGATGCCCACGATGGCGCAATAGATGGCAAACCAGACAAGTTTTCCTTTCTTGACGATGTTGATCATCCATTTGCAGGCTATGCATCCCGTGATGAAGGCGGCGATGAAGCCGATAAGCAATGCGCCTGCGGAAACACCGCTCATGGCAGTGCTGAAGCCCACTTCGGCAATGTCTTTTGCATCTAAAAGTGCTTCACCTAACACGGGTGGGATGACCATCAGGAACGAAAATTGGGCGAGTTTGTCTTTTTTGTCCCCTAACAGAAGCCCTGTCGCGATGGTGGTTCCCGACCGGGAAAGGCCGGGCAGCACGGCAACGGCTTGCCCCACACCGATGATGAAGGCGTGCCACGGTGTGATCTGCTCGCGCTGGCGTGGCTTGGCGAAATAAGAAAAGGCCAGCAATGATGCCGTAACTAACAGCATGATGCCCACAATCAGCAGTCCTGAGCCGAAAATGCTTTCCACATAATCTTTGAAAAAGAATCCCACGATGGCAATGGGAATCATGGAAATGAGGATGTTGATTGTGAATTTGGTGCCGTCGTTCAAGTCGCTATAGATACGCCACGACTGTTTGGTGAACAGATCCTTGAAAATCCATACGATTTCTTTCCAAAGAATCACTATGGTGCTGAGCACGGTGGCAACATGCAATGTGACGGTGACAGTGAGATTCTCCTCACCCGAGAATCCGAAGATGTTGGAAAGGATGGTCAGATGACCGCTGCTGCTCACGGGCAAAAACTCGGTCAATCCTTGTATAATGCCGAGCAAGAGGGATTCGAGCCAACTCATGGATTATGCTTCGGCTTGCTCGTTATTCTCTTCTTTCTTTTGGCGCGGGTGCCACATGATGGCCACCACCTCGATGACGAGGCCAGCGAACATCAAGATGGGAGCCACCACCAATCGGCGGGTGTTGAAAATTTCGCCGTCGAAGGTGTTGGGGTCTGAAACGGCTCCTCCACGCAGGCACATGTAGCCTACAATGAGGACGATGGCCCCAATAACCATGAGAATATAGTTGGTTTTGCGAAACAATGGGGGGCGGTTACCCTGCTTCTTGTTTGTCAAGGGTGAATTTTTCTGAGTGTTAACAACAGTTGCCATTTTTGGGAATTATGTTTTATAAATAGAGTCTTTCGTCTTTTATGCGGATGTAACGGTTCACGGCGAAAGCCGAGATGACGACCGTGAAGATGATGCTGAAAAGGAGGATGCAGCCAAGGATGATGGCGATGTGGGCCATCTTGGAGAAATCGACAAACTCGGGGATGGCGCGATTGCCGAAATAGAGCGTGACGGCCAGCAGCAGGATGGCGATGATGCCGCCCCAGATGCCTTGTACCAATCCCTTGGTGATGAATGGTTTGCGCACGAATCGCGGGGTGGCGCCGACCAATAGCATGCTCTTGATGTTGAAACGCTTTGCATAAATGTTCAAACGGATGCAGTTGGCGACAAGCATCATGGAGATGAACATGAACAGAGCACAAACGCCCAGGATGATCCATTGGAACTTCTGGAAATTGTTGCTGACAGATTTCACGATGAAGTCGGGGTAGTCCACATCTTGCACGATGTCGTTGCGTTTCAGTTCTTTGGATATTTTTTTCAGGGAATCGGTGTTCGCATAGTCGGGGGCCACACTGATGATGATGGAGGCGTTGAGCGGGTTGGGGATGAGGTCCGTGTAGTTGTTGCCGATGATCTTGATGGCGTTCTGTGTGTTCTCCTCACGCGAGGACACACGCGATGCGGCAATGTAGGGCTTCAGCTTGATCTGTTGTTCCAAGGCGATGATGTCGGCCTCCTTGACATCGGAGTAGAATAATACTTCCACCTCGATTTTCTTGGAGAGGTTTTTTAGGTACTCTGTCGAAAAGAAAGCAAAGAACGCCAAGATTCCGATCAAGAACATGGTGAGTGCAATGCTGAAGACGGAGCCGAAAGCGGACAGGCGTAGCCGTGCCTTTGTGATCCTGTCTATGGAATCCGGATATTTCGTCATTTTATGCAAATTTAGAACGGCTGCAAAAATACAAAATTTTTGCAGCCGTTAAAGATTGATTGTAGATTCCTTTTTTTTGCCAATGCCGCCTTGTCCATCGTCCAATACGACGTTTTTTTGTATTTTTGCGCTCTTTTTAGGATACGATGGAAAAGATACAAATGGTTGACCTGCAGGGTCAGTACAGAAGGCTCAAGGAAGAGTTGGACACCTCTCTCGGTGAGGTGCTCTCTTCGGCGCGCTTTGTGCGCGGCCCTGAGGTGCATGCCTTTGAGGAGGAGTTGGCTTCCTACGTCGGCACGCCCCATGTTGTTGCCTGCGCTTCCGGCACCGACGCCCTCCAGCTTGCCCTCATGTCCCTTGGCCTGCAGCCTGGCGATGAGGTGGTTACCGTGCCTTTCACGTTTGTCTCTACGGTTGAGGTTATAGCCCTGCTCGGGCTGAAACCTGTGTTTGTGGATGTTTGTCCTGACACATTCTGCATGGATGTCACCCAACTGGAGTCTGTCTTGACCCCGCGAACGCGTGCCATTTTGCCCGTGCATCTCTTTGGACATTGTGTTGATATGGAGCCGCTGCTGTCATTCGCCCGCAAGCACGGTCTTTTCGTCGTTGAAGATGCCTGTCAGGCTATCGGGGCTGAGGTCGTCTTCTCTGACGGCACTCGTCGTCAGGCCGGCACAATGGGCGATATTGGCTGTACGTCTTTTTTCCCATCTAAGAACCTTGGTTGTTATGGCGACGGCGGCGCTCTCTTTGTGCGCGATGAAGTCCTGGCTGACAAGGTGCGCATCATGGCCAATCATGGCATGCGCGAGCGTTACCACTATGAGTGCATAGGCCTCAACTCGCGTCTCGACACTCTGCAGGCTGCTGTACTCCGTGTCAAACTTCGCCACCTCGATGAGTTTACATCCATCAGGAGACAGACAGCTGCCGAATATACGTCTGCCCTTGATCATCATCCAGCCTTTTCGACGCCTATGATTGCCCCATATTCCACCCACGTCTTCCATCAATACACCCTTAAACTCAATGGCATCTCACGCCAATCGCTAAAAGAGAAGCTCGACGCTGCCGGTATACCGACAGCCGTCTACTATCCCAAGCCCCTCCATTTGCAGGAAGCATATGGGCACCTTGGCTACAAATCCGGCGATTTCCCTGTTTCCGAAAGACTTGCCCAATGTGTGCTCTCTTTGCCCATGCATACGGAACTTTCACATGAACAAATCCAATATATCGTTCATAATCTCGTTCAACACATCTAAAAACAATATTGCCATGTCCACCTATATCCATCCCACTGCCGTGATTGACGAACCTTGCCAAATCGGGGACGAAGTCCATATTTGGCATTTCTGCCATTTGATGCAGGGCTGTCGCATCGGGAATCGGTGCAATCTTGGACAGAATGTGTTTGTGGCATCGAATGTGGTGCTTGGGGAGAATGTAAAAGTGCAGAACAACGTCTCCCTGTACGAGGGTGTGGTTTGTGAGGACGATGTCTTCCTCGGCCCTTCGATGGTCTTCACCAACGTGCTGAATCCGCGTGCCGCCGTGAGCCGCAAGTCGGAGTATAGGCAAACAATAGTTCGGCAAGGCGCCACTATCGGGGCCAATGCCACCGTGGTGTGTGGGAATGCCATAGGACGCTATGCACTCATCGGCGCCGGAGCTGTTGTCACCAAGCCAGTGCCCGATTTTGCTCTCATGGTTGGCAATCCTGCCCATCAGATAGGATGGGTGAGTGCCTGCGGGTGTACCCTCACGTTCGATGCCGAGGGGATGGCCGTTTGCCCCGAATGCGGCCGGCGATACCAACTTAAAGAGAATGCAGTTGTGGAATTGTAAATGAAGAGTTTTAGGACATACGGTCTTCGCATCCTGATGCTGTGCTGCCTGATGGCTGTCAGCCTTCAGGTTTTTGCCACCCACCAGCGCGCTGGCGAGATCAGCTATGTCTATGTTTCTGGACTCACCTACGAATTTACCATTACGACCTATACCTATACGCCCAGTTTGGCCGACCGTCCCGAAATTGACATTACGTGGGGTGACGGCACTGTTACAACGGTGCCCAGAACCCTCAAAATCAACATGGAGAACGACATTAGTAAAAATGTCTATGTTACTCGGCATACGTTCCCCGCATCGGGCACGTTTTATGTCTCTTTTGAGGACCCGAACCGTAACGCCGGTATTGTCAACATCCCAAGTTCTGTCGAGGTTCCCTTCTTCATTGAAACGATGATCGTCATCAATCCGTTCGTCGGTGGCAACTCCTCGCCGCAACTGATGAATCCGCCCATTGACAATGGTTGCACGGGTGTGACGTATTACCACAATCCTGGAGCATACGACCCGGATGGCGACAGCCTCTCCTATTCGCTGGTCGATTGCCGAGGCTATGAGGGTGAGGTGATTCCCGGCTACCAACTGCCATACGCATCCAACTATATCGCTATCGACCCTGTGACGGGCGACTTGGTATGGGAAACGCCCACTATGGCCGGCGAGTTCAATATTGCCATTCTCATCCAGGAGTGGCGTAACGGCATACTCATCAGCAGCATGGTGCGCGACATGCAAATCACCATCGCGCCATGCAATAACCAGCCACCTGTAATTCTTGTGCATGACACGTGTGTGTTGGCCGGCACGCAGCTGCATCTTCCCATACAAGTCTTCGATAACACATCCACACATGTCACCCTTTCCGCTACGGGCGAACCTCTGTATCTCTCCGATGGTCCCGCTCAATTTATGCAAATCACTGACAGTGTGGCGTATACGACCTTTTTCCACTGGAACACCCAGTGCTCCCATGTGCGTACCAGCCCCTATGAGGTTCTTTTCAAGGCAAAGGACAACGGCCCTCAAGTTGAACTGGTCTCCTTTAGGACCCTGCGCATCACCATTGTGGCACCCAAACCCGAAAACCTTGTTGCCATTCCGGAGGGCAATGTCGTCCATCTGTCCTGGTCACCCGACTCCTGTCCCAACGCCGTTGGCTACGACATATACCGTCGCAACGGCAGCAATCCCTTTGAACCCGGCTATTGTGAAACGGGGATGCCCTACGGGACCGGTTATCAGTGGATCGGTAGAACAAGCTCGTGGGATGATACGCTCTATACGGACGATGGTTTCCATCTGCCGCTGTATCACGCCAACGATTACTGCTATCGTGTAGTGGCTCTTTTTCCGGACGGCGCCGAAAGCTACGTCTCCGACGAGGCCTGCACCCATATCTTCAACGACGCCCCGCTCATTATCAATGCGGACGTGGTGACCACAGATGACCAGCACGGAACTCTCTATGTGCGCTGGATTGCTCCTCCAGAACTCGATTCCGTGACATTTTCCCCTCCGTATTTCTACAATCTTTACCGCAAAAGTGGCAATGACGATGGATGGACATTGCTCAACAATAATCCCTTCCCGTTCATTGGTTCTGACACCTCCGATTATCTTGACCATGACATTGATACACGTAACATGCCATACACCTATCGTGTGGAATTTTATAATAACGACACCGTTATTGAGTATTCCGACCCTGCTGCCTCGATTTTCCTGACTGCAGAGCCGGGTGACCGACGCATGTCACTGTCGTGGCAGGTGCGACAGCCATGGAATAATGTGGCCTATACCATCTATCGGCACAATGATGTGAATGATGCTTGGGACTCTATTGCTACGGTAGAAGGGACACAATACGTGGACCAAGGATTGGATAATAGCCAAACCTATTGCTATTTTGTCTGTGCGGAAGGCTATTACTGGATTCCGGATACTGTCGGGCCGCTCTACAACCGTTCCCAAGTGACGTGCGACATGCCCGTTGACAACCAGCCGCCCGAGATACCGCAACTCACCATTACCACGGATTGCTCCGCCGTTACCTACGAGTGGACATTCTCTTCCGACAGCACAGCTTCCGATGCGTTCTACTATTACATATATTATAAGCCGACATTGGAGGGAGAGTTCGTTTGTATTGATTCTTTTACGAATAATTTAAACACTTGCTATCCAATGCCTTGTGTGTATCAGTTGACAAGTGACGTGATTGTCGGCTGTTTTGCCATGGCGGTATCCGACACCAACCGCAATCGCACGGAGTTGTCCGATTCAACGTGCATCGACATTTACGAGTGTTTGGATTACCGTCTTCCAAACGTTTTCACACCTAATGGCGACGGATACAATGATGTTTTCAGGCCGTTTGATCCTTATCATGGGGTGTCTAAAGTGGATATGGTCATTTATAACCGTTGGGGAAAGCGGGTGTTCCATACGCAGGATCCCGCCATCTTATGGGATGGAACGGAAGAAACTACTCATCAAATATGCTCCGATGGGGTCTACTATTATGTCTGTAATGTCTATGTCAACACGCTTACGGGCGAGTTTTTCTATCCGTTGCATGGCTCCGTGACGCTGATAAAATAGAAATGTTGATATAAATTGCTCAATATCAGTATTTTGCAGATAAGATTCGGCTGCAAATAATCTTTCAAAAAAAAGTTTTCATTTTTATTTTGGTTTACAATATTACAATACTATCTGCGTTTATCATCTTGGTTGAAATATCAGTCTCATTAAAGTTTTAATCACAATGAAGAATAAATCTGTCTCCATCGCCATCATCATTGGCATTGCATTCTTCCTCGCCGCCCTCGCGCTGGGCATTGCGTTCTATCAAACCAAAAAGCCTGTCAAGACTGTATCTGTGGTTGGTCTTGCCGAAAAGGACTTCACTTCCGACCTCATTGTGTGGAATATCCGCTATAATGTGATCGAAAATGACATGAGGTCCTCCTACGCTAAAATCAAGGAGCAGGCTGCTATTGTCAAGGAATTTCTTGCTGCCAAAGGAGTTAAGGAATCTGAGATGGATTTCAAGAATATCTCCACGGAACGTAGGACGGAAGGCCACTGGGAAAATGGCCATTGGGTCGACAGATTCGTCGGGTACGAATCCACTCAGACTATCCGCATCGAGTCCAAAAATGTGGAACAAATTGAAAAGGTCATCCGCGCCATCTCCGAGTTGTATGAGCAAAACATCAATATCGACAGCTGGAATCCAGAGTACTACTACACGAAATTGGCCGATCTCAAGCTTGAGATGTTGGCGGAGGCTTCCAAGAATGCGCATGAGCGTGCTGAGACCATCACCAAGAACGCAGGTGGTCGCTTGGGCGACCTGAAGACTGCCACGACAGGTGTGTTCCAAATCACGGCTCCCAACTCTGCCGACGAAGACTATTCCTGGGGTGGTGCGTTCAACACCTCTTCCAAGCAAAAGCATGTCAGTATCAACATGCGCCAAACGTATTACGTGAAATAACAGGGATCTTACGGATGGATGTGCTTGAGCAGCAGTCCTCCTGTCGATTTAATATGTGGCCGGTATCTCCTGATACCGGCTTTTTTATTAAGTATATGCTGTACAAGAGGTATCTCTGCTTTTGGTGAAAAAATATAATTAACAGTAGGTGTAAACATAAAAAAAAAGTGTATTTTTGCCGCCCTTAAAAAAACTAGTACTAACCAAAAAAGAAAGAGGTATTATTTATGATTATTGTTCCCGTTAAAGAAGGCGACTCCATTGACAAATCGCTCAAAAGACTGAAAAAGAAATTCGACAAAATTGGTGTGAAGAAAGAAATTCGTACCCGTCAGGAATTCACCAAGAAAAGTGTCGTAAGAAGGGAGCAATTGCGCAAAGCTATCTATGTTCAGCAGCTTCGCAATGCTGAGAACGAATAAGAGGCTTTGACAATCATCGCAAAACAGGGGCAACCCTGTTTTTTTTTGCTCATCAAGTACAATAATATATATATACAATAAGTTATGTATGCATGATTTTGTATTCGGCATTTATTGATTATCTGCGGTATGAGAAGCGTTCGTCAGAGAACACAGTCGCGGCTTATAGTCGTGATTTGGAGCAGTTTGCGCGCTATATGAAGGATGCGTTAGGCATCGAGACGTTGCAGGAGGTGACTGCGGGTGACATTCGCACGTGGGTGATTACGTTGTTGGAAGATGACGGCAACACCGCACGCACGGTGAATCGGAAACTCAGCGCGCTGAAGGCTTTCTATCGACACGAGGTGAAAGTGGGGGCCGTGAAGGACAACCCGATGCGGCAGGTCCATTCGCCCAAGTTCCAGAAGAGATTGCCGGAGTATGTCGAGCAACGTGATATGGAACATCTCTTTGCTGATGTGGAGTTCGGCGAGGATTTTGAAGGCGTGCGTGATCGACTGATATTGGAAATGTTTTATGCTACAGGCATGCGTCTGTCAGAACTGTTGAATCTGCGTAAGAATTCCATTGATTTCACAAATAATACGCTGAAGGTCCTCGGCAAACGGAACAAGGAACGTGTCATTCCGTTTGGCAATAAGTTGTGCGACTTATTAACAACGCACATCGGAAATTATGAAAAAAAAATCCGGCCGGATATTCAAAATTATTATATCTTTGTTGCCGCCAATGGAGAACAACTCTACCCAAAGGCGGTCTATAGAATTGTGCGAAAATACTTGGATATGGTAACGACAATCGATAAGAGGAGCCCCCACGTGATACGTCACACTTTCGCGACGCACATGCTGAATAACGGTGCCGACCTGAATGCCATCAAGGAAATCCTCGGTCACAGCAGTCTGGCCGCCACACAAGTCTATACGCACAATTCCATGGAACAACTCAAATCAATTTACAAACAAGCCCATCCCAGGGCATAAACAAAGGAGGTTATTATGACTATCAACATTTCTTCCGTACATTTCAAAACGGATCAAAAGTTAGAAGATTTCATCAATGAAAAAGTCGAGAAGCTGAGCAAGATCCATGACGGCATCATGGGTGCCGAGGTGACCTTGAAACTGGAGAACACAGAAGCACCGGAAAATAAAACGGCTGACATCCGCATACAAATACGCGGCAATGACGCTATTGCCAGCAAAACCGCCAAAAGCTTCGAAGAAGCCGTCGACCTGGCTGTCGATGCCCTGAAAAAACAATTGGTCAAAGTGAAGGAAAAGGAACAAACTAAACGGTAGTATTCATGGGCGGCATGAAACACAGACTGCAAACCTGCCATACAGTATAGAGTACTACAAGACAAAATAGTTGCATCGCTCTCCCAAGAGGCAAATATCGCCTGGAGGAGAGCGATGTTTTTTTATCGGAAATGGGAAAAAGCTCCTGCTCCAATCCTTGTTTTTTATCCTTGGCTCTTGTCAAGAAAAACACGTTTTGCGGATGATTTTCCAAAATCCTCCGAAATGCCCTCTCCGTAATCCCTAAAAATGACCTCTAGATTGAACGAAATGGAGGGTTTTTCCACATTTTACTGTTGAAAAAGTGGTCTCGTGAAAATTTTATTGAACTGATATTCAGTATGATAAGAAAAAAATAAAAAAAAGTTGTATAATATGGTTGCGTTGTATTATAAAAAGTGTATTTTTGCGCTCCCAATCAGGAAGGAAACGGGAGCCGTTTCGAAGGGCAAGGAGAGAGGGGATGGTGATTGGGGATGTTCATTGAAAGAATGGAAAGATGTAGCAAATACTCAAGGATTTTTTTGAGATTCGCAAAGCGATGAAGTCGGGACAGACAAAAAGAAAAAGAAAAGAAATTAATTAGGATG
>DBYW01000007.1 GCA_002311645.1 Bacteroidales bacterium UBA1176
GACGGGCGGAAGGTGCTGCCGCCACAAATATGTGCACATGTGTACAGTGGCGGGGATTAACGATGTAAAGTTTGTGGTGGTATCTTGAATCCTATCGGGTTTTCCGGTTCCGTCTTCTTCTCGCGCAACTGATCCAATGCATCGTTGATGACTTCAATTTGCAAAGCGACCTCGCTGTTGAATTGCGACTGCAGTTGATTGATGTCGTTCTGGTCGTGCAAAATCTCCTCAACGTGCGCGTTCAGTTGGTCAACTTTGTGGGAGAGCTGCTCGATTTTCAGGTCGTATGAGAGCATTGAAGAGAGTGCCTGCCGCATTGCAATGAACGCACGCGTTACCATCACACTCATCTGTACAGCACTTGGACTCCGAAGGACGGAGGCGAGCATCACCGCCCCGTGTTCCGTGAAGGCGTATGGGGTCGCTTTCTTTGGTCTCTTCTCAGGGTATGTCATCACAAATTGTGATGACATACTATATTTTTTCAAAAGAGCATTCCATTCTTCTTCGGTTAATTTGAACATAAAATCCTGAGGGAAGCGGTCTATATTTCGCTTTACTGCTTGGTTCAAAGATCGGGTTTCCACTCCGTAAATGGCTGCCAAATCGTAATCTAACATAACTTTGACATCTCTTATGTCGTAGATGATGTCTTGGATGGAGTTGCCTGAGGGTAGAATATTATCTTTCATCTTTAATTCATTATTATTTTTTATCTGCAAAATTACAAAATCAAAACAAAGAAATCAAGGGCAAGTGTTATTTAAATCATTAAAAATCAAAACGATAAAAATGACATTTTTCAATATAAAAGATGCCGTTTTGGTGAAGAAAATTACAAATTGCAGAAAATGCACAAAACCTCACTTGTCCACGAAACGGGTGTGCCATCTGGAATTTTGGAAGATTCTGGACGTATGGGTGCATTTTCCGTTCACCCCATACCACACCGCAGGGCCGTATATTGCGCACGTGCAGACCAAGGTGTGAGCGTGGTGAGGAATCTACAACGATTGTGCAATCACAATGGCACTGGCGAAGGCGAAGAAGAGATTATAGCCACCACAAAGGCCGTCCACATCGATCATCTCGCCGGCAGCACAAAGGCCCGGAAAACGCTTCAAGGCAAAATGCTCGTCCACTTCGCTGAGGTCTATGCCTCCGTGGCACACCTGCGCGAATTCCAATCCGTATGGCTCCAATATTGTCCATTTCATTTTTTTAACATCGAAAGGATGCTGCTCATACCAGGCGTTCAGTTTAGGATGCAAAATGCCCTTCAGTGAACCGAAGTCCCTTTTATACTGTTCAATATCCACCTCACAATCGGGAAGCAGGTTGAGTTCTATCTCACAATTCCGTTTATCGGCCAAGCGGTTGTAATAGGCGGACAGATTGAGGATGACGATGCCGGAAATACCGTCATCTTTAAAGGTTACTTCCCCTTTCTCCTTATGAATCAACTCATTATTATGATACAAGGCCGCCTCCACCTTCACACGGCAGCCCGAGAGCCGACGGGGATAACGGGCCAGTTTGAAGCCCACCAAGGAGGGCTCCAACGGACAGGTTTTCAAGTTAAAGTCTGTTAAAAAGGCATTATGGCGTTCTTGGCGCGCCTGGGGCAAACTGGCCGACGAGCCCGTGGCGAGCACCACAGCGTCGAAGGGAACGGGATAGTCGTTGATATGCCATTGCGAGCCCTGGCGGGAGATTTTCCGCACCTCGTATTCCAATTCCGTATGGAGATTCGGCGCATCGGGCGACCAAAGGACATCGACCACGGTTTGGGAAAATTGCGTGACGGGATATACCCTACCCTCCTCATCGGCGGCCAGCAGCAACCCCATTGCCTCGAAAGTCCTCCATAATTTCTCAGGACCGACCTTATTCAGCAGGGAGCGTATAAAATCGGGGTGATTATAGCATTCCGGGGTGACGTTTTGGTTGAAGAGGTTGGCGCGACCGCCACCGGAGGCGCGCACCTTGAAGCCCACCTTGGACGACTGCTCGAAAAGGCAGGTTTGCATATCGGTCCTGTCCGCCAACAGCTTGGCGAGGAGAAGCCCGGAGGCACCGGCACCGATGATGGCTATGCGTTTCATTCCGCGTCCTCTTTTAAAAAACGGTGCAACGATTTTTGCAATTCCAGGAACAGCTTGGAGCCGGAGACCACAATCTCGCCGCCGAAGAGCCAGTTGTCGCCGCCGGAGAAGTCGGAGACGAGGGCGCCCGCCTGCTGGCAGATGAAGGTGCCGGCAGCCACATCGTAGGGTTTCATCCCGTACTCGAAATAGCCGTCGCAGCGTCCGCAGGCCACATAGACAAGGTCGGTGGCGGCGGAACCCAGGCGGCGCAGTCCGTGTGTGTGCTGCATCGACCACTCCATATAGCGCATAAAGGGCTTCAGGATGGAGAAATCGGAGTACGGGAAGCCCGTCGCGAGCAGCGAAGCGTCGAGGTTCGGGCAATCCGTGACGCGGATGGGCATACCGTTCATATAGGCCTTGCCGCCCTTGTAGGCATAGAAGCACTCGTCGCGGCCAATTTCGTACACCACCCCGACTACAATCTCCTCATCCTCGCGCAGCGCGATGCTGATGGCCGTGGGGGGCAGACCGTGGATGAAATTGGTGGTGCCGTCAAGCGGATCGACAATCCAGTTGTAGTGCTCGGCCAGCACGGTCTCGGTCTTCTCCTCCGCGATAAAGCCAGCCTCGGGCTCCAGTTCCTTCAGGCGGGCCACGATAGTTTTTTCCGACTGTTTGTCAAACTGCGTCACATAGTCGTGCACGCCCTTGGCCTCCATATTGACGGTGTCGAGTCGCTGGCGCTCGCTCCAAAGCCAGACACCCACCTGACGGGCCAACAGGCAAACCTGTTCACATATATTCTGATAATCCATAATCCTTATTTTTCTTCCAGAAAATCCCGCACCAAGTCAATCATCTCCTGCTGGGCGGTCTTCAAATCGTCATTCAGCACAATCCTGTCGAACTGTCGTGCGAAGGAGAGCTCGTATTCCGCTTTGGCCAACCGTTTTTTCAGCGACGCGTCGTTCTCGGTGCCGCGGTTTTTCAGCCGGTTTTCAAGTTCCTCCATTGTCGGAGGCTCGATGAATACCGAAAGGGCCTCGTCACCGTAGAATTTCTTGATGTTGAGGCCGCCGAGCACATCTACATCGAAGATAACAGCCTGCCCGTTGCTCCAGATGCGTTCCACTTCGCTTTTGAGGGAGCCGTAGAACTGGTCGGTATAGACCTCCTGCCATTCCAGGAACTCGTCGTTGGCGAGGCGCTCCTTGAATTGCTCGGGGGTGAGGAAATAGTAGTCTTTCCCGTCAATCTCATAATCCCGCTTGGGGCGGGTGGTGGCGGAAATGGAGAACTTGAGGGCAGGCACTTGTTCCAGGAGGTGCCGGACGATGGAGGTTTTGCCAGCGCCGGAGGGGGCGGATACGATGATGACTTTTCCTTGCATAACACGAGATTTTCAAGGGTGCAAAGATACTCCTTTTTTTGCTATTTTTGCCGCCCTATCTGAAAAACCGTCTATGCAGCACTTAGAGAATACCTTCCACAAGCAAATCGCCATCGACTCCTATATGGTGGATGAAAAACTCCGCCTGTTCCCCACCTTTCTGTTTTTCCTGATGCAGGATGTGGCCGTGCGGCACGTTGACCACGTCGGTGTCGGCTGGGAGTATCTGCACCAGTTCAATATGTTCTGGGCCTTGTCGCGCATCGATGTGGAGATTCTGCGCCGCCCGAAATGGCACGAAACCGTGGAAATCTCCACGTGGGGCAAGAAGCACAACTTCCTCATCCAGCCCCGTGACCATATCGTGGAAAGTTTGGATGGCGAGGTCTTAGTGCGCGCCACCTCCAACTGGGTGCTGCTTGACACAGAAGGCAAGCCCCACCAATTAGACGAAATCGAGTCGCTGCTCCGCAACCAGCACGACCTGCACGCCATCGAGCGCCCGGCCACGCGCCTGCGCACCAGTGCCGTCACAGACGACGAGCCCGTTTTCCACCCTGTTCTCTATTCGCATATCGATATGAACAGCCACGTCAACAACTCCTATTATGTGCAATGGGCAATGAACGAGTTCTCGCCGGAATTCCACAACCGGCACGAGCTTTCGCTCATCTCCCTGAACTACCTGCAACAGATGCGCAGCGACGACGGGTATGGCATCTACCGCAAGGAGGTCGCCCCGAACGATTTTCTCCTCTCTATCGTCTCCAAAAGCACCAAAGAGGAGGTTTGCCGCGTGCGGACCGTCTGGAAAGAAAATCTGTAAAAAGCGTTTAGCGCAGCGTGTGCAGATGCCAGACAGGGCCGTGACCGTGGCCGATTTCCATACCGGCGCCTTGCCGGATGGCTTCTGTAAGATAGGATTTGGCCGACTGCACGGCCGATTCAAGAGTTTCGCCCTTGCCCAGAAATGTGGCAATGGCCGACGACAAGGTGCAGCCTGTTCCGTGAAGATTCCTCGTCTCTATTTTCGCATCAGAGAAGCGCGACAAATGTCCGTCTGCGAAAAGCACATCGCACATCTCGCCGCCCTCCAGATGGCCGCCCTTCACCAGCACACCCGTATGATGTTTCAGGGCCAATTCTTCTGCAGCCTTTTCCATCTCGGATGTCTCTTTCACTGGCCTGTCCACCAACAAGCTCACCTCGTGCAGATTGGGGGTTATCAGCGTGCTGAGCGGGAAGAGCTCCTGCTTGATGATGTCCACGGTCTCCTCGGCCATCAGGCGGCAGCCGGAGGTGGAAACCATCACGGGGTCATAGACCACGAGGCGAGGCTGGTGACGGCGCAGGCCGTCAGCGATGGCCCGCACGATGTCGGGATCGTTGACCATCCCGATTTTCACGGCGTCAACCGACAAGTCGGTCATCACTGAGTCGATTTGGGTGATGACCATTTCAGGCGTCACGGGCAGAACGCCCTGCACGCCCATCGTGTTCTGAGCAGTGATGGCCGTGATGACGGAGGCCGCGTAGCCCCCCAAGGCGGATATGGTTTTGATGTCGGCCTGAATGCCGGCACCGCCGGAACAGTCCGAACCGGCAATGGTGAGAATGATGACGGGATTCTTCATTATTCTGCTATTTGGATTGGATGGTTTGCAATAATTGATGGAAATGAGGTATAAACTCGGCCCCTTTTCGGTTCCATACATCGCCCAGCAGGGCCACGCCTCCGAAACCAAAGGACTTGACTTCGGGAATGTTGTCGGCGCAGATGCCGCCGAGGGCCACGACCTTTTCGTCGATGAGACCGCGCGACCGGGCATCTTGCAGCTGTTCAGCGGTAAAGTGCGCACCGTAGCCCTCTTTGGAGATGCTGTCGTAAATGGGACTCAGGAAAACATAGTCGCACGAAGGCTTCCACTCCTCCACCTCCTGCAGTGAGTGGCACGAGCGGCTGATGTGACCGTGGTATCCCTCAGGTGCCACTGGGTTGCGCGCATTGAGATGGATGCCTTTTAACCGGTATTTTTCCACCAATTCAAAATGCTCGTGCAGGACTATTCGGTTCCTGAAGGGCTCGGACACGGATTGCAACAGATGCTCCATCTCATCGCTGGAAGAGTGGGGTTTGCGAAGGTGCAGAATCTCCAAACCCGCCTCAAACAATGCATTGACGGAGGCGGCTTCATCGGCAAGGAATGCCGGAGATGTGATAACAATCAATTTCATCATACCCGAATCAGGTGTTAAAAATCGTAAATAGCCGACTCCATCGTGCGCAGGTCGATAGTCCAGAGCTTGCCAATCAAAGGTTCGCCTATGCCGGTGATGAGTTTGATGGCTTCGGTGGCTGCCACGCTGCCCACGATGGCGGGTGTGGTACCGAGCACGCCCTTGTCGCGGATGTCGGTGGGTTGCACCACAGAGTCTTCGGGATATAGCATCCGATACGAGCGAGGGTTGTCACCGGCGCTGAACACGGACACTTGCCCCTCAAAGCCCTTGATGGCGCCAAAGACGTAGGGTTTGTGCGCTTCGAGGCAGGCATCGTTCAGCAGGTAGCGAGTGGCGAAGTTGTCGCAGCCATCCAGCACCAGATCGTAGTGGGCCACGATGTCGGCCACATTGTCTTGGGTGAGGCGGAACGGGTAGGTGTTAATTTTCACGTCGCTGTTGAGCGCGTGCAGGCGGCGGGTGGCACACTCGGCTTTGGAAAGGCCCACCTCCTCTTCGGTGTAGAGAATCTGCCGTTGCAGGTTGCTGATGCTCACCACATCGTCGTCCACGAGGCCTAAAGTGCCCACGCCCGCGGCGGTGAGATAGATGGAGGCGGGAGAGCCCAAGCCCCCCACGCCCACGACGAGCACTTTGGCGTTCATTATCTTTTGCTGGCCCAACTCTCCAAGTTCGGGCAGCACAGTTTGTCGGAGGTATCTTTCGGTCATTTCCATTTGTAATCAATTGAAAATTTGCAATAATAATTCTGTTGTTTTCCAAACGTTTCCACCGCTATAGAGAGGTGAGAAATTCGGACAACACCACTCTCTCATACGACGCGGCAAAGATAACATCTTTATCCTTACGTTTCGACCACGCCTACGCCGCCGCGAATCGGCTTCGGGGTGGTTGCAGTGAGAAAAATAAACATTTTCCTTGAGCAGCCCCGTTAGGGGCAAGAGCTCGGTAGCCAGGGGTTAAAGCGCGAGGAACGAGCGCGGCAACCCCTGGAAGGGGGACGGTGCGCGGGAAAAATCGCGGCGCGGGAGAACCATGAGACGAGGTTGTGCGTTGTTCGCCGCGAAAAGGGAGTGGTGTTCGACGAGCCTGCGTGAGGGATTGAAACGGAAATGATTTTGGCGAGAATGAGTGTCATTGCCAGTCGGAGATTCCGCCATCTCCTATCGTCGGCGGCGGAATGGTGGTGGGTTCTAAGCCAAAATCATTGTAGTGGAAAGCCCGACGGCGCGGCGGCATTTGAAAGTGTGTGTGCGAATGTAACGTGAATCTGACGCCGCGCCGGCACGCCCAAATAAAAAAAATGATGCAGAGTGCCATCGGGCATAAAATTCCCTTAAACAGTGACGAAAAGAAATTTTTGTATTTTTGCCGCTGGAAATCAATAGGGGAACAGTCCGTACAGACGTCCACAATTCGGTGATGACCTTTTAGAGAGCCGACCTGTCGATTTCTTTTTTTTGTCTGGATTTGCAATGTCCACTCCTGATATTACCATTTAATCTACAAAGGAGACCCAAAACAATATGAAAAAACTCTTCGCCATAGTTTTCTTGACAGTCTGCACCTGCCTCCCGGCGTTTTCCCAAAACACCGAGTATTCGCGAAGCGGCTCTGTTTGGTTTGAGGTGCGGAGCGACACCGCGAACCCGTGCCGCTATACGGAGGACAACAAAATCTACCAGGAAAACCGGGTGTTCATCTACGGGTTCCACTACTATGACCCGCAGGGCAAAGAACGCTTTATGCGGTATGAACGTATTCCAAAACAGGGATATGAACTTACGGAAACCGGCGACACCAACACATACACCTATTATAAGGCGGATTTTTCCTTTTCGGATGTTTTTGATGCTAAAGACTCTTGCATCAATCGTTATTTATTAAAAGTTGCTTGCTCGGGTCGTGGATTCAGAAAAGATTATGACCAAACCGTGGAGGAGTTTTACTTTCTCTTGGATGATCAGAAATCAAAGTTACCATTATCTATGTCCGGCATCGTGGAGAACGAGCGGAACTTATGGATGCATCCCAACCGGAGCTGTCTGTTCAGAGTTCTCGAACTAAACCCGTTCCCGTATATCCAATATCCCGTTGAAAAAGGGAAGAGTTGGAAATGGAGGCTCTCCATCGGTCCCCATTGGGGCGACGAGCGGTGGAAGACATGGACGGGCGGCATCGTCAACAAGTACAAATACAAGATCACCGACACGGATTGCGAGGTGGTCACGCCGATGGGCACGCTTCCCTGCGTGAAGGTGGAGGCAGTTGCCAAAAGCCGCATCGGAAAAACTTACCTCACAGCCTATTACAACGACACCTACGGTTTTGTCAAAATGGACAACACCAACATTGACGGGTCAAGGATTGTCATTGATTTGGTGGGGGTGAATTTTCAATAGTCGCTGTTTCGGAGGCTTGTGGCGAAGAAAGGGTTCAGGGTGATTGCGGTGAGGAAGAAGTGAACAGGATATCTGTCGGGTTCAAAAAAATTGTATCTTTGCACTGCAAAAATGGTCGAACAATACGACTGCTTTTGCAGTAGAACGTATTAAAAAGATAGACGATGATTATACAAAGAGATCAGTATATCAGTGAGTTGTTAAGCAAAAGATGGAACGGGAAAGTGAAAATCATCACGGGCATACGCCGTTGTGGAAAGTCTTTCCTGCTCTTTACGCTCTACAAGGATTACCTGCTGAATGAGGGTGTTGCGAAGGATTGTTTCGTGGAACTGGCGTTGGACAAGAAGGCGCATGTGAAATACAGAAATCCCAACGAACTTTACGATTTCGTGCTCCGAAAGACGAAGGATGACGAGAAACATTACTACGTATTCATCGACGAGATTCAGCTGTCGTACAAAGTGAAGAATGAGGATGTGGACGAGCGGTTAGTGCCAGAAGAAGACCGCGAGATGCTCTACACCACGTTCTACGATATCTTGAACGACTTGATGGGACGCAATAATCTTGACATCTATGTTACCGGCTCAAACAGCAAAATGCTCTCGAAGGATATCGTCACTAATTTCCGAGACCGCGGGTCGGAGATTAAAGTCTTTCCGCTCTCGTTCAAGGAGTTCTATCCCGTTTCGGGAATGGAGAAGACAGATGCGCTGGAGGAATACTTGACCCACGGCGGTATGCCGTTGGCTGTACTGGAAAAGGACGAGACAGAAAAGCGCAAATACCTGAAAGGACTCTACAATAGGGTCTATATCAAGGACATCGTGGAACGGTACAAGCTGAAGGATGACGAGGTTCTGGATGCGCTGATCAATGCGCTGTCATCGGCCGTGGGCTCGCTGACCAACCCGCACAATCTGGCCAATGCGGCAGGCACGCTGATGAAACGCAGCACTTCCGACAATACCATCAAAAACTATCTGGATTATTTGGAGGAAGCATACCTTTTCGTGAGTGCGAAGCGGTTTGATGTGAAGGGAAAACGCTATTTCGAGAACACACTGAAATACTATTCGATGGACACTGGTCTGCGAAACGCCAAGCTGAACTTCCGACAACAGGAAAAGTCGCACCTGATGGAGAACATGATTTTCGTCGAGCTCATCCGCAGAGGCTTCAGTGTGGATGTGGGTGTGGTGGAGCTGACCCGCGTGAAGGATGGCAAGAGGCAACAGTCGCAATACGAGATCGACTTCGTCGTCAATACGGGTCGCGAAAAAGTCTATATCCAATCGGCATTGAACTTGGACACCGAGGAGAAACGTAGTCAGGAAACCTTTTCGTTGAAAAATTCGGGCGACTTCTTCCGCAAGATTGTCATTGTGGACGGCAACGCGAGACCTTGGACCGACGAAAACGGCATCATGTATATGGGCGTTATCCCGTTCCTGTTGGAAGAAAACCTGATATAGATACTTTTTCCGCTTGTATAGACACACTCCTCCCCGCTGATCGGCTTTCGGGTGATTGCGGCGAGGAAGAAGTGATTTTTTCTGTAAGGATTTCCCCAACCTGTTGTCCAATGTCGTAAAAACCAAACGGTCAGATGAAAAACGTGAAGGAAAAGCAATTCGAGGAACTGGCGAAACAGTACAAGCGGACGAAACACCCCTATTTCCCCGTCGTGAAAGTGATTTCCATGTTTTTGCCGGCACTGTGCCCGTCCTTCGTGGGGAACTCGGTGCCCATGACAACGAACCCGTATTGGTGCGACGGTTCCAGGGAGAAAATCACCTCCAACGTCTTGTCGTCGCGCCAGGCATAACTCTTGACAGGTGGGAAATCCGCCCCTGAAGTGCTCATATACAGGGCGATACTGTTTAGCATCGGCTTGGAGAATGTGATGACGAGTGTGAAAGGACCGCTGGGAACATCCTTCGCGCCGTCCTTGAGGTTCACTTTGTAGGTGGCGTTCTTCTTGGCCTGTGCTTTCTGCCGTTTGTTGTACTGCTTCAAGTCAAAGTCGTTCACCATCTTGGCATAGACGGGCATGAAGTCGGACATCGTAGCGTACTTGTCGCGCTGCTGCTCGTACTCTTTCAGCGCGTCGCACAAGGTTTGGATAAGGATGAAACCCTGCCGTTCTTCTTCTCCGACAAATGCGGATTCCTCAATCTGAGGATAGTGGACTCTCATATAGCGGATGACGGAGGCGCGGACAAACGTTTCGTTCATCATAATCAGGGCCGAACCGTAGGCGGATTGCCGCAGTTGCTCCTCCCGCTCCTTGAATACCTTTTCGGCGGATGTCTCCATCGACGACCAAAACTGGCTGTTCAGCGGGTTGCAGTAATGGTGGCAGAACTCGTGGATGACAACGGGCAGTACGGTGTTAGCATTGTAGGAGATGTTTCCACTATCATCCACTTGGCAGCAGCCGATGACGGGGCTCAATGCGTTAGTGCCGTCTTTCAGTTTGGCGCTGCACCCGTAGTTGTTCGGACCCACTAACAGGCTGAGCACGATGCGGAAGGTGCTGCCGCTTTCCGCGCCGAAATAGCTGTTGAACCAATCGTAATCAATTTGCTGGTTGATGGTCTGGAACGCCTCTTCCACCTCGTCGAACAGAATATCCTGCTGCAAGTACCAATCGTG
>DBYW01000054.1:0-52424 GCA_002311645.1 Bacteroidales bacterium UBA1176
GTAGCTCTTCCTGGAATAATAGTCGCGGATCACCGCCGCCGTGTCTATGTCGGCGGGCATGGTGACGGGGTACGTCACCAAGTACGGCGCGGGGAAGAAGACCGTGTCCGTGACGTGCAGCGTGTCCGTGCGGGTCACGGTTCTGACCTGCACGGACTCCCCGCTTCCGCCGCAGTTGCGGTGGAGCAGGGCGATGATGACAACGGCCATCATCACGATGGCGAACCACTTCCAGTCTGCTTTCATGCTATAGGGATTTGAGCAGGTTGACCAGCTCCACCTGAGGGTGCGCGTCGCTCTTGTCATGCCTATAGGAGGCATGGGCGAAAATCCCCTCTTGTCCGAGAAGGGCGCGGGGCGTGACGTTCCAGATGTCGCTTTGGTAGTTGGGGCTTATTTGGTGTGTGGCCATGAGGTGGCGCAGCAGCTCGCCGAGAGTGTCCAGCTGGGCGGTGGTGTACCGCTCGAAGTACTGGAAACCCCTGTATTTCTGTGCGGTGCAATACTCGTAGATGTTGCGCACGGGCTTGCACTTGAGGTTGGGGACCACTTTGCCGTTCTGCGTGGTTATGGGGTAGAACAGCCCGTCAGTGTGCTGTGTAAGCGCACCCCAGCTGTCCATCTCTATGCCGATGGCCTGCGCGTCAAGTTTGCGGTAGCCGAGGCCGAAACGGGCAAAGTGGTGGTTAGTGAGGCCGAGGTGGTATGCCCAATAGCGGTCGTCGAAGCATCGGTGCAGATGTCCCTCGCGGCTGATAACATAGGCGGTGGCCACCCGCTCCGTGGTGTGCAGCCACCACGACATGTCCCCATTCACGCTGTCGCCGGAGACGGTGTGGTGCAGCACAATCTGTCTCTTTGCGGTCTCTTCCCGGACATACTGCGTGTCGGGGAAGTTCCAGTCCTTGTATATCTTGATCATTGCTACTTGGTTTTGGCGGTTTTGCTGCGCCGCTCCAGCCTCTTTTCGAGGGCGGCGTTCCTCTCTATGATGTCGAGCAAGGCTTCAAGGATGCGGTAATCGGTCAGCTGACCCGTCACCACGTGATAGACTTTGCTCACGCTGCAGCCGAACTCCTCGGCCAGCACCTGCCCGTAGCCTCGCGGCAGATAGCGCCGCAGCTCCTTACTGATTGCCTTTGTTGCGCCCATGTCGTTCAATAATATATTGTGTGAGTAATACGGTGAAGGCTGCAAGCCTCGCCGCCGCTACCAAGAGCAGCGGGGCGAGGGCAAACAGCCATCCCTTGGTCAACCAGCCGAAGGCCTTGAGGATGACCAGGTAGCATGTGAGCAAAAGAAGCTGGTTATTCAGCGTTCTGATTGTTTTCTCCATTCTTCTCATTTTTATCATATTTTGAAACTTTTCCCACAAGAATGCTTCTCCTCCTTTCCGCTTCCTTATTTGTCTCTTCGCGGAAAAGTTGGCTGTCTTTCATATCGGGGGCTAATACACGTATCACTTCCCCGATGTTGAGATTTAGGAAAATGCAGCTCGGAACATTGTTGGCAAGGTGGGTTTCGACAGTTCTTCGGTCTTTTATGCCAAAAAACGCCATCAAAAGTTGTTTGCCTTCCGGACTGTTTAGCAATTCAATTGCCGCATCTGAAAAAACTTTTCTTTTTTTACTCATAATTTTGGTTTTAAGGATTATAAATCCGAAAAACTTATGTATTTTTGCAGCAAATTTTGTAGCAGGAATTGCAGCAAAATTTGTTACAAAAAATGTTTGTAACTCTCTGGCTGCAAGATAGTTATTTTTTTAATACAAAAACAGACAGGAAATTTTTTCCATTTGCGCTCTTTGAAATTACAAAACGAAAACGCCGCTTTTGCGACGGCAAAAACGGCGAAATCAATATGCTGATAACTGATTGAAAATCAGTTATTTTTATTGCTTTGTACTGAGACAGAAATGAGACAAAGCAATGCAAATTTGACTAAAAGATAAAATTGTAAATAATTAACATTCAGATATTTGCAAAAATAATCTTGACAATATGGAGGGGGCGATATAACCGCGAGTTCGAATCTCGCTCTCTCCGCGACCTGTAGAGACGATGTGCGCATCGTCTCTATTTGTTTTTAAAAATCAATAGGTCAGGTGATGTTGTCAGAAATAGATGGTGTCGGCAATAATCGGCAAATCATAAGGGCGGTTCGCCGATGATATCATTGCCATACTCTTCCATATCTTCCGCCGCCATCGGCAGAATCTCCTCCTCCTCGATATGGATATAGGGCTTGGCCTTGCGACTGAATGTTCGGAGATAATAGTCGTGGAGCGCCACCTCCACCTCACGCATCGTGTTCTCGAGCAGTTTGGGTTTCAGTTGGCACTCCCATAGGATAATCACCTGCCAGCCGTTCTCCTGCAGAATCTTGTAGTTCCGCTGGTCGCGTTCCTGATTGCGCTGGATTTTGTTCACCCAGAAATCGTGGTTGGTTTTGGGAATTTTGCAACATGTGGAATTCGCGATTTGTTGTATGGACGTTTTTTGGGGGGACGTTTTTTTTATGCACGTTTTTTGTAGAGACGTTTCATGAAACGTCTCTACGGGGACCGTTTTTACGGGCAATATCGTCAAATTGTGTCCGTGCCAAAAACACCCGTTCACGAAAATGGCCGTCCTGTATTTGCGCATCACGATGTCGGGTTTTCCCGGCACGCCCTTCACGTTGAGGCGGTAGCGGTAGCCGTGCTGCCACAGCCATTGCCGCACGCGCTTCTCGGGCATGGTGTCCTTGCTGCGGATGCGCGACATGCAATAGTGCCGCTGCTGGGGTGTCATGATGTCGGTCATCGAGCTAGTCTATAATGATTTGAGGATCCGTCAGAAAATCGTACAGACTTACGAATTCGATACCTTCATTGTTTTGATAATGGGCAGACATTCCACCAACAATGACGATTTTCTTGAAACTGTCGTTGATTTTTCGTAGAGATCGCAATTCGGTCTCGCGTTTTTCGTCATCGGAGATGTTGAGAGCGGATTGAATATAGTAACGTCTGAAACCTTGATTGCAAACGAAATCCACCTCTAATCGCTTTCGCTCTGTTTTTCCTTCCTGATTCGTTTCTTTAATTTCAACTTCGCCCACGTCAACAGACAGGTCACATCTTCTCAATTCGTTGTATATGAGGTTCTCCATCAGATGTGTTTCTTCAATTTGTCGGAAATTAAGACGAGCATTGCGCAAACCAAGGTCTTCAAAATAGAATTTGGAAGGTGTATCGATATAGTGTTTGCCTTTAATGTCGTAGCGAAGGCTTTTTTCTATGAAAAAAGCGTCTCAGTGACGATTTTTATCATCCCGTTATTTTGGCGTATCTTTAATTTATTCAGTAAGTTATCTCTTTTTACAATCATTTCTATTCGATTTTTTGTACAAAAGTACATTTTATCGACTGCAAAAATACAATTATTATTTATAACTGGGCTGAAAAAAGAGAAAGGTAAGTCAAATATCATTACCAAAGACACGGCAAAGATATAGAAATTACGGCACAAGTCCGTATTTTTCGCACAGCCGTTGGATCGCTCCGTCGGCCTTCATCCGGTGGATGACGCCGTTCACCAGATCAAGCAGGTCGTCTTGGCCCTTGCGCATCAGCACACCGATCTCCCCGTGGGTGAAAGGGGCGTTCAGGAGCGGTGCCGCCAAGCGGGGATCTGTCTGCACGTAATAGGGCGCCTCCGTGATTTCCGTGATCATCACGTCGGCTTCGCCCTCGGCGATGAGCGACGGGATTTCCTCGTTGTTCGGGTGCACGATGATGGTGGCGTGGGTGAGGTTCTCGTTGGCGAACTGTTCGTTCAGACCGCCGGGGTTCACCATCACGCGCACGTCGGGACGGTCGATGTCCTCCAGCGAACGGAAGCGGGCAGTGTCCTCCGTCCGGCAGAGGATGGTCTTGCCGTTGGCCAAGTACCCCTCGCTCATCAGCATAATGGCGCGCCGGGCATCCGTGATGGTGATGCCCCCTATGGCGAGGTCGAAGGTCTGGGGTTCGGCCAAAACGTCGGCGGTTAAGGTCGGCCACGAGGTCCTGACAAATTCCACGGGCACACCGATGCTTTTGGCAATTGCCTGTGCCATCTCGATGCCGAAGCCCCAGTATTCGCCTGTTTCGGGTTCGTAGAAGGTCAGCGGCCGGTAGTCGCCGGTGGTGCCGACGAGCAATTTGCCCCGTTGCTGGATCCGCTCGATGGTTGGGCGCGAGACCGAGTGCTCTTCGGTGGTGCAGGAGGTCAGAACGACCGCCCCGCCAAAGAGAAGCGGTGTGGCGATGGAGAGGATGGCGGTGGCAAACGCCAGTAGCCAGGTTCTGATTTTTTTCTGTATCATTATTCTGAAGTTAACTTTGCAAAAATACAAAGATATTTCAAAGTGTACTTCGCAATATTTGTTTTTGGCAGAAAGGTTATCACCAGCCCTTTCAGTCGCCCGCCCCGCGCTGGGTGGCGAAGATGCGGTTCTGGGAGTCGTGGATGATGGCGGCGGAAACGGTGATGTGTTTCATCATTTTGATTATAAAAGATTCTCAAAGTCCCAAGACAGAAATTCATCAACAGGAAACATAATCGTCTGATTTAGTGGAATGAAAATAACAAAAATTCTCAAAAGTGACAACGAAAATTCTCAAATCATATTCGTTGTAATGCTGTTTCACTCGTTCTTGTTGAGGATGACCAGTGCGCCGATGACGCCCGGTACCCATCCGCAGAGGGTTAGGATGAGGACGATGAGGATGGACCCGCATCCGCGGTCGATGACGGCGAGGGGAGGGAAGAAGATGGCGAGGAGGACGCGGAAGAGGGACATAGTGGTTATTTTTTGAGGGTTTCCAGTGCGCGGCAGAGCTGGTCGGGGCAGGAGGTGGGTTTGCCGCCGCAGCGGATGCCGTTGAGTTTCTGGATGACGTCGTCGATTTTCTGGCCGACGACCAGCCGGCAGATGCCTTGGAGGTTTCCGTCGCATCCGCCTATGAAGAAGACCTGCTGAATGACGCCCTCGTCATCGACCGTCACATCGATGAACTGCGAGCAGGTGCCCTGGGTTTTGTAGAGGGTGTGGGGCATAGGTTTATCTTTTTACTTCTCAATATTAAATATTTTTTGCAAATCTCGTCGATTAACTCTCCCCATGAAGGCACATCTGCGCTTGCTGAAACGCTGACTCCAACAAATAAAACCAATCGATTCTGGCGCGAGGCTTATTGAATTTGTTTAGTATGAGAAACGATGTCATAATCCATAAAAAATCATTATAATATTACTACTGAACATTTAGAAGATATTACCGTTAAATTGAATGCAGTAATATATAACACTATGACATTACTACACCATCTGTTAAGACTCGATTATTAACATCAGACCATGTGCTGTTTAAGTGTTTTGATACAAAATCCAATATTTTTTTTAACACACCATAATCAATAGGTTGAGGCATACGATTAGATTTGTCGTGCTTGCATTTTCTTAACACAAAAATTTGATCAATACGAGAATATATAGGATCAACATCTTCTGCTACCGCGTATGTTTCCGTAATAACAATAAATGCAGAATAAGGGTTACCTGATTTTAATTTTTCAGCAGTAGCAATCGCCCCATCTAACATGGTCTTGTCTAAAAAGGTCTTGTTCTCAATAGCCAATATAGGCACGTTTGCAATTACCTGTTTTGATTTTCCATTTTTACCTGGAATCATTATTGGAAAGGTACAATATATAGCATAATCTTGATCTTTTCCGTTAATTCTAACAAGTGGTTCGCTCGCAAAACTACTAATATCTTTTCCCGTAATGTATAAGTTAGAGTATGCGTCAACTGTACCGCACTTTATGTCATTAACTCCAGCACCGCACTTTGCTATAATAATACTATTTACTTTATCCTTCAGAAACAAATAAGTAAACTCCTCTAAAATAGTAGATCTGATTTTGCTCCTTGAGTCAAATGTACTTTCTATATGACTATCTTCAAAGAATTTATAATATTTGTCTAGTATTTTTGCTCTATTTTGCAAATCATCTTCTTCGTATGTGTGTATGGATTCTATTGCTCCTAAATATGATAAGTAGTTCTCAATAACTGTGTTTAATAAATCAATATGGGCTTGAGCTGGTTTCTCAAATAATTTATATGCCTTTGCTAATATATTTGCAGCATGAGCCAATTGAGGTTGTGCGGCAATCTTATCTATAATTGATTGAAGACGGGGAAACTTTTCTAGAATCTCCGTTTTATGCTGGTTAAAATAATTTATTGCATCTTGTTTTGCCATAAGATTATTAGACATTAAATGATTACACCTTCTTCTTTAATTCTTTTCTCAATATCTGACCAGGGTCGTTCAAGGTGTGCAATTGTTTCACAGACCATCTTCCAAACAACTTGTTGGTCAATATCACACCATTCTGTTTTTCGTATCGATTTACGCAAAACATATATTTGATCGATTCTTGAATATGCAGGGTCGACTGCATAACTCACATCATATCTTTCTGCAACTGTTATAAATCTTGTATAAGGATTACCACTTTTTATCTTTTCTGCAGTAGCAATAATAGAATCTAACATAGTTTTATCAACATACGTTTTAGCTTCTATTGCAATCGCAGGTATGCGTATTTGCATCGGTTCTGCTTTATTAATAGAGATGTCAAATGTTCGATAAATCGCATAATCTTGGTCTTTCTCATTTACTCCAATTTCTGGAGAATGAATAAAATCAATGAAATTTTTCGCTTTGAAATAAATGTTTGAATAAGCTTTTACATTTCCACTATCAAGCACATTGTCTTGATCTTCTTTTTCCTTAATATCATTCACATAATCCTTAAACAACAGGAACAAAAACTCTTCTAATACTGTAGGACGAAATTTACCTTGAGAAGAAAATGCTTTATCAAGCCCATTTGTATGCATATAATTATAGTACGCATTCAATAGAGCAACTTTCTGATATATGGCTTCTTGATCATATTTCTTTATTTTTAATATCTTGCACAGATATTTTGCGTATTCAGGAATAAGCGATTCAAGTGCTTGTTCTTCTTTAGGAGAACGTTTGCCACGGCATTTCGTTATAATATTCGAAGCATGACTTAATTGCGGATACAACCCCATAGCTTCGCATATGAAGTCATAATCACTTTTGCTAATTTTCATATTTAGTATGATTAAGAGTATGATATATACATTCACCAATTGCTTTTGCCATTAAAACAGGAACAGCATTTCCTATCTGTTGATATTGACTCAATCCCTTTTCCCATGACATTTTTGTACGCATACCTTCAAAAACAAAATCATCAGGGAAAGATTGCAGACGGGCACCTTCTCTCGCCGTAAAATTACGGTTGAGATGAGGATGTATGAAATTACTCTGAAAACTTGCAGCAATAGTAGGAGCCGGCCGATCACCAAATAAACGCTTGTTGTTTTGGTGGAATTTAATCGTTGATTTTTCTCCAGGAGCTCCACGTTTTAATGCTCCATGAGTTTCCCATACATCGAGTAAGTCTTGCCCTGGTTTAATTGCTTCAAATCGCGCAATCAGTCGAGGAGTATGCTTCATCGCTACATGGTTTAATACATAAGTCGAATTAGCACGCATTTGTCGTTGATACTCATTCTGTGGCTCTTTCGGATATTCTTGCACCTCTGTCCCTTGTCCTGCTCCAATTTGTGGCAAATCACTTATTGCTTCATCTACAGTAACTAAATGGTCTAAATCATACGGTTCAGGATGTTGTGGCTGAATATTTAAATCTTTGCGATAACCAATGAGGATAACACGCTCACGATTTTGAGGAACTCCATAGTCCGATGCCACAAGTACTTTATATGCGACATTATATCCATATTCACCCGCATTCGTAAATTCTTCCACGATGGTTTTGATTACTTCTCCGTTCTGCATAGAGAGCAAACCTTTGACATTTTCCATTACAAAAGCTTTTGGCGAATACCAATTGATGAACTTAACAAAGCCGTAGAAGAGTTTATTTCGAGGGTCGTCTTTGATTGTATTTCGTCGCTTGTTAGCAAGACTGAATCCCTGACAGGGGGGGCCTCCAATAATTATATCTGGAACTACACCACCTGTCATAGTATCAACTTCTTCTTTGGTCATAGTCGTAATGTCTTTGCACAAGAAAGGAGTTTCCGGAAAATTGCGAGTGAATGTTTTTTCACAATTTTCATCAATATCACATGCAAAAATAGAGCGCACACCTGCCATGCTAAATCCTTTTGTCAAACCGCCACAGCCAGAGAATAAATCAATTGATGTGTATGAGTCAGATGAAAACTGGTTACGCGGTTTCTGCATTTCTATTACTTCTTCAATACTAGGCAACTCATTTTGATTTGTTGATTTGGAGTTTGATCTGGAATGGTTTGGTTTAGGAATGTCGGCAAGCAGTTTTATTATATCACTACCTTTTATGTAAATGGGCTTACCTTTTATCCAATTGTTGTAAGTGGATTTGTATCTATCTATGAAAGTCTCAACATCAATAGCATTTATGTTTATTTTCTGTTTCAATTTATATATAACATATGACCCGTTAGGAGAAGGGTAACCCATTTGTTCCATTTCTTCTTGGGAACAAATGCGGTCGAACACTATCTTATATGTGAAGTATTCGTTTTTATTTTCAATATTGTATAAAACCAAGACATTAGGTTTTAGAATTTTAGGGTTGTTTACATCCACCCAACCTTCCCTGGCCTTATTTGATCTAACATTGTACAATTCAAACGGTTTATTATTACCTTTCTCTTGAATCCATTGCAATTGATTTTTCCCTTTCGACCGATAGCCTCCTATAAGGAAGGTGCTTTTGCGACAATCTTGAAGACGAATTGTATCGACTGTCATTTCGTGTTCGTCAAACAACAATAATATTTTATCATTAGTTTTTGTCATAATTTTTTGGATATCTGTGATAACTAATTAATATTAATACTTCTTCACATTGTCCTATCATATAGCATAGTTCATTTGAAACTGTTTGTTGAGAAAAAACCATGAATGTATATTTCTTTTTCGCCATACTCAACTAACAATCATATCTTTATAAACATAGTACAACTCATCAGCAACAGTTCTATAGTTCGGAGCCTCTTTCTTCAAAAGGCATTGCACGATTTCTCCGCTAATATTGAACTTCAATTTTTCCTTAAACAGATGAAAATCGTGCAGAGTGGTTTCAGATAAAGAGCGGATGAAAGCATTTACCAGAGCAAAATTGTAATATCCGACATCTTTTTTCTCTATATGTTCAACCGTAATGCCATGTATTTGTCTTGTTAGTCTAGCATCGTCCAGGCTGGTGGGGAGAAATCCAAAACCAGCAGCATCGGCTAGTTTGTAGTTTTTGATAAATTGATCGGAATTGCAAGATAGCAAAAGCAGTCGCTTGTTGAATAACAAATCACAATTGTTTTTTTCAAAAACGACATTGGCACAATTGCTGCCATACAATAACTGACTAGTTCCATGTCCGAGGAACACAACGCATTCTGCGTCTTGAATTTCCGCATATATCTTATCCAACGAATCATCCTCTTCAGTGGTGTCGTTATGTATGCCTATAGCCTGCATATTCGTGCAAATATGCTCATATAACGGCAGCAGAAAAACTGTCGTCGGATCTTCCGGATATATGCAAACAGTCTTTTTCATCGGTTGACTTCAGTGAGATATGCAATGGTTTGGGTTAAAACGGCTTCTATCCAATCCTCGGAACGGGCATCGGAATTGTTTTCGATCATTTCCGCAATTTCCAAAAATGTCTTTCCTTTTAATTCGGGACAGCAACTGTTGAACACCATGTCACCATTTGCTCGAAGCAAAACACACAAACGATGTTCCATGCTGTCGTTGCTTTCATGTCGTAAATACTTGAGCAGATCTTCTGTGTAATCAATTCGGCTAATACAATCTATTATCTTATCGTGAATCAATTGATTTATACCATTAACGAGTTGTTCGGACGATGCTTTTTGATAATCTTGACCGATAACGCTATTGATCACTTTATTCCAATTGCCGGAATATACAAAAAAGTTCAAGTTTTTCCGAAATTCGTGAACCATACGAACCACATCCAATCCATTCAGATAATCACAATCCAGTCCAAAATCTGTAAGAGCTATGTCTATGTGTTTATCTTTGATTTCCGAAGCTATCTTATTTTTCAGCTTTGCAACATCCAGATCTTCCGAATCGTCTTGTTTCAGTTCAGCAGCACTGGTTCGAATGAATATAAAATCCAAATCGAACTCTTGCTGTGTCGTAAGTTTGATATTGTTAATGATGTTTTTTTGATCTTTATCATCAAACAGTAATATGCATTTTGCCTTCTTCATAATCATAATTATTCGAAAAATAGTCTAAATGTGGCTCCGGTTTCAAAATGTAAGCCGTTCCCAACGAACAAAATGTCTCCATTAAGTTCGTTTTTCATTCGTTCTTTTATAGTGCTCAATCCTATTCCAGAGCCTCCTCTGCGATTCGTGATCCCTTCTTCGAAAATATTGTCTGGTGTGAATTGGTTCAGATCAACGCCAATCCCGTTGTCGGTAAAGTCAACAATATAGGTCCTGCCATTTCGAGAAAAATCTATTTTGAATTCCGTGGCATTGGCTTTTTCTGAGTTGCTCACCAGATTGTCCAACACGATGGACAAGTCCAAAATCGGGATTTTTTTCTCCAGAGGTTCTGTAATGTCAGAATGATATTGAACCTTGCATAAAGGTTTGTAGTTTGAGAAATATTCTTTGATATAGTTCCCTATGTCAATCAATTTGGATTCCGAAAGCAAAGTCAGATCGGCTTTGGTAATCATTTTGGAGAGCAAGTGGATTCTGTTGATGTCGTAATCAAAAGAGTCTAACGATTCCCTTAGGCCGACGAGGTCATTGTTTGCCAATTGGAGTTTAGCAGTGTTAATCAAGCTGATTGAATTGGTGGAGGATATAAGAACCGTATGAATCAAATCCAAAACATCCTTGGAAGTGTTTCTGGTTGCAGACAAATACTTGTTTTTCTGTATCTGAATGTCACGTTCGCGTTCAGCTTTCTCTCTTTTTTCCTTTTCTTCCCCCGCTTTTTTCTCTTCTTCCTTAGCCTTTCGTTCAGCATCCTCTTTCTGACGGCGCATCTCGTCTATGTGCCGCTCAAAATCAGCGATCTTCTCCAATAAAGCATCATCGTTTGTCTTTTCAGCCATTTTACGGACATCTTCAAACATTTGGGCTTGAAGCACTTCCGTCTCAGATGGGTTGGATACTATATTGGATAGTTCTTCATTGTAGTATTTCACCGATATGCTGTTGTCGTTCACAAGAGACCGGATTAACTGCATGAAATCCACCTTGCTGCCGATATTCTCATACAAATGTTCGGCTGACTCTTGATCCTTGTCCGTTTCTTGTAACTGTTCCCTTGCTTTTAATGCAGATGTTTGATTGACGAAGTAATCCTTCCTGACAAAACCTTCTCCCCATAATACGCCAACGACATATCGTTCTAAACGCCTATGTATCAAAGTGAAATAATCCATCAGTTGTTGAGAAGCCTCGGTTTTAATTAAACCACCATCACGACTTGAGACCTCTTTGATTAAATCGGAATTATCTGTCTCGACATCTACACGCCCAAACAAATCACGAGTGCCCAAAAAACGGTTGTAACCTTGTTGTTGGCGATAATTCAATCCCCAGCTATCATCATTCCAATCACCATAAGGTAAAATGCGAAATCCATTCCTAAATAAAAACACATTTCCATATCTAATGGGTTCTACCCCCATCTTTGAAGTAAAGTTGTATTTAGCAGCTCTATTCAAATAAAACAAACTAATAGAAGCTGAAGATAGTTTTGAGAATTGTGTGTTTGGCTCTTCTATCTCATACATTTTAATACCACGATCGGACAGTGTTGTGTATATTGTGTCGTTTTCAATGCGACTTTCTATCTGTGTGGTTTTTAGCTTCAGTACATCAGAGATAGAATTCTCAATAACGCCATTCACTTGTTCGTGAGAAGAATCGGCCTTTTCATCTTCTTCCTTCATTTTTGGAGCAATGATTTCAATCTGAAAATCATCATCAGTCCCAGAAAAAGGATTGATCATTTTTTCCAATGATTTCTTCAAACGAAGAATGTCATCACGAGACCATTGAATGTGTAAATCTGAAAACTCTAGAATGGTTCCTGTATGAAAATCCCATGGGAAATGAGGGATTTCATTTGTTGTTTCGTGAGGAATGTCAATCGTGTCAAACTCAGCCAGTTTGTCATGTTCAAAAACACTCCAATCCACATATAGAATCTCAGTTTTGTTTTCTTCAGAGCTACGAGTGGTGAGTTTCAAGTGACGAGCCAATCGGTCACACGACATGCGTCCTATACCTTTAGCCCCGGCATAATGACGTTTAAATTTACTTCTATAGGATTTATCTTCGGTCCCGTCGCTTTTGGCTGAATAGGCCACAAATAGCCATTTGTCTATTAAATCGCTCTTAGACATGCCTTTGCCATTGTCGGCAATGCACAAATAATCATCATCAAAAGTAATCTCCACTTTTGAAGCATGAGCGTCATACGAGTTTTTCACCAACTCCAATATGGCAATGTCAGGACTTGTAATTAAATCCCTTCCCAAGATGTTTTTCAGTTCGGCACTAACTCTGAAATTCAAACTGTCCTTCATAGCTGTAACATCTTTTTTAGAACACCCCCCGCCTGCTCCGCAAATAGCGGCGGAATGGCATTGCCAATTTGGGTATAACGAGGTACTTCCACCTTGCGCATCTTGCCACCAGTGGTATATTTCTTCTTGATTTCGTACCAATCAGGAAACGATTGGATACGGGCACACTCGCGAACAGTCATGATACGAGGCTCCAAGTAGTGTAAATAATCATCCGGGCTGCCTGTGATGGTCGGTGCAATCGTGTTGGGATCCAAAATGGTGATGCCGCGTTGTTTGATGTCCCACTGCGCACGAGCTTCGCCATCAATCCGTTTTCCTTTTTGAGGATACTCTGCCAACAATTGTGTGTAACAGGCTATTTTTTCGGGTGTATGCTTGGCAAAACTATGGCTGTCGGCTATTATATGCGTTTTGGGATAATCGCCACGCATCAGTTTTTCGTAAGCCGTCAGTTTTTTGTTGCCATACTTTCCGGAATAGAACCCTTTGCGATCCGGACTCGGCTCTTCTCCATTGGAACGCAACAAATCGGAAATGGCTTCTTTTAGTGTAATAGTTGGCTTCAATCCTTTTTGCGACAAGAAGTTGTCTCGGTTTTCCATCAATAGATTTTCAAAATTTTCAGGAGAACCGACATCTTTTCGAACACCCACCAAGATGAAACGTTTACGGCGTTGCGGAACACCATAATTGGAAAAATCTATGACATGGGGGGTTACATTATATCCTAAACCATCCAGTCCACGTATCACTTTGTGTGAATAGGGCTCGGCACCGTCTTTCTTATTCTTATCGAAAGCGTATGTGAATCCTTTAACGTTCTCAAAAAGAATCATCTTGGGCTGTACCAATTCGATGAACTTGATATAAGAAAACACCAATTGGTTACGGACATCTTCTTCAACACGTTTTCCTGCCATGGAAAAACCTTGGCACGGAGGGCCTCCGGCAACCAAATCAACCTTACCTCTCAATGACTTCAACTGTTTCGGATACTTTTTCAACACCTCATTAATATCATGTTCGGTTTGCGGCAACCAATCTGGCCAGTTGAAATGTTTTTTATTGTCAATCAGATTGTATTTCAGTGTTTCAAAGGCAAAAGCGTTTTTTTCAATGGCGAATAAACCTTCCCATCCGGCTTGGTACAAACCAAGCGACAGCCCTCCCGCTCCTGCGAAAAGGTCAATCACCGTGGGGGTGTTACTCGCTCTATTATTTTGATTTGCCGCCACTTGTCACAAGTTCATACTTTTTTTATCAACTTGCAAAGATAATCATTTTTCAGTCGTGAAAGAAAAATATTTTTTGAAATAATAAATAGCTAATTGTCAATAAAGTAAATATCTTTATTTTTTTGCTAATCCCCAAAATCCACCCCTGCCTTCTTGGCCTGGGTATGCTGGTAGCAGCGGCGGATGTAGTACTGGCGGCCGTCTTTGATGAGCTTCGCACCGGTCTGGTGGAAGCGGAAAGGCACGCCCGTATGGATGCACTGCTCGCGCAAGGACAAGACCCAGTCGAAGTTCAAGGGGCGGGCGTCGCGGCCGGACTCGCCGCCGCAGGAGACCTCTTGGATGCTGGGACTCAAGTGGTTGGAGATGTCTATGCGCTCGATCATTGGGGCGACGATGATGGTTTTGTACTGGATGGGCAACGCCGCGAAGATCGGCAACCGCTGGTCGGCCATGGCCTGGTTCTCGACGGTGCAGCCGACTATCACATTGTCGTAGCCGTCTCCCCAGTCGTTCGGGACGCACTCCAAGAAACGGTGGATCCGCTTGGTGAAGAAGTAGAAACGGCAGTCACGGCGCTCGCGGATCATCGCCCAGCAGTCGGGCCGCCACGCGTCGGCGTCCTCCAACAGGAAGTCGGAGGTGAAACAGGTGAAGACGAGGCTCCCCGGCGGGATTTTGTAGCTCTTGTCGCGCTTGCGCTTCACGGGGAGGTCGAAAGCCAGCGTCTTGCAGGCGATCTCACTGCCGATTTCGCTGCCGTACATCTCGTCCTGTCGATAGACATAGCAATGCCGGCACCCGGGGGAAATCTTGGTACAGCCGTGCCAGGGATTCCAGTTGGCGGGAAAATCTTGACGAGACATGGAAGATCCGCTAATTATCTGTTTCCTGTCGCCCTATTCCACCACCATCTTTACAGTCGTCACGTTATTTTCCTGCTTCACGCGGACCATATAGCAGCCGGGGGCAAGGGAACTGACATCAAGAAGAGCCGTGGGACCGTCGACGCGGCAAGTGAGCACGAGACGGCCCGATAGGTCGTGGATGCGGACCTCGGCTTCGCCATCCTGCAAGCCGTCCAACACGATGCGGCCCGAGGCTGGGTTGGGATACAACGAGACTCTCTGGGATTCTGTGGCTTGCACGCCCGCAGTAATGTCGTTGTACTCGTAAACGTAGTCGCAAACATACTGCAGCACGTGGTCCACATCCAGGCTGTACCAAGCCTCGCGCACACAGGCGTCCACGTTGTCGTACATCCGCGGACGGTCCAGTTCCGGATTCCACGGGATTAACGTGCTGCTGAGCGGCTTGCCGTAGTCGTAGGTGTAGAGGCTCCGCTCCACCTCGTTGTTCGTCCCGTCGTAATGGTGATACTCCGTGCAGTTGCCGCTGTTGTCATACAAATAAGTGAACTTGCCGTTGTACTGCCAGTAGGTGCCGTCGTCGCTCACGCTGTCCAACACCAGCACCTTGCGGCCGTCAACATAGCTCGTCACGATCTTCTCTGACGGGAGCAGTGTGCCCGTGTCGAAGTCGTAGCTGTACCACAACTCCTCCACGCAGTCGTTGCCCACATATTGGTATTCAATCTTCTGATACAGCATTCCGGCAAAATCCAAGGTGGTAAGCACCAACTGGTTCTGTGCATTGTAAGTGTAGTTGTATATGCCGCCAAGCACCCAACTGCCGTCGAAATTGTTGTAGTTGCTTCTCGACGTGATCAGTCCCGCGGCATTGTAGGTGTAGTCGATGTAATAGACATTCTGCCACACCCCGCCGAGCTTTTGCCAACCCGACAGGCGCACCAGATTCCCGGCGGCGTCATAATTCATGGAGTCGATGACTTGATACTCGCCATAGATGGAGTCCGTCATTGCCAAAAGACGATGGTCTCCGTCATAGGCGAAGGTGCAGATCTGGTAATAATCATCTGTGTGGAAACCGGTCATTTTCCACTGATAATCGTTTCTGAGGCCCTGAGACGACGTCGTTTCCCGAGGTGAAAATGGCGAGACGAAGTGACCTTCAGGCTGCGCCCACGCACATAATGACATCAGGGATGCGGCAAAGAGTATGATTTTTTTCATATTGCAACAGTTTTTTGGAGGTGCAAAGTTACAAATATTTCTTGAAAAAATGGCAAACTGCCAAAACTCGAGCCGGTGGCAACGGGGAGGGATCTCTTCCGTGCCCTGCATCCCGCATTGTCCAGAAAATAGTCTCGCTTTTTTTTTGTATTTTTGCACCCCCAAAGAAAAGAAATATGAAGTACCTCGTTCGTCAAATTGCAGAGCTGCTTTCTGCTGAAGTGATCGGCGATGCGGATGCCGCCATCACCACCATCTGCAAGATTGAGGAGGGCGTGCCTGGCGGTCTGACCTTCCTTTCCAATCCGAAATATACCCACTACATCTATACCACGCGCGCGACGGCTGCAATCGTGAACAAGAGCTTTACGCCTGAACAAGAGGTTCCCTGTACACTCATCAAGGTCGAGAACTCCTACCTGGCGTTCGCCAAGCTGCTCAACTTTTACCAGGAGAACCTTCCCCGCAAAGTAGGGGTCTCCGACAAGGCTTGCATCGCCCCCACGGCCAGCATCGGCGAGAATGTCTACATCGGCGAGTTCGTCAGCATCGGCGAGAACGCTGTCATCGGCAACGGTGCCTCTATCTATCCCCAGACTGTCATCGGTGACAATGTGAGGGTGGGGGACCGTACCACGCTCTACGCGGGCGTTAAGGTGTACGCGGATTGCGTTGTGGGCGATGACTGCATCCTGCACGCAGGGGCTGTCATCGGCGCTGACGGCTTTGGTTTCGCCCCGCAAGACGGGCAGTACCTGAAGATCCCCCAGATAGGCAATGTCGTCATTGGCAACAATGTCGAGGTGGGCGCCAACACCTGCATCGACCGCGCCACGATGGGTTCTACCAAAATTGAAGATAACGTCAAGATCGACAATCTCGTGCAAATCGCGCACAATGTCACGGTGGGCGAGGGTACTGGCATGGCAGCCCAGGTGGGCGTGGCAGGCTCCGCCAAGATCGGACGCCACTGCATCTTCGCTGGACAGGCGGGCGTGGCAGGCCATATCACCATCGACGACGGCACGGTGGTCGGTGCCCAGGCCGGCGTCTCCCACTCCCTCAAGCGCGGCATGTACCTCGGCAATCCGGCCATCCCGCTCGGTGAGGAAAAAAGACTCATCGTCTATCGACGCAAGCTCCCCGATCTCTACAACGACGTTCGCAATCTTAAAAAAGACGCAGAATGACGACTGCGCAATTTTTCGTTTTCATTTAAAAGTGTTTACAGGAAATGCAATATCAAACCACTATAGCATCCCCTATTTCCGTGTCGGGTCGCGGCCTGCACACGGGTCAACAGGTCACTGTTACTTTTGAACCCGCTCCCGCCGACTTTGGCGTGCAGTTCGTCCGCACCGACCTGCCGGGCAACCCGTCGGTCAAGGCCGTCCCGCAAAACGTTTTCGACACCTCCCGGGGTACTTCCATCCAGGACGGCCCCGCCCAAGTGCATACCATAGAACACCTTATGGCTGCCCTCGCAGGTCTTGGCATCGACAACGTGCGCGTGCTCACCCAGGGCCCGGAAACCCCCATCCTCGACGGCAGCTCCCGTATCTATGTGGAAATGCTGCGCGATGTGGGCATCCAAACCCTCGACACCCCCCGCAAATATGGCACTGTCAAAAAGGAAATCACTTTCACCATCCCGGAAAAGAATATTGAGTTGACGATCCGCCCCTCCGACCATTTCAAGATGACCGTTAATGTGGACTACGGCACCAAAGTGCTCTCCGAACAGCAGGCCGTGCTTAACAATGTGGATGACTTCTACCCGGAAGTGTACAACTGCCGGACCTTTGTGTTTCTGGATGAACTGCAGTTCCTCATCCAGAACAACCTGGTGCGCGGTGGCGACCTTGACAATGCTATCGTTTTTGTCGACAAGGTGCCCGAAAAGAATGTCCTGAAGCAACTGGCAGCCTTTTTCCATAAAACCAATATCAAGGTTACACCGGATCATGTGCTCAACAATATCACGTTGCGGCATTCCAACGAACCGGCGCGCCATAAGCTCCTCGACCTGCTTGGAGACCTCTATTTGTTGGGCATTCCGTTGCGCGCCGAAATTATAGCCAACCGCCCTGGACACTTCGCCAACACATCGTTTGCCAATAAAATTTATAATAGTGAGGATTTTTTTGTAACTTTTGAATAAATCCTCCGTATAGCATAAGTGATTTTAGAAATACTATTTCAATAGTTTTCAATTATCTTACATAGGTTAATGGTTTGAAACAGCGGAAAGAGGTTTCCGCTGTTTTTTTTCTTTAAGCCGAGAATCCAAAATAAATGTGTAAATTTGCGGCCTTTATTGTATAATGTGCCAATAATATGTTTTCATTTATAAAGAAATATTTCCGAAAAAAATATCTTGCTGAACATAAGCCAGATAGAAGTCCTTCCATCGTTGCTCTTCCGCGTGCAAAGTTTATTGGGTTGCTGTGCGAAATTACCGATGAAGACTCCTATAAAGATATTTTCTACATCTTCACGAAGTTGCAGGAGAGTGGTCGCCAAGTGCGCTTGATCGGCTTCGTTGATGATAAAGAGGTCCCCTTCTATTGCTTGCCGCAGCTCACGGCTGAGTATTTTTGCCTGAAACACCTCAATTGGTACGGCATCCCCGTGGTGGAACAAATCAACGATTTCTTGAAGCAAGAATGCGATATGTTGATCGATTTCAACTACCGCTTCCATCCCGCCGTGCAGTCCGTGCTCTCTATGTCCCATGCCAAGTTTATCGTAGGTCGTCTCACGGAGTGCCAATCCTCCTACGACTTGTTTATCGATGCCGCCGAAATCTCTAACCTCAAGTATCTGGAAGCAGTCAGCACTTATACGCAAAAACTCACTGGAAATGAAAGATAACCTATCGAAAATGAAAGGCTTGGGTGTGGCCATCATCACGCCTTTCCTGCCCGACGGCAGCATAGACTTTCCCGCGTTGGAACGCCTTGTGGACGACCTGGTTCAAAAACGGGTGGACTATCTGGTGGCCTTGGGTACCACCAGTGAGTCGCCGACCCTCTCGCCTGATGAGAAACGACAGGTGGTGCAATGTGTGGCATCCGTCAACGACGGACGATTGCCCCTTGTCATGGGGGTGGGCGGTCCCAACACTATCGGCGTGGCTCGCGACATGGAGGCTGCCGAGGCCCTGCCCATAGATGCTTTCCTTTCGGTGGCTCCCTACTACAACAAGCCCAGCCAGGAAGGCCTGTTCGAACATTTCAAGTTCCTTTCCGAACACGCGCCGCATCCTATTATCCTCTACAATGTGCCTGGAAGAACGTCTTGTAATGTAGATGCCGCCACTACCATGCGCATCGCCCAAGAATGCGACAATGTCATCGGTATCAAGGAGGCCTCAGGCAAGATGAAACAGATCATGAACCTGCTCAACCACAAGCCTGATAATTTTTTGGTCATCTCTGGCGATGACATGATTACCTTGCCGCTCATGGCTGTCGGCATGGATGGCCTCATCTCCGTGGTTGCTAATGCTTTCCCAGCAGAGATGGCGAATATGGTGCACCTTGCGATGAATGACCAGTTTATCAAGGCACGCCTCTATCATGATCGCCTCTTTAATCTCATGCAAGCTTGTTTCCAGGAGGGTAATCCATCCGGCATCAAGGCTGTGCTCAGTGTGCAAGGCAAAATTCATAACCGCCTCCGTCTTCCCAATGTGCCAGTTACCAGCGCTCTCTATGAGAAAATAGAGGAACTGGTTAAACTTTGATATTTACATAGAACCTGATTCTTTTATTTTATGGTGAAAAAAACAATATTTGTGATTCCGTTGTTGTGTCTCTTTGCAGTTTTTGCCGTGGCACAAAACGCGCAATCACCCACATTCGATCGTGATGCCCTGCAAACATACGTGCAGACGACCATGACACGCAAGGCGCTGCGTGACATTGCCCCGAACTTTTCAGTGGACAAGGTGACGCCCAACGCCGACGGGACACTCAATGTACGCATTTGTGTGGCACGGCGAGAGTACGATGCCTTCGAACAACTCGGCATCCCATACGTGATCTTGACGCCTGAAAAGGCCGTCACGGCCATGGCCAACTCCTACCAGCAGTTCTCCAATGGCTGGAATAAATATCCTACGTACGGCGCGTACCAAGAGACGATGGCTGTCTTCCAGTCGGAGTTTCCAAACTTGTGCGACATCGATACCATCTTGGCCCAAACTCCTGGTGGACATACTCTTTTTGTGGCACATATCAGCAATGACCTGCATGATCGTGGCGAAAAGCCTGCCTTTTTCTATACAGCAACTATGCACGGTGATGAGCCGGTGGGCTATTATCTCATGCTGCGACTGATTCATTACCTGCTTCATAACTATGCCACGGATGCCATGGTTCGCCAACTGGTGGACAACGTGGATATCTGGATTTGCCCGTTGGAGAACCCGGATGGCACTTATTATGATAGTGACAACCAATTAGGCAGTTGGAATTCAACACGTTACAATTACGATGGCGACGATTTGAACCGTTCTTATCCCATTATTGGACAGTCTGTGGCCAAGAACTATCCGCCGGAAGTGCAGGCCATGATGGATTTTGGCGCGGCTCATCCTTTTGTGATGTCTGCCAATTTCCATGGCGGTGCGGAGGTGGTCAACTATCCCTGGGATACATGGGAGACCCTTCAGCGCGCCATCGCCGACCAGGCGTGGTGGGACTATGTGGGACGCTGCTATGCCGACACTTGCCATAAGACATCGTCGAATTATATGACCGATTGCAACAACGGTGTCACGGAGGGCGGCGACTGGTATGTTATCACAGGATCCCGTCAAGACTATTTCAACTATTACCTTGGTTGTCGCGAGATGACGATTGAGGTGAGCTCCAATAAAGTGGTCAACTCCAACAATCTGCCGAACTATTGGAATCGTAATCGTCAGTCTTTATTGAACTATATGGCCGAATCTCTCAATGGTTTCAAAGGTTTGGTGACGGATTCTGTCACGGGGCAGCCTGTCGAGGCTCGCGTCTTCGTTGAAAACCACGACATGGACAACACGCATACGTTTTCCCGTATGCCACTCGGCGACTATCACCGTCCCATCAAGGGCGGCACGTGGCAGGTGACCTTCTCCGCGGAGGGTTATCACTCCAAGACACTCACCATGAATGTCCTTGACGGGCAGACCTTGGTACAGGATGTGCAGTTAGTGCCCGATTATGTCGGCGTGGAGGAACACGACGCCATGCAGGTGCGCGTCTTCCCCAATCCTGCCTTGAACGAGGTGCGTGTGGAAAGCATGGGAGAGGATATCGAGTTTGTGGAAACCTACGATCTTTCTGGCAGGCAGATGGCCCGTCAAGCTGTTGGCGGCACATCAGCCCTGCTCGACATTTCGAATTATGCTCTGGGTGTGTACAATATCAGCATCACCTTCCCCAACGGGACGGTGACGAAAAGAATTGTCAAAAAATAATTCTCCATATACAATTGAAGAGACGTGATATCACGCCTCTTCAAAAATGGAATTGCAAATATTCCGTTATTTTACAATAATCTCATCGATAAACAGCCATGCTTGCTGACCAGCGCTGATGTGCCAGTCGGGTATCTTGCCGTAGTTCTCGATTTCAATCTTGACATAGCGGCCTGTGGCGTTGCCCTTCACAACAAAATCGTGCAGCTTGGGAATCTCCTCCTTGACGGAGCCGATGCCGTTGGTTGTGCCAAAGGGCGTGTAGTGCTCTCCGTCGTCGGAAATATAAACGTTGACCTTTTTGGGAAAGAAGATCCACGCGCGTACATCTTCCAATGCGCCGACCGTCACTTCCGTAACAGGCTTTGACTGCTTAAGGTCCACGACCAACTTGGCGTCTTCCACGAACCCTTGCCATCCGCCCACGCGCCAGTTGGCCTTGGCGCGCAACTCGTCAATCAGGCCGTCTTCGCCACCGGCGAAATATTGGTCTTGCGGACGCGTGATATATTGGACTGCTTTGTCCTTGGAATATTGCGCGTAAGTGGCTTCGGCGATATGACTTGCTCCGGTCTTGGGATTATAGGCCAACGCCTTGACGGTTGTGGTCTTGTTGATGGTGATAGGTCCCGTATAGAGTGTGCCGTGGGTGGGTGCGGGATCGCTGCCGTCCAAGGTGTAGTAAATTTTGGATTCGTTTAACCCAATTTCATCATAAACAGGAGTGTACCCTTCGGGTTTGTATAGTTTGATTTCAAAGGTCATCAGACCGCTGAAACGTTTTTTGTCGGTGGAAAAATAGGGCGTTACGGGCGCTTGGGCGAGCAGAACGTAATCGTTGGATGAATTCTGCATCGTTGGCTGGTTGCTCATCGTGAATACTAACTCGCCGCCATCCTTGATGTCGTCGAATGTGATTTCCATGGAGCCGTTGAGGGTGCGTCCGTTGATGGTTACCTTCGAGACGTTGTTGCCCTTGCCCTCCTTGCGTACAACAAACTGCTTGCCGTTTTCTAATTGCACAGTGGCCTTGTCGAACATCGGGTAGCCGATGCTGTAGCGGTTGCTGCCAGGGCATACGGGATAGAAGCCAAGCGCGCTGAACACGTACCATGCAGACATCTGTCCGCAATCTTCGTTGCCACACAAGCCATCGGGCTTGGAGGTGTACAACTCAGTCATGATTTTGCGGACCATCTCCGCGGTCTTGTCGTAGCGGCTTACATAATTGTATAGGTAGGCGGCGTGGTGGCTCGGTTCATTACCGTGCGCATATTGGCCAATGACGCCGGTGATGTCGGACTGCTCGCGGCCGGTCATCACGGAACTGGAGGTGAAGAGGCGGTCGAGGAAGCTCTCCATGCGTTTTTTGCCACCCATCATGGTGATGTAGCCGGGCAGGTCTTGCGGCACGTAGGTGGAGTATTGCCAGGAGTTGGCCTCCGTGTAGAAGTTGTTGACTTCGGTGGGATTGAACGGCTCGACGAAGCCGCCGTTCATTTTTCCGTGCATAAAACCGTTGGGATCGAGGATGTTTCGATAGGATAGGGCGCGTTCAGCGAATTCTTTCTTTGTCTTGTCATCACCGATAAAGCTGGCGAATTCGGAAATGCACCAGTCGTCGTATGCGTACTCAAGCGTCTTGGAAACGGATTCGTTTTCGGCATCGCCGGGTATGTAACCGAATCGGGCGTATTCTGTGCGCCCCAACTTGTCTAATTTGGCACTGTGAACCATGGCCGTTAACATCTCCTTTTCATCGTAGGGATGTATGCCTTTGACGTAGGCGTCGAGGATGACGGGCACGGAGTGGTAGCCGATCATGCACCATGTCTCGAAAGCGGACAACTCCCAGACGGGCAGCATGCCGCCCTGACGATAGTGCTGAAGGAAAGTGTAAAGAAAATCCTCCGTGCGCTTGCGGTCGATGATGTTCAACAACGGATGCAGGGCACGGTAGGTGTCCCACAGTGAGAAGACCGTATAGACTTGTCTTCCCTGGTCTGCGATTTGGATGCGTCCGTCCATGCCACGATAGCGTCCGTCCAGGTCTGTGTACAGGTATGGCGACGTGAAACTGTGATAAAGGGCAGTGTAGAAGACGGTGAGGCGTTCCTTGTCCTTGGTCTCCACCTTGATCTTGCCCAACTCCTTGTCCCAGGCCTCCACGGCTTGTGCCTTGACCTTGTCGAAGTCGTAGTGCTTGATTTCCTTCTGGTTCTCGATGGCTCCTTGGATGTCAACGGCAGAGATGGAAACCTTGATGACCACATCTTGGATGTTCTTGTCGAAATATAAGATAGCCTTGCAGTTCGTGCCGCGTGTCGTGCTCCCGTTTACGGGCTTTTCGTCGCTGAAGAACTCGATTTTCTGGAAGGGTTGCGACGAAAGAAGCGAGAAGTCGCAGTGCTGGTCCGGATTCCATGCTTCGGAGCGCCGAAAGCCGTAGACCTGACTCCCGTCGTATGTCATGCTGGAAATGATGGTCTTGTCTCTGTGGGAGAGGTCGATGATGATGCCCTTAGAGGTTGCACCTTTCGGAAAAGTGTAGCGGTGCACGCCCACATGTTGGCCGGCGGTCAGCTCAACGAGGATGCCGTTGTCGAGTTTGACGGAGTAGTAGCCGGCAGTGGCCTTCTCGTTCTTGTGGGAAAAAGTGGAAGAGTATTCTTTGTTGTTGACGGACGGTGTGCCGGCAAAGGGCATCACGAGGATGTCGCCGTAGTCGCTGCAGCCTGTGCCGCTAAGGTGAGTGTGCGAGAAACCATAAATGCGGTTGTCGCTATAATGGTAGCCGGAGCAGCCGTCCCAGCCTTCGAGACGGGTGTCAGGACTAAGCTGCACTGCACCGAAAGGCACAATGGCGCCTGGAAAGGTGTGGCCGTGTTCAGCCGTACCGATGAACGGGTTGACATATTGGGACTGCGGGGTGCAGACCAATATGCTGAAAAACATGGTCAGGAGGGCGAGGACTCTCTTCATAGTGGTAGTATTAGGCGTTTTTAACTTGGCTCTTAAGGGAGACGAACAAGAGATAGCAAAGGCACACCAGCGTGACGATGAAGGCGTATTGAGGCTTGACGCTGGCGGCGGCACCCGTGAATAACGGTACGATGGCGGCACCCACGATGGCCGTGGTCATCAACCCTGAGATCTCGTTGGTTTTTTCCGGAATCCTGTCCACACAAATGGAGAAGATGAGCGGGAAGATGTTGGCAAATCCGATGCCGATGAGGATGAAGCTCAACCATGTGGTGAAGGCATTATAAGGCATAAACAGCAGTACGTTGCCGAGCAGGGACACCAGGACGGTGATGACCAGAAATACGGGTGCCTTGATGTAGCGCAGACAAACACCGCCAAAGAAACGACCCACAAACAGGGCGATGATCAGTACGATGTTGCCCATCGCGGGGGTGATGCCCGGGTTGTTGTCAATCAAGATGGAGGGAATGCGGTTGAACATGGAGGCTTCGGCGCCACAGTAAAAGAATATGCCGAGGAACATCATCAGGATGAAGGGGTTGCCTAATGCGCGCAGGCAATTTGCGAGGGTCGTGGGCTTTTCTTTCTCCTCTTCTTTCTGATTGGGGACAAAGGTGACCACCAAGACAAGCGTGAGCAACAACACACCGGCGAAAATGGGGAAGAGGATGCGGAATCCCGTGTTGACGGGCTCGGTAGCGCCTTCGGGCGTAAACGAGAACCAACCGTATTTCATCAAGCTTGTGCCGATAAGCACCAGAATCAAGGAGGTGGACAGGGTGCCGATGGCTTTCAGCGATTGAGCGAAGGAGAGCATGCTGGAGTATTTGCCCTCAGGGGAAACGTCGCGGATGAGCGGGTTGCCGGAGACTTGCAGGATAGTAGCACCGGCACCCATCAGCAACACGGCCAGCAAGATGATGGGGAAATTGAATGCGACGATGGGCAAAATGGCTCCCAAAAGGAACAGGATAAGCCCGATAACCAACATTTTTTTCTTCCCGATCTTGGATTGTCGTACGCCCATGGGCACAGAGAGCACCCCGAACATGACCATGCCGGAGAAAGAGACAAACGATGCCATGAACGGAGAAATGTCGAAGGCTTTTTCTACAACAGAGACTAATTGCCCGGCGGCATCGCCGAAACCCATGGCTAAGAACACGAAAAATACGGCTACGAGAGAGAGATGTTTTTTCATTGAAGTATTTTTTATGAATAATCTGCGTTATTAACGAGTGCAAAAATAATAATTTTTGCGATTGAAAAACATCTCCCGGAATTGCGGAAAACTCTTTCCTGGCTTTTGTCTTTAGTTCATCCCTCTCGCCTTTTTGATTATGTTGTAGGCTTCGTTCACTTTTGCAAACTTCTCTTCTGCGGCTTTGCGCACGTCTTCACCCAAGTGTTGCACCTTGTCCGGGTGATGTTTTTTGGCGGCGGCACGATAGGCCTTCTTTACTTCGTCGTCCGTGGCGTCGGGTGAAACTTCGAGAATCTTGTAGGCATCGTTCAGCTTGCTGCTCGATGTGTATGTCCTGTTAGATGAAGAATAGCCGCCCGAATAACCGCCCTCCTGATACTGACCGGTATAGCCTCCGTACTGGTACTGGGCATACATGGACTTGATGGCTTCGAAAGTGGTGTAGCCGATGCCCAATTTCTGTGTGATTTCCCAGATGGCACTTACCTCCTCGTCACGCATTTCGCCGTCGGCAGTGGAAAAACCGAATAGGAAATTGATAATCAATAATTTTTCATTGATGGACGCATGATTGTTCAAGTCTTGGCAAATGGGCGTGATGTCGGCTTGCTCGTCGAGAATGTCACGGAAGCGCAACATCAGGGCCGAGAGCCGTTCGGAACCGACGTGCTTGCGGAAATAATCCTGTATATAGGTCATCTCGGAGCGGAGCAGCCGGTTCTGGTCGGCGCGCGCCACGTATGCGGCAAGGTACAGCTCGTGTTCTGTGAAATCCTGACTATGGTAGTAGTGGGATTTAATTTGAGTTCGTCCGGCAATGGCATCGATGATCCCTCCGACAATCATGCCGATGATGCCGCCTCCGAAACCGCCGAAGATGAGACCGATAATAAAACCTATCCCGCTGAAAGTGCCCAAACAACCCATAGTTTTTGTTTTAATGAATTTACCAGATACAGGCGTCTTCTTCGAACCAACGCCCTTGCAAACGCAGAGTCTGCTCGATGACGTCGCGCACGCAGCCATAGCCGCCGGGTTGGAATGATATATAGTCTGAAATGTGCTTGATTTCGATGGCAGCATCCGCGGGACAGCATCTCACGCCGGCCAGCTGCATCATCTGGTAATCGGGAATGTCGTCACCCATCACCAGGACGTTCTCGGGCTTTAGATTCTTTTCTTTGAGATAATTGTTGAACATCTCGATTTTGTTGCCCACATGGAGGAAAATGTCCATTCCAGGGAAGTCTTTGTATCGCAGGCGCATCGACTCCGCATATCCGCCTGATATGATGGCTACGTGGTAGCCTTTGCGCAAGGCGTACTGCAACGCATAACCGTCTTTGGTGTTGGTGGCACGCACCATCTCGCCGTCGCGTTGCACATACACTTTCCCGTCCGATAACACACCGTCAAAATCGAAGATGAAAGCCTTGATGGTATGAAGTTTCTCCTTGTAATTACCCATTGTTGAGATTCAAAATTCAAAAATACTTGTTTGTCGGCATTAGGATCTGACAATCGTCATCTCCTCCTTGTTCTCGTCATAGTCGAGTTGCACGGAGGAACCGTCGGGAAGGGATTGGTTGAGGATCTCCTCGGCGAGGATGTCCTCCACGTTCTTCTGAATGGCCCGTTTGAGCGGGCGTGCGCCATAATGGGGATCCCAGCCCGTGTCGGCGAGGTACTGCTTGGCACGGTCGGTGACGGTGACTTGCACGCCGAGGTCGCGCACACGGTCGAGCACCTTCTTGAGTTCGATGTCGATGATTTTGATGACCTCCTCCTTGCCGAGGGAGTTGAAGTAGATGATGTCATCCACGCGGTTGAGAAATTCGGGTGAGAAGGTCACCTTGAGTGCTTTCTCCAAGATGCCTTGTTCCACCTTGTTCTTGGCGGCTTTCGTGGCATCCGTGCTGAAACCGACGCCCGTGCCGAAATCTTTCAGCTCGCGGCTGCCGATGTTGGAGGTCATGATGAGGATGGTGTTCTTGAAATCGACCTTGCGGCCCAAGCCGTCGGTGAGTTGTCCCTCGTCGAAAACCTGCAGCAGCACGTTGTAGACATCATGGTGGGCTTTCTCGATTTCGTCGAGCAGGACGATAGAGTAGGGCTTGCGACGCACTTTTTCGGTGAGTTGTCCGCCCTCCTCATAGCCCACATATCCCGGAGGCGCGCCAATGAGGCGGGAGATGGTGTGTTTCTCCATGTATTCGCTCATGTCGATGCGGATGATGGAGTCTTGGGAGTCGAAGAGGTATTCTGCAAGTATTTTGGCGAGATAGGTCTTGCCCACACCGGTCGGGCCGAGGAAGATAAAGGTCCCGATGGGCTTGTTGGGATCCTTGAGGCCGGCGCGGTTGCGGCGGATGGCCTTGGCGATCTTGACGATGGCGTCGTCCTGTCCGATAACCTTGCCCTGCAGCTCATCAGCCATCTTCAGCAGACGCGCGCCCTCGTTGGTGGAGATGCGCTGCGTGGGCACGCCCGTCATCATGGCGATGACCTCCGCCACAGTGTCTTCTGTGACGGTTGGGCGTTCCAAGTTGGACTTCTGCTCCCACTCTTTCTTGATGTTTTCCAAGGTGGTCTCTAATTGCTTGATCTGATCGCGATAGCCGGCAGCGGCGTTGTATTGCTGGTCCTTGATGGCCTCGGTCTTGAGCTTCTCGAATTCGGCGATTTGTTTCTCGACCTGCAGCAGTTCGTCGGGTACGTGGATGTTCTGGATGTGCATGCGGGCGCCGGCCTCGTCAAGGGCGTCGATGGCCTTGTCGGGGAGGCAGCGGTCGGTGATGTATCGGTTGGAGAGGGCGACGCAGGCCTTGACGGCCTCGTCACTGTAGCGTACCAGATGGTGATCCTCGTATTTGTCTTTGATGTTTTGGAGGATTTCGACGGTCTCGTCAGGCGAGGTCGGCTCGAGGATGATTTTCTGGAAACGGCGTTCGAGGGCACCGTCTTTTTCAATGAACTCGCGGTATTCGTCGAGAGTGGTGGCGCCGATGCACTGCATCTCGCCGCGTGCGAGTGCGGGCTTGAAGAGATTGGAGGCATCCATGCTGCCCGGCGCGTTGCCGGCACCCACCATGGTGTGCAGCTCGTCGATGAACAGGATGATGTTGGGGTTCTTTTCGATTTCGGTGAGGATTGTCTTGACGCGTTCCTCGAATTGGCCACGATATTTGGTGCCAGCCACCAAGGAGGCCATGTCGAGCGCGATGAGACGCTTGTTCATGAGCGTGCGGGAGACCTTGCCCTGCACGATGTTCATGGCTAATCCCTCTGCGAGGGCGGACTTGCCGACACCTGGCTCGCCGATGAGCACGGGATTGTTCTTCTTGCGGCGGCTCAGGATCTGAGCCACACGCTCCAGTTCCTTCTGGCGGCCCACCATGGGGTCAAGCTTGCCGTCGGCGGCATATTGCGTGAGATCCTTGCCGAAACTGTCAATCATCGGCGTGGCGGAACTCTTGCCTGTCCCCTTCTTGGAGCGCACGTTGCTGCGACGGTCGTCTTCGTCCTCGTCATCGTCATGGCCCGACATCGACTCGGTGCGACCGGCTTCCATGTTAAGCTCCCGCTTCACTTCCGAAACAAAGGAATTATAGGTGATGCCCCCACGCGTGAGTAACATCTTCACGACATTGGACGACTCGTTGCGCCCATCACGCAAAAGTGCCAATATAAAATGGTATGACTCCACCTTGTCGCTCCGATACTCTTTGGAAATAAGATAGGACAGACGTAACGTATTGTCTGTTTGCGTGTTGAAACGTAATGCCTCGGGTGCGGCTTCGACTTTGTTCTCGTTGCTTTCCAACAACTCCTCCAGTTGCGTCCGAACCATGTCCATGTCCAAACGATATACGTTGAAAAGATTCTTGGACACGCTGTCTCCCGGATACCGCAGGATGGCTACCATGATATGCTCCATCCCGATGTTCTGGGAATGATAGAAGACTGCAATGTTGCGCGCTTCTTCCAGCGCATAGTTCATTTCGTCAGAATATTGTATTTCCATATTATTTATTCAATAATTAAATTGGGCGGCAAAAATACAAAAAAAGAACCGCAATTTTAGGTTTGTTTTTCTCGAAAAAAATCGTATTTTCGTGCTTTCTTTTTGAAAAATACAATATTTTGTCAACCAGAGATTTAGAAGAAACTAAAGATACAAGAAAATGAATGAAGGAGAAAATTTAGGCGAAAAGATCGTGCAGGTCAACATTGAGAACCAGATGAAGACGGCCTACATCGACTATTCCATGTCTGTAATCGTGTCCCGGGCGTTGCCCGACGTGCGCGACGGCCTCAAGCCCGTCCAGCGTCGTATCATTTACGCCATGTGGGACAACAACATAGTGTCTACCCAACCATACAAGAAATCCGCCAGAATTGTGGGTGAGGTGCTTGGTAAGTACCACCCGCACGGGGATTCCGCCGTCTATGACGCCATGGTTCGCATGGCCCAGCCGTGGTCGCTGCGCTACCCGTTCGTGGACGGACAGGGTAACTTCGGCTCCGTCGATGGCGACAGCCCCGCCGCCATGCGTTACACCGAGGCCCGCCTCCGCAAGTCCGCTGAAGACATGGTGGCAGACATTGAGAAGGACACCGTCGACATGACCCTCAACTTCGACGATTCCATCCCGGAACCTACTGTTCTGCCCTCCAAGATACCCAACCTCCTGGTGAACGGCTCCGCCGGCATTGCCGTCGGTATGGCTACCAATATGGCACCCCATAACCTCGGCGAGGTGTGCGATGGCATCTGTGCCTATATTGACAACAACGACATCACCATCCCTGAACTGATGCAGTACATCAAGGCACCCGACTTCCCGTCTGGCTGTATGATTTACGGATATCAGGGCGTGCGCGATGCCTTTGAGACGGGTCGCGGCCGCATCGTGATGCGTGGACATGCTGAAATTGAGTCTGACAAAACCAAAAACCGCATTATCGTCACCTCTTTGCCATATCAGGTTAATCCATCCGACATGATTTCACATACTGTCGAATTGGTGAAGGATGACAAGATCGCGGGTATTACAAATATTGAGAACCTTTCCAATAAGCGTAACGGCACGCGCATCGTTTATGACCTGCGTCGCGACGTGGTGCCTGAGGTTGTCCTCAACAAACTTTATCAGATGACCTCCTTGCAATCCTCATTCAGTGTCAATAACGTGGCCCTCGTCAACGGTCGTCCGATGACACTGAATCTGAAGGACCTTATCGTGGAATATGTCAAGCATCGTCACTCTATCGTCATCCGCCGTGCCCAGTTTGACCTCAAAAAGGCACAGGCCCGTGCCCATATTCTGGAAGGTTTTCTCAAGGCTCTCGATATCATCGACGAGATCATCGCCCTCATCCGCGCCTCCCAGACTGTGCAAGAAGCGCAGAACGGCTTGATGGAAAAATGGGCCTTCACGGAAGTCCAGGCCAAGGCCATCGTCGAGATGCGTCTGCGCCAACTCACAGGACTCGAGCGTGAGAAGATCCAGAACGAATACGACGAGCTGCTCAAACTTATTGAATACCTCCAGCAAGTGCTCGCGGATGAGCATCTTCGCATGGAAATCATCAAGAACGAGCTTCAGGAAATCAAGGGCAAGTACGGAGACCCGCGCCTTTCGCCCATCGAATACAACTCCTCCGAGTTCCGTGTGGAGGATACCATCCCCGACGATGAGGTGGTTATCACCATTTCCCATCTGGGCTATATCAAGCGCTGCCCGCTGGCCGAATACAAGGTCCAGAACCGCGGCGGCAAGGGCTCCAAGGGCGGCAGCTCCCGCGAAGAGGATTTCATTGAACACCTCTATATGGCCACTAACCACAACTACCTGCTCTTCTTTACGGAAAAAGGCAAGTGCTTCTGGCTTCGTGTGTTCGAGATTCCGGAAGGTGTCAAAACCGCTAAAGGACGCGCTATACAGAATATCCTCCAGATTGAGGAGGACGACCGCATCGCCTCTATTATCAACCTGCAGAGCATTACCGATTCCGACTATATCAACAATCATTTTGTCATTCTCTGCACCGAGAAGGGTGTCATCAAGAAGACCAACATTGATGCATACTCGCATCCTCGCAAGAAGGGCATCATTGCCATCAATGTGCGGGAAGGCGACCGCCTGATTGCGGCTCGCTTCACCGATGGAAACAGCGACATCATGTTGGCTCTCCATTCCGGTCGTGCTATCCGCTTCAAGGAAAATGAGGAATTGCGCGCCATGGGGCGTGCTGCCTCGGGTGTGCGCGGCATTACATTGGCTGGACCTGACGACTGTATTGTGGGTGTGCTCGCCATTGACAATCAAAGAAGCAATGTCCTCATCGTTTCGCAAAACGGCTTCGGCAAACGCTCGCTGCTCGAAGACTACCGCATCACCCACCGTGGCGGCAAGGGCATCAGCACCATCAAGATCACGGAGAAAACAGGCAATCTCATCGCGCTCAAGGATGTGACGGACGATGACGACCTGATGATCATCAACCGTTCAGGCATTACCATAAGATTGCATGTGGATTCCCTCCGTATTCTTGGACGTAACACACAAGGCGTCAAGTTGATAGACCTTCGCAAAAACGACACGATCGCTGCTGTTTGTGTGGTTCCTCGCCAGGATGAAGAAGACGAGGATATCGAGACAACCCCCATGGAAAACATGCCCTCAGACGAAAACACTGAAAATGTGGAGACTCCATTAAACCCGGAAGAGGAATAAGGGTCTGACAATTGAATTTTTTACAACGATGAAACGCCTAATACTGTTTTTCTGGATATTTGGAATCGTGTTCGGGGCTTCGGCTCAGAAAGCGTCCCTTACGAAGGCATACAATTTCTACTATGACAAGAGCTATGCCAAGGCCAAGGAGGCAATCGATCTCTGCACGCAGGATGAGAAGCTCTCGGGCAAAGCACAGACCTGGCTCTACAAGGGCAATATCTGCTATTTCTTGGCTAACGAGGAGTATGGCGCCAAGCAAAAGGACGAGAACTTCCAGATTCTCCACCCTGATGCTCCGGTGGAAGCCTACGACGCCTTTGCAAAATCTATGGAAATCAACCCCAACGCTGAGGCTATGGACATGTTTTCCGCCCAGGATGCTCTCAAGCAACTCTATCCTTTGTTGCTCGTGCGCGGCGTTGACCAGCTTATAGCCAAGGATTATGAAGGAGCCAAGACTACGCTGGCCAAGGGCATTGCTTCTTATGAGATGGACAAGCCCCAGTATCCGATGAATGGCGATCTGTACTATTATTATGCTTATACACTTGAGGCTATGGGCGACACCAAGGATTTGCGCCAATATTACCAGAAAGCCATTGACGACGGTTCTACCATGCCATACGTGTACATCCGCCTTGCGGAAAGCTACAAGAAGGAACAGAACAAGGAGATGGCACGAAAGACCTTGGAGCAGGCAAAGTCAAAACTGCCAGGCAACATGGGCATAGCCATCGCTGAAATCGACTACCTCTATTGGTCGGGTGACAGTGCGGCGGCTCAGAACAAAGTCCATTCCATCTCTCCAAACCAGTTGAAGAGTGCGGACGAGTTTGTGAACCTTGCCAATTTCTACATTAAGGAGAAGAGATATGAGGAGGCCGTCGACCTTTTGGACAGGGCGAATGCAATGACACCCAATGATTTTGTTATCCTCTACAATCTTGGTGTTTGTCATTACAGCATTTCCGAGAAATTGTTCAACCAATACAACCAGCTGGCACTCTCCAATCCGAACGACCCTGCTGCTATGGAAAACAAGACTCGCTCCGAACAGGAATTGACGCGCTCTGCAAATTTCTTTGAACAGGCCCGAAAATTGGGACCCAACGACCTGAACCTGCTCAATACGCTCAAGGCCATCTACGCCCGCCAGCAGTCTCCGAAGTACGATGAAATTGACAACATAATTAAAAGCTTGGAAAAATAATTCAATTTAATAACTTACCTAAAAACAACAGAACAATGAAAAAGTTAACTCTTCTTTTAGCAGCTTTGATGGTCGTTTCGACCCTGTTTGCTCAAACCTGCGTGGACGATGCATGGCAGTGCTTGCGGCAAAACCAAGCCCCTAAAGCCAAGAAGTTCATAGAATCCTGCATGGAATCCTATCCTGACAACGCACAGGTGTGGCTGATGAAGGCCAATGTCTATATCAACCTTTACAATTCAGACCAGAAGAAGCTCAAGGCTGATCCCAACTATGTCCCCCGCTATCCGGAGGCATTGACGGTGGCCAATGAGGCTTTCGTGAAGGCTCTGCAACTCGACCCGAAGGTGCAGCCGAAGACCGGTATGCTGGGTGCTATCGAAGGCCAAAAGCTTTGCGCACAGCCGTTCTATGACTTGGGTGTCCAGGCACTTGAAAAAAAGGATTATCAAAAAGCACTTGATAATTTCCTGCTTGCTGCCAAGAACTACGAACTTGCCAAGTCCAACAATGCAGCCTTGGCTTATTTCCAGGCCGCTGTGATCTACAAAGACCAGCTTAAGGACAATGATAATGCCACGAAGATGTTCGCCAAGTCTGTTCACAGCAACCCGAATTTCGTGTTGGGTATCATCGAGCTTTATTACATGTATGCTGATGCGAACGACACGGTGAACTGCAAGAAGACTATTACAAAGTTGCTTGCTGTCGAGTCCGCACCTGCGAATATGCAATCCGCCATCTATGAGACTCAGATGCACTATTACTCCATGATTAACGATGAAGCCAATTTGCTGGCTGTCTGCGATACTGCATTGGCTCACGACTCTTCCGAGGAAATGGTTGCCCGTTGCGCCAACTATCTGAGCAACTACAAGGCTTTTGCCAAGGCAGAGGAAATCATCACCAAGGCGTTGGCTGCCAAGCCCAACTCTTTCAAGTTGAACGAGCAGATGGGTTACCTCTTCTATGAGCGCATGCACGCTATCGAGGATCAGGTGGCTGAATTGCAGAAGGAGAAGAAATGGAACGAAGCCATTGCCCTGAAGGGATCTCCGGAACTGAAGGAACTGACCGAAAAGGCTCATGAATGGAGCCAGAAGGCCTACGACATCGAGTCCAATCACCTTGACAACAACAAGCGTTTGCGTGAGCTGAAGCTCAAGTTGCAAATCCCCGTTCCTCAGGAACTCAATGACATGATCAATTCTCACATGCACTAATAGATGCTTGGAAAAAGGCGGGAACGAAAGTTCCCGCCTTTTTTTGTTTTGTGATTTGATAAGGTTCAATAAAATGCGACGACGGTATTAGTCGAATGAATGGCAGGAGTGCCGTATTTCAATTCCTTATGGTTCGATTAAAAGTCAAGTACTCCCGCATCAATACCGATACATGCACCGTAATTTCAATTCCTTATGGTTCGATTAAAAGCAGACAGGCAACAGCGGAAAGTTCCTTACAACAAAATTTCAATTCCTTATGGTTCGATTAAAAGTGCCTTTCTCCCACTTGTCCTCTTTGGTTTTATTTATTTCAATTCCTTATGGTTCGATTAAAAGTTTCTTGTCTTTCTTGTTCGAGGTTCTTCAACATTATTTCAATTCCTTATGGTTCGATTAAAAGAATGCTGCCTACGGTGTCCCTTATGCTGATTATCCCATTTCAATTCCTTATGGTTCGATTAAAAGGCAGACACAGACACAGCAGCCGCAGGTGACCAACCGTATTTCAATTCCTTATGGTTCGATTAAAAGCACAAAAAAATAAAAATTATGAGTAACAAATTCATATTTCAATTCCTTATGGTTCGATTAAAAGTTGATTTGGTTGTTTTGGTTTTCTGACATGATCTTATTTCAATTCCTTATGGTTCGATTAAAAGACGAGCGACACGACCGCCCGTTCGACGTGTTTTTTATTTCAATTCCTTATGGTTCGATTAAAAGAAAGAAACACTTATTCAAAGGAGGATTTAACCAAAATATTTCAATTCCTTATGGTTCGATTAAAAGGAACATGATGATCCGGATCCGTCTGCACTTGATACATTTCAATTCCTTATGGTTCGATTAAAAGTTGCCCCGGATCATTTCGAGTCCTTGTTTGATTCCAATTTCAATTCCTTATGGTTCGATTAAAAGGGAACACACTGTACAAGTCTTTCCGCCCTTACTTCATTTCAATTCCTTATGGTTCGATTAAAAGAGATATCCCGAAAATTGACGTAATCGACATTGACAGATTTCAATTCCTTATGGTTCGATTAAAAGCGGGCAAACTCGCCAGCAGGGAGACCCATTTTCCGGATTTCAATTCCTTATGGTTCGATTAAAAGATTCCCCGCTACAATGATTTTGTTTTCGGTCATTTATTTCAATTCCTTATGGTTCGATTAAAAGACCAGCGAGGTTATCGCTACTGCAGACGGTACAACCGAATTTCAATTCCTTATGGTTCGATTAAAAGAAGGACGTGGACAACGACTGGCTCGCGGAGAAGTTATTTCAATTCCTTATGGTTCGATTAAAAGCGAATGCGATGATTCCGCTAAAACCTCCACAATACATATTTCAATTCCTTATGGTTCGATTAAAAGATGTTCTTTCGTGCCGAAGACCAGTTTTCGTCAACCAATTTCAATTCCTTATGGTTCGATTAAAAGTGAACGGACTATCAAGGAAACAGATAGAGACGAAGACATTTCAATTCCTTATGGTTCGATTAAAAGCTTCCACAACCACCAACAACGGATAATGTGAAACAAATTTCAATTCCTTATGGTTCGATTAAAAGCCACCCCGACCTAAACTAAATCAAATTTTTTTCTAATTTCAATTCCTTATGGTTCGATTAAAAGCCGTACCGCGGTATACGGATGTATTAGTTTAACCATTTCAATTCCTTATGGTTCGATTAAAAGCAGACCTGTGCCACCTTGAGACCAGGGAATCCCAAATTTCAATTCCTTATGGTTCGATTAAAAGTGACATCCATTTCGTCATATAGAGCCTGAGAAAAGTCATTTCAATTCCTTATGGTTCGATTAAAAGCAACTAGCTCCCGAAGGGTTTAGCATGTTGTTATTCATTTCAATTCCTTATGGTTCGATTAAAAGTTTCCGGTGTGATGGAATCACCGGTGATGTTTGCCCATTTCAATTCCTTATGGTTCGATTAAAAGAGCGCGGCCAAAGCCTTACCATAACCAGATTGATCAATTTCAATTCCTTATGGTTCGATTAAAAGGCACACCAAGAGAAATCAAATCAACAATCTTAGTGTAATTTCAATTCCTTATGGTTCGATTAAAAGAGGCTGACGGAACGGATGGAACTAACTCTTCCATTGCATTTCAATTCCTTATGGTTCGATTAAAAGATCAAGCCTTTTTTCGTAGTTTTTCAGCTGTGTTTTTATTTCAATTCCTTATGGTTCGATTAAAAGCGGACCACGAGTTCGGCATCACCGTGCAGAACGACTCATTTCAATTCCTTATGGTTCGATTAAAAGGTCAGATTGGTATGTTTTTACGGCTAATCCGTGCATATTTCAATTCCTTATGGTTCGATTAAAAGTGTGCAACCGCAGCAGTGCGGATGTTTTTAGAAAGAATTTCAATTCCTTATGGTTCGATTAAAAGGACTACGGGAAGGAGAAGTCGGGGGACGACGAGTTCATTTCAATTCCTTATGGTTCGATTAAAAGTTTGCCGCGTAAGTGTACTAATCTTACCCTTTTGGATATTTCAATTCCTTATGGTTCGATTAAAAGGTGGCAGCCGGTTGCGGCTAACCCTACTGCTTATAAATTTCAATTCCTTATGGTTCGATTAAAAGAATAACCGAAAATCCCATTCATTACGCTTATTGGTAATTTCAATTCCTTATGGTTCGATTAAAAGTCATGCGCACCAACATACATCCGAACGGTTGTATCATATTTCAATTCCTTATGGTTCGATTAAAAGGGCCGATGGAACGGATGGTACCAACTCTTCTATTGCATTTCAATTCCTTATGGTTCGATTAAAAGCTTTACGGGAGTAATCTGATCAGCATCATTGATTTATTTCAATTCCTTATGGTTCGATTAAAAGCTTGGACGCCGTCTTACTAATCTTACAAACCTTGATATTTCAATTCCTTATGGTTCGATTAAAAGGTTGTAAGAGAGTAAGCACAATACACGCGATACATCATTTCAATTCCTTATGGTTCGATTAAAAGACACCAAGCGTGATAAGGTCGTAAACAGTAGTATAATTTCAATTCCTTATGGTTCGATTAAAAGTCCGTACATTACTGCTACTGATTTTTATCAATATGAAATTTCAATTCCTTATGGTTCGATTAAAAGAGATAGCCGTGGCCGAACATATGGTGATTATTGCCAATTTCAATTCCTTATGGTTCGATTAAAAGATCGCCGATATGGCCGCCAATGCCGGTCCTCAATCGATTTCAATTCCTTATGGTTCGATTAAAAGCAGTCTTCCGACATGGACTCCGCGGTTCTTGAGTTATTTCAATTCCTTATGGTTCGATTAAAAGCAGTTCGCCAACACCAAACTAACAGCAAGAAACTTTATTTCAATTCCTTATGGTTCGATTAAAAGTGTTACGTGTGCATTTTTGCGTCTTTTTAACGAAATTTCAATTCCTTATGGTTCGATTAAAAGTGTTTGGCAAATATTTAGGATTGCGTATCAGTTTATTTCAATTCCTTATGGTTCGATTAAAAGAAAACAATGTACGGTATATTCAACAGCCTAATAGGATTTCAATTCCTTATGGTTCGATTAAAAGGAGTAAAAATCGGTGTATTTAATATACGGATAATCCATTTCAATTCCTTATGGTTCGATTAAAAGCAATCTGGCATTTTCGGTTATCAATCTCGGTATGCTATTTCAATTCCTTATGGTTCGATTAAAAGTTACAAGGAGGCAGGTATCAATCCTTATTCTGCACTATTTCAATTCCTTATGGTTCGATTAAAAGCCTGTGAAGCCATAGCTCCAGCGGTTGTTTAAGTCTATTTCAATTCCTTATGGTTCGATTAAAAGGACAACTACATCCGGCAAGGCAAGAGATACAACACAATTTCAATTCCTTATGGTTCGATTAAAAGAACATGCTGTCTAGGAATAACCATAAAAAACACAATTTCAATTCCTTATGGTTCGATTAAAAGTCATCGTCGTTCCAAAGTTTCTGACGATAGTACATATTTCAATTCCTTATGGTTCGATTAAAAGTCGAAAGGTTAGATTCAAGCCTCCGCCGTTTCTGATTTCAATTCCTTATGGTTCGATTAAAAGTCTGTCAATGTTATCGAGCGGAAATGATTCAATTATATTTCAATTCCTTATGGTTCGATTAAAAGAACAAGCGCCTTGGTTGGGCTTATCGCTTGCAGTATTTCAATTCCTTATGGTTCGATTAAAAGGAAAAAGTCCAATTATTTCAAGTATGCGTCTGCACCATTTCAATTCCTTATGGTTCGATTAAAAGTCGTAGGTCTTGTTAAACTTAGACCATTTGATTTCATTTCAATTCCTTATGGTTCGATTAAAAGTGCATAACATGCCGTTGATGTCTGCGCGCGCCAAATTTCAATTCCTTATGGTTCGATTAAAAGGTGTTTGACCTGTTACAAGGAAGTTCAGCTTCTTAAAATTTCAATTCCTTATGGTTCGATTAAAAGCGCCTTGTTGTTGCTCACAAGCGCAATCGACAAGTATTTCAATTCCTTATGGTTCGATTAAAAGCTGTTCAGCCGGGGAGTTATACCAATTCTGATGTTCCATTTCAATTCCTTATGGTTCGATTAAAAGTAATGAGCCTGTGAATCAGGTCAAGCGTCTTGCCGATTTCAATTCCTTATGGTTCGATTAAAAGTTATCATCGTAGCAAGCGTAGAGGCCGCCGTTTTGTATTTCAATTCCTTATGGTTCGATTAAAAGTAAGACGGCGGCCAAGGCCCTGCCAGTAAAAATTTTGATTTCAATTCCTTATGGTTCGATTAAAAGTTGATGCTAGAAAAAGCGGCTTGGTGGGGCAAAGAAATTTCAATTCCTTATGGTTCGATTAAAAGCTTGCGAGTCGTGCCTATCTTGAGCGACAGATATGCATTTCAATTCCTTATGGTTCGATTAAAAGGGGCGATCCGAGCGCGATCTGCCGCGCAAAGTCCTCGAATTTCAATTCCTTATGGTTCGATTAAAAGTCGCTGGTCGTGAAGGTGATGAAGCTGCAGACAGACTATTTCAATTCCTTATGGTTCGATTAAAAGTTCTGCTGCTCAAGCGTCAGTACCATCTCGCGCGAGTATTTCAATTCCTTATGGTTCGATTAAAAGGACAGGAATATACAATAGTCTTTTGTCCGTGCATTTATTTCAATTCCTTATGGTTCGATTAAAAGCTTTCCGCAATTTCTTGTTTCAAGTTGTTTAGCATTATTTCAATTCCTTATGGTTCGATTAAAAGAGGCCTCCGCCTCGGCCTTGTAGTTGCTTATGATAATTTCAATTCCTTATGGTTCGATTAAAAGAGGCATTGAGTTGAAGAGCGTAATACACGGGAAGGAGATTTCAATTCCTTATGGTTCGATTAAAAGCCTCGCTCCAAGCCCATGCCCATGAGAGGTAGGTGATTTCAATTCCTTATGGTTCGATTAAAAGACCTCCGCGATGCCAACCTCCGCGATGCCAACCTATTTCAATTCCTTATGGTTCGATTAAAAGCATATCCGGCAAAGGCTCTCCAAGCGTGTAACTGTATTTCAATTCCTTATGGTTCGATTAAAAGGTACCGGTTCGGTATACAGTGATGACAGGTACGATATTTCAATTCCTTATGGTTCGATTAAAAGTTGACGTCTGAGTTTTTTAACCTCAATCCTATCGGTATTTCAATTCCTTATGGTTCGATTAAAAGAATTTGCAGACACCAAACTGAACGCTCAAAATTTTATTTCAATTCCTTATGGTTCGATTAAAAGAGAGAATGTGCCTATCTTGAAAAATCTGCCTCAAAACTATTTCAATTCCTTATGGTTCGATTAAAAGTACGATTGCTACCTCTATGCCGTCTGACAATTTGTATTTCAATTCCTTATGGTTCGATTAAAAGAGGACAACACGGTGTCGCCCTGATACTGCACATCAAATTTCAATTCCTTATGGTTCGATTAAAAGGACCTTGCGGTCTACAACCGCTACCGCTCGCTCACGAATTTCAATTCCTTATGGTTCGATTAAAAGGAGGGTTTCTCGGCAGGCCTTCCACCTCGCCGTTGTATTTCAATTCCTTATGGTTCGATTAAAAGTGCCAGTTCGCACAACTCGCTCCATTCGACGAACATGATTTCAATTCCTTATGGTTCGATTAAAAGCCCCCCGCACTATTAACCAACTAAATGTTTTTCTAATTTCAATTCCTTATGGTTCGATTAAAAGGCTGCGGCCGCTGGCGTTTATCCACCGCTCGCCTTTGCATTTCAATTCCTTATGGTTCGATTAAAAGCCGTAGCCGCCGTGGTCGCCGTCTTCAAACAGTTAAATTTCAATTCCTTATGGTTCGATTAAAAGTCATACCTCTTCAGACGAATGACAACACCCCGTCATATTTCAATTCCTTATGGTTCGATTAAAAGTCAAGAGCGAAGAAGAAGCAAAAAACTACGTCCAATTTCAATTCCTTATGGTTCGATTAAAAGAGTGCATGGAGTGCCGCAAGCAATTAGCCAATTCAATTTCAATTCCTTATGGTTCGATTAAAAGGCTGCTGGACAACGCGCCAAACATCGAGTATTCCGATTTCAATTCCTTATGGTTCGATTAAAAGCGCTGAGCATACTTCCTGCCGCCGTGCGGTTTACAATTTCAATTCCTTATGGTTCGATTAAAAGTAGACGGCGTGGAGATAGACGTATCAACCAACGAATTTCAATTCCTTATGGTTCGATTAAAAGAACGTACCACTCCTCAATGCAGACGCGGCAAACATGAATTTCAATTCCTTATGGTTCGATTAAAAGCCGTTGCAAATGACAACTTTGCACAGCTGTATATCAGTTCGTTGACAATGCAAAACAGCGGCACAAAAGTAATAAAAAGTCGTCAATGTGCAGTTGGATAAAAATGTCGGAAGAACGACAACCGTATATCCTATTGATATTCAAGATGTCAAGGAACGTTTTTTATGCTTGGAGATACTTGTGTGTGCCAATTCGCAGTTCTCGACAACATGATTTATAGAAAAACATCGGTGCTGGCTCGCTCTTTTCCCACAATTTCCTTGCTCATCCACTTGGTCGCATCTGTCTTAAAAACTATCAGACTGTCCTCCTCCGAATCCATTATTTTCTTTGCTTTCACTTTCAGCTCTTCCAGTTTCACTTCGGTAATGTCACCTTCAAAAACTGAATTTTGAATCCAATTCAAGTACTGCCGGCACAATTTCAACATTTTGCCAACGCGTTTTTCCCCAATGTCATATACTAAAATCGCATACATTTACCACCACATCTTTAAAGGTTTGTACTCTTCAATGCCCAACAAATGCTTGCATAGCTTGTAGCATTCCAACTTTATCAGATGTTTGTAACTCACGCTTCTTCCCAATTTCCGATGCTGTATAGTTTCATTGAGTTTGTCTTCGAAATTTTTGACGAATATTTTTCTACTCGCATCGTTCAACAAGCAGCGATTCAATTGTTTGTCAAAGTGTTTTTCTTGTATCTCCTTTTTGTTTAATACTTTGAAGATCAATCTATCAACGAGGATGGGTTTGAATATCTCTGAGATGTCCAGACAAAGCGAATATCGCCGCTCGCCGGGCGTGTGCAGATAGCTTATGGTCGGATTTAACTGTGTCTGGTGAATGGTCCTCAAGCACTGGGAATAGCACATCATATTGCCAAATGATATCAAGGCGTTTACTTCGTTTTGTGGAGGCTGTTTACTGCGTCCTCCCATTTGGAAGTCGTTCAATATTAAATCAAACGCTTCATAATATGTCATCCGGATATTGCCCTCCAGTCCCATCAACTCATCCACGGCTGTTGTATTGGGAATGGATGCTGCGTATTCGCAAATGCGGTCGATCAAAGGACTCAAATCCTTTCCCCGCCTGTCATAATAGTTGAGGTTTTTAAGCATGTTGGCTGCTGCGCCTTCAATGAATTTCTGCGCCAGCGCCACCCGCTTTTTCTTATTCTGATAAAAGGAGGTCTGAGCCAACAGCATCCGGCCCGACAACAAGCCGTCGCGCGGCATAAAGGAACCAGTATAATTCTCGTGATAGTCGAAGAAGTGAACAGCTATATCCTTTTGACCTAAGAAATTATACACGGAACTGTTTGTCCTCAACGAACCGAAGACATACAATTCTGCCACGTCTTCCACGGGCAGATAGCGCGGTTGCCCCTGTTTGACAGTTTCGCCGTTGGCATTCTCTTCAACAGGCGTGAATTTCAGGGTGTTGTCCTTGCGTTCCAGCACGCCCGGATTGAAAAGATAATAGGTTTTCTTCATTCGTTTTCCTCCTCTCCTGCGTAACAGAAATCAAAATAGCTGCAATTCCGGCAAATGCCCTTTCTCTCCAACGGCGGGCAGGTCTCATCGCTGATGATTTCACAGATTTTCAGTTTTATGTCACGAATGGTTTCCCGATCCACATCGCTCAGGAAAACCTCCGTTGTTTTTCGTAACTTTGGGTATTCCAATATGCCGCTCACACCATCAATGCCGTTACGTTCAAATACATAAAGGTAGTATTTCAATTGCCATTCGTGTGCCTGCTCCACCTTGTCCGATTTCTTGATCTCGTGAATTACCTTGTGCTTGGCATCGTAGAAATCCACTTTCACCCCGTCGATTTCTATCTCCTCGTATCGTTCCGAGCGCTGCGGGTAGCTCTCTTCGTGAATGAGTTTTCCGGCATACACCAAATCGGAGTTCTGCTCCATATTGATGCCGTTGGCGAAGAGCCAAAGTTTACGATGGCAGACCTGAAAATAGTTGAAGTGTGTGCCGGTGATGCGCATACGATTAATTTTTTTTTGTCTTCTCAACAATCTCTTCCAACATCTTCATGTCTTCTTGGTCGGCTTGAGCGGCTTCAATCTGTTTTCTTTTGGTGTTGAATTTCTCATAAGTTTCATTAACAAGTTGTTCCATTTCCGCGTTTGAAACGCCCCCTTTTCCTTGCAGAACATCTTTCCCATGATAGGTGAGCAGACCATTGACATTGTTGCGCCAGTATTCCAAAGTAAGATCTTTTCGCTCTTTTACCCTCAACTCCGCGGACTCAAGGAAGAGCATTGTCAGTCTGTTGAGCAAATCAATTTCATTTTCATTCAGATAGTTCTTTGCAATAAGGATGTCTTGTTTCCTCACGATGGAACCTTTCCAGGAAGTGAGTCCCATATTGGGTTTGTCTGCATCTGCGCGGGAGGTGATGATTTCGGCAGCGGTTTGATGGGTGACGGCATATAGCAGTTTGTTTTGGGTCTCGGCGAAGAACATTTGGGTGGCCTTCTCCCGTGCTTCATAATCGCTGCTCAGAGCGAACAGATCTCTGAGTTTCTGGTAAAAACGTTTCTCGGAAGCCCGTATATCGCGAATGCGTTCCAGCAGTTCGTCGAAATAATCCGGCTGTCCGTTCGGATTCTTCAGGCGTTCGTCATCCATAGTGAAGCCTTTGACTAGATATTCTGAAAGGTGTCTGGTGGCCCATTGGCGGAACTGGGTGCCGCGCTTGCCTTTCACGCGGTAGCCAACAGCCAATATCATTTCAAGCGAGTAGAAAGTGACATTGTAGTTCTTGCCATCGGAAGCAGTTATTAAATAATCCTTAATAACTGAATTTTTATCTAACTCACCTTCTTTCAATATGTTGGATATGTGGATGTTGATATTGGGGACAGAGGTGGCAAAAAGTTCCGCCAGCTGTTTTTGGTTGAGCCAGATTTTACCGTCTTTGGCATATAGGGCCACAGCGGCCTTGCCGTCAAGGGTGTTGTAGATGATGATATTGGTTTCTTGGGTGTCGGGCATAATGGAATGTATTTGTGATAGCAAACTAGTTGTTTTACAATGCATAAAAAAAATGACTGTTGCTATTTCTGCAACAATCACTTCTAAAAACTATAGTTGATTTTCATAATCGAAAGCCATCATCATTTCGATGAGTTTGGATTCTGCTTGCTGTAATGCATCCGCTGATTCTGTTTCGGTTACTATGTAATTTGAACATGGCAATGAGACAAACAAATCGGCTCCGGCATTTTCGTCAACAATCGGTTTTGCTTTGGGCCTTTCTCCATCGTCAATCAATTTGGCACGGATTGCAGCAGCCAAAGTGTTAGCGTTGTCGCTGATAGCTACAGCCAGTGTCTCCATCAAACTGAATGTGCGAGCCTGATTTGATGTGATTCGCCAGTTGATAAGAGCTTTAGCTAAGGCAGGTATTACTTTTTTACGCTCTTCTTCCGGCAACACAAGACACTCGCCAAACACATTCTTACTTTCCTTCCAACCTTTGGATTTCAAGGTTTCAATCATTTCTTTTGAAACTTCAGGCTCGAACTGATTTGTGGACACACAGAACAAAGTGCGAAGGTCTATGGCGATGTCATAGACAAACAAACCTGTTGCCCTTTTGTTGTTCTGAATATATTTTCTCAACAAACTTCTATTTGACCCATTAAGTGCAATTTCAATCTCTTCGTCAGACAATTCTTTTCCATTGGAATCTCTAACAATCACCTTATGCACTTCAGGGAAATCAGATCTGTCAAACGATATGTTCTCAATTGGGACCCCAGACAGTAATGGATGCAAAGCGGTTAAAGCAGAAATAGATAATGGACTTCTTCTTTTTAAAGTCCTATCCGTTCCTCCAGCTTTAGCTTGCATCCATCCACCAATTAAAAGATCCTTGTAAGATGGATCACAAGTTGAAAAAACTTCTCCTTCTCCAATTTTACCATTTTTATCTTTCACAGACACAAACGTAATTGGGGCTTGTTGTTCTCCTGTTATTTCTCCGAAGCTATTAATAATAGACCGTTTAATTTGTTGACCACTTGAATATGGAACACTAAAACCAAATTGAGGGTCATAATATGTTTTCTGTCCGTCATTTACACAAAAAACAGTATAATTCACGTGCTTCAGCCCTCTTAGATAAATAAAACTACTACTTGACATGTTTATTAAATTTAGATTAGACATCACTTATTTTTTATTAATTATTGCATATTGAAAACGTATTAATGTCAAAAAATATGGGACATTATCGGACGGCATCAGATGAATAATCTTTGCCGTTTCTTCAAAACACTTCACATCTTCCGCATCAGGAATTAAATCTCCTAAGGAAGAAATGAAGTTTTTCTTAGTTGTTGCGGATAAAACCGCATTAACAGCGTTAGTTCCCTGTCTTTTAATTGAATTGTCTTGGTTGACAAATTTTTGCAATGCATTTGCAAATTCTATGGACTTTGTCCATAATTCATCGTTGTTTAACATAGCCAATAACCAAATTTGATATGAATGAAAATTAATTACTTGTTTATCATTGTATTTAGGCAGCCTGACCATTTTGTCTTTTTCTGCCTTCATATATTGTTGCAACCCTTTGGGCTGCATAGCCTCAATGCCTATTGCACCACGTTGGCAGCAAGCCTTTAGGCCATTCTCTGTCCCCCATAAATCTTCTGCCTTCTTTCCTTCGTCGGCATTAAACAGTTTTGCATAGAGTTGGATTGGTCTCCGAATGTGTTCAAGGCTGAATGGGATAAAACCAATTGTAGTGTTGGTTTGTCCCAAATTATAAACATACCCCATCATTTTAGGATTATCGAATTGACGGGAAATGCCGATTAAGACTTTTGTCCACGATTGGGTTGCTACGCTCATACCGTCGTTTGTGGTTTCAAAAGGGGAAAAATCAGCCATGGGCTGTTCCAGACGAAAATCTTTGCTGTAGCGGTGTGCTAGCCACTGTCCGTTCCAAGTGTTAACCTGATTCCCTTTTAACATCTGGTTTTCGTTTACCACAGATCTATATAATTTCCATCCTTCAAACAAATCCAAAAGTATTTCTTTGTTAGGAATCAGAATAGAAAACCCTCCTTGAATTCCTATTCCCAAACCAGCTCCAAACCATGATGTATAAATATCATCTTCTGTAAAAGGGTATTGTATATTAGTGGTTTGTCCAGAAGTAGTTGAGTTTACATCAATAGAACCAAAGCCAACCGAATTATCTGTTGTTGGACAACCTATTTCAAACTTTTTCAGGAAATTTTCAAATCTTTGTTTCCGTTTTTCTTTTGTTTCAAAAGGTTTTTTCCCTGAAATCATATCCGCCCAACTTATCTTTGGATTCTCCAATGGTGTATTCCCTGCTGTCATCAAATATTTTTCTTGATCGAAGAATAGCGGGTAGTATACCTCCATAAAAAAAGATCTAGCATCGTATTTCGTGCCAAACTTTTTGTTGTAGGCTTCCAAAAATATCTTTCCAATTGTTGCTGTAATCATATAATCAGTATTTTACAATAATTCATATTTGGTAAAAAACTCTGGCTTTGCATACTCAATCAAAAGCCCCATCTCATCATCGTAGGCTTTGTTTGGTATCACAAACGGCCGTGAACCAGCATCAAGTTGCTCCAGTTTACGGTAAGCAATGCTTTTGTAACTGGTTGGTATTTCCAAATCCATCCTAATAGATGGATTTTTCAAGTATTCTTCCTTGTCATCCTCTTTTATGCACACTGCCGAATTGATATCAAGCACATCGAGCAAAGCCGATTTTGCATTATGGCACAATTCTGTAATCATCCAATGTCCGTTAACGAAAACTGCGCCTGAATAATCAAGACTCATAAACTTCGTGTCAGGATAAACCTTATCTATTAACGTTTGTAGAGTTGCTTCTTCAAGCAAAGCATCATTTGGTAGAACATTGAAACTATTGTGCAGAACTTCCAAATCGTATGGCAGTGCATCGTTCTTATCCTCTGGCAGTTGAATCACATAAATATCTTTGTATTTACCAATGGTTTCATCGGTTCGCTTGCGGTTGATACGCCCAAAACGCTGAATCATAGCATCAATCGGCGCACATTCGGTTATCATCACATCAAAACTGATGTCGAGACTAACCTCTACTACTTGAGTAGAAACTACAATACAGGCTTTGGTTGAAGAGTTGAAATCATCTTTCAATGAAGATTCAAGTTTGGCGCGGTCGCCTCGTTTGAATCGGCTATGAATCAACATTCTGGCTACATCAGGATACAATTCGCCAATACTTTCGAAAACTTGTTGCGCTCGCTTCACTTGGTTGCAGACAATCAAGACCTTTTTGTTTTCGCTTAGTGCCTTTTTTATAATTCCATCGCATTGTCCGAATTCATCTACCTTATGTATAATATGGCGATTGAATGTTTTCAGTGTTTCATCAGTTAGTTTCACTTCGTAAACCTCAGATTTTCCGCCTAACAATTCCAATATCTTGTTATAGAAAATAGTGGGCATTGTGGCAGTTCCTACGTGTATCCTACAGTTGATGGATTTTAGAATTTCGATGATTTTCAAAACAATGGCTTGGATTTCACTCGCGTAAGTGTGGATTTCATCCAAAATCACATCGCAGCCTTCCAAATCGATCAACATTGCCTCATAGCCTTTTATGCCAAACACGATGGATGCCATTTGGTGAGGTGTAAGCACTTTTACCGAAGCTCCCAAATGGTGCTGCAAAATTCTTTCTTCAACCCCTTTGTCCCTGACTTTCAGACTTGAAGCCGCGTGAAGCAGATAGACTTGAGCATTAGTGTTTTTCAAGTCGTTTCTGATTCGGTCATACATTGCGTTGATGGAAGCCTGAAACGGGAGTGTGTAAAACACTCGCCCTTTGCATCTGCGTAACAGAAAATCAGTCTTTCCGGCTCCCGTTGGTGCTGTTACCAAAGTGTGCATCCTATCATCGTCGGCCGTAACAAAGGATAGTGGATACAAATGATGTGTTCGCTCATAGAAACCCAAATCGGGCTTGATGAAGAGTTTGTCAAGCGCATTTTCTGCTTTTTCCTCCAATGCTGAGGCATAATGGTCAGCCGCCATCAAAAGCCCTTTCCATCGTGAGTAATTCAGAGGTCTCCGTGAGCAATACTCAACCGCATATTCATAGTTTTCTTGGGCTTCGTCAATGCCAATAGAATGTGTTTCAATGCCTAATTCATTCAAAATGCCCAAGGCTGCCGGACTCCATTCTGCAAATTTTTCTGAATGACGGGCGAAACTGTCCAAATTATCATCCAAATCCAAAATGCCCTTTTCTCCAATGTCTTTTGAAATGGATTTGTGGTGAGCCACAATCATATCGAGAATCGCATTCCTTTCGTTTTTTGGAAATAGCGAAATGAAAAAAATGGAGGCAATCTCGTGGCGGAAACAAAAGCCTGGCTGCCGCACATAACCGTGTTTCAATGTGCTTTGAAACAGCGGGCTGACTTTGCCTATGTCGTGCAGAATTGCGCCTTTTCGGGCAATGTCTTCATCAAGTCCCGAATGGCGGGCAATAACTACAGCGGCGTCTGCAGCACTTTTCAAATGTGTAGTTAACGGCATTCCGCCGCTGTCTTCATGTTTGGCCAATATGTAGTCGTAATTGCTTGTCATTTTACAAGAGTTTGTTGCCGTTATATTCTATCCAGCCGTACATTGGTTTGCCTTCGTCGAAACGATTATAGCCGACTAAAAATGATTGTTCTGATTCGCCAAACCGCAACTCAAAACCATCGAGTTCGGCAAATTCTTCGTCGGTAAATTCATATATTTCTGTATCTGGTAACATAACATCTTCGTTTCGGCAAAGGCAGATATGTTGTTTTGCGGCAGTTTCAGCATCGGCTTTATCGCTGAATGCCAAATACAAAACTGGGTCAAGCATTACGCCTCGCTTTAAGATTGAACGTTCACGCGACATCTCTTTTTTTGAGACTTTCCAACCTCTTGTTTGGGTGACTTCCTGTTGAGAATCAATAGACGCATAACTCAACTTATGCCGTTTTATCTTGCTAATACTACCATTTTTGGCCAATAATTCTGGAAACAATTTTTTTTCGATTCCCTCTATGATAGAAGGCGTTAGAAATTGTTGACTGAATGTCTCGCCATCTCTAACAGCAGTCCATGGTTTTATGAATCCGAACTTGCCTGTATATTTTACAACGTAATACATAATTCACTAATTTAATAAATTGAACCAAATCCAATACCCGTACAATTACCCAATCCAACATTCCAGGCAAATTGCTTGGTAAGGTTTGTACCCTGAATTATGACCGGACATATATTTGCTCTGTTGCTGATGTCGCCATACCAAACCAGCTTCGTTTTCTTTTTTGCATAGGACAAATCAAATTCGATGTGTAGCGTCTCGTCATCTGGCAACCCCGTGATTTTCATTTTTGTTCGCAGAGTTTCTTCCATTAGTTTCCCGCAGTCGGGATTGTCGAACAAATACTCTGTTGTTCCACTTTCACTCGGTCTTTTAATAAGAATCGGACTTGCAATATTAAAATGTTCTTGATAAGTCAAGTCGGGGTCTTCTTCTATAGTGACATCTTCTACTACCATGCCGCAAAACATTTCTGGTTGTGTTCTTATTGAAGACAAAACATTTTTTAACGGTTTAGTGTCGTGGAAACTTAGGAAAAGAGAGGCGCCTTTGGCGCAAATTAACCCATTTCCTCTTTTTTGTGTGTTTCTCAACCAAGAAAATGAATAGAGCGATGTTTCCCCGTGCTCGTTATTGTTTTCCCCAAGCCATTTGTGTAAAACACCAGTGAGTTTCTGTTGGTAGTTGAACGGGATTGTTAAATCGTTGTTGCTAGTATGTAAGTTTAATCTCATAGTTAAATTTTTCAGCAAATATACAATATTTTTGGATTGGTCGTTAGCGTGCTATAAGTTTGTATGTCGTTTTTCACTTTGCAAAAATACACATATAATATGACATATAGTGTCACTCTATAAATAATATTTTTGAGACGCTATATGTCGCTAAAAAATTATACTTTTGCAAAGTAATAATAACCCTAATGAAGATGGAGCAGCCCGGAATTGAACGCGCTTTGCAACTGCTTGTACAGCTTGCCCACAACCATTTCACTACAAATACAGAGTTCTGTGAACGATTCGGAATTTCTTTGAGAACTTTTTATCGCTATATCGCTACGTTTAGGAATGCCGGGTTTGTTGTGAAAAAAAATGACCATCGAGTGTTGTATTTGGAAACTTCCAACGGCAAACTGTCCAATACACTGAAAGATCTGCTCTTTTTCACAAAGGAGGAGGAGACCGTCTTGTATGAGGCTATCGATTCTATTGGGACAACAACAGCAGCCCGTGAGAATCTGAAAAAAAAATTGTATGCTGTATATGACTATCAAGTGATAACAGATGCTGCATTCTCACGTAAAGACCAAAAAACGATGTATGATTTAAAACTTGCAATCGATGGCAAAAAACAAGTTGTTCTCAAGAAATATAAGTCATCTAATAGTGGCACAATTAAAGATAGACAGGTGGAACCATACGCTTTTACCGATGCCAAAGATCAAGTGTGGTGTTACGAAATAGCAAGCAAGTCGGTGAAGCTGTTCAAAATATCCAGAATAGACAAGGTTGATGTTTTGGAAACCATATGGAAACACGAGAACGCACACCTTGTAGGGCGTGTGGATATGTTTCGGATGCACAGTACAGAGTCTTTTCACATATGTTTACGATTGTCGCAAAGAGCAGCGAACCTTTTGCAGGAGGAATATCCTCTTTCCAAAAATTATCTCGCCAAAATACAAGATAACCGATATATATTGGATGCTGATGTGTGTGGCTTTGAAGGTGTCTCCCGTTTCGTTCTCGGCCTTTATGATGAAATAGAAGTGGTTGAGAGCAAAGAATTCAAAGACTATTTGAATTACAAAGTGAAAATGATGAAACAATCATTGCAAAACTGACCAGTCTCCAACTACAACAAAACAAGGGCCCCCGTTTCCGAGCGCCCTTGTTATTATCTTTAGCCAACAGCTAACAACTAATTGCTAATGGCTAATTGCTAACAGCTAATGGCCAATAGCTAACAGCCAATAGCTATACTTCCCACGTGTCGCCGCTGTTGAGCAGGTCGTCCACGCATTTGTACTTTCCGTTGGCCATCTGCTCGTCCATCTGGTCTTCGTAAAGTTGTGTGTAGGAGGTCTTCTTCACGTTGCGGATGACGCCGATGGCCACGGGGAGGTCGCCGCTCATACGGGCCAGCATCATATGGATGCCGGTGTCCTCGGTGGTCTCGTCGTGGATCATGATGTCGTCCATCGTGATGCCGTTCTCGCCGATGGTGACGGCTTCCAAGCAACGTCCGTTGAAGCGGAGACCTTTGTTTCTCTCCTTGCCGAAGATCATGGGCTTGCCATGTTCGAGGATGATGGTGCGGTCGTCACGCACGGCGCGGTCGGTGATGGCGGCGTGTGCCTTGTCGTTGAAGATCATGCANNCAGTTCTGCAGCACTTCCACCACGCTGGTGCCGTCGTGCTGGGCGGCGCGCGTCATGATGTCGGTGGTCAACGGCGGCAGGCAGTCCAATGCGCGGGCGAAGAAGGTGCCCTGGGCGCCCATCACCAACTCGCCCGGGTTGAACGGGTAGTC
>DBYW01000054.1:52506-82279 GCA_002311645.1 Bacteroidales bacterium UBA1176
ATGTTGAAGTCCTGGTTACGGCGCACGGCGTGGATCAGGTGGTTGCCGCCGATGGCCATGGAGTCACCGTCGCCCATACTCACCCAGACGGAGAGTGCCGGGTTGGCCAGCTTCACGCCCGTGGCGATGGCGCAGGCGCGTCCGTGGATGCTGTGGAAACCGTAGGTGTCCACATAGTAGGGGATACGGGAGGAACAACCGATACCGGAGACCATACAGATGTTCTCCTTCTTGTGGTTGGTCTTCGGGAAGGTGTTCAACAATGCAGCGAGGATGGCGTGGTCGCCGCATCCGGGACACCATTTCACCATTTGGTCGCTGGTGAAGTCAGCTTTTGTATATTCGCGGTCCGCTTTGGGAACAAAATGTCTTTCTGCCATATTGGTATTTTTTAATGGTTTTACTTAATTATTTGGCAAGCAGTCTTTCGAACTCGGCTTTCAATTCACCCACTTCGAAGGGCAGGCCCATAATCTTGTTGTATTGGGTCATAGGACATTCGGGGTATTGGGTGCGCAGGTAACCGGCGAATTGGCCGTTGTTGAGTTCGCAGACGACAATCTTCTTGTACTTTCTGAGGATGTCGCCGGTGTTCTTGGGAAGCGGGCAAATATAGTTGAAGTGGGTATAGGCCACTTTCTTGCCTTCGATGTTCATCTCCTCCACGGCGAGGGTGAGGGCGCCGGAGGTGCCGCCCCAGCCCACCACGAGCAGGTCGGCGTCGGGGTCGCCGGTCACCTCCTGGTCGGGGATGTAGTTGGCCACACGGTTCACCTTCTCCTGGCGGTTGTGTACCATCAGGGCGTGGTTCTCGGGGTCGGTGCTGAGCGGGCCGTCGGGGCATTTCTCGAGGCCGCCCACACGGTGGCGAAGTCCCTCCATGCCGGGGAGTGCCCACCAGCGTGCGAATTTCTCTTCATCGCGGCGGAACGGACGGTAGTCGGGGTCGTTCGGGGTGGCGAGACGCGGCGTGATGCTCGGCAGGTCGGCCACTTTGGGGATGCGGAACAGTTGGGAGCCGTTGCCGAGATAGCCGTCGGTGAGCAAAATGACGGGGGTCATGTGCTCCAAGGCGACCTTGGCGGCGTTGTAGGCCCAGTAGAAGCAGTTGGCGCTGGAGGATGCGGCCATTACCACGAGAGGAGCCTCGCCGTTACGGCCATAGAGAGCCTGGTTGAGGTCGCTCTGCTCCGTCTTGGTGGGCAGACCCGTGGAGGGACCGCCACGCTGCACGTCGACCACCACCAAGGGCAGTTCCACCATCACAGCCAGACCGAGAGCCTCGCTCTTGAGGGAGAGGCCGGGGCCGGAAGTGGAGGTGCAGGCCAGTGCGCCGGCGTAAGAGGCGCCAATGGCAGAACAAATACCGGAGATTTCATCTTCAGCTTGGAACACGCGGGCACCCAGGGATTTGTGCTTGGCCAGTTCCACCATCACATCCGTGGCCGGAGTGATAGGGTAGGAGCCTAAGAAGAGGCGGCGGCCAGAACGTTCGGAGGCAGCTAAAAGGCCCCAAGCGGTGGCCACGTTGCCTGTGATGTTGCGGTAGCGGCCCTTCGGCATCTTGTCGGCCTGGGCGATTTCAAATATGTGGGAGTGCATCACCTCTAATTTGTCGGCATATTCGTAGCCTTCGGTGAGCACGGCCTTGTTCAGTTTCACCACATCGGGTTTCTTGGCGAACTTGCGCTCCAGATAGGCGTAGGTCTGATCCAGTTTCTTGTGCGTGGCATAGAAGATGATGCCGAGCGCGAACATGTTGCGGCAGCGGTCTGCTGTCTTCTTGTCGGCGCCCTGCTCGTTGCCGATGCGTTGGGTGAAAGAGGTGACGGGTGCCTTGATGATGGTGTAAGCACGTTCCATCTCATCCGTGAAAGGATTGTCGTTCTCGGTGTAGCCGGCCTTGGTCAGCGCTTCGTCGGTGAATGTGTCGATGTCAACAATGATGGTGGCACCTTTCTTGGCCCACTTCATGTTGGATTTCAACGAGGCGGGGTTCATCGCGACTAAGATGTCGCACTTGTCACCCGAACTGTAGATGTGGTTGCCCACATGGACCTGGTAACCCGACACGCCCGCGATTGTGTTGTGCGGGGCACGGATTTCGGCAGGATAGTCAGGGAATGTGGCAATGTCGTTGCCAGTGAGGGCGGAGGCATCGGAGAACAGGGTCCCCGACAACTGCATTCCGTCACCGCTGTCGCCAGCAAAACGGACGACGATGTCGTCTCTGTTCTGGATTTGTTTGTTTTCTGTCATAGGACGATTGTTTAGTTTTGTATTTTATTTATTTAGTAATCAATATGTTGTATTGGTTTAGCGTTGGCTTTTCAGCTTTTTCTTTGCGGGGGCAAAAGTAATAAAATTACACCCAAAAATCAAATGAAAATATAGTATTATTTTTCTTCCTTTTTTTATATTTTTGCCGCCGAATGAAAAGTTATATTGCCACCTCTAAGGAAATTAAAGTAGATGCCATGTCTTCGTTCGGACAGTACATCAGTCATGATGTGTTTATGTTCCGTTCGGACAATACTCCCATCCAGATGGCGAGAGATTTGGGGTTGCTGTTTCATTCCAGTTTCCGTTTCCTGGCATCTGATTTGATAGCCTTGAAAAACGTCGGATTTGAGTGTCCTCTCTTTTTTTCGGTGTTGAATGTGTCAGTGGGGATGAAAGCGGTGCTCATGCCCAATAAGATCGTCACGCCTTCCGGGGAGCTTTCTCCCAATGCCGACCCGTTGCTTGGATTTTCGCTTTTTGAGGAATACCGATACTTGTTTAACAAAAAAGGTCGTGGTGAATTTCCGTGTGATTGGGTTGACTATGACTATTTGTTGTTGCTTCACAGCGACAAAGATTACGATGCTGCAACCGAAGTTCATCGAATTTTGTCTTCAGACAAAAAATTGCAAGTCCAAGATGCCAGTTCCCTTATGAAAAATGAAGGAAACAAAAAGAAACTGCCCAAAAGTTTGGATTTTTTGCAAAAACTCTTTATGGAAACCGACATTATGATGACGAATTTTCAGGAGGCGTGGTTGAAAAAAAAATTGCATGGTGTTGTTTCGATTCCGCGCGAGAATTATTCCTATCGTCGATACGATGACAATACACCGTCCTTGATGCCCATGATCAATAGCCCGTTGCTGCGCAGGGAGGATTATTAGGCTTTGTGTAAAAACAGTTGTGATTAATTGTTGCCGATGCACTTCCTGCATAGTAGCAGTGCCTTGTCCCCGTCTGACAGGGTGGCGCCAAAAATGTAAGTGTTCCCACCGTCTTTCAATTTCAGTGTTTTTTTTAGTTCTTCCGCGGTGATTGGGAAATTCCTGACGGATACATTGGCCTTGTTGATGTGCTCAGCCACCGACTTTCGGGCATTTTTGCCGAAGGGGATGGTTTCTTCGATTCGGAAGACTCGTCCGGGAAAATCGGATAAAAGCGTGTTGTTGCAGTATAGATGGGTGTGGGGGTGCAGTTTCTGGAGATTAAAGCGTGTGGCAATGCACTTGAAGGCTCCGGCCTTGAGGATGGCGGCGTTGGGCTCGTACAGATAAAGAAGGGGCGCACCGGCCAGTTGGGGCTGGGCAGATGCCTCCTCTTCCATCGTGAATGTGAAACTTCGGGTCTCGTCCCGCAGGATGTTTGCTGCGATGCAGGTCGTGTCTTTCGACGGTGTGTTATTTGCATCCAAGAGGAATAGCACCTCTTTGCATTCGCCGTTGACGGCGACCGAATGGATGGCGTGTGTTCCTGGCAACTGTTTGAGAGTGTGTTTGATGTCAATGAGTGGAGATAGCTTGACAAGTATACCTTTGCGTGTGTGGGTGCGCAGCTCGTCCAAGCATTCTGTGAGATTTGGGGCGCACTCCTCCAGTGTGACGACGCGGTGCCCGTGCAGGTCGCGTCGCGACGGATCCACATAGAGCCAGTCCACCATGCCGATATTCGCTATCTGCTCTTCCAGGGTGCCTTGCAGCACTTTGATGTTGTTTAGTCCGAAAATTTGTGCGTTGTGCTGTGTGATGTCGCAAAGCTCGCTGTTGGGTTCGATGTAGATGCACTGCGAGAAGTGTCGGGAGAAGGCAAAAGTGTCCACACCGAAGCCGCCGCTGAGGTCGGCAAGGGAATTGCCCTCCGCCAAACTCGCCTTGTAGCGGGCGGTGGCGGCGGATGAGCATTGCTCTAAAGAAAGGGTGGCGGGGTATAGAATCCTGTCGTGGGCGTAATGTTCCGGCAATTTTTCCTTGGCTTTTTGGCGCCCCTTGATTTGCTGCAGGGCGAACGGCAAGTTCACTTGCGGGTCTTTGCAACCATGCAAGGCCAACTTCCGCACATCATCGTTCTGATGCGCGTGGACAAAAGCCTGTGTCGCCTCGTTGATTTCCATAGCAAACGCTTGTTTCTGCAAGACTTTTCGACGGGTGGTTGCCGTTTGTCTCAATTCTGTATCAATAAAAACGCTGAAAACCATATGTTAAATTGATTTTCAGCGTTTTACTTCGATTTTGTAGCGAGTAGGAGATTCGAACTCCTGATCTTCAGAATGAAAATCTGACGTCCTAGGCCAACTAGACGAACTCGCCATCAAGTGTCTTTTTTGACGCGGCAAAAATACACTTTTTTCTTTTATCTCCGTTTTTCTCGATGCAAAAAAATCCTATGCCTCGTCTTTGTCTTGTTCAAATCTGAATCCCAGACGTTTAGCAGTTCTGATGTTGTTCTGATCCTCGATTTGGAGCATGTCGTTTACCGAAATTATCTTCGTTTCCTCGTAGTCCGGAACCAACAAATCGAAGTTTATGGTGTAAGTTATCGCGGATTTGAGTATCTCCTTGACGGACTCCTTGTCGATTTTGTTGCTGCTGAAATTGTTCAGCACTTGGGCTAACTCGCGTTTGCCCTCGATATAATAGTGGCCGTCCTTGTTGATGAGAATACGGCCTATCATGTAACCCAGGTCGTTGATTCTGTTGTACTTGAATGAGTCTCCAAGGAAATTGAAGATTTGGATCATGCCGCAATAGGAGCGGGTTTTATCCTCTTTGATGTAGGGCGTGCGCATCACTTCGTGATCGCGTGAGAACTCGAAAATGTTGCTGTGCATCAGGAACACCAGTACGTCGCCGGCGAATTTGAGTTGGAACTGGTATTGCGTTTTGTTGTCGTAGCGCACGGGAATGTCCTCGTGGTCGTCTGCATAGTTGACGCGATAGAAATCTTCGAAGCTCTTGGCGCATTCTTTGAAAAGCTGCATCGTCTCCAATGTGATGGTGAAGATGTCTTGCTTGAGTTGTCCTTTGGTAATCAATAGATTACATAATGAATCGTCCATGTGTTGTCTTGTTGGAATTAGAGTGCAAAGATAAAAAAAAAGTGAATGGGGGCTGTTGAAATAAAATATGAGGTAACATTCGATATGTGCTTTACTTTTCGAATTATCCCTTTGAATCTTGTAATATCTTTTCTGTGTTTTTCTGCGAGTTCTGCGGGCGTTTTATTTCCCCGCAGATTTCCGCAGATTATCACTCCATTTTTTTTGCAAGACTATAAGGGATAATTTTGTTACTTTTGTGTTTATCAATATCTTTTCAGAATTTTTTCCACAAATTCCAATGTGTTGCCGCTTGGTTCTGCAGGGAAGCTTTTGCGGATAGTGGGCCATGCGTTCTCGAAGTTGGAGAGTTCTTCGCCGAAGGCCTTTTCGTCAAATTCCGATCCCTTTTCGGCAGATTCGATGACTGCCGTGAAAAAGCGGTTCCATCGCTCGGCGTAGTAGTCTTGGACAAGTCCGCCCCACATGCGGTTGGCGTAGTCGTTCAGGACTGGTCCGCCCCAGATGGTGAGGAGTGTCTTGGCTTGCCGTTCATAGTAGTCGGATTCTTCCGGAGAACTTCCCAGCGCGCGTGCGTCGGAAATCCACGGCCCGAGCATGAACGAAGGGTGCGTGTTGAGCAGCTCGTCCACGTCGTTGAACAGCTGGTTGGCCAGGTCGACCTGCCGCCGCATCTCCGGCACATCGCCATGCTTGTAGGCTTGCGTGAAGTCGTTGCGGATGTCCATGAAGCAGTTGCCCAAGTACTGCGAGGCGAAATTAACCAAGTCGTAGCGTTGGCTGTCCCGAAGTTTGATGCCATTGTCCTCAGCTTGTTGTGCGGCGTTCAGGAGCGCAGCGGTCGCGATGCGCAAGTCCTTGTTGTCGTAAGAATAGTAGGGCTTGGTGTAATAGGTGCCGTGTCCCTCAAGCGAGGGCCGGGCCACCAACTGTGTGCCGAGACCGTAAAACGACCAGTCGTGATAGATTTTCTGCACCAGACTTTGCCAGGCCGTACGCGAAAGCGCGTCGTCGGCGTGGCCCGACCGCTTGTCAGCCCACATGTCCGTCCAGGCAATGACGTCAAGATGGGGATTCCAGGCTCGTTCGAAGAGGTATTCGAAGATTTGAGGGCTGACATCGAAAGATTCGAGGGTGGAGCCGATGCCCGTCATGTTGGGGCCGGCTTCGCGCAAGGCTGTGTCGAGTTTGTGGTCCAGTGCCACGATATCGCCCACCAGCATGGTGTTGCCGCCGAAGTTGCCGAGGTAGCACCAGATGAAGGGCTGGCCGTAGAAACTCTCAGTGGTGCGCCACACTTCGGTCTTCTCGCAGAAATAGTCGAGCAGCACCAGACGGTCGGCGGGCACGGCGGTGAGATAGGCATGCAGTCGCTCAGGTGTCCAAGACTTGCGTTTGTAGTAGAAGACCCACGTCATCTGGAGCCAGCGTGCCTGCGGGTCCACGTCGCGTAGCGAGGAATAGATGTGCTGGGAAACGTCAGCCAGATATTCGGGCTCCCAACTGGGCGGGTCCATTTCATTGAACGGGTCCACACCGTAGATGTGGTCGGTGCCGAACATCTCTGTCATCTTGGTCATGAACATTCGTTGGATGACGGGGAAGAGCGAATCGTTGGAGTTGAGGAAAAAGGTGGGCTCGAAGCCGCACCACGCGCTAAGCTGCTGGATGTCGGCTTGGGGGAATTTCTGTGCGATTTGGGCGGGCACGTGCCCTGCGAAGGCAGGCAGCACGGGTGTCATGTTGAGTTCCCGCTCTCTTTGGACAATTTTTTTCTGCAGTTCCTTCTGTCCTTCGAGCCATGACATGGGCAGCGGGCCGCCAAAGCCGTCCAAGTTGGCCATCCGGTGCCAAGGCAGATGTGCGGGACCGGAGAAGTAGCTGCGCACTTCGGCATCCGTGAGCCCGAACTCCCGCCATACTTCATACCAAACGGCTTCCTGCCCCGTGATGGCTAACGGCATGTTGATACCATTGAGTGCCATCCAGTCGATGAACCTTTCCCACATCTCCCAGTTCCACCATGGCATGGTATAGCCGTAGGTGCAATAGTTGAGGAAGAAGCGGTCCTTGACAAGTGCCTCGCGGCGCACCGGCGCATCCACGGGCGGCAGCAGATCGGGCAATTCGACAGGCTCGCGCAGGAACCAAGAGACGTGCGTTTGGGCATAATACTTCAGATAATGGTTGAGCCCCATCGCCAATGAGTTGTCGTTGTTACCGACAATGCGCACCCTGTCGCCATGCTGGCTAAGCACAAAGTGGTCGACGGTGTCTGATTGATATGCAAACTCGAATTGCATGCTTCTGTCGCCCAGAATACGCTTTGCCAAGCCATCGATGGGCCTCGATTGCCCGGAAAGCAACGTTAGGGAGAGTATGAAAGCCATGATTAGGATTGTTTTTTTCATTTTGTTTTTTTTCTTGATATTTGATTTGGTGGTGTTATTCTTGCGTGCCGGTTGGCTCGCCGTTCCGTATAGAAATCATAGTAGTTGCTTCCTTTTCTCTTGAAAACAAGGTGCAGTATGGAGGGTATACCTATAATCAATAGGTATAGAGGGCCGAAAAGTTTGGAGTCAGCGGTATGCCCGTCCATTTCGTGGCGAATCACGAAGTCGTCGTGGATGTTTTCGGGATGAAAGAAGGCAAAATTTCCTAAAGAAATGCCGCTGGCGCTGTTAGGAAACCGGTTGCCCGACAGCCCGATGCAGTAATTCCGCCGTGCCACCACTTGCAGCTTGCCTAAAAAGGGCAATATGGCTAATGCCACCAGATTTTGCGGCAGCTGCCAAAAGAAGAGGAGCGTAAAGATGAGTTTGTGAGACATAGGGGCGTGTGGTCAAAGGTCGAGTGTGAAAAACGACTGGCAAAGATAGTTTTTTTTCGGATTTATGGAGAGGTGACATTTTGGCAGACTGCTGAGGGATGTCGTGTCAGTGTCGGTCGATTTTGGTTTTTGGCACAGAATTTGCAAAACAACAACGCATTTTTTTTGCAAACGTAAAATTCAAAATAACCAATTAAAAACTCAAAATTATGAAATGTACTATTAAACCATTAGCAGACAGGGTTTTAGTTAAGCCTGCAGAAGCTGAGCAGAAGACTGCCGGCGGCATCATCATCCCCGATACCGCAAAGGAGAAACCGCAAAAGGGCGTTGTGGTTGCCGTGGGACCTGGCAAAAAGGACGAACCGATGACTGTGAAAGTGAAGGACAATGTGCTTTACGGCAAGTATTCCGGCACTGAGATCCAACTTGACGGCGAGACTTACCTCATCATGAAGGAAAGCGACATTTATGCGATATGTTAGTTGGTGAGCAGTGAACAGTGATCAGATTTTAGTCTAAAAAAAAGAATAACATAAAAAAACAACAATAACAATGGCAAAAGAAATTAAATATAACTGGGAAGCCCGCGAGGGTTTGAAAAAAGGTGTTGACGCATTGGCGAATGCTGTCAAGGTAACGTTAGGACCGAAAGGCCGTAACGTCATTATCGACAAGAAATTCGGTGCTCCGCAAATCACGAAGGATGGTGTCACCGTGGCCAAGGAGATAGAGCTGAAGGAACCCATTGAGAACATGGGCGCTCAGATGGTTAAGGAAGTGGCTTCCAAGACCAACGATCAGGCTGGTGACGGCACCACCACGGCAACCGTTTTGGCACAAGCTATTTTCAACACGGGACTGAAGAATGTCACTGCCGGTGCTAATCCGATGGAGCTGAAACGCGGTATCGACAAGGCTGTCGCCACCGTCGTGGAGAACCTCAAGGGCCAGTCTGTCGAAATCAACGACAGTCATGAAAAGATCGAGCAAGTGGCCACCATCTCTGCCAATAACGACAACGAGGTGGGCAAGGTTATCGCCGAGGCTATGCAGAAAGTGAAAAAAGAGGGTGTTATCACCATCGAAGAGGCAAAGGGTACCGACACCAACGTGAAGATTGTCGAAGGCATGCAGTTCGACAGAGGTTACATCTCCCCTTATTTCGTCACCGACACCGAGAAGATGGAAGCCGTCTATGAATCCCCATATATCCTCATTTACGACAAGAAAATCAGCAATATGAAGGAGTTCTTGCCCATTTTGGAGAAAATCGTCCAATCTGGCCGTCCTTTGTTGATTATCTCTGAAGACGTTGACAGCGAGGCTCTTGCCACCTTAGTGGTGAACCGTCTGCGCGGCGGCTTGAAGATCGTGGCCGTGAAGGCTCCGGGATTCGGCGACAGAAGAAAAGAGATGNNAAGACATCGCCATCCTGACCGGTGGTACCGTGATTTCCGAAGAGAAGGGCTTCAAACTCGAAGACGCAACCATCGAGATGCTCGGTACAGCCGAGAAAATTACGGTGGACAAGGAGAATACGACCATCGTGAGCGGCAAGGGTGACAAAAATGCCATCGCTGCCCGTGTTGCACAAATCAAATCCCAGATTGAGAAGACCACTTCCGACTACGATCGCGAGAAACTGCAAGAGCGTTTGGCCAAGTTGGCTGGCGGTGTGGCTGTCATCTATGTCGGTGCCGCTTCTGAAGTTGAGATGAAGGAAAAGAAGGATCGTTACGACGATGCTCTGCATGCCACGCGCGCAGCCATCGAAGAGGGCATCATCCCGGGTGGCGGTGTGGCATACATCCGTGCCATCAGCTCCCTCAAGGGGGTCAAGGGCGAGAACGAGGACCAGGCTATCGGTATTGAAATCGTGCGTCGCGCCCTCGAGGAACCGTTGCGCCAGATTGCCGACAATGCCGGCAAGGAAGGTTCTGTCATCGTCAACGCTGTCCGCAAGGGTAAAGGCGACTTTGGCTACAACGCCCGCATCGACCAATTCCAGAACATGATCGCAGCCGGTGTCATCGACCCGACCAAGGTCTCCCGCGTGGCTCTTGAGAATGCTGCATCCATTGCCGGCATGTTGCTGACTACGGAGTGCGTCCTTTCCGAAATTAAGGAAGAGACTCCAGCCGCTCCCATGGGTGGCATGAACCCTGGTATGCAAGGAATGTACTAAAATTCATTGTTTTATCTATTGCTTTTCAGGAGGGATGGCAGAAATGTCATCCCTCTTTTTTTATCCCTTGAGTTGCATTTTGGTTTCCTTGACTTCGTTGCAGAGCTTGTTCATGTCTAATCGAAAACCGTTTGGCTGACGGCTGAAGAGGGCCAGGAATTCCACGTTCTTGTGTATTTCAAAAAGGGTGGAAACAGCGATGTTTTGGAGGTGAAATCCTTGGTTGAGGGCCTCTTCCACCACTTTGCTGACGGCTACTTTGTATCCTTTCTCGTTGTTGACGATGCCGCCGTGACTCAGAAATGAAGGGCCGGCCTCGAATTGCGGCTTGATGAGCATCATCATCAGCCCGTCAGGTTTCAGGAACTGTGCGCAATAGGGGAGTATGTAGGTGAGGGAGATGAACGAGACGTCGGAGACGATGAAGTCGAATAGGCGATTCTCAAGTTCAGTAGGGGAAAGCTCCCGGAAATCATGGTTTTCAAGTAAAGTGATGCGATCGTCGCGCCGCAGGCTGTCGGCCAGCTGTTGAGTGCCCACATCCACGGCCACGACATGTGCGGCGCCGTGCTGCAAGGCGCAGTCGGTGAATCCGCCCGTGGAACTGCCGATGTCGAGCACCCATTTGTCGCGGAATTCCAACCCGAAGGTCTGGATGGCCTTCTCCAACTTCAGCCCCCCCATGCTGACGTACTTGTTAAAGATGTCGATGACCTCCACATACATGTTGTCGTTGACATCCAGGGAGGCCTTGGTGGCGATGTGTCCGTCGATCATGACGGTGCGTTGTTTGATGGCAGTCTGGGCTTTTTCACGGGAAGGGAAAAGCTGCTTTTCTACAAGATATTTGTCAAGGCGCATGGCAGTTCAGGATTTTGGGATGAGGGTGTTTCGTAGCGCGCGCAGGTCAATGAGTCGGGTCGCGATACCGTAAACGAGGGCGGCGCCGAGCATCAGGATGAGCGAGTATAGGACATGTATGTGCAGGTGCCGGCTGGCTATCATGACTGTCGGCACAAGCAGCGTGATGAAAAGCAGGCAGGAAAGCCAGGGCAGTGTGCGCAGGGGCACTTTCAGTTCCCGCATGGCGATGATGAATTGCAGCAGCGAGACCACCGACTGGGTGCAAAGGCTTGCTACGGCCGCACCCCGTGCGTGCCATAACGGAATCATGATGATGTTGACCACAATGTTGACCAGAATGCCCACCAACGCCGTGATGTTCAGCTTTTTCAAACTGCCGTTTGCCGTGAGCAGTGTGCCGAACACGTAGGTGAACGAGGTAGGGATAATGCATGGGATCAGAATGGAGAACACGGCGACAGAAGCTGCGACGTGCTCATCATAGAGCAAGGAGATGACGGACTCTTTGTATCCGAGCAGAATGACGACCGCACTGATGGCAAAGACAAAGAGCAGTGAGAACGAAGTTCGCACGATGGGCTGTATGTCTTCCCTTTCCTTGATCATCTTGGAAAAGAGAGGCAAAAGGATGACTGAGAAGAGGTAGGCGATCATCACCAAGGCATCGAGCAGGCGGAACGCGGAAGCATAGATGCCCGCTTGTGTGGAGGCGATGTCCACGGGCAGCATGCGCTCGATCATCACGGAGTCGATGCGATTGTAGCATGCCATCAACAGATATAACGCCGCAAAGGGCAGACTCCGTTTCATGATCATCAGGAAGAAGGGGCCATTCCAGGTCAGCTTGCGCAAATGAGACTTGTAGACCACTATGGCGAGTGCTACCAACACGGCAACCGTATAGGCCGCTGTCTGGCAATAAACGAACCATTCGATACGGAAAGGTTCGTGGGTGATGTTACCCCACAGGAGCAGGCCGCAGAAGAGAATCATGAGCATGCGGTCAAGGACGGAAAGCACACTGTCGGTCTTGAACATCAGCAGGGCAGACACGTTGGAACGCAAGTAAAGCAGGAATGCGTTGAGGAACTGGTTGATGGCGATCCAGAAAAGCAATTTCAGCATTAACCCACGATAGCCGATGACCAATGCCACGGTGAAGATTACGGCCATGTATACGACAGCCAGAAGCAACCGCAATATGAGAATGCTTGATAAATGCTTCTCCAGCAGCTGGTTGTTGCGGGCAATGTTGCGGTTGTTGAAGTTGGTTGTGCCCATGTCCAGAAGGATGTTGAACATGAAGGTGAAGTTGAGGACGGCGAAGTACAGGCCGTACGTCTCCGCTCCCACTTGGTTCTGCACTCCCACGTCCACACCAAGGATCCAGAAGGGCTTGACCAACAGGTTTAGAAACAGGAGGAAACAGATGTTGAAGACAAAATCCTTCTGTTTCATCTATATGTTTTTAAAAAACGATGTTGATGATGCGCTTGGGCACCACGATGATTTTCTTGGGCTGCTTGCCGTCGAGCCATTTCTGCACATCTGCGTTGTCCAGCAATATCGGCTCAATCTCCTTTTGGGTGTAAGTGATGGGGAAGGAGAGTTTGACGCGCATTTTCCCATTGAAGGAGACGGGATAGGTGAAGTCGGATTCCTGCAGGTAGGATTCGTCATGGACAGGATATGCGGCGTCCACGATGGAATCCGGATGACCAAGCATGGACCACAGCTCTTCTGTGATGTGGGGAGCGTATGCGGACATCAGAATGCAAAGCGGTTCTAAGATCTTGCGTTTGTTGCACTTGGCATCGCCTAACTCGTTGGTGCAGATCATAAAGGCACTGACGGCGGTGTTGAAGGAGAACTTCTCGTTGTCCTCCTCGATCTTTTTGATGGTCTTGTGCAGAATCTTGTACTCCTCACGGGTGGGCTCTTCGTCGGAAACGCACCAGTTGAAATCCTTGTCGTGGAAAAGACGCCAGAATTTCTTGATGAAGCGGAAGACACCTTCGATGCCGTTGGTGTCCCATGGCTTGGCCATCTCGATGGGGCCGAGGAACATTTCGTACATGCGGAGCGTGTCGGCACCGTATTTTTCCACGAGGTCGTCGGGATTTTGCACGTTGTATTTGGACTTGGACATTTTTTCCACCTCCCAGCCGCAGATGTATTGGCCGTCTTCGAGAATGAATTCAGCATCGGCGAAGTCGGGCATCCATTTCTTGAACGCCTCGGTGTCGAGCACGTCGTTCCGCACGATGTTCACATCCACGCGGATGGGCGTCACGTCGTACTGGTCTTTCAATCCGAGGGAGACGTATTTGTTGCTGCCGACGATGCGGTACACGAAATTGGTGCGTCCCTGTATCATGCCTTGGTTGATGAGCTTCTTGAAGGGCTCTTCTTCGCAACTGAGACCGATGTCATGCAGGAATTTGTTCCAAAAACGGGAATAGATAAGGTGTCCTGTGGCATGCTCGGCACCGCCCACATAAAGGTCCACATTGCGCCAATATTCGTTGGCCTCTTTGGAAAAGTACTCCTTGTCGTTGTGCGGGTCCATGTAGCGGAGATAATAGCCGGAGGAGCCGGCGAATCCGGGCATGGTATTGTATTCCATGGGGTAGCCTTTGTAGGTCCAGTTCTCGGCGCGCGCCAATGGCGGCTCGCCGGTTTCGGTGGGTTTGAATTCGCTTACGGCAGGCAATTGGATGGGGAGCTCTTCCTCGGGGATGGGGTAGGGCATGCCATCCTTGTAATAGATGGGGAACGGCTCGCCCCAATAACGTTGGCGACTGAAGATGGCATCGCGCAAGCGGTAGTTGACAGTGCCGTAGCCGATGCTCTGTTCTTTTACCCTCTCAATGATGGCTTTCCCTCCATCCTTGACGGTCATGCCATTGATGAAGCCGCTGTTTACCATATAACCTGTCTTGCTGTCCATACTTTCGGTCCAAGTGTCGGGGTCGCTCAGGTCGTTAGGATTTGGGGCAACCACTTGTCGGATGGGTAGGTTGAAATGACGGGCAAAAGCGAAGTCACGGCTGTCGTGGGCGGGCACGGCCATGATGGCGCCGGTGCCGTAGTCTGACAACACGTAGTCGCTGACCCAAATGGGGATGCGCTCTTCCGTGATGGGGTTGATGGCGTAGGCGCCGGTGAAGACGCCGCTCACCTTCTTGACCTCGGCCTGACGGTCGCGTTCGGAACGGTTCTTGGCCCACGTCACGTAGGCCTCCACCTCCTCCTTTTGTCCGGGTGTGGTGATTTGCCCAATCATCTCGTGTTCAGGACACAACACCATGAAGGTGACGCCGAAAATGGTGTCCGGACGAGTGGTGAAGATCTCGAACGCCACCTCGTCTTTCACACCGTCATAGTTTCCGCCCATGTAGATTCTCTTCCAGTTGTATTCATCGTCGGTGGATAACGGGAACCAGATGGCGGCACCTTCGCTTCGTCCGATCCAATTGCGTTGGATCTCCTTCAACGAGTCTGTCCATTCCACCTTCTCCAAACCGGCAAGCAGTCTCTCCGCGTATGCGGAGACCCGCAGAATCCACTGCTTCATCAGCTTGCGTTCCACGGGGAAGCCGCCGCGCACGGAGAGACCGTTGACGACCTCGTCGTTGGCTAAGACGGTGCCTAATCCGGCGCACCAATTGACCCACGTGTCTGCAAGATAGGCCAAGCGGTAGTTCATCAGGGTTTGCTGTTGCGTCTTCTCGTCCATGGCTTTCCACTCTTCGGCCGTGAAGGTCAAAGGCTCCGTGGATGCAGCATCCACGTTTTCAGTGCCGGACTGCTCAAATCGGGCGATGAGTTCTGTGATGGGTTGGGCCTTGTCGGCTTTTTTGTCGTAATAGGAGTTGAACAGCTGAATAAAGGTCCACTGGGTCCATTTGTAATAGTCGGGGTCGCAAGTGCGAAACTCGCGGCTCCAATCGTAGCTGAAACCGAGTTTGTCAAGCTGTTCGCGGTAACGGTTGACATTCTTCTCTGTCGTTACGGCAGGATGTTGACCCGTCTGGATAGCGTATTGCTCGGCTGGCAGTCCGAAGGCATCGTAGCCCATGGGATGCAATACGTTGAACCCTTTTTGGCGTTTGTATCGGGAAAAGATATCGGATGCGATATATCCTAACGGATGACCTACATGCAGGCCCGCGCCAGAAGGGTAGGGGAACATGTCGAGTACGTAGTATTTGGGTCTGTCTTTGTCAATCTCTATTTTGTAAATCTGTTTGTCTTTCCAGATTTTCTGCCATTTGGCTTCAATTTCGTGATACTTGTATTCCATTTTATGCTATCTGTTGACTATGATTTTTCTCGTGTCGATAATCTTGCCGTTGTCGTTGAGGAAGCGAACGAAATATTGTCCTGCCGCGAGTGTGGAACAGTCGAGTTGGAGTTTGCTCTCGTTGACGGGTTTTGTGTCCAGTGTACGGCCGAGCGCGTCGACTAATTGTATCTGGTTGACTTGGAGAGAAGTCTCGCTGAGGTCGATGTTCAGCAGGTCGTGTGTGGGCACGGGGTAGAGCAGGATGCGGGTTTCATTGACATATTCTTCCACGCCTACATTGCAAAGGATGGCGATTGAGCGTTCCACGGAGGCACATTCGTTGTTGGCCTTGACTGTCAGCAAGCCGCTGCCATTTACCTCGATAGTGAGGAACGCACTGCTGGTGTTGCTATTGGTCAGTGTCCAGTTAGTGTTGGAGACGCGCCATTCATAACTGTTGGCATAGAGGGTGCTGTCGACATTGTAGAGGTAGGTGCCGTAGTTGATGACGTGATTTTCACCGGAAATGGTGTTGGGCAGCACAGGACGAGGCTTGACAGTGAGGTTGAGTGTGATGATGCTGTCGCAGCCGTTGACACTTTGGAGATTCAGATAATGGGTGAAGGTGCCGATTTCTTCTTGGATGGGCAGGTTGAAGCCGTGTTGGGAATAAGGATTCCCTTGGCAAACTTCGTCCGTGATGGTCTGTTCGTAAGTCGGATTGACGATGATCAGGACGCTGTCGTAGGAGGCGCAGTTGTCAATACTTCTGGCAGTGACATAATAAATGGCAGTCTGGGTCGGGGAGACTGTGAGATTCTGGGTGGTGTCGCCGTTGCTCCACAGGAAATGTGCTCCGTTGCCGAAAGTCTGTACAGTGACAGAGCTGCCCTCACAGACAGGAATGCTGCTGTTGAGGAACAAGAACGGTGCCGGCAAGGTGGTGACATTGAGAGTGGTGGCTGTGGAACATCCGTATGTGTTGGTGGCTGTGACGCTGTAGGCACCGCCTGTGTTGATGGTGATGGTGTTTTGTGTGCTGCCGTTGTTCCACAGGTAGGTTTGGCCGCCGCTGGCCACGAGTTGTTGCGTGGTGTGCTCGCACAGCGTGGGCGAGCCGGCAATGGAAGCTGAAGGCGTCGGATTGACGGTCAGCGTGGCGGCTGCAGAGGCAGTGCATCCGTTGACAGAGGTCGCGGTTACGGAATAATTGCCGGCAACAGAGACCGTGATCTGGTTGCTTGTGCTTCCTGTGCTCCACAGATAGGTGTTGCCGTTGGAGGCAGTGAAGACCGTGGAATCACCTTCGCAGATAGTGCTGTTGCCGCTGATATGTACATCGGGCAGTGCTTCCACATTGACAACTTTGCTCACTTCGGTGCTGCATCCGTTGGCATCGATACCCGTTACGGTATAAGTGGTCGTTGTTGTGGGCGTGATTGTGATGGCTTCCGTGTTCTCGCCGGTGCTCCATTGGTATGTGCCGGCACCCGAGGCCGTCAGAATGTGCGGTGAACTTTCGCATACCAAGTTGTCACCGCTGATGGATACCACAGGATTGTTCAGACGTGTGACAGTGAAGGAGTCCACTTTGGTACAGTTGGAAGCGTTGGTGGCCTGCACATAGTAGGTGCCGGGCACGTCGACGGTGATGCTGCTGGTGTTGGCACCAGTGGACCAGAGGAACATGGAAGCGCCTTGCGCTGTGATGGTAGTGCTGGAACCGTCGCAGAACGTGTTTTCGCCAAGGAACGACACGGTGGGCAGAGCCTTGACTGTCACGGTGGCGCTGCTGGCGGCACTGCAGCCATATTGGTTGTAAGCTGTCACGGTGTATTGGGTGTTTGTGTTGGGTGTGACAGTGCATTCGCGTCCGGTATAACCGGTGGACCATTGGTAGACCATGCCTCCGTCAGCGGTAAGCGTTGTGCTGTTGCCACGGCAAACGGTGGTGTTGCCACTGATGGTGGGAATAGGCAGTGCAATGACGATCAGGCTGTCGGCAGCTGTGGTGCTGCAGCCATATTCGTTGGTGGCTGTGACGCGATAGATACCTGCAGCTGAGACGGTAAGTTGGTTGCCCGTGGCGCCGGTGGACCAATGGTAGGTCAGAGCTCCCGGCATGTTATAGGTATAGGTCGTGCCCTCGCAGATGGTGTGCTGCATGCCGAAAATCAATGTCGGATGCGGGTGGCTGACAACCATCACCGAGTCTGTGGACGTGCAACCGAAAACGTTGGTTGCCGTGACTTTGTATTTGCCGGGTGTGCTGACATTGATGGAAGAGGTCGTCGCGTTGTTGGACCAAACGTAGTTGTAACCGGGTGTTGCCGTGAGTTGTGTGGATTGTCCTTCACAGAAACTCAGTGTGCCGGAGATGCTTACAACAGGAGTGGAACCTATGGAGACGGTGGAATGGGTGGAGTTGTGACAACCGTTTTGGTCGGTGATGGTGACACTGTACACGGTGGTGCTTGCGGGCGACACTGTGATGACTTGCGTGGTGTCACCGTTGGACCATGCATAATGTGCGGCGCTGCCGGCCAACAGCATGGCGGACGTGCCCGGACAGATGACAGTGTCGTCCGAAATGGAAGGTATGGGTAGCGGGTTGACGATGAGACTGTCGGCCGCTGTGGTGCTGCAGCCGTATGCGTTGGTTGCCGTGACGCGATAGATGCCCGCGGTGGAAACGGTAAGTTGGTTGCCCGTGGCGCCGGTGGACCAATGGTAGGTCAAGGCGCTCGGCATGTTGTAGGTGTAGCTTTCGCCTGCGCAAATGGAGTGCTGGATGCCGAAGTTCAACGTTGGCAGCGGATGAGCAATGACCACGGCAGAGTCAACCGCTGTGCAACCAATGGCATCGGTGACGGTTACTTTATAGGTGCCGGGTGTGTTGACGGTGATGGAAGCTGTGGTGGCATTGTTGGACCAGCGGTAGTTGTAACCTGATGTGGCCGTCAGTTGGGTGGATTGTCCTTCACAGAAACTCAAGTTGCCCGAGATGTCAACGGAGGGAGCGCTTCCAATGTTTACAGTGGTTGTGGTGGATCCTTGGCATCCGTTAACATCCGTAACGGTCACGATATAGGCAGTTGTGATGGCGGGTGATACGGATATGGCTTGTGTGGTGTCTCCAGTGTTCCAACGATAGTGGACAGCATTGCTGGCTGTCAATAGGATGTTGGCATTGGCGCATATTGTGCTTGCACCGGCAATGCTGGGGGTCGGCAGTGAGTTCACGACGAGACTGTCGGCGGCAGTGGCAGTGCAGCCGTATGAGTTTGTGGCCGTCACTTGGTAGATGCCAGCCGTGGAGACGGTGAGTTGGTTGCCAGTGGCGCCGGTGGACCAACGATAGTTAAGGTTGTTGGGCAGCTGGTAGGTGTAGCTCTCCCCTGCGCAGATGGCATGTTGGATGCCGAAGTTGAGCACAGGAAGTGCGTGGGTGGTGACGGTGGCGGTGGCCACAGCTGTGCAACCCAGCGTGTTAGTGGCAGTTACCTTGTAGGTGCCTGCTGTCGTGGCTGTGATGGTCGCTGTGGTGGCATTGTTGGACCAGTGGTAGTTATATCCTGCTGTGGCCGTTAATTGTGTGGATCCTCCTTCACAGAAACTGAGATTGCCCGATATGGCAACATCTGGCACGGAACCGATGGTCACAGTGGATTGCGTGGAGTTATGACAGCCATTGCCATCTGTGATGGTCACGGTGTAGGATGTCGTTGTGGTGGGCGTTACGGATACGGAACGTGTGGTGTCGCCGGTAGACCAAGCATAGTGTGCGGCGTTGTTGGCAGTAAGCAAGGCGCTGCTGCCCGGACAGATGGTCCCGTTGCCACTGATCGTTGCTGTCGGATTGGTAAGCTTGGTCACCGTCGTGGAGGCATTTTGCGTACAACCATGGGCGTTGGTGGCTGTGACACTGTAAGTGCCGGGCGAGGAGACTGTGATGGGCGCATTGGTGACGCCGGTGTTCCAAACATAACTGTTGCCTGCATCGCCGGTGGCTGTCAGGGTGGTGCTCTCGCCATCACAGAAGCGGGTGACGCCGGTGATTGTCACTTGCGGGCGTGCATGCACAGTTACCTCCGTGGAACGAATGGTGCTGCAACCGCTGCTGTTGGTGACAGTGACCGTATAGATGCCAGCAGCTGTGGCTGTGATATAGGAGCGGCGGCTGCCGTTGGCCCATTGGTAAGAGCAACCGACCGGAGCATCCACCTCAAGGACAACTGATCCGCCTTGGCAGATGGCTGTGTCGGGTGTGATGTCTACATCGGGCAATGCGTTGATGGTCAATGTGGTGCTGGCTGAGGCTGAGCATCCGTATGCGTTGAATGCCGTCACCGAATATTGTCCGGCTTGCGTGGCATTCAGCGTGGCCGCAGTGGATCCATTGCTCCAAAGGTAGGAGGTGCCGCCGGAGATAGTGTAGGTGGCAGTCTCTCCTTGACAGATCACGGTCGGGCCGTTCAGATAGGGTGTGGGAACAGACTGCACGTTGATGGTTGTGCTGGCGGTGTTTGTACATCCATTTTCGTCGGTGACCATCACGGTATACAGGGTGGTTGTGGAGGGATTGACAGTGACGAGCTGTCCTTGTTGTCCGCTCATCGGCCAGTTGAATTGGATCGCGGTGGGTGACATGGCGAAGAGCGATACCTGCTGGCCGCTGCAGATGTCGGTCAGGCCGTTGATGGTGACTTCAGGCAACGGGTTGACGATGACGGTTTCCGAGGTGGTCGCGGTACAGCCTTGTGCGTTTGTCACGGTGACGAAATAGGTGCCCGTTTGGGTGGCGGACAGGTAGGCGTTGGTGGTGCCGTCACTCCAGAGGTAGCTGTTGCCGCCAGTGGCGCGCAGGATGGCCGTGCGGCCTTGACAGATGGTCGTGGTACCGGTGATGGCGGCAGTGGGCGCGGGATTCTCGCTTACATTGGCCGAGATGGTGTTGGTGCAACCCAAGGCATTGGTGACACTCACCGAGTAGGCGCCGGGCGTATAGATGTCCAATGAGCTGGCTGTGCTGCCATCATTCCAGTGATAAGTGTATGTTTCATTGCCCGTGACGCTAAGCGTGGTATGACCTCCTTGGCAGAAATTGCGCGTGCCCACAATCTGGGCACTTACCTGCCACATGGTGATTTGCTTGTTGGCACTTGATGAACAACCGTGAATGTCGGTGCCTGTGACGGAGTAAGTGTTCGCGTATGATGTGGTAATGGAAGGCGTGGTTTCACCCGTGCTCCAGGAATAGGTGACGGCGCCCGTTGCGGTGAGGGTCGTGGACTCGCCTTGGCAGAACGGCGTGCGGCCGTTGATGGCCACGGTCGGCAATGCGTGCATGATCAGCGTCTTGCTCACGCTGTTAGAGCAGTTGTTGGCGTCTGTGGCAGTGACAGTGTAAACGCCGTCAGTGTAGGCCGTGATGCGGTCGCCGGTGGCATTAGTGGACCAACGGTAGCTGGCGCCACCGCTGGCAATCATTGTGGCACTTGCGCCCTGGCATATCTCGTCAGGACCTGTGATAACAGGTGTGGGCAAGTCATTGACCACCACTTGTACGTTGCCCGTACGTTGGCAGGCAAGGTTGCTATAGGCTGTTACGTGGTAGGTGGTCGTGGTTGCCGGCTGTACGGTGATGCTGGCGCTGGTGCTGGCGTTGTCCCATGCGTAGTGGTCAGCCCCCGATGCGGTCAGGGTTGCGGTGGAACCCTTGCAGATAGTCTGCGTGCTCGACAGAACCAATGATGGCAACGCAGCGGCAGTGACCGTGTGGGATGCCGTGCCTTGGCAGTTGTGATGGTCAGTGACCGTTACACGGTACGTGTTGGCCGCCGTGATGTCGATGACTTGGCTGGAGGCGCCATTGTTCCATGCGTAGGCAATCATGTCGCTTGTCGCGGTGAGTTGGGTGCTGGTGCCTTGGCATAGATAATTCTGTCCGCTGATGGTCGGCGTGGGGTTGGCATGAACAGTGAGGCGATAGTAAAAGATGGAGTCACATCCGGTGATCCGGGAGATCGTGGTGTCGCTGTATAGGCCTGCTGCGGTGTAGGTGCGTCCGAAAGCGGTGGTGTATGGCAATTGCGATGCGCAAATTTCCTCCCGCAATGTGTCGCTGTTGTAAATGACGGGCCAGATGGTCAAGTTGAGGGGGATGATGCTGTCGCACCCGTTGATGCTCTTCAACCAGATTTCATGGAACCCTGCAGTGCTGAAAGTCGTGTCCGCATACACGAACGGCAGGTTGTATACGCAGGTCTCGAATGCCAAGGTGTCGGTGCGATAGGTCGGGAAATGGTTGAAGGTGATGGTTATCAGGCTGTCGCAGCCATCCACAGTCTTCAGCAAGATGTCATAGACGCCCGGTTCGGTTAGCGCGGAGTCGCCCACCATATAGGTCGTGTTCTCGCAGACGGTGACTTCCAGGGTGTCGAAATAAATGGGCAGGGAGTCAACCACAAGGTGGCGGAATGTGTCGCATCCGAAGGTGACGGTGTCAGGAAAGATGAGATCGTAGGTGCCGAATGCCGGGATGAGCGTGTCGCCATAGATGTATGGCACGTCGTTTTGGCACAAGGTCAAGGTGACTGTGTCACGCGGGATGGGTGCTACGAGGACCTCCATGATGAGTGTGGTGCTGTCGCAACCATACTGTGTCTGATTCTCGAAGACAAAGGTGCCGGCTTGCTCGAAAACGGTGTCGCCATACGTGTATGGCATATCGTATGCGCAAAGATGCAGGGTGTCGTGGAGCGTGTCTTGGTAGACATCCCAAACGGTCAGCACGAGAGTCGTGTTGCTGTCGCATCCCAACTGCGTGGTGTCATGGTTTGTATAGATGATGGAGGTGGAAAAATTGGTGTCTATGAAGATGTAGGGTGCCTCCGAGGCGCAGATGTTGGCACGGATGGTGTCGCTATAGACAGGCTTGTCTTCAATCGTGACGACGGTTACGGAAGGACACAAGGTGCTGTCGGCATGTTCGATGTAGTAGGTGCCGGCGGATGAATAGGTGTGCAGACTGTCGACGGCGTAGGGGAAGTCGTTGTGGCAAATGGATATCGTCAGAGTGTCATAGTGCGTTTGCGTGACGGTGAGGTCGAGATGGTAGAAAACGCTGTCGCAGCCACCGGCAGAATGGATGGGGAAATCGTAGATGCCGGATTGGGTGAAATTGCTGTCACCCACGGTGTAGGGGAGGTTGAACGAGCAAACATTCACGGTGAGGGTGTCATGAATGTTGTAAATCTGATGCACCCGGAGATCTAAGGTCGTGATGCTGTCGCAACCCAATGCGGTGGTGTCGTTGTAAGTGTAGATGCCCGTTGTTGTCAGGGTGTCCCCGTTGAAAATAAAGGGCAAGTCCGGCAAACAAACATTTTGCACAATGTTGTTGTGATAGGATGGATATTGCTCGACGGAAAAAAAGTGGAAGATGGGACATCCATGGATGTCTCGTTCTGAACTCATCTCTTGGTGGGTGGGACGGTTGAAAAGAAGGTCACCGTATGAAATCGGAAAATCTTCCGCGCAAGCACTCAGACTTACGGTGTCTTTGAAGCAGGCATAGACGGTCACTTCCAAAATGGAAAGGGTGTCATCCGGTTGGGCGGACGGGGTTGTGAAATAGACACCTGGCTGTGTGATTGAAATGCCTGATTCCGTCGTGGGGAAATTCTTGACGCAAATGGTTTTCCGAGTGGTGTCAATGGGGACACCGATGTTGGATGCGGTTGCGTTTGAAACGTTGACTTGGAAAATGTTAAGCGCAAGAATAAAAGCGAGTTGCGTTAACAAAATGCGTAAATTTTTCATTGTATGCATATTATATTATATTCAAAATAATAAAGGCCGCAAAAATACTATTTTTCCCCTTTGCACAACCGTTAAAAAACCCTTTTTTAAAGGCATTTTATCAACAGATTTGTAATTGCCTTTTTTGTATTTTTGCACGCCAATGTTTTATCTGCTGAATAAATACAGGAATTTGCAGCTGTTGCTGTCGTTGCCCCTGCTCGCATGGGCTGCTTTTACCATTTTTACGCAGATGACGCTTTGTCCGCCCGATGGACAAATGGCATTGTTCCAGTCCTTCTGCCGCTTCGGTGTGGACAACCTTTTGGCGGTGCGCATCATTGCCATGATGTTGCTGTTGTTGGAAATACTGTTGGTGCAGCGCTTCTATTCCGTGAATAAGTTCGCGGAGAACCGGTCGTTTATGCCTGTGTTCTTCCTGTTGTTGTTCCTGAATGTCATCAAGTTCTTCAACACGTTTACGCCGGCATTCTTCACAATGTTCGCCCTCTCGTTCGTCATGTTGGTCAATACGGATTTCGAGTCGCATGGCAAGAACCGGATTTTTGCGTCCGGCATCATCATCGGTTTGGCCTCTCTGCTGGATGTCAACGCCCTGTGGCTGTTCCCGTTCCTGATTTTTGCGATGTTCATGGGCAACGTTTATCGCCCCAAGGATACGTTTGTGCTCCTTTCCGGCATTTTGATCGTGGCCATTTATCTTTTTTCATACCATTACCTCACCGATACGTTGCCAGCCTTGTTTGGTTCCTATAAGGAATTGACTTTCTTTAAGCTGTTTCATAGCTCCGCGTCTGTCCGCGACCAAATTGTAGACTGGGTGACGATCGGAGTTGTTTTGCTTGCGACGATATACTTCAGTGCGGTGCTGAAACTTTATTTCGACAACAAACTCATTGTCCTGCGCAAACGTTTTCTGATTACGGTGTTCCTGAACCTTGTCATGGCGGTCATGGTTGTCTTTTCCAGTTTGGAATTGCAGCAAAGTTTTGCCTATATGTTAGTGCCGATGGTGCTGATTTACAGCATGATTTCACTCGTGAAAAAGCGTAGGTTTTTCCATGACGTGCTTATCGTGGCTTCAATTGTCTTGTTATGGCTCTAAAATCTCATTTTTCGGAAACGCTCTGTGTGGAGTGCGGGTGTGACGAGGCCGGGCGCGGTTGCCTGGCGGGTCCTGTCTGCGCCGCTGCCGTGATATTCCCATATGATTATGCCAACGAGGAAATCAATGACTCCAAGCAGTTGTCTGCAATCAAGAGAGAGCATCTGCGCACTGTCATCGAGCGTGATGCATTAGCTTTCTGCGTGGTTGAGGTGTCTGAAAAACGGATTGATGAAATTAATATTCTCAACGCTTCCATTCAGGGTATGAATGATGCCGTGGAAGGACTTGCGATCGAACCGGAGTTGCTTTTGATCGACGGCAACCGCTTCAAAGACCGCTTGGGCATACCTTATAAGTGCGTGGTCAAGGGCGACGCGACATACTTGTCCATTGCGGCAGCCTCCATCTTGGCCAAGACGTACCGAGACGCGCTGATGGAACGTCTTGATGCCGAGTTCCCCGTGTATGGCTGGAAGAAGAACAAGGGATATCCTACGCCTGAGCATGTCGCAGCCGTGATGCAGCACGGTTTCTCACCATATCACAGGCGCAGCTTCCATTTGAAGAACCAGTTGAGTTTGGAGTTTTGAAATGTTTCTGAACGAGAAACATACCATTCCGCCAATTACCAATAGCCAACAGCCAACAGCTCCTATCTCAACCCCAACACCTCCTCGAGTTCACTTTCCGTTTTCCCCATCAGCTTGATATATTGCTCCAACTGGACGGAGAGGGAGTCGCCTGGATTGCGGTTGATATAGTCGCGGAACTCGTTTTCTGCGCTGCGCGTGTCGCCCAGGATGTCGTCGTAGATGATGCCGCGCTGGTAGTAGCAGAACTCGGCCTTGTCGCCTTTAGGATATTGTTCCTGATACAGGTTGAAGATGGCGATGGCTTGCTTGGCGTATTGGGCGGTTTGTGCGCGGTCAATGGCTGATTTGGCTAATATCATGCTGCCAACGCCCGCGCGGTAGAGCATCTCTGGAGAAATTTCGTCCTTGGGATAGGCCTTTGCGAAGTCCACCGCCTTGCGGATGAAGCGTCCGAAGAGAGCCGTGTCGGCACGTCCGCCGAAGTGGTAGACGGAATCGGCCATGTTGTACAACTCCACCACATCTCGCTGTTTCTGGCCGAAACGCTTCTTTCCGCCCTGTTCGGAGGAGTTGTTGTGACAGCTTGTGAACAGCAGGGCTGTGGCGACGAACATGAGGATGTAGGATAGACGTTTCATGGCGGCTTATTTGTGGTGAACGGTCTTGTAGCTAGCTTTGGTTTTGCCGGAAGCGATGTCGTTGAGCTGGCGTTTGAGCACCATTTTCTTGATGGGAGAGAGATGGTCCACGAAAACCTTCCCCTCGAGGTGGTCGTATTCGTGTTGGATAACACGGGCCACGATGCCGTTGATGTCCTCTTCGTGGAATTGTCCTTCCTCATCGTAGTATTCGATGTGGATATTGGACTTGCGGGTGACATCCTCGCTGATTTGGGGCAGGCTTAAACAGCCCTCGCTGAAGACGAAGTCATCGCCCCACTCCTCGGTGATGACGGGGTTGATGAAGGCACCCTTGCGGAGGTTGTCGTTCGGATAGGACTCGCGGAATGGTTCGGCGTCGATGACGAAAATGCGGATGGCCTTGCCGATCTGGGGTGCGGCTAACCCCACGCCGTTGGCATGATACATGGTTTCGAACATGTCGGCAATCAAGGGTTTCCAATCGGTGTTTTCCACATCAACCTCTTCGGCCGTCTTTCTCAGTACGGGCTCGCCGTATACGTAAATAGGTAGTATCATAGGTCGTTTTCTCTTTGTTTAATCATGTCTTGTTGCTCTAAATAGGACTGCAGGATGATGGTCGCGCTGATTTTGTCCACCATGGCCTTGTTCTGGCGCTCCTTTTTGCTCAAGCCTATGTCGATCATGGTTTGGAAAGCAATACGGGAGGTGAAGCGTTCGTCCATGCGGGCGAGAGTGGTGCCGGGGGAGATGTTGGGCAGTTCCTTTCGCAGGCGGTTGACGAAGGGTTCCACGAAGCGCGCAGAGTCGGAAGGGGTATTGTCGAGCTTGCGGGGCTCGCCGACCACCACGACGTCGACCTTCTCGCGCTGCAGGTAGGCTTTCAGGAAATCGAATGCCTGCGCCACGGGGATGGTGTCTAATGCGTTGGCGCAAATCTGCAACTCGTCGGTGACGGCGAAGCCGACCCTCTTTTGTCCGTAATCTATGGCTAAAATGCGTCCCATAATAAGTGGCGGCAAATATACTATTTTTTGAAGAAATGCGGCAAAATGTTGAAGCCTGTTATGTCAGTGCCTGGCGATGCGGACGCATTTGGCTGAGCACAACGCCCGCCACGACGATGGCTATGCCTGCGAATTTCTGCAGTGTCAACGCCTCCTGCCCCAGCAGGGCGGCACCACAGATGGTGATAATGGGGATGGCGTTGGTGAATACTGACAGTTTGGTGATGGAAATGTGCTTCGCCGCGTAGGAGTAGAGCATATAAGCTCCCGCCGAACAGAGTATGGCCAAACAGGTTAGGTTGACCAGCGATTGGATACTCCAGTCGATGGCACCCCAGTGACGTATGTCGAAGATGCACACAAACGGGATGTAAAACGGCAAGGCTAACAGGTTTTGGTAGGTGGTGACCGTGACGGGACTGTATTTTTGGACCAGCCTGGCTAACAGGACACTGTATCCGCCCGCCGCAAAAAGCGCCAACATCAGCCATGATAACCCCTTGAGGTTGAAGACCACTTGGCTGTCAGGACCGAAGGTCATCACCCCGATGCCGATGATGGAGACAACGGTGCCCAAAAGCAACGTCCAGGACAGTTTCTCGTTTTCGGCGAAATACATCGTGACCGACACCACGATGGGAATTAACCCGATGATGACGGCCGCGAATGACGCTGACACCTGCTGGAGGCCGTACTCTTCTCCGATGAAATAGAGAAATGGCTCGAACAGAGCCAGCATGAAGAACGAACGACGGTCCTCCTTGGCAATCTTTTCTAACTTATGCTGGAAGTGGAATAGTGTTACGAAGATGACGGAGGCGATAAGCAACCGGAAGAAGACGATGGTGAACACGGGAAATCCCGCATTGAGCAGCTGCTTGCTCCATACGAAACTGAATCCCCAGAAAAGCATGGAGATGGAGATGGCAATGTATCCTTTTATGATGTCGGATTTGGGCATGTTGTGGGTCGTGCGCTACTTCTTGAGGACTTTCCGGATGAACATGGACGGGTAGCCGTACAAGATAGCAATGAAGCAGAGGCAGGTGTTGAGGAGGCTGATGCGGGCAAAGTCTGGACCGGGGCGGAAATGGGAAACGCGTTCCTCGGCAGGCGGATAATAGACATGGATGGGGAGTGGCACGATGTCGATACCGCGCCAGGCGGAGAAGACGAGCAACTCTAATTCCGCTTCATAGCGGGAGGTGAACAGCCGCATGTTACCCATCTTGTGCAGCGGATAGAGGCGGAAGCCCGTCTGGGTGTCGGGCAGCCGCTTGCCGGTTTGCACGGTGAACCAGAAGTTGGAGAAACGGTTGGCAAAGGTGTTCTTGCGGGGCATGTTCTCATGCTCGAGTCCGCGACTGCCAAGGAGCAGTGCGTCTTCGTGCTGGGCGATATAGGCAGCGAACGTTGGAATGTCCTCGGCTTTGTGCTGGCCGTCGGAATCGAGGGTCAGCGCATAGCGGAAGCCTTGGCGCAGCGCCTCGCGGAAACCTGTGGTCAACGCCGTTCCCTTGCCCTTGTTGGGCGTGTATGCCAATACTTTTATGGGCAGGTCTGCCTGCTGTAATACCGTCATCGTGTCATCCGTGCAGCCGTCATTGACGACAAACACGTCTTCGCAGTAGCGCAACACGGAGCGGACTACGTCGACCACCGTGCTTGCATTGTTGTAGGTTGGGATGATAACGCACACGCGCTGGCTTTTCATCAAGGATTTGGTCTCTTCGGACATAGGCGCGGGCGTTAGGCTTGTAGGGCAATGGTGACATTCATCTTGGCGAACACCGTGTCACCGTCGGTAACCATGGACTTCACTTTGTAATGTTTTGCATCCACAGGCTCCCAATCCATTGTATATCGAATGTCGGCGTGTTCCTTAGGTCTTACAAGGTTGAGGAACTTGATGTTCTTGGCCTCGGTCAACACACAGGGTTTCCCTTGAACGTGTTCAAAAAGATCCGTTGTGATCTGAACGATGCAGACACCCGGTGTAATAGGGTCGTTAGGAAAATGGCCAGCATAGATGGAATGCTCTGCATTGAGCCGGATTTCAAACTCTCCGTGCGAACCGTCGACGGTCATTTGGACTATGGTGAAAAGAGTGTCTTTGAACATGTTACGATATTATCCTATTTGAAAAAGTCCTCCGAAATGGGGGTGTTGCTTTTCTTCTCGCTGAAGGTGATGGTGGTGACATCACCGTTCACCTCATGCATTGACACCTTGTCGGCCAGGTGGGTTTTCCCGTCCAATTCGATGACCATCTTGGAGTAGTAGGCCTTGATGCGTTTGTTGATGGGCACCAACTTAACGGTGATCTTGCCCGTGTTGCCGTTCTTGTAGTAGGTGACCTTGAAATCCTTGTTCTCTTTCAAGAAACTGCCGTTGATGGTGTTGATGATGAGCGACCCCATCTCGTTGAGCATCTTGTTGGGGTTGTTGACGTTGCCCTTGTCTGTTTTCAACAGGACTTTGCCATCGGTGAAGATGACAGCCATGGCTTTGGGAGAGGTGTATTCCCAACGCAGTTGTTTGGGCGACTTGTAGCGGAGTTTGCCTTTTTGCACCACCTTGTCGGTCAGGAGCGAGGATGTCTTCTCTTGGGTGAAATTTGCGCTGAGCGTGCTCAACTGGCTATGCGCTTTCTCGATGGCCGAGACCAACGCGCTCTTCTGGTCGCCAGTGACCTCTGTGCCGTAACTGCCTTGCGCATATGTGGCAAAAACGGCTAGTATTATGGTGAAAAAGATGATGGTTTTTTTCATACGGGTTGGAAAGTGAAGAAGATGATGCGTTAAGAAACCAAAAACTTTACGAGGTTTAATCCAGGCCGCAAAAATATAAAAAAAAACAAGACATCTCGCCGCCGGAGGCAGCTGCTACTTTGTAACCCCACCCAAGTGTGGGGTGGAGCGCGGCGCCCGAGGTGATCTCGCTGCTGGAGGCAGTACAGTCTAACCCGTGGAGTACGATAGTGCGATGCGTCCATTGGTCTCGCATTGTGAAGAAATCGTAGTATACGGCTGCCGAAGGCAGCTACTACTTTGTAACCCCATACGGGAGTGAACTGCACCCCAAAAGTTGGA
>DBYW01000004.1:0-6284 GCA_002311645.1 Bacteroidales bacterium UBA1176
GACTGTCTTATACCCAACAACGGAACTCGCAACAGATAGTTTTGCTATTGAGTCCACTGCAACTGTATGGAAAGCCTCTGTGCATTTCAAGGGACATCTTTCTGATACAATGTACATTTCATTCAGAAAGGCAGGGGATAATTTCTGTAATGATGAAACCTTGATTGGCGACATAGATAAGGTTTACAGCAATGACTGGTACAATGACAAACTTCATTTTCAATACTTTTCGAATTCTGTGACGGAAGGGGATAGCGTTGTAATGACCTACAAGTTTGCACGATAATTGAGCAATGCTGAAATTATTAAGAGCATGACCGAATCCGAACTATACAAAAACCTCGGCATATTGACCAAAGGCAAGGATCAATGGGAAGAAAACATCCCATTCGTCGCGTCGCTGCTGTCATCGGATTCTACCAAAATCAAAGCGAAGGCACTGTGGCTGCTGGGCGAGATGGGACTGAATTTTCCGCTTGCCGTCAAGGGTGCTGTTCCCGCGATTGCCGCTTTTTGCGACAGTGCGGAACCGCTTTTGCGGGAGCGCGCCGTGAATGCCCTTGGCAGAATCGGGCGGGGTTGTTATGCCTCCATCGAACCGTATTGGACTGGCCTGTTTCGCTTCGCCCACGATGAAGGGGCGAGCGTACGGCTGTCCTTCATCTGGGCTTCGGAGAATGTCGCCACCAACACCCCTGATCCGTACAAAGACTCCCTGCCGCTGTTTGCGGAACTCCTGCACGATCCCGATGACAAAGTAAGGATGGAGGCTCCCGAAATGTTCCGCGTCCTCGGCAAGCGCAGACCGGAGTTTGTGAAACCTTACCTTGAACTTCTGCGCCACATCGCGGAAACTGACCCCAACCGCGTGGTCAGGATTCACTGTTTGGGGGCAGTGAGGGCGGTGGGCCGAAACGGTTGATCATTTCCTCGCCGTCGCGCACAGCCACCGCTTTTCTTCGTTCACCGTGATGTTGAGGTCGCGGAAGCCGACATTCGTAAGATGGAGCCGGATTTCCTCCGGTGTGTAAGTGTGCATACCCTCGATCATACTTTCCCATTTGGCATCCATCGCGCCGCTACCGTCTGATTCGTTGACAATGANNAGCACCCTTTTCACCTCGTTGAAGCAGTGCTCGATGTCGGGCCAAAAGTAGATGGTCTCGAAGGCGGTCACCACGTCGAACGAGCCATCGGCGAACGGGAGGTTGGCGACATTGCCTTCCAAGACCTTGCAGCGGCCTTCCTGTATGGCTTTGGCGTTCACTTTCGTTGATTTCCGTACGGACACCGGCGAAAAATCGATACCCGTGACGGTTCCCTGGAAGGTGCGTTGCAGCAGCCGGGCGATATTCGCGCCACCGCCGCACCCGATGTCGGGCATTGTGCTCGTCAGTCTGCCCTTGGCGCTTATCGGTGGCGTGTTGGCGGTCCGCCTCACCTCGGCGTTGGCGCTCATCCCTTTGGTCTTCAACGGTGACAAGCCCGGCAACGAAATCCAAAGTCCAATGGCTATCGTGGTCTTGGGCGGCCTCATCACATCCACACTGCTGAATATTTTTGTTATGCCCATTGTTTATGGCTGGTATGCCAAGAGAAAATCATCAAAAACTGAACTGCAATGAAAAAGATCATCATATTTATCACATTGATAACAAGTTTGTTATCCTTATTTGCCCAAGAGGATAGGTATGCGCCCGTGTTATCGCAGATTGAGCAGAACAGCACCACTCTGAAGGCCTTGCGGTATCGCAGCCAATGGCAGCAGCTCTATGCCCAAGCCGCGCAACTACGGGAGACCGTTGAACGCTATGCTGCCGTCTTCAGTCAGCACAACAACGCCGACCTGCTATACAAAGCCTACATCTCGGGCGAGATGCCGTTGCTCAACTATCTCCTTGAAACCGAATATTACCTTTCGGCCTACGAGAAGCAGTTGCAGGCGCAGCGTGATTTGGAGCTCACCTTGTCGGAATTGAACGGATTCCGCTTGTAAAACGGCGAATTGAACGAATTTGACGAATTACTGAAAATGAAAAAGGAGAACAAATCCATCATTTTCGCCATCCTTGCGGCGGCACTGTATGCCATCAGCACGCCCGTCTCGAAGCTGCTGTTGGAGAACGTGCCGCCCGCTATGGTGGCGGCCTTCCTCTATCTCGGTGCAGGCATCGGGATGGGCTTGATGATGCTTATAAGAAACAGAAGTAGAAAGTGTCAAGGAAGAACGGCTGACCCGAGCGGACTTCCCCTACGTGGTTGCAATGGTCGCCCTCGACATCGTTGCCCCGATTCTGATGATGTACGGCTTGCGCATCAACTCGGCGGCCAACACCGCGTTGCTCAACAACTTCGAGATCGTTGCCCCGATCGTTATGGCGGTGGGGTGCTGGTTGGCGGGGAGGTGAGGGAAGGATATCATGTTGCCCATTGTCTTTCTATCAGACGTGCGCTGCGGGGTCGGGCATGCCCATGTAGGCGTACTCGTAGATCATGTCGCCTTTGGCTTCGCGGGTCTCGCCGCCGGCGGGGGTGAAGCGGACGCCGCCTTTGGCGTAGTAGCGGCAGTACTGCATGCGCATCCCGATGGCGTCGTAGCGGCGCTTCAGCTCTTCGGCGGCCATCTCGTACATGTCCCAGAACTCCAGCTGGTCCTCCCATTCGACGTCGAACTCGGCACGCGAGCCGTCGGCATTTGTGAAGACGTAGTGGCTCTCCTTGGGAAACTCGCGGCCTTGGTGCGCTTCGGGTTCCAGACGGGTCTTGAGATCGAAGTGGCCGTCGGTCATGAAGACCACCTTGCCGGTCTTGTTGTCCATCAGGCCGAACATGGGCAGCTGTTTGTAGCCGTACTGGCGGGCAGCAACGAAGTCGTAGATATAGATGGTGTAGAGGTCGGTGTACATACGCCCCCAGAACCAGTGGTGGTAGAGGGTGAAGTGCATCGTGTTCATCCATTGGTGGTCATGGTAGCCGAGACCATTCACCTCATGCCACTCGCCGTCGTAGAAGAGGCGTCCGCTGACCTGGTTTTTGGGCACGGCGAGGTCGGTGTGGTAGAATTCGTCGTTGTCACCGAAGGCCAGCAGCGAAGTGCCCTGGCGGAAAGGCTCGGTGAGCGCATCGTAGTGCAGGTCGAGGCCTACGCCGTGGACGGGTTCGAAGTGCAGATCGTAGTGTTTGAAGTCGCCGCGGCACCAGTGGGGTCCCACCTTGGTGTCGCATTGCTCGCGGCTGAAGCTGCCCTCCTCGGCGGGGTAGACGATGTCGTCGCGGAACTCCTTGCCCGCAGGACTCTTGATGTAGATGTTCACGTGGGGCGAGTCAACCGTCTTGGTCATGCCATTCATCGATTTGGGACGGTAGCCGACCATGAACTTGGTGCCGTCGTCCATCGTGCCGTCGAAGTACCACACCTCGCTGCCCACCTCCTCGGTGCGCGTGCGACGTCCGTCTTCCCAAGTCTCAACCTTTTCGGGGTTGATGCCGAGGCGTTTGAAATCTTCGGGTTGATCCATCAGTCGTGCGCGGAGCACTTTTGCATTAGCTGTGTTTTCCATAATTTGTTGTATTTTAATTTTTGTATTATTTATTTTTGTTTAATTGATTCCTTTCAGTTTTGCGGCGGCCTTCATTACGGTGCGTTGCAGGAATGAGGGTTTCTCGTCGCCAGTGGGTTCGGTGATTTCACGGTAAAAGCCTTTGTGGCACTGGTCTATGAAGCTGAACACCTCTTCCTCCTTTCCGAGTTCGCAATAGGTCAGCTCCACTCCGCTGTCCAATTTCAGCCCGAGGGCTTTTCCGTTGATTTTGTTGGCTTCCATAAGTCGCTTATTTTCAAAGGTTAATATGAATCGTCATCTCTTTGTTTTTACAATGCAAAAGTACCACTGTAATACCATCTAAAATACCATAATTTAATGTAAAAATATCCATTTTCTACGAAGTTCATATACTAACTACAGAAATATTGCGTTATTTATGACATAATACATTTGTATGGAGATACGCAACCTCGACACCAAAGTGGCATTGAACAATCTTGTTCGTCATGGATACCGACATTCTGGCGATTACGGCATTATTCTGAATGCCAACATGATAGATGAGGATTTGTTTAAGCTTGGGCGACCCTATCGAACCCTCGACGGACGTATTATCATGGTGCAGCGCGGGACGATGGATGTGGAAATCGACTTGGTGCGATATATGCTGCACGAAGGCGACATAGCTATTGTTCTGCCCGAGGCACTTTTGCTCGTCGAGGATGTCAGTAGCGACTGCGCAGCCAGTGCCGTGGTGTTCCGCCAAATGCCACAGATACAGAGCACTGTGGAAAGTTTTGTAGTGAGCGGCGACAGCAAGGCTTTCGCACGGGTCAACCAATATCTGACAATGATTTCCGACCAGTTCGACCGAACCCCTGTATTCACCGACATAATAGTCCATTTCTACGATGCGCTGATACTCGACATGTTCAGCCTGCGGCATGAGGAGCCGCTTTCGCGCAGCGGCGCGTTCATGCAACGCTTCCTGAAGCTGCTCGCGAAAGAGGGGCGCACCAAGCACTCCGTCAACTTCTATGCCGACCGCCTATGCGTTTCGCCCAACCACATGAGCACCCTTGTGCGTGGCGAGAGTGGGCTGACAGTGCTGCAATGGATAAACCGTGCTCTTTTGCGCGAAGCCAAGGTGTTGCTGCATCATACCTCGTTGCCCATCTCCGAAGTGGCCGACACCCTCGGCTTCGCCACCCCTTCGTTCTTCATCCGTTTCTTCCGCCAGCAGACGGGTTGCACACCGTTTCAGTACCGAAAGCAACTACATGGTAATGATTGATAAAGTATCTGGTTTCACTTTTCTTTGATAGCGCATTGCCTTGGCGCCCTTCATCGGAGCATTCCTTTCGGTAGTCATCTTGGGCGAACCCGTCGGCTGGATTTTCATCGTTGCCACGATTATTATGGCGGGGGGATGCTGGTTAGCGGGGAAGTGATTTCTCTTCCTGTTTTAACTTGTTGTTTTTCAGTATTACTTACAAAAAGGTGTGTGTGTTGACAAAAGTCAAACGGCTGAAATATCAAATTTTGTGTATATTCGCGGCATCTTTTTAGATTATGGAAATAGAAAAACTACGAAAAGCATTACAATCCGCCGACGCCATCATCGTCGGTGCCGGAGCGGGGCTCTCCACCTCGGCGGGCTTCACCTATTCCGGTGAGCGCTTCCAGCGGCACTTTGCCGACTTCATCCGCCAATACGGCTTCACCGACATGTACTCGGCGGGCTTCTACCCCTTCCCCGCCGAAGAGGAGCATTGGGCCTATTGGAGCCGTCATATCTATTACAACCGTTATGTGCCTGCACCGAAACCCGTTTATGACAACCTCTTGAAGCTTGTGCAGGACAAGGACTATTTCGTCATCACCACCAATGTCGATCACCAGTTCCAGAAGGCAGGATTTGACAAACAGAGATTATTCTACACGCAAGGCGACTACGGCCTGTTCCAATGCACGAAACCTTGTCACCAGAAAACCTACGACAACGAAGAGACTATCCGGAAAATGATTGCGATGCAAGCTGTAGAGACGTTTCCTGAAACGTCTCCACAAATTCCGACGGAATTGATTCCGCATTGTCCTGTCTGCGGCGGTCCGATGAAGGTCAACCTGCGTGCCGACGAGACCTTTGTGGAGGACGAGGGCTGGCATACGGCGTCGGAACGATACACCGAATTTATCCGGCGGCACAAAGACGGCAAGTTGTTGTTCCTGGATTTGGGAAGCGGCGGCAACACGCCCATTATCTTTAAGATCCCGTTCATCCGCTGGACAATGCAGACCCCAAACTCCACCTACGCCACTATCAACCTCAGCGAGGCGTTCACCGTGGAGCAGATCAAGGACCGGTCGATTGTAATCAACGGCGACATCGGGGAGGTGTTGGAAAGGATGTTGAATTGTTGATTCGTTGATCTGTTTATTTTAATTATTGATAATGAATCGTTTAGATTTTTTAATTGATTATTTGATAAAGGAAGATCCGCAATATTCCGAAATGGAAATCCCCACGACCGAACAGGGAAAGCGCGATCTTTTCCGTGCCCTGCGCAACGTGCGCGAACCCAAACCCGTGAGCGAGGAATTTCTGCGTTTGCAGGACGAGGAATTGCAAGCGCAATTGCAAGAGAAGGGTGTGGTGAAATTGGCTGCCGTCCAACAATTATCAATTTTCAATTCTCAATTTTCAATTTCTTTATGGCAGGGCGACATCACCCGTCT
>DBYW01000004.1:6300-7257 GCA_002311645.1 Bacteroidales bacterium UBA1176
GCCGCCAATGCGCAGATGCTGGGCTGTTTCCACCCGTTGCACAGATGCATTGACAACGCCATCCACTCCGCGGCGGGCGTGCAATTGCGCGAGGAGTGTCACAGGCTGATGCTGCAACAAGGACATCCGGAACCGACGGGGCAGGCCAAAATCACCAAGGCCTACAACCTGCCGTGCAAGTACGTCATCCACACCGTCGGCCCNNATCCCCGACGGCATCCCGACGGCATTCCAGAAGGAACAATTGGCTTCCTGTTACCGCAACATTATGGTTTGTGCCGGTGAAAACGGTCTCGGAAGCGTCGCCTTCTGTTGCATCTCCACGGGAGAGTTCCGCTTCCCGAACCAGCTGGCCGCCGAAATTGCGGTAAAAACGGTTTCAAACTTCTTTGTTGAACACTCCGAGACTTCCATCAGACAGGTGGTTTTCAATGTTTTTAAGGATGTGGATAAGAAAATTTATGAGGGGATATTGAGGGGTGCAGAGGATTAAAGGTTTGCCGGCGATGCTTGTTTTGTTTGGATTGAAATAATGCGTATCCTTGCACCGAAAAAAACCCACAAATGAATATCGAGCAAGTACGAGACTACACCCTGTCACTCTACGGCGTGACAGAAGACCAGCCGTTTGGCGACGACATCCTCACCTTCCGACTGGAAGGGAAAATATTCGTCTGCCTTTGGCTGGGCGGTGGTGAGCATGATATGAAGGATTCTGAGCCCAGACTGGCACTGAAGCTGTCGCCAGAAAGAAATGAGGAACTCAGAGAACAATTTTCCGCTGTAACCCCTGCCTGGCATTGGAACAAGAAACATTGGAGTGATGTGTATTACGAACAGATAAAAGATGCACGGGTTCAGGAATGGATTCGTGAATCGTATCAACTTGTAGCCTCGAAACTACCCAAAGCATTACGACAGAAGTATTTACAAAAAAATGAATATAAAGGAGGATCA
>DBYW01000008.1:0-3328 GCA_002311645.1 Bacteroidales bacterium UBA1176
TGACTGCAAACAACCTTGTAATGACTGGGGTAGAACTGGCAAAAATCTTCAATTTCAACAACATCAAGACGCAATACGGTAGTAGCTATTCAGAAAATGGAGGCAGGGGTATCTACCATGTGATCACTTCTGCTTGGAGCTACTATCAGTATGAGAAAAAAGACTACCAAACTGCATACGAGATAGCCCGAAGTTTTGTGAAACAGAACGGAGATTATGCATATTAGAACCAACGCCCCCGCCGAAAAGCGTTTAACAGAGTAGGCATTTCATTTTCAAAAAGTTGCGCCCGACACGAATAAGGGAATTTATTATGGTGACAAGAATTTATGAAACACGAAACCATTCAAATCATCCCGAAAACTACCCTTTTATGATAGTCGAAAATGGTGAGATTTTTATGGCGCGGGATCACTCTAATCATGCTGAAAACTATCCCATTATGGTTATTGTGGATAATAAAATTTATAGAGCACGGGAACATTCCCATCATCCAGAGAATTATCCTTTTTTGATTGTTGAAGGAGAAAAAGTCTATCAAGCCAGAGAGCACTCAAACCATCCTGAAAATTATCCTTTTATGATTATTGACGATGGTGAGATTTATGTGGCGCGAAATCATTCAAACCATCCCGAAAACTATCCTTTTATGATTCTTGATGGTGATAAACTATATAAAGCGCGAGAACATTCTCACCATCCTGAAAATTATCCCTTTATGATTATTGATGGCTACTACAATCCAGCTATTCTTGCTGCTATCATTTGGGAATGCCAACTCCTCCAATTCTAAATAGAATCAATATGCCCAAAACATACAGCCTTTCCGACATCCCGTGCCGCGCCGAAGACAAAGACGAGTTCGGCATCAACCCATTTGCAAAAGGGCTTGAACGGTTCATCACTAACACCGGCACACCCATCACCATCGCCCTGCAAGGCGAATGGGGGAGCGGCAAAACATCCCTTATGAACTATCTGCAGGAGTCGCTGTGCAACAACAACAGCAGAGACTCCTACCACGGTGTCTGGATCAACACGTGGGAATACGCCCTGATGAAAGACCCCGCCACCACCCTGATGCAAATCATCACCCAGATGGCCGCCCAAACCGCCTCCAATGACAGCAATCGCAGAAAAGATGTCCTTGACAAGGTGAAGAAGTTCGGGGTGGTGGCCCTTAAAACCGCCGTCAACGCCGGACTCGGCGGCGGAAGCGAGGAACTCAACGCTTTGTTCGACAGCCCCAAATCATCCATCGGCAAATTACGCGATGAACTGCAAGAGTCCATCAACACCACCCTTGCGGAATCGCACAAAAAAGGCTTTGTCTTCTTCATCGACGACCTTGACCGCATTAACCCACCGACTGCCGTGGAACTTTTGGAACTCTTGAAGAACATCTTCACCCTCGACAAATGCGTGTTTGTGCTCGCCATCGACTATGACGTGGTAGTGAAAGGACTCAAGCCCAAATTCGGCGAGCTCACCGACCAGAACGAGCGTGAGTTCCGCTCTTTCTTCGACAAAATCATCCAGGTGCCCTTCTCCATGCCCGTCAGCAATTACCGTATCGATTCCTTTCTGAAAGAGTCTCTCTTCAATATCGGCTGGGTGAACAATGTTCAGCGCAACACCAAGCCGTTGATGGAACGCATTGCCGAAGCCGCGCGGCTCTCTGTTGGGCATAATCCTCGCTCGCTGAAGCGGTTGCTTAACAATCTTTCCCTTATCAAGTGTATTAACGACACGCAGAACTCAGGGGAAGAGGAACTCCTCAAAGACGATCTTTTCGTATATCTTAGTTTTGCCCTAGTAAGTCTTCAAATCGCCTATCCGAAAATCTATAATGTTCTCAACAAATACCCTTGTTTCACAATGTGGAACGAAGATATAGCATTCCAGCTGAACCTTGAAACGTTGGACGATGACACGAAACAAGGACTGATGTCATTGACCGAGTTCGATGAAGATTGGGAGCAAATGCTGTACCGCATCTGTGCATCCGACTACTACCTGAAGCACAAGGCACTGAATATTTCACAATTGTTGAACAGTATGCGCGAGGTTATAAAAACTACGGTTGCTCAGCCACAAGCGAAAGACAACAGCGACAAAATCGCCAACGAAGATCCAAAGCAGATAGAGGACAATATCCGCTGGGCGATGCGCATGTCGGCCATCACGAACTTGGAGGCCAACGACACCGCTCCGGTAAATTACCACACCAGTTCTTTCCTCAAAGAGGTGCGCAACCGGCTCATCGCATCGCTGAAGAATGCCTTGCCTCAGTACGCTTCCATAATCGCACCCAACTCCGCTCGTGTTCAGACCAATGCGCCCATAAAACTGACACCAAAAGTCGAACTGAATATGCATACTTATTCAGACAAGGGTAAAATCCGATTGAATCTTGAAATGAAGATATTCGGAAACTGCGAATGCTCCCAATACAAAACGGTACTGCAATATATTGAAGAGAGGCAACAGACGGCGCAATTCAAAGTGGTGGAAGAAGAATATGAACAAGTGGTTCGCAAATATTCGCAGCATCGCACGGATTGCTACGAAAGCCACTCGTTGCTGGAAATACCATTTTCTTATTACAAGGATCACTACCTGATGTTGCGTTTCAGTGTGCTCTTCCCGACAACGGAGGATTTTATGGGGGAACAAGTCATTGCCGACATGACCGAAATGGTTTGCGCTATGCTGACAGCCCGGCAAAGAATGGACGAGATGCTAGGAAACAATTAGAATATTTCCTCCTCGGCATCCTCATCGGCGGGCTGATGAGTTTTGAGGAGTGACTATGCAAAACACCTTTTACACCTTTTGTGTTACACCTTTTGTGTAATTTGGAAAAATTGTGTATTTTTGCAGCCGCTATAAAATGAATCGTCATGGATAACCCATTCATTATCAAATCGTACGAGTCAAAAGAGCTGTTCTGCGACCGTGAGGAAGAACTCCAACAACTGCTTCGCAACACCACTGGTCACACCGACACCACCCTCATCTCCCAAAGACGTATCGGTAAAACCGGACTGATTCTGCGGCTATTTGACGAACTGTCGTTCACACATCCCGATATCCAGACCATCTATATGGATATTTTCGCCTCCCAGAATATGGACGATTTCATCAAGATGATGGCGGAAGCGGCTATGCGGGCTTTTCGTCCCAAAAGCTCCCTATTGGACAAACTCATGGTATTCATTAAAGCACTTCGTCCACAAATCTCGTTCGACCCCATCACAGGCGAGCCCCAATTGCAAATCTCTTACCAGACCGCCCACGAAAAAGAGTACACCCTGCGTGGTTTGTT
>DBYW01000008.1:3384-19793 GCA_002311645.1 Bacteroidales bacterium UBA1176
GAATATCCGGAACAGAATATGGAGGCGCTGTTGCGCACCTACATACAGCAGACAAAGAACATCACGTTTATCTTTTGCGGTAGCAAAAAGCATATAATGACTGATATTTTTGCCAACGCACGCAAACCGTTTTACTCCAGCACCGCCTTCATTACCCTTGATAAGATTCCAATTGAAAAATACAAACCGTTCATTGTCAAACTTTTCAACCAAAAGAATCGAACCATCCAACACGAAGCTGCGGATTTTATTCTTGAATGGACCCGCCGGCATACCTTTTACACCCAGCAGTTATGTCACACCATTTATGACAACGGTGCTACCGATATTGGACTTGACGATGTGAAACACGCCTGCGCCCAGTTGATGCAGCAGGGGGAGGCGGTTTATCTCCAATATCGCCAGATGCTGACCGAGAAACAATGGAATTTCATGATTGCCATCGCTAAGGAGGGCAGTGTGACACAAATCACATCAGCGGAATTTTTAAGAAAATACAAAATTGGAACCCCTTCAACCGCCCGCAAACAAACTGACTCTCTGTGCGAAAAAGGATTGTTGAATGCCGAGACCACCCTCCACCGCACCGAATACTCGGTCAACGATGTTTTCTTTTCGCATTGGTTAGAACGACTTTGACATTTTTATATTATGCTCACCTACATCTCCAACACCGACCATTACAACCTCGTCCTCTCCCGCGTGGCCTCCGTCAGGAAGTCGCTGTGGATTGGCACCGCCGACATCAAGGACCTCTACGTGAGGGTGGGGGAGGGCACGCTGCCGTTCCTCGCCGTGCTGGCGCAGTTGGTGCGCAAGGGCGTGGAGGTGCGCCTCATCCACGCCAAGGAACCCGGACCGACATTCCGCGAGGACTTCGACAAGTACCCGTCGCTGGCAAGCGGGCTGGAGCGGGTGCTTTGTCCGCGGGTCCACTTCAAAATGCTGGTCTTCGACGGCAGCGCGGTCTATTTCGGCAGCGCNNAACCTCACCGGCGCGGGCATCGGGATGAAAGGGGCCAACACCCGCAACTTCGAGGCGGGCATCCTCACCGACGAGCCCGAACTGGTGCGCCAAGCCATGCAGCAGTTCGACGAGGTCTGGATGGGACTGCACTGCGCGAAATGCCTGCGGCGAAAGTATTGCGGTGACCCGATAGCGTGACGTGTGCCGATATGACACACTCTTGCACACTGGAATGTTATCTTTGCCACCGATTCTTAATTCTTGAATGTAATCTAAAATCACAAATCACTGATCACTAATCACCAATAACCAATGACCGACTTTGCCGCCATAGNNACCGCCAACGGGCAGCGCAGCAGCGTCTGCAGTGTGGGCGTCGTGGTGGTGCGCGGCGGCGTCATCACAGACACGTTCTACTCGCTCATCCATCCCGAACCCGACTACTACGCCTGGTTCTGTCAGGAGGTACACGGCCTCTCGCACGAGGACACTGACAACGCGCCCATATTCCCCGTGGTGTGGCGACAGATAGAGCCGCTGATCGAAGGTCTGCCGTTGGTGGCGCACAACAGTCCCTTCGACGAGGGCTGCCTCAAGGCCGTGTTCCGCGTCTATCAGATGGACTATCCCGATTATCAATTCTATTGCACCTGTCGGGCTTCGCGTCGCCATTTCGGGCGGCTACTGCCCAACCACCAGCTGCACACCGTGGCCGAGGCCTGCGGCTGCCCGATGACGAACCATCACCACGCGTTGGCCGATGCGGAGGCCTGCGCGAAAATCGCAATGCGGCTGTTGTAGAGGTTCAGCAGGGAAGAACCATCACACACCCGTCCCTATCTTACTTTTACATCTTTGTCCTCTTTCAAGTGGCCTTTGTCAGTAAGTTGCCACATAATCTTTATTTTTTAATTAAAAGATAAATAATATTAAAATAAAAATATTATCTTTGCCGCATCATTCATTCAATAACAAAGCGATATGAAAAACATTGAGGAACAAATTGTTAATCACAGTAAAGTTGCAGCTCTTAATGTGGAGACAACTGCGTCCTCGCAGTTGCAGAACTCTCATTTGCGAGACGCAGATGGCTCCATAAGTGAAAAGTTCATCACACCTTATTTCGACAAGTATGATTGCGAACATCTGCGTTGGGCGACATTCCTGCCGCATTGGCATCAAGATGACAAATATGTTTTTGTCACATTCCGATTGGCAGATTCTTTGCCTCAAGAAAAACTGAGAGCGTTACAAGAAGAAAAAGAAATATGGTTGAAAAAACACCCCAAGCCGTGGACCTTCGAGGATGATAATGAGTATTGTGACAAGTTTGTGTCAAAAATAGACAATTGGCTGGATTCAAATTATGGAAAATGTCTGCTGAACTATCCCCAAAATAGAAAAATTGTAGAAGATGCGCTGTTGTTTTTTGACGGAGAACGCTATAACTTAAAATCATTTGTGGTAATGCCCAATCACGTTCATCTTCTTATGCAGATGAAAAAGGGGTTCAACATAGAGAGCGTTATGCGTTCGTTGAAAAGTTTCACAGCCAAGAAAATAAATAAAGTTATGAACCGAACAGGCCGATTTTGGCAATCGGAATATTTTGACAGAATCATCAGGTCAGAGGATCATTACAAGTATGTGTTGAAATACATCATTGCTAATGACAGAAACTTGGCAAAGATAAAGGATGATAGTATTCCCTATTGTGTGGAGCCGACAACGTCCTCGCAGTTGCAGAACTCTCATTTGCGAGACGCGGATAACACCTAAATGATCATCTGCGAGACGCAGATGGCTCCATTATTGCTGCCGCTACTTTTTCCACAAAAAAAATCATCTTTTCAAAATTGCAGGATGTTATTTTGAATTTTGTTCAGTATATTATAAGAGTAAACCATTATCGTTATGAAAAAAGAAGATATATTGCAGACTTTAAGTTACCTCGCACTGAAGATGGAAAATTCCGGTACCCGGATTCTGGAAGCCATCGCGCCCCAAACCTTGGTACATATGCCCAAAAAATTTACGCGCGAGAGCCACAGGTTCGGTTTTGAGGATGAACCTGATATTACTCCGCAGGAGGTGGAAGAGGTTGTGGGGAGAATCAAATATTTTGGGAAATACCTGAGTCTCAATCCTGTGCAGGCTTCCCTGATGGTGGTGGCTTTCAGCCGTAAGTTCCAGAATTCCACCATCGAATGGGATGATGTCCGGCAGTTTTTTGAAGTGAAAGGAATGGTAATTCTCCCCTTGAAAAAGGACTTCGACCAGCTGGTGAATAATCATTATTTGCGGCGTGCAGGAATGCGTTTCGGCGGCTTTGAAATCGCCCCTTGTGTGATGGAAGCCGTGATGAGCGGGAAGGCGTTCACTCCCCAGGACCTGAAAGACCTCCACTATGACCGCTACAAGTTCGTGCACGAGATTTCCGATCTTATAGACCAGCGCAGCAGTGACAGCTTCCCCACACCGATGCTCTTTGAGAAGGCTGCCGACCTGGAGCAGTGCAATGCGGATATGACTTTTGTGCAGCAGGTCCTGAAACTCCGCATCGACATTGAAGAGAGGGTGTTGCTGTATGAGATTTGTGACGATTTCCTCGCGGGCGGGGAAACCGGCATCAGCTGCACCCTGAAGGATATGTATGAGTCGCCCAGCACGCGCTTCCGCATCGCCCGACGGATGATGGATGAGCGTCACGCCCTGCAAACCCTTGATTTGGTGAACCTTCTTCCCGAGAGAATGTTCTCTGAAACAGGGATCGAACTGACGGAGAAGGGGAAGGAACTCTTCCTGGAAGAGGATTTCGCCCTTTTTGCCAGCACCAAAAAGAAAAACCAGAAACTGTTGTATCCGGATCAGATTCCGGAGAAACAGATGTTCTATGACGAAGAGTTGGAACGCCAGTTGCGCCTCTTCAGCCGGAATCTGGAGGAGGGGAAATTCGCCGACTTGCAGAAACGCCTTGAGGAAAAGTCTATGCCCAAGGGTATAGTGGCGTTGTTCCACGGACAGCCGGGCACGGGCAAGACCGAGACCGCAATGCAAATCGCCAGGGCCACGGGCAAGGCGGTGTGCCACGTGGATATCAGCGCCGCCAAGACCTGCTGGTATGGCGAAAGCCAGAAGTTGGTGAAGCGTATCTTCACCGATTACAAGCAGTTGTGCGAAAAGGAGAAACTCAAGCCGATTTTGCTCTTCAACGAGGCGGACGCATTGCTCAGCAACCGCCAGAGTGTCGGCAGTGTCCCGGGCTCCAGCAGCGTGGCGCAAACCGAGAACGCCATCCAGAACATCATCCTGGAGGAAATGGAAAAACTGGACGGCATTATGATTGCCACCACCAACCTCATCGACAACTTGGACCCGGCCTTCGAGCGCAGATTCCTGTTCAAAATCCGTTTCAACAATCCTACGGTGGAGGCCAAGCAGTCTATTTGGAAGAACAAGCTGGAGTGGCTTTCCGATGAGGAAAGCCGTGTGTTGGCGGAGCGTTACAACTTCTCCGGCGGTGAAATCGACAACGTGGTGCGCAAGATCACGATGAGCGAGGTGCTTGACGGCGCCCGTCCCGATCTTGCCGGCATCGAGGAGTTGTGCCGTCACGAGAAGATTGGCGGCAAGGAGAGCGGCGGCATCGGGTTCAGGAGCTGCAGTTAGCGGCTCTCCGCTTGCCTCCCTCGATTCTGTTTTCGACTTCCAAGATATTAGTCATAGTGCTTTATTTTGATGATTGAGAATATGTTTGAGTTCCGCAATCTCATCACGTAATTTTTTTATTTCCTCCTCGTTCTCCCGCTTTATTGAATGTTTGAACTTGAACATCGCAAGGTTAAGTTCGAAGGAGGTCTCGCTGCTCTGTACCGGCAGCACGTCGGTCATCAGGTCCTCCACCAATTGTCCGCCCCGATGGAGCAACGTTTTTTGTTCCGTGGAGTTTTCCTCCTGAAGGGGGATTTCTGTCATCACCTTTGACAGCTCCCTCAGCTTCGCGTAGGCCTCCACGATGGCAATGGTGGTCTCTTCTGCTCTTGGACTCTTCAATATTGTGGCCAGCATATAGAGCCCCCGCTCGGTAAAGGCTTTGGGGAATTGGTGTGAGAATTTGAGTTTCCGGAGGTGGTCAAAATTTTTGACCACCTCTGTTTTTTCATCGTCGCATAATTCAAAGATGTACCCGTTCGGGAATTTGCGCGGGTTGTTTCTGACCGCCTGGTTGATTTCCTTGGTTTGAACTCCGTACAATTCCGCCACATCTGAATCCAGAATCACCTGCAGCCCTCGCAGGGTGATCATTTTGTTTTCAACTTCCAAGATATTAGTCATAGTGCTTTATTTTGATGATTGAGAATATGTTTGAATGCTTGGCAAATATACAAAGATAAAACGCTGGATTCAAGACTCTTAGAAGATTTTTTCAGTACTGGTAATCAAATACTTGCAAAAATGATTTAATAATTTAATATTTGATTGTTAATTATTGCAATTTGATTTTTCAGAATTTGTCGGTTTCGAGCGCAATACTAACATCGATCTCGCCCCCCGCAACTATCACCTTATGGTAGAATTTCTATAGTATACACCTATACTTCGAATTGTTTTATTCTTTATCCGAACAGTTCAGAGCAGGGAGAAAAGGGTTGAAAGGGATAATTAAATTTTGGTGAAAGTATCGGATAATTTTGTAGTTTTGCAGAATGAAAGAACTATAGTATAAAAATCAAATGACACAGATAAATTCAGAGACCGAATACTATGCGGTATTGCGCAGGATAGAGGAACTACTGCCGAAGACGTGGGGCAAGGGTTCCACCGACATATCGGACGAGAGCATAGAGCTTGCCTTGCTTTCCGACCTTGTAGCGGACTACGAGGATAAGCACGTGCATCTGGAGGACATCGTTCCTGCAGGGTGGCGCCATTGCGGAAAAACAAGCCAGAAACTACGTCAGCTGTCGGGTTTTGCAGAATGAAAAACTATAGTATAATAATCAAGTACGACTATTAATGAGCGCAACTCAATTTTCCTGGATTCCTTTTTATATGGAGCTTGCAAACAAGTTGCTCCTGTTAAAAAACAAGCATAGTGAACTTGTGGATTTTATCTACTCTTTGGACCGCGAATATGTAAATTATATTCACAATGATGACGGAACCGATGTTTCCGACATTGACCCTTTTTCAGTATTTGCAATTTTTAATCGAAAAATCACAGACCAAAACCGATTAAAGATTCTTCAACAATTCAAAAAACACTTCAATGTTGAAGCTGATATTCCAGAGGATTTCAATGGAATACCAGTACTTAATCCCCAAAAATCAACCTTCTTTTCTAGATCATCTGCTACGACTCAAATACCATTATTATGGGATTTGTTTGAATCTGTCATTGAGAAAAAGAATTCTTTTTCAGATTGTTTTGACAAGTTGCAGAAAACAAAAGGTGTTAAATGGAATATAACCATCGGTTTATATTGGATAAGGCCATATGATTATTTACCACTCGACAGAAATAGCAGAGATTATTTGCAAAACTTGGATTTTTCCGTGTTCTCTGAAAAAGAAATCACAGCCACTAATTACATTTCTTTGCAAAAAGAAATAAAATCAAAGATTACAGATAAATCTTTTGCTGAATTATCCTATGATGCTTGGCAAAATGAGCCCGAAGAAAATAAAAAGGTGCCCACAGAAAAATTGTGGATGTGGAACATAAAAGACCTTTCTATCGATGGTTCAGATCCTTTTGAAAAGAACATAACAAAAATGGGGGGAGAAGTAAATGGTGAATTGGATTTCGAATCTTTTAATAACAAAAGTGAATTGCGTGCTGCATATCAGAAAGTGAGAGGCAATACCGACGTGTCAGTTCCAGATATGTATTGGAAGTTCATGAAAGAAGTGAAAACAAATGACTTGGTTGTTCTGTTTGACAGTCAAAAAGAAGGTGGTAGAATCAACCATTTATTGTATGGTTGGGGACGATTTATGTCTAATTGCAAATATGTTCCATCAGACAAAAACTCTATTCAAAGGGATGTTGAATGGTATGAGCAATTGCCTGAACCTATAAAAGAAGATGCAACAAGTAACACACTATATTTTCATTCAATAGAAGGTGCAGAAGCAAACTATATAAAACAAATACTAGGCATTGATAACAAGCAAAATACATCTATTATGCAAGATATACAGAACCAAATGTATGTGACTTTTCTCAAAAGCAACCACAACATTGTTTTAACTGGTGCACCGGGAACAGGTAAAACATACTTAGCCAAAGAAATAATTGCCAGAGCTATGGGCTGTACTGAAAACGAAATTGGTTTTGTCCAGTTTCACCCATCATACGATTACACAGACTTTGTTGAGGGATTAAGGCCATTTCACGACGACAATGGGAATGTAGGTTTTGAGCGAAAAGACGGTGTGCTTAAAGAATTCTGCAAGAAAGCAATCATCGCTAACTCTGCCGATGCCCCATTGGTGAATAAACTCAATTCAAACCCGATAGTTTGGAAAGTATCATTGGCGGGTACAGGTGATAATCCTATTAGAAAAGATTGCCTTGAAAACGGATATATCCGTATCGGGTGGAGTGAATATGGGGACGTGGAGGATTTCTATGATTACGATAATTTTTCGGTTGGTGGAAAAAACGTTTTAAGAGCTTTTCAAAGCCAAATGAAAGAAGGAGATATAGTTGTTTCATGTTATTCCGCCAAAGAAATTGACGCGATTGGCATTGTGACAGGGGAATATGAATATCGAAGCGTTGGTGATAAATATCCTCGTTATCGTAAAGTAGAATGGCTTGTCAAGAATATTCGTGAAAATATTGTCAATATTAATGGAAATAGAGCCTTTACATTATCAACGATATACAAATCAGGCATTTCAGTCGAGAATGTGCTGAAAATAGTTGACAAAAGTGTTCCCATATCAAATACCACTAAAAAGCCATTCGTTTTCATCATCGATGAAATCAACAGAGGTGAACTATCGAAAATTTTCGGAGAACTGTTTTTTGCTATCGACCCCGGATATCGTGGCGAGAAGGGGCGTGTAGAGACTCAATACCAGAATCTTGTAGAACCTGGCGACCTTTTCGATAAAGGATTCTTTGTCCCTGAGAATGTCTATATCATCGGCACGATGAACGATATTGATCGCGGTGTGGAAAGTATGGATTTTGCTATTCGCAGACGTTTTGCTTGGTTAGAGGTAAAGGTGGAAGACAGGGTGTTGATGCTTGATGAAGAAATCCCTGAGTTGAGCGATGCCGCCAAGCGTTGTATGAACTCGATCAATGCCGCTTTGAAAGAAAAAGCAATTGGTCTGACCAGCGCATACGATATCGGACCCGCCTATTTCTTGAAATTAAAACAATATGGCGGGGATTTCGAGAAACTGTGGAACTACCATATCAAGGGTGTTGTGACGGAATATCTCCGAGGCACACGAGATATTGAGGGGAAAGTTGCAATGCTGAAAGAAGCATTTGACGCATATAAAGATTAGGTCGGTAAATGGCAGGAACGGTTTCCATACCAGATAATGCTTTCGAGAAGAGACTCTCCCTGAGTGAAGAACAGTGGGAGGATCTGTCGCTGATTGCCGGTCGTACTGTTAAGAACCTGTGCGATCGAGATGAAACTGGCACGTCTCTACTTGTCTTTCCTGATAGTCTTGATAATTATGGGGACAAGATTGGCGACAATACCATCATTGATATCCAAGACAATGCCATCTCATCAGGTAATCTGATGGGTTTTGTCGGCTGCCGAGAAACAAAACTACGTATCCATTCCAGATTCGATCTTGAAGAGAATGACTACTTTATGCATTATCTTCTGGAAAAAGTGTTCTCGGTGAATATGTTTGACTTGAAGTACAACACCAATTCAGAATCGGTGTTTGATTTCGTGCTGTTCCTATTCCCTTACTTTTTGAAACGAGCGCTGTCGCAAGGATTGTACAAAGAATATGTGACTTATCATCGCAACGACAATCGGGTGAGGGGCGTTATAGAAGTCTCTCGGCATATTCGTCTCAACATCCCATTTACAGGAAATGTGGCATATGTGACTCGTGAACACACATCAGACAATAATCTAATGGAACTTATTCGCCATACAATTGAGTATATCCGTTCAAAGGAGTTCGGTGCTGTGATCTTGTCGTATGATGAGGAAACGAAGGCAAACATCTCATTGGTTGTAGAAGCGACACCAACCTATGAAAAGAACGAAAGAACAAAAATCATCAGTAAAAATCTCCGTTCTAAAATTCATCCGTACTACTCTGAATACGATCCTTTGCGAAAACTTTGCATCCAAATCCTGCGGCAAGAAGAAATTAAATACGGCAATGATGATGATACCGTATATGGTATTCTTTTCGATGGTGCGTGGTTATGGGAAGAGTATTTGAATACAATCTTGAGTGGACTCGGATTCAAGCATCCTGAGAACAAACTCAGCCGGGGTGCCATTCATCTGTTTACACCTAAACGCGGACCGCGTTATCCTGATTTTTACAACGACTCAATGGTCCTTGATGCCAAATACAAGCGTTACGCTGAGAGTGGAATTACTGGAATCGGTAGAGAGGATCTTGCCCAGGTCATTTCATATATGTATATCAAGCAATTGCCCATAGGTGGATTTTTAGTGCCAGGAGGAGATTCTGTCCAAAAGTTAAGCGAAACACTTCACGGTTATGGTGGTACGATGTTCCTGTTGAACTTGCCCATTCCTCAGAATGCCGTATCCTATGAAGACTTTTGCGGTCAGATGTCTATTGCTGAAAAGGAATTCGTGCAATTAGTAAAATAATTTTCATTTATTGCCATTGAAACATCCTCGTTTATGACCGAAATCACGCAACTGCCCCAAGAATCACCGGAAGACCTGGAAAGAGTGCGCCGATTCATCAATTCGCACGAGTGGCATTTCGCCAAGACAATGCCGCAGATTCCCCATTGGTATTGCCTGCTGAAGGACAAGAACGATGTCGAGGAGTTCCGTTGGTTTGCCGCGCATATACGAAAATACAGCCGGCCTGGGCAATTCTACGGGCGGACTTACTACTATTACTATTTGGATGATTACAAATACTGGTGGATGGACCCCACCGTTGAAGAGTGCGACCTTATCAATCGCGATAGGGTGAGATAATATCGATGTTAACGCGGGAGCTCATAATGAAGGAAATAGTGAAATCGTTATCGGAAAACGGACTGATATAAATCAAAAAATATGGAAACACTGAAATACAAAGGATTTATCGGCAGCGTCGAGATAGAACCTGAAGATATGTCGTTATACGGCAAGGTGCTCGGACTCGACAGCAAGACACTCATTATGTTCGAGGGCAGGGACGTTGCGGAGCTCACGGCCGACTTCCGCAATGCCGTTGACTTCTACATTGCATATTGCAACGAGAACGGCATTCCAGTCCGCAAGTCATACAGCTAAATCATCAACGTAAGACTCCCGCAGGACCTGTACGCAAGGGCTTGCAAGTACGCCAAGGAACTCGGTGAGAGCCTCAAGTGAGGAACTAACGAAAATATTTTTGTATAACAAAAAATGCACTTTGCATCCTCAACATGAATATGCTATGCGCAAAGAAGAAAATCAGTAATTATAAAACAAATCTAATCGCGTTTGGGCGTTTTTTTATAATTTTGCACTTTCTAAACTTTACTAATATGAAACGTGTATTTGTACTATTTTTAGCTTTTTGCTTCCTCTTCTCCTTGAATTTGAATGCCCAAACGCAGGACAGCACCATCGCCATACCCAACCCCAGTTTCGAGAGCTGGTCAACGGGCAGCGGATACAGCGTCACGGTCCTCTTTTTTCCCCTGTCGGTGTACAGCAGCTACACCTACCCCACGGGGTGGAACTACCCGACTTATCCCGTGAACGAGACCGTCACCTACAGCGGGATGAACGTCAATGTGAACACCAACCTACCCTTGCTGAAGGTGGCGAATGAGACTAGCAGCGTGCCCAACGGCTCGCACGCCCTCAAGATGCAGAGCTTTATGCTCTCTGATATCATCAGTTCCACCGTTTATGGCCTTGCATCCTCGTCGCTGGACCCGATGCTGACCACGACCGTGTTCCCCACGGTGCTCTCCACCGGAAATGTTGACATCGACAACCTGCTGCCCCTGCTGAGCACGCTGACCGCGAACCTCGGGAACCTGTCGCAGGTGCTCTCCACCTTTGTCAATGTGGACATCAACACCCTGATAGATGGCGGCGTCTCCCTGAACGGCGTGCAGCCCAGTAAGCTGACCGGATATTACAAATACACCTCTGCCACGAGTGGTGACAACGGGGGCGTCTTGATCCTCGGCACCAAGTACAATACGACCACGCACCGTCGCGAGGCCGTGGGTGGCGGCTATACCGTGGCCCTGACCGACACTGCCAGTTATGCGCCCTTTGAAGTGCTTTACACACCTCTCTCAGAGGTTAATTCATCCTATCCATATATGGAGGCCGACTCGTTGATCATTATGATGCTCTCCTCGGCCAATGCGACCCCGCAGCAGGGCTCGGCCCTGTTCCTGGACAACCTCCAGCTCCTGGCCGTTACATCCCCGACACCGACAGACACCTGCGCCGCGGTGGCCAACCTGACCGTCCAGGGTGTGGACACGATGCACGCCACCCTGAACTGGACCTGCACGGGAACGCCCGACCACTTTGAGCTGGAGTACGGCGTACAGGGCTTTGCCCACGGCAGCGGCACCACGGTGAACGTCAACGGCAACACGTACACCCTCTCGTCGCTACAGCCCGACACCCATTACGACGCGTATGTGCGCAGCGTCTGCAGCAGCACGTTGGCAAGCGACTGGGTGATGGTCTCTTTCCACACCGACACGTTAGTGCCGCCGGTTATTCCCGAACCCGACACCTGCAGCGCGGTTTTCAACCTGCACGTCATTGAAGTGGACACCAACTCCGCCACCATAGGCTGGGCCTTTGAGGGCGATGTCCTTGATTTTGAAGCGGAGTACGGCGCCCAGGGATTCACCCAGGGCAGCGGCACAACCCTCCATCCCAGCGAGAGCTTTTTGCACCTCTCCAACCTGCAACCCGGCACCTGTTACGACATCTACGTGCGCTGCGGATGCGGTAGCAACCTCTGGGGCAACTGGTCCTCCATCACTTTCTGCACCGACACGCTGGTGCCGCCGGTCATTCCCGATCCGGATACCTGCAGTGCGGTTTTCAACCTGCACGTCATCAATGTGGACACCACAAGTGCCACGATAGGCTGGGCCTTTGAAGGCGATCCCGACCAGTTTGAGGCAGAATATGGGATTCAAGGATTCACACAAGGCAACGGCACCACAGTCCACCTCACCGAAAGTTATCTGTATCTGCAGGATCTGCTTCCCGGCACCTGCTATGACGTGTACGTGCGCTGCTTGTGCGACACCCTCGGAGGCGAGTGGTCTATGATCACTTTCTGTACCGACACATTGGTTCCGCCGGTCATCGACACTGTGGGCATCCATAACTATGTCAATTGTGAGGTGAAGATATACCCGAATCCGGCGTACGGGCACTGCACACTGCATTTCGGTCAGGAACGGCCTGAAATGGTGCGGCTGTATGCCATCACAGGAGAACTTTTGCAGGAAATTGTCCCGCAAAAGGAGACCTTGGAGTTGCGTTTGCTGGAGAGAGGTGTTTTCCTGCTCTATTGTGAGATGAAGAGTGGGGTAGTTGTGCGGAAAATCGTCAACCGGTAGCCGTATTTATAGCAGGGTATGAGTGCTACGGATAACCGGTTGCTATGTAAAGATCCTTTCATCGGCATCAACAGGCACTGTATTGGCGTGGATGGAGAAGGCATCACTACGCTGGCAGCCTTTCACGGATGTCCGCTGCATTGTCGCTATTGATAGAACTCACGTGGACTGGCGGAGGCGAAGGCGCGGTGGCACACCCCGGAGACCCTCTGTCAGAAACTGCTCATTGACAACCTCTACTTGATGGCCATCGGTGGCGGAGTCTGCTTCGGCGGCGGTAAGCCCCTGCTCTGCTACGCATACGTCCTCGTACACCGGGGGCCGTTACAAACTGAAACTGACGGGGATTGTATAGTAGCATCGCACCGGTTTCCCCATATTCCTGGCCGGTTTCCACTTCGGCATCGACATCACAGCACGGACAGCCTCTTTGTCGCAATTCGGGAAGAGCGGCACTTTTACCTTTGCTTGGCTTATACTCCCATCCTTTTCCACCACAAACACCACCAAAACAGTACCCGTAATGCCATTGTCTTTCGCCACTTGCGGATATACAATCTCCCGTTGCAAAAACGCGTTCAGGGCCTCCGGTCCGCCTGGAAATTCTGGCATCTCCTCCGTAAAATACAGTGGAGACGCATCATTCTGGGGTTCATCCTCAATAATAATCCCTTCTGTCTCTATGACTTCGCCCAGCTCCCAATAATCTTCGATAGTATCATTCGCCAATTTTGAGGAGCATTTCGGTGTCTGGCTCTTCGGGTTGACCGGAATTTCATCGACTCCGTCCACCTTGTATGTGTCGCACTGGCCGGGTTCCGGAACATCATCCGATTCTTCAGTCTCTTGAGGGGCAGGAACCTTCTCGGTGGCAGGGGGAGCAGTATATTCCCCTTGGGTTTGATTCTGATTCTGACAACCGTTCATCACCATAGAGGACACGGCGATGCCCGCCACCGTGACGACCTTGCCCAGACTGATGCGCCGTTGCAGTTCCTGTTCCAAGTAACGCACTTCGGCCTCGCAGAAAGGGCAGGTGCCGCGGCACTCGCCTTCGAAGGTGCAGTCGCGCTCCGTCAGTGGGATGTCGTTCTCCCGCGCGACGCGCTTGCGCACATCTTTCAGAATTTCACAAGTCCGCCTGCCTTTTTTCATTTGAATTGTTTATGATGAATACGTCTGCAAAAATAAAAAAATTGTGTGCGATAAAAAAAAAATTCTATTTTCGCCGCATCCTGTGTGGAATCGGCAGCGGAGACCGATACCTCGCGGATGAGGTAATCCGAGAATATCAGGCGTAGATTTTTTGTACCTTTGCGCTTTCAACCCCCAACATATGAAACATCGAAGCATCCTGCTGTTATTCGTCATAATCCTCTTATCTACGGCTGTGTCGGCGCAGACATCGGCACCTTGCGACATCAACCGCGACGGTTTCCGGCTTCGCACCACCTTATACCGGCCCGGCGACCACTATTCCAAAAACTTCCGCATCCCGGCCATCGTCACGGCGGGCGACGGCTCGTTGGTGGTGGCCACCGACAAGCGCAAATACAACGACCGTGACCTCCCGGAGGATATAGACATCATCATCAATCGCAGCACCGATGGCGGGCGCACGTGGAGCGCGCCGCTGACCTTGGCCGAAGGCACGGGCGTGGGGCGCGGCTTCGGTGACTGTGCCCTGGTGCGCACCAACGAGGAGGGCGGACTCCTTGCCGTTTTTGTCGGCGGTGTGGGCTTCTGGCAGTCGCGGCCCGGCAACCCGCTGCGCACCTACCTCTGCCGCAGTCGCGACAACGGTCGCACTTGGAGCGAGCCGAAGGATATCACCCACTTCATTCTCGGTCCCGACTGTGTGATTCCGGAGCACCGCAGCTGGTGGTCATCGTTCTTCGCCTCGGGCGCGGGCCTGCGCACCTCCACGGGGCGCCTGATGTTCGTGGCCGCCGTGCGCGAGGACTCCCTCTGGATGGCCTGCAACTACGTCTTCTACTCCGATGACGACGGCGAAACGTGGCAGTGCTCGAAAAAGGCCTCCCCGAAAGGCGACGAGGCGAAAGTGGTGGAACTCTCCGACGGGCGCATCCTGATGAGCATTCGCGCCGAAGGCCACCGGCTCTACAATGTCTCCGAAGACGGCGGCATCACCTGGCGCGACACAACCACCGCGTGGCCCGAACTGGAGGCGCCGGCCTGCAACGGCGACCTTCTCCGCTGCACGGCTCCTGATGGACGTACACTGCTGTTGCATTCGCTGCCGTGTGGCAAGGAGCGCAGGGATGTCTCTGTCTTTGTCAGCTTCGACGAGGGGGTGACTTGGCCCATGCGCCGCACCATTGTCCCTTATCCGTCCGCCTATTCTTCACTCTGTCAGCTCCCCGACGGCACCATCGGTTTCTATGTGGAGGAGGCCTGCAACAACGGTCAGAACTACTCGATGGTGTTCTACAACTTCAGTGTGGATTGGCTGTTGGGGGAACAAGATGGACAACGCAAACATTAACGGCATTCCCGAATATTGCGACAAAGATAAAATCATCACCCGTGGTATTCCACAAATAATCTGACACCCAGCACCGCCAGCACAATAAACACGATGAGCAGCACAAACATAATGGTGAAGGCCACGACGGTTTTCAGGATGGTGCGCCACCAGCTGTAGCCACTCATCTGTTTGAGCGGGATGATTGTGAGGAATATGGAAAGCGACGCCAGTTTTGTCAGGCTGAAGAAATCGAACACAATGGAATAGACCGTGTACATGTTGGCGATATAGACCAATGAGATAAAGAGTTCTGGATAGCGCAGATCGGGGATGTTCGGACTGTGCCGGAAAAAGAGGAAGAGATTCCCGGAAATCAGCATCAACAGCAACAAGATGTTAATACTGGGGTATTTTTCCTCAAAACGTTCTATCTTTTCCAATACGCTATAAATAATGGAGTACATTCGCGATTCTTCAGGATAATCTTTTTCAAAAGAACGTTGAACACCATCTTCATCGATGGTAATACCTTGCTCCATCGTAGGGGTATTTTCTTCAAAATCATTCGTCGTTTTGGTTGTCTTACCACTCTTATGCTCTCGTTTCACCTCCTCGGTAGTGTTTTCGGAATCATCGTGGAGCGCGTGCCCTGTGATATTCAGCCCGTGGGTCACGAGAAGGGAGACGGCCGCAAGCAGGAAATACATTTTGAAAGGGGCGAAATAGGAGGCCCTCCTGCCACGGAGATAGTCGAGGATCAGGTGGCCGGGACGCAGGATGAGGTCAAGGATGGTGCGGAACATGCCGCGCTCGCCCATGCCGTAGGCTTCGGCGAAGTTCTCAGCCGCCACCTTCATGGAAAAGCGGTCGGTGGAGGCTGCCTGTCCGCAACGGGGACAGTAATTGCCGATATAATGGTCGTGACAGTTCAGGCACTCGTGCTCCTCTTGCGACATCGGGGCAACCTCGCGAGGCCGCTCCCGCCAAGCCTTGAATTGGTGGATTTTCTCTTTAATTTTGAATCTCTTTTTCATATAGATAGTAACGGTGCAAAAATAGGAAAAATAAAGCAAACAGAAACAGCGCTTGTAATCCTAAAAAGTGTACCTTTGCGCCTGCCTTCGTTCCCGAAGGGACAAACCAAATAACCTTTACAGACAGAA
>DBYW01000005.1 GCA_002311645.1 Bacteroidales bacterium UBA1176
ACGGGCTTTTGTGTGGCTGCAGAACACGGATACCCATATAGCCCAAAATCTCCGTAGGAGATTCTTATCTGTAGACCATAAGCGAGCGAACATTTCGGGGAATCATATACCTGATGACACAAATCAAGGATTCTGTATCTTTATTTTTTTGGGGCGTGCCGGCGCGGCGGCGGAATCAAAACTTGCCCAACCTGAAACAAACATTTTTTAACATTTCTATTTATATGCAAATCAATATTTTACATAAATATAAGGCAAAAAAGTAACAAAAATAGCCTCCCTTATGTATAAGGGCAAAGATATTATTGTATCTTTGCAGGTCGTTGCTATACAATGCAAAGAAAAATATAAACATCTCAATATCAAGGAAATACGGTAAAAAAATATATACTAACCAAAACAACAAAAATGAAAAAACAAAAAATTTACGCGAAAATTTCGCTAGTTGCGGCATTTGTGCTGCTGGGAGGTGTTTGCACCTATACTCTGAATGCACAAAGTACAGCAACAAGAACTTTCGGAACCGTTGGACTAACAGACTTTGTTATTCCGGCTGGTGTTGAAGAAGTAACCATTGAATGTTATGGAGCTGGCGGTGCTGGAGGAAGACTTGACAGAGGTGACAACTGGAATCTGTTAGGCAGTGGCGGCGGTGGCGGCGGTGCCTACGCTCGCGCTACAATCACCGTTCATACCAACGATGTGTTAAACATCACCGTTGGACGAGGGGGTACTGCTACTGCTGGTGGGGCTGTCTCACATGGCACAGCCTCTTTTGTTACATTAAATAGCGGAGCCACTGTCTGTCAAGCCGCTGGCGGCAAAAGTGTCACAGGCAACAACAACTGTGACGGTGCAGCTGGAGGGAAGATAGCCGATTGTATTGGTGATATTAAACATGCAGGCGGAAACGGCGGAGGCGGTGAAGGAGGCGATGGTTCTCATAGATGTCACCATGATGGTGCTACAGGTGGTGCTGGTGCTTCTTCCGGCGGCGGCGGCGGCGCTGGCGGCCCTGATGGGAATGGAGGAAACGGTTCCAATGGCATTCAATCTTTTTGGACTGGACTAAAATTTACTGAAGGTCATCGCGGAGATGGTGGTGCAGGCGGCGGCGGCTATGCCGGCAAAGGCGGTAACGGTTTTCATTCTCAAGTAGCAAATTTCGGTGAAGATGGAGAAGGTGGTGCCAACTACGGCGGCGGCGGCGGCGGTTCTGTTGCAACAGCCGCAATAGATCGTCCTGGTGGATCTGGAGCTAACGGATACGTTGTCATAAGGTATATAACCTCCTCATGTGCTGACAATCCTGGCACAATTGCCACCAACATCTGGACATGCACCTCTACCGACACCATCATGCCCATGACCAGTGCTGTAGATGGATCAGGTGCAATAAACACTGTTACCTACTACTGGGAATATTCGAATGACAACGGTACTTCTTGGACCCCAATTTCCTCCTCTAATTCTACCACCTATGATGCAACCGAAACAGGTTCATACAGAAGAGCCTATCAAGAAGCTGGTTGCGATGTTGTATATTCCAATGTCATCAATATCACACGTCCGACCCCTGCCCAGGCAGGCACGGTAAGCTATGCAGGCGATATGGATACCACTGTCTGTTCGGGAAAGACTTTGACTCTCGCACTGAATGGCAATACCGCCTACACACTTAATTGGCAATATTCAACGGACGGAGGTTCCACTTGGACGAATTTCACCAATCCTTTCAGCCAAGTCGTAAACCAAGACTATCGCGTTCGCTACCTGGCCCAAATGTCTTCCACCTGTCTTATTCATTCTGCCAACGATTACGTAATAACCAAGGCAGATCTTCCCGTTGTGAACAGCATCAGTCAACCGACAGATCTTTGTCCCGGACAGACATCCTATCCCGTGACGGCCAGCATCACCTCTTCGGGCACCATCACGGAATACACCTGGACAGGAGCCACCGGCACAAATGAAAACGCCACCGTGACTGCGACTCTGCCCAACTGCGGAAAACCATATTACTATTCTTTGAAAGTAAAGAACGAATTCGGCTGCGAGAGTGTTGTGAAGGACGGTTCTTTCACAACCCTCACCCCGACCGTAACCTTCGGCACCCCGTCGACACAGACCGCATCCCTCGTGGGCAGCAACTGCGTCGTCCCCAACCTGAAGAGCGTCATCGAGTCCGTGGCCTCCTCCACGTGCAGCAATCCTGTCGTCTCCTACACCTGCATTCCCACTGAGGGTTCTATTGTGCCTGACGGTTCCACCATCAACGTCACGGCCACGGTCACCGACTTCTGCGGCAGCACACATACTGTCGTCATTCCCGTGAAAGCTGACGCATGCGCCCCGTCCAGCGAATGCCCGCTGAACATCACCGCTGACAACATCACCGTCTGCGAAGGCACGTCCGCCGAACTCACGGCCACAGCCAGCGGCACCGGCGCCACCGGCACCGCCACCTACACGTGGACTCCCACCTCTGTGACAGTTGTCTCCGACAACGTGGTCCGCACCCCCACCACGGCCACCCCCGGCACTGCCACCTACACCTGCGAGGTGAGCTTCTCCAGCGGATGCACCTCCTCCAAGAGCATTGACATCACCACCATCGCCAAGCCCTCCGAGAGCAACCGCACAGGTGAGATCTGCACGGGCGAGAGCTACAGCTACGGCACTTCCGGCGTGACCTACACCTGGACCGTGACCGACGCTGCCGGCACCGATGCAACCGCACAAGCAACCGCACAAAGCCAGTTCGACGTGACCCTGAACAACACGGGTACCGCCTCTGCCGTCGTTATCTATAGCGTCACCCCGCACAAGACGGTCGGCACCACCGACTGCACAGGTGATCCTTTCACCGTCACACTGACCGTGAAGCCCTCCATCGCCAACGATGCTGCCAACTTCAAGTTCAACGCTCCTGAAGTGAACATCACGCTCTGGAACGGCGCCTGCGACACGCTCTACGACTTCACAACCGAACCGACCTACACCACCACCATCAGCGAGTACAGCAGCTCCCTGACGATCACCAACAACTACAGCACCTCCAACACGGGCACCCTCATGGGCCGTATTCCTCAAGGCGACAATGTCATTGTGTGGACTGTCACTGACCCGTGCGGCAACAGCCTGACGTTTGACCAACACATCATCGTGAGCTATCAACCCTGCACCGGCACTGTGAGCGACGGTGAGTACACCTACGATGTGGTGCGCGTGGGTTGCGAATGCTGGACTGCTTCCAACAGCCGCAAGTCCGCCACCAAGACCTTCGTCTACAAGAGCCATGAATTCCCGGATGAGACTGCAAACGAAGAGAAGTTTGGCAAGCTCTACACCTGGTACTCCGCCGTTGGTGTGACGGAAGACGATGACAATGCCACCCCGACCGAGATCACGGATCCCACAAGCGGCATCAAGTATGTGCAGGGCATCTGTCCGGACGGCTGGGCCATTCCTTCTGCCAGCAGCTACGACAACATGATAGCCACTGCCGGCGGCACGGACAATGTCAAGTCCTTTGACGCCACCACCTGGTTGCCCGGCTATGCTGGCAACAACCCTGGTTCCGGATTCAACGCCAAGGGTGCCGGTTACTATAACAACGACATCGACCGCTACGAGAACATCCTCAGCCAAACTGACTTCTGGACTGTCTCCACCGGCGCTACCGTGCAAAACGGCATCTGCTCAGAAATCACGCACACTTGCCCGCAATCCCTTACCAAATCTTACGACAAGGGCCGTGGTTTCAGCGTCCGTTGTGTGAAGAGAGCCAACGACTAATGGCTGAACATTTATAATTCAAAACTACAAGGGACACTTTAACGGTGTCCCTTTTTTTTGTACTTTTGCAGCCTTAAACATCGATGTTTTGAAAAAACAGGAAATTCAACTATTGAAGAGCACTCTGAAAGAGGCTCGCAAAATTGCCATTGTCTTTCATTTCAACCCTGACGGGGATGCGGTAGGCTCGGCATTGGCGCTGTATCACTACTTCAAGGACGATGGCTACGAAGTGTCCGTCATCTCCCCCAACCCGTTCCCGGACTTCCTGCACTGGATGGAGGGCGCGAAGGAGATCATCGTGGCGCAGGAGCATCTTACTGCCGCACGCAAGGCCATCAAGGAGGCTGACATCCTCTTCGTGGTCGACATGAACATGCCGCACCGCGCCGGACAAGACCTCGAAAAGACCATCATCAAGGCCAAGGGCTTCAAAGTGCTCATCGACCACCATGTACAGCCCGACATCGAGTGCGACATCATGTACTCCACCGCCAAGACCAGTTCTGCGGCAGAATTAGTCTACAATTTCCTCTACAAGTACCTCGCCCCAAAACGCAAATTCACCAGGCCCATCGCCGAAGCCCTCTATGTGGGCATCATCACCGACACCGGCTCCGTGACGTACGCCTGCGACCAGCCCAGCACCTACGACGTGCTCCGCAAGATCATCGCCTCCGGTGTCAATGGCGAGGCCATCCACCGCAAGGTGTATGACAACTACACGATCAGCCGCATGAAACTGCTTGGTCTCGCCCTATCCCAGCGCATGAAAGTGATGCCCGAACTCGGCGTCTCCTACATGTACCTCAGCAAACAAGACCTGCTTGACAACAACTTCCAGATTGGCGACACCGAAGGGTTCGTCAACTATGGCCTTTCCATACAGGACATCCACTACACCGCCTTTTTCGTGGAGCGCGAGAACCGCATCCGCGTCTCCTTCCGCTCCATGGGGCCGGTAGATGTCAACAAGTTCGCCCGCAAATACTACAACGGTGGCGGTCATCACAACGCTGCCGGCGCATTCTTCAACGGCACCATCGAGGAGGCCTGCGAACATTTCGAGAAGGCAGCCCGCGAATTGGCGAAAAACAATTTTTCCATTTAGCAACCTTGCCTCATACCCATCCGCAGAATCCACACATTGAAGGCTAATCCGCGAACCATATTATCCCTGCTGCTACTGCTCTTTTTGTCATACGCCTGCCATGACCGTCAGACCGGGCAGGTCGTGACCACCTCACAAGAGGCGGCCACCGACAAAAATGCCCCCTACGTGGAGGGCAACAAAAAGATCGTGCAGTGGGAAAGCGAAGAAATAGACCTCTTTATCAAGCGATATGGGTGGAACACAACCAAGACCGGCACGGGACTGCGCATCGAGATTCTCGATCCCGGCAAGGGAGACCTTTTCCAAGAGGGCGACCGCGTGAAACTCGCATACAAGACCTTCCTGCTGTCGGGCAAGATGGTCTACAGCTCCGACCAAGACGGGGTCAAGGAGTTCACCGTGGGGCGTTCCGAAGAGATCACGGGGTTGCACGAAGCCGTGCAGATGCTGCGCCCCGGTGCCAAGGCCCGGCTCGTAATCCCCTCTCACCTCGCCTACGGCGTGGCCGGCGACGGGGACAGGATTAACGGAAGAGTACCCATCGCCATAACATTGGACGTCATTAATTAGCATCTTATATCATTTACAAATCTAAAAATAAACAACAATGTCAGAATTCGAAACTCAAGAAAACGAAGAAATCCAAGAAAACGTCACCCCTCAGGAGACCCCTGTCAACGAGAATGTGGAAGAAACATCTCCGGAACCGATCGAAAAGAAAAAGACCGGCCTCATCATCGGCATTATCTGCGGCCTTCTCGTGTTAGCAGGTATCATTTGCGGCATCCTCGCCACCAAAGGTGTGTTCTCCAAGTACAAAGGGTTCAAGAAGGACCGTCAGACCGGGCTGTACTACCAATTCTACGGCGACATCAACGATACCGCCGCCATGCCCAAGACGGGCGACCTCGTAGGCGTCCTGTTCAACCTGCGCGCCGGCGACTCCCTGCTCATCCCCATGATGCCCAACCAGATGATCATAGACTCTCTCTACGAAGGCGATTTCTACAGCGCCCTCCGCATGATGCACGTCGGCGACAGCGCCACTTTCATCTTCAACGGTCAGGAGTTCTTCCAGAACTTCATGCAAGGCCAGGAGTATCCTTTCGGCGACACCCCGCTCTATTCCGACATAAAACTCTACGGACTGATGCCCAAGGCTGAATTCGAGAAGATGCAGGCTGAATACGAACAAATGATGCGGGAAAGTGCCAGCCAAGAGGCCGAGAAAATCCAAGAGTATGTAAAAGAGAACAACATCAAGGCCACTCCAACCCCCGAAGGCATCTACATCACCACCACCAAAAAGGGCACGGGCGCGCTGCCGAAGGATGGTGACAACCTCGAAGTCCACTACACGGGCAAACTGCTCGACGGCACTGTCTTCGACAGTTCCATTCCCCGGAACGAGCCGTTCGTCTTCACACTCGGCAAGCACGAGGTTATCCCGGGATGGGAAATCGCCCTCAGCAAGATGCATGTCGGCGAGAAAGCCACGATCCTGCTCCCCTCCAGCATGGCCTACGGCGAACGCGGCAGCTACAACATCCCGCCCTATTCCCCGTTAGTGTTCGACGTCGAGTTCCTTCGCATCGTCCCCCAAACGGAAATGCAGCAACAGTAGCATTTGGGAAATCACCAAAAAAAAAACAGCCCGCGTTTGCGGGCTGTTTTTTTTTTAGCAAACAAAGAGGTTTGTTTTTACTCTTCCTCCTCGCCCAAGCCAAGCATAGCCTTGAGATCGGCAGGAGCATCCTTGATGTTGGTAGCGTCGGAAGGACGAAGGAACTCGGTGGATTTGATTTTCTTGCTCGGAGTCACTTTGGTGGCCGAAGAAATCAGCGTAAGCTCCTCACCATTAATGTCACGTTTCACTTCAGTACGCATGGGATAACCCTTGAGTCCGGGATAAGAGGAGAAATTAATGGCATCGCCCGTCATCAGGCCGTCGGTAACCCAGAGGATCACACTATTTTCCTCATCCGTCTCCAAGTCGGTGACTTTTACGGTGACCTTCTTGCACTCATAGCCGGCAATCGTCATCTTCTCGTCGGAATAGTTATAATCCAGCTTGCTGGTCTCGAAGCTTTTCTTGATGTCGTTCTCATCGCGTTCGATGTAATACTTGCCATAGCCGGGGATGTCGATGACCGTGGTCACCAATTTGTAATCACCATTGGCGATATTGATGATTCCCACGCCACTCTGGTTGATGACAGTCTTAGTGCTATTGCCCATGAGAATGACCTCCTGGGTCATGTCAGCAAGTTCGGCAGCCACGTTGGGGTCGTCGGTGCCTTCAGCTGTGGTGGAGAAGGTGATGGTACCCGCAAAAGGTTTCTGTGCGAAGGTAGCAACAGCACCGAAAACCATAATCACGGCAAGCCATAAGGAAATCTTTCTTTTCATTTTTCTAAAGGTTTAAGTTAAAAATAATCAAATTCAAGTTCAGGGCGCAAAAATACAAAAAAAGTTGTACAATCATTTTTGCAAAAATTCCTCATCCGTTAACGTAAGAAGGAAAGCTTTTATTGCATCCAACTCCGAAGGGGTAAGGTGTGCTCCGCCATCGTTGACCTTGTGCATCAATGGGCTGATGTACGGTGACGGGTGCAGACCCTCATTGTAAAACGCAAGCACCTCGTCCAATGTACGATAGCGCCCGTCGTGCATATAAGGTGCTGAGACGGCCACGTTGCGCAGAGAAGGCGCACGGTATGCACCCCTGTCCATAGGGTCGCCCGTGACGAAAGAGCGGTCGTGGTCGTCCGTAAAGACATCGTCGAGGCCATTGTTGTAAAAAAGATTGGTAGTGAAGAGCGGGGTGCCGTCGCCGCCATGGCAGTGGAAACAGTCGGCACCCTCCTCCGTGGCGAAGAGCACATAACCACGCAACTCTTGCGGGGTGAGTTGCTCACTCCCGTCAAGATAGCGGTCAAATTTGCTATGGGCGGAGACTAACGAGCGCACGTACTGCGCGATAGCCTTCTCCACCCTATCCATCGTGATTTCCTCGCTGCCGAACGCCGCCTTGAAATATTGTGGATAGCGGCTGTCTGCACGCAGGGCCGCCAATGTGCGTTCGGGTGTGGAGCACATCTCGTCATCGGCAAGGATGGCCATGCGCACTATATCCTCGATCGTGCGCGCCTCTGTGTTGGGGTTTTGCCCGTGGACATTGCCGTTCCAAAAATAGCCTTCGGAATTGAAGACAAGGTTGGTGAGGGGCATCACGTTGTGACGGGTGGCTCTGCCCGTGCTGCGCCCCCGTGCCACGCCGTCGGAGAATCGCACATTGTCGAGGCCGATGTCATAGTTATGCTCCCGCACATGACAAGTGGCGCAGGTCATAAGCGAGTCAGGGTCGTCGCCACGATAGCCGCATAGATGCGGGTCGTGGAACAGGAGCTCGCCAAGCGCCACACCCTCCACTGTCATGGGGTTGTCGTCCGGGATGTTGAGCCGCGTGGGAAAACCGCGGGGCACTTCTATCGTATAGGGTGTGGGGGGCTTCACGCGTTCCCTGCACGCGCACACTGCCAGCAGCAAGCTGGCAAAAAGCAGGCACCCGACAACACACCGCGGCTTCATAGGTCAGAAAAGTGACAGTTGGTCGCCACCCTCGTCGCCAGATGGCTTTTCATCCTTCTTGTCGACGGTGATGTCGTCAAAGATTTCCTTGGCAATGGCATCATCCAGACTTTCGGCCTCACCATCAACCTCTTCGGTCTCAACCTCTTCAGGCTCCTCTTCCGGTTCTTCGTACGGCAAAGGCTCGATGAAAACCACCTTCTTGATCCCAGGAAAGTTGATACGTTTGCCCCGGGCCCGGAAGGTCATCATTTCCACAAATTCAGCGCATGACAGGATTTCTTCGGAATCCTCGGTAGCTTTCTTGGTCCGATAGACGACCTTCACTTGCGGCAAATAGTCTATGGAGATGCCGACGATGGAGGAAGCGCCATCATCGGGCACGAACTCGATTTTTTTGTTGAAGGTGTCGGGGGCGAAGCGTTTCATATAATACTTGTCCTCTTTCTTCTGATAATAGACCACCGTGATCACAAGGTGCTTATTCCATTTGCGAATGGCGCCCAAGTCATCATCGAAATGGGTGTTGAGTTCAAATCCTGTAACGCGATAGTTGCCTGACTTGTAAACACTCAGGATCTTGTCATCCTCCTTGAAAGCGCCCAACAGGGTGCCGCGTTCTTCTGTGTTCAGACGCATCACAGACTCTTCAAAGTAGATATTGATGGCGCTAAGCGTGGAGATACCCTTTTGGCTCATGGTGATGGAGGCCACCGGATAGTGTGTCAACAAATTGCCCAACGCAGAGCGGCTCTTGACGGCAAGTTGGCTGAAGTCGTAGTCAAACTCGCGCTTCTTGAGTTTGGCCTTGGGCTTGAGTTTCACGCGCACCACCTCGGCTTCGCCATTGGGGTTGGAAGTGAAATAGAGCACTTTGGAGCCGGCTTTGCCTTTGGTCAGGTCGTACTCCTTGTCGCGGGAGACGCCGCCGATGGCAAAACGCTTCACCATGGTGGAACCGCCCGTGCCGTTCATATAGCACATATTGTAAATGTGCCTGTCGTCACCGCGCTTGAACACCTCGACATGGAGGATGTTCTTGCCCACGAACTTCTTGTCGGCCACCTTGGTGATGATAAACTTGCCGTCCTCATGGAAGACGATCAACTCGTCCAAGTCGGAACAGTCGCAACAATACTCCACATCATCGTCCTTCTTGAGCGAGGTGCCGATGAAGCCCTCCTTCTTGTTCACATAGAGCTTTTGGTTGGCGACGGCCACAGTTGCAGCCACGATGTTGTCGAAATTCTTGAGTTCCGTAAGACGCGGATAGGCGGCGCCGTATTTTTTCTTGAGATTCCGGAAAAAGTTGACGGTATAGTCCACAATGTGATCCAGATGGTTCTGCACCTCTTCGATGGCAAGTTCAATGTCTGCGATATCCTGTTCTGCTTTCTTGATGTCGAACTTGGAGATCTTGCGGACCGGCTTCTCACAGAGCGCAAGCACATCGTCACGCGTGATTTCCTTATGGAAGAGAGGCCGATAGGGATCGAAGGCGCGTTCAATGTTGTCGATTTGGAGATCCCATGAATCGACATCTTTCTCCAATTCTTTATAGATGCGTTTCTCAAAGAATATCTTTTCGAGGGAGATCTTGTGCCATTTGGCGCCCAATTCTTCCAGTTCAATCTCCAGTTCGCGACGAAGGAGATTGAGCGTGTTCTCGGTGTTGATCTTGAGAATCTCCTTGACATTGGTGAAGGTCGGGTGCCCGTTCCAGATGACGCATGCATTGGTCGAGTAGGTGATTTCGCAGTCCGTGAAGGCATACAGGGCGTCAATAGTCTGGTCCGGAGAGACGCCAGGCTGGAGATGGAGGTAGATTTCCACATGCTCGGCCGTATTGTCGTCGATTTTCTTGATTTTAAGTTTGCCGGCGTCGACGGCGGCGGTGATGGAGTTCTTGGACTCCGTGATCAGCTTGAGGGTTGTTGTGCCATACGGGATTTCGGTGATGACCAAGGTTTTATTATCCACAATGCTGATTTTGGCGCGGTTGCGGACCTTTCCGCCCTGTGCGCCATCCATATAGCGGCTCACATCGGCCATGCCTCCCGTGGGGAAATCGGGATAAATCTCGAAGTCCTCGCCCCGCAGGATATGGATGGAAGCATCTATAAGCTCATTGAAATTGTGGGGAAGGATTTTGGTGGACATGCCGACGCCCACGCCGTCCACGCCCTGCGCAAGCAAGAGGGGGAACTTGATGGGCAACGCGATAGGTTCCTTGTTGCGTCCGTCGTAGGAGACCTGCCATTCGGTGGTCTTGTGGTTGAACACCACGTCGAGGGCGAACTTGGAAAGCCGTGCCTCGATATAACGGGAGGCTGCGGCAGGGTCGCCCGTCAGAATATTACCCCAGTTTCCCTGTGTATCGATGACGTAGTTTTTCTGCCCTAACGCCACCAATGCGGAATAGATGGACTGGTCGCCATGCGGATGGTACTTCATGGTATTGCCGACAATGCCGGCGACCTTGTTGTAGCGTCCGTCTTCCAGCTCATCCATGGAATGGAGAATACGGCGCTGCACGGGTTTCAGTCCGTCATAAACGTCCGGGAAGGCGCGGTCGAGGATCACGTATGAGGCGTAATCCAAAAACCATTCGCGATACATGGACTGGACAAATATGACTTTATGTAAATCAGAGGTTTGCTCGTCTTCCGGGACAAGAACTTCTTCGTTATTTTCAAGGGTTTCGTCTGCCATTCTGTTGGTTTTAAACTAAGGCTGCAAATGTACATAAATTTTGAACACACACAGACATAACGTATATGCCGTGCAGAGACGGAGCGCGCCCTGTCTCTGTGCATAAAAGAAGGAAAGTACAAAATTCTGATTAGACGATTATGCGATTATACGATTGCATGATTAAACGACACGGTCATCACAGGGTCAAGGCACTCGTTGATTTTTTGTTTAGACGATATAATATTTTTTTTAATTTTGCAGGGTTATACATCAAGAGTTTTCACAGAGGAAAACATGGGAAAGCGTCACAGCATTATCTTATTGATTATGTACTGCTTACTGCCGTTCATGCAGGTGCAAGGGCAGCGTGTGACGTTGTCGGGCACCGTGCGCGACGCCACCAACGGCGAGTCGTTGATGGGGGCATACGTAATTCTCACGGACACTGCGAGGCCTCAAGACAAGCAGGGATGCGTCACCAACCAGGCGGGCTTTTACTCGGTTTCCGTGCCTCGAGGCACCTACAAGATGACCATCAACTATTTGTCTTTTAAAACAATAGAAGAATTCATCGCTTTAGAAAAATCCGTCAAGCGCGATTTTGAACTTGAGTCCGACATCATTGCAGGCGACGAAGTGATTATCCAGGGCGAGCGTGCCGACCACAACATAGCCTCCGCAGACGTGGGACGCATGGAGATGAAAATCGAGGCCATCAAGGCGATGCCGGCACTGATGGGCGAGGCCGATGTCATCAAATCCATACAGATGCTGCCGGGCGTCATGTCGGGCGGCGAGGGCAACAGCGGCTACTATGTCCGCGGCGGCGGCACCGACCAGAACCTCGTCCTCCTCGACGAGGCCACGGTCTACAACACCAGCCATCTGTTCGGGTTCTTCTCCATCTTCAACGCCGACGCCGTCAAGAACGTCGACCTCGTCAAGTCGGGCATGCCGGCCTACTACGGCGGACGCGCGGCCTCCATCCTGAATGTCTATCAAAAGGAGGGCAACTTGAAGAAATATGAGGTGGACGGCGGCATCGGACTGATTTTCTCGCATCTCACCGTGCAAGGGCCCTTCAAGAAGAATAAAGCTTCCTTCCTCATTTCTGGACGACGCACCTACGCCGACCTGCTCATCCAGCCTTTCCTCAAGCCCCAATCGCCGTTGAAGGGCATGAAGTTCTACTTTTACGACCTCAATGCCAAGTTCAACATCATCATCAACGACAAGCACCGTCTCTATTTCGGGGCCTACTACGGCACGGACACCTACGGGTTCAAGTCGTCGTCAGGGATGACCAAGGCGCAGTTCATGTGGAGCAACGCGACGGCCTCGGCACGTTGGAACTACATCATCTCACCCAAACTTTTCCTCAACACCTCCACCACTTTCAGCTATTACGACTTCAGCACCGAGATGGGCATGGACGTTTTCAAATTCAAGCTCGGCTCCGGCATTCGCGACTATGCGCTCAAGAGCGAGCTGACGTGGATGCCAACCCCAAAGCACAACATCCGCTTTGGCGTTCACAACGTCTTCCACCAATGCCTGCCCGGTCAGATTGCGGCTCAAGCGGGCATTGACAACGACTTTCCTTTCCCCACGCAGAAGCCCTATTTTGCCAACGAACTGAGCATTTACGCGCATGACGAGTTCGACATCTCGCGCCGTTGGAAACTCAACATGGGCTTGCGCTATACCAACTTCATGCATCTCGGTGCCTTCACGCGCTACGTGCTCGACGACTTCGGGACCATCTCCGACTCCATCTTCTACCGACCCGGTGAGATCGTCAGCCAGTACAACCGTGTGGAACCACGCCTCTCCGTGCGTTTCCTCATCGACTCGATGACCTCCCTCAAAGCATCCGCGACATTGAACCACCAGTTCATGCACCAAATCTCCATGGCCACCATCTCGCTGCCTACAGACGTGTGGATGCCCAGCACAGACCTGATGAAACCGCAAATGGTGATGCAGTTCTCCTTAGGGGTGTTCCGCAATTTCTACCACAACATGTTCGAGACCTACGTGGACCTTTATTACAAAAAGATGTACAACTTGGCCGAATACCGCGACGGCCTCGATTTCAGTGTGTTGATGATCAACCCCGACCAACTTTACACCTTTGGCCAAGGCTGGTCCGCCGGCGCAGAGTTCTTCGTCAAGAAGGCGCGCGGCCGTTTCACGGGCTTCATCGGCTACACGTTAGGCTTCACCCGCCGCCAATTCGACGAACTTAACAACGGCAACCCCTTCTGGGCCAAATACGACCGCCGCCACGACGTCTCCATCAGCCTGACCTACGACATCCTGCCCCACAAGCTGAGCGTATCCGCCATCTGGGTCTACCAGACCGGCAACACCATGACCATTCCCATCGGCTACTATTTCTACATGGGCTCCTACATCACCGAATTCAGCGAACGCAACGAGTATCGCATGCCGCCCTACCACCGCCTCGACATAGCCGTCAACTGGACCATCAAGAAGACCAGCAAGTTCGAGACAGGGCTCAACTTCTCCATCTACAATGTCTACAACCGCAAGAACCCGTTTTTCATCTATTTGGAGACCAACACCAACATTGATGCCAACAGCTTGAATTTTGCCATCGAGAACAAGGCTTTCCAAATGAGCCTTTTCCCAATTATTCCGTCGGTTACGTGGAACTTTAAGTTTTGAGGGGAAGTCGAGAGGTTATGGGTGAGAAATTAAGAAATTAAGAAATTACGAAATTAATTGGAATTATGATTAATATTGGTTTGTTTGGGAGTTGGTGGGGGCGTGTTCGGATGGGAATGTCGGTGCTGATGGCGGCTTTGCTTTTCGGGGCTTGCGAGACCGAGATCGACGTGGACCTGCCCGACTACGGTTCCAAGTTAGTGATTGAAGGCACCATCGAGAATGGCCAGCCGGCCATCGTGACGCTGACGAACAGCATCCCCTATTTTCAGGAACTCAACATGGAGTACATCCAGAACAATCTGTTGGTACAGGATGCAGAGGTGATTGTAACCTCTTCCGACGGGGAGCGCGACTCGCTGATTCTCCAGTTCTGCCCCGACGCGCCCTTGTTCCTCGCCTACGTCAGCCCGAACTTGAGAGGTCGGGAAAACACCACGTATACCCTCACGGTGCGCAGCAAGGGCAAAGAATACCATGCTACCACGACCATCCCGCACACCTTCGACATCGACTCCGCCTGGTTCAGCCACCTCTCCGACATTCTCAACAAGGACACCATGCGCACCGTGCGCATCCAACTCACCGACGACCCCGCCGAGTCCAGCTACTACAGCTTTGCCGTGAAAGTGGCCTGTCCCAAGTTCACGGATCGACTGTGGGTCAGCCCCGTGCCCGTTGCCTTTGATGACAAGACCTTCAGCGGCATCACTTTCAACTTCGAGTTAGAGCGCTATGGCATCACCATGCTGCACACCTTAGGCATGAGCGAAGCACAGAGCGAGGCTGCCAAGCGGCTCACCTTCCGTCCCGGCGACACGGTGTACGTAAAATGTAGTTTAATGGACTACAACAGCTACCGCTTCATGATAACGGGCGGCACGGAGGCCATCATGGGCACAAACCCGTTCCTCAACCCCGCGCCCGTCGTCTCCAACATCGAGGGCGAGAACGTCCTCGGCGCCTGGTGCGGCTTCGCCTCCACCTTCAAAAGGATATTCTGGGAAGACACTGTGGGATACTACGGCCGATAGCTGTCCGATGCCTTGCTCAACGAACCGTCCGTTGGCAAGCACCATCCAAATGTCGGATAGCGGATAATCTTCTAATCATACTCCTTTTCGTCATACCAGATTTCATAGTCGACATCGTCCCAATATTGGTCAGTGCGTCCCATGTCTGTTTCCTGGTCGTTTTTGGAAGGAATAAGAGAGTAGTCGGAGGCATCGAAAAGCCAATGTTCCATAGTCTCGCAAGAGGCAAGTGACAGGCTTCCGGCTATTAGCAAGGACATGGCAAACAAAAATCCGATACTATTTCTTTTTCTTGGGGTGTTGTTCCTGCCCGACGATGTAGTGCAGTTTTTCGCCATTGTATTCAAATTCAAGTTCAAAGAGTAAATAGGGAGTTTTCTTTTTCAAGCGAGGAAAGACAATTTTGTACAGTGTTGTCGTGTCTTTGGAAATTTCTCGACGTTCCAGATCAATGGTTTTGGTTATGGTTTGTTTTTCGACAATCGTTATTTTGGAAGACATTGCAGGGTCGAGACATACGCTATGGGAAGAAAAACGTTTAAAATCGAAACGTTCATCGTCATTTGTAATGATATGGAAGATGATGGTGTCTCTTTGGGTGTCGAAAGCGTCGAACTCGATGCTGAAAGATTTCGGTTGGGGTTGGCGGAGGTTGTTGTATGCCTTCAGGAAGTCGGGGATACCATAGCCGAGCGCCGTGTCGGGTTGCGAGGCCTGTGAGCCGCTTGCGCGCACGGCATCCATAATCTCGTAGTTGGATTTATCGGGGAAAGCCTGCCACAGGCATGCGACCATGCCCGCCATGATGGGGGACGAGAAGGATGTGCCGGCAGAGGGGTTCACGGTACCGTTGATGCCACCCACATAGCAGCCGAACCCAATGGCGGCCACATCCGGCTTGATGCGTCCGTCGGCGGTGGGGCCCACTGAACTGAACATAGCCCTTTTGCCCTTCGTATTCACGGCTGCAACGGAAAGGATGCCCTCGGCATCTGCCGGACAGCCGATGTAGTTCCATCGCCCTCCCCCTTCGTTGCCTGCACTGTTACAGACAAGCATTCCCTTTGAGGCGGCAATAGTGGCGGCACGGGATGCACGGCTCACCTTGCCGGTGAGGGAATCGCGCGTGCGAACATGCAATGTGTCATCAAATTTCGTGTAGCCCAAGGAAGAGTTGAGCACCTGGCAACCGAGGCTGTCCGCAAACTCTATGCCTGCCACCCAATTATCCTCCTCCACTTTGTGCTCCGAACGACCATCTTCAGTCTGACAAAGGTAAAACATCGCCATCGGAGCCGTACCCATGAGTTCGCCTGGTGAAGAGGAGGCGATACAAGAGAGCACATTCGTGCCATGCGTACCCGTGCTGAAGGGAGACCTGCCCATCTGCACATAATTGCGCACCCCCAGCACACGGTTGTCGTCAAAGATATCACGGAAAAAATGGAGGGTGTCGACATGATAAAAGCCCGCATCCATCACCATCATCAACATACCCTCGCCATGGTAGCCCAGACGATGGAGCCACTGCGCGTGATTCATACGGATTTGGTCATCGCCCTTGCCATAATCCCATTTCAAGGGAGCACTCTGTGCCACATCGCCTTGAGGCTTGAAAACAAATACCGAATCGAGATAGGTTTCGGGATAATTCATCGCGACAGTTTGCTCCGCGAAAGCCACACAAGGCAGTTCCAAGATACGGGCAAGAATGCTGTCCTGCTCAGAATACACCGTAATGCCGTTCATCCACTTGGAGCGGGTGAGCAGACGCATGCCAGAATCCAAAGCAAGCACCTGCCGTATGTAGGATTCGTTGACCGGAATGTCCATTTCATCGACCGGAATGTGATGACGCTGGCGCAATTCCAACGCACGCGGGGAGAGGAACTCCACCGGACGGAGCACCGAATAGGGAGAGTCGGCCTTGTCCTTGAACTGCACCCAATACTTGGCGGGTTGTCCGACCGCCACTTGTCCGGGGAGAACTGCCAAGGCCGTCAGCAGTAGTGCAATAAAATAAAAAAACGAGTTTTTCGCAGACATGCAACCATTATTATAACGAATGCAAAAATAGTGTTTTTTTGGTTATCTCAATCCACTTTTCACCAGTCACATTTCTTCGGATACTTATTCACATGCTATTGTTTATATCGAAAAAAAAGTTACTTTTGCGCTCTTTTGAGAAAGAGTAAACCATATCACGGATTATTTTCCACATCTTTCTGATAAAGAAACAATTAAATGCTAATTCAATTAAAACACATCAATATGAAAATGAACAGTTTACACATCAACGGAAAAATCAAGGGCCTATTAGTTGTCCTTTGTTTAATGTTTTTTGCCATGGGCACAGTCCAGGCAGAAAAAGGTTGGCAGAAGGTCACGAGTGTCAGTTCGCTGAGCGCGGGCGACAGCGTCATCATCGTGGCTGCCGACTACGACTATGCCTTGAGCACCACGCAGAATAGCAACAACAGAGCAGCCACGGCCATCACCAAGTCGGGCGACATCGCCGTTATCACCAGCAATGTGCAGATTTTGACGTTGGAGGCTGGCGTGAGCGCAGGCACCTTCGCTTTCAACACCGGTTCTGGATACCTCTACGCAGCCGCTACGGGAAACAACAACTATCTCCGCACCAAGGCCACCTTGGACTCCAGAGGGTCTTTCCTTATCACCATCGATGCTAACGGCGCGACCACTGTTGTGGCACAGACCACGGAAACGGACCATACCCACATGCGCTTCAACAGCGGCAACACCCTCTTTAGCTGTTATGCGAGTACAAGCAGCGTTGTAAACCTTGTCTCAATATACAAATATGTGGAACTGGGCAACTTCACTGTGGCGACGCCGACATTTTCCGTGCCCACCGGCCTTTACACCACCCCGCAAACGGTGTCCATCAGTTGTGCTACAACCGGTGCCACCATCCTGTACACCACCGACAATTCCAGCCCTGCCACCAACGGGCAGGTGTACTCCACTCCCCTGACGATTTCCACCACCACGACCGTGAAAGCCATCGCCGTTTCCGGCACTGACACCAGCTTCCAGGCCAGCGCAACCTACACCTTCCCTGCCACTGTGGCCAACATCGCCGCCTTCAAAGCTCTGACGGATAACAACACCCCATACTATTTCAGCAATGATGTCACTTACGTCTTCAAACAGAGTTATTACGCCTACGTGAAAGACGCCACGGGCGGTTTGCTCCTGTACAACGGGCAGATCACGACCACTTACCAGGAAGGCGACCAGATCAGCGGTCTTATGGGCACGCGTTCCGTCTATCACGGCCAAATCGAGCTGACCCCGACGGCGAACACACCTGCTGCCACCTCCAACACGGGGGCTGTAGCACCCATCGTAGTGACCATGGCCGAGCTGTTGGCCAACTACGACCAATATGACGCGCAGCTCATCACCCTGCAAGGCGTGACATTCCCCACGGGATTCTCCGGCAGCACGACCGCCATCACACAGGGCAGCAGCACTTGCGACCTCTACAACCGTTTCACCTTGGACACCACTTTGGCTGCCGGAACCGTAACGGACGTGACGGGCTTTGCCGCCATCTACGATGGCACTGTACAAATCTATCCGCGCCGCAACTCCGACTTGGCGGCTGCCGCCCCTCCCACACCGCAACCCGCCCTTACCATCATCTCCCCTGCCGACGGCAGCAACTATTCCACACTCGACACGCTTGAAGTGACGCTCAATATCGACAACTTCACCATCGGCACGGACGGCCTGCTCAAGATCGAGTCCAACCTCCTCACTGCCATCAACATGCCCAATCCCAGCTACCTCAATGCGATGGCATGGGCACTTTTCCAGAACATGGCGTTCTCCCCGCTGCCAGCCGGCTCCTTCAGCGCGACATTTTCCTTGGTGGGTTTAGACTCCCTGCCCCTGACACCTGCTGTCAGCGCCACCACAGACTTCACCGTCACAGCTCCCGTGCTGCCCACCCCGACCATTACCGTCACGGGTGACGCCACCGGCACCGACACCTATTATTTCACGGCAAACGTAACCTTGGCTGTGACCGAACCCGGTGCCGAAATCCGCTACACCACGGACGGCTCCACCCCGACGGCCACCTCCACGCTCTACACAGCGCCTTTCGATGTAACCTCGACCTGCACGGTCAAGGCCATAGCCTTGAAGGCCCACTATGCCAACAGCGACGTAGCCACCCAAAGCATCACCATTGCCATTCCGACGGTCGCAACGCCGACCTTGACACCGGGTACGGGCACCTATGCCGACAGTGTCGTCGTGACGATGGCCTGCACCACCGCTGACGCACAAATCCGCTACACCACGGACGGCAGCGAACCGACCGCTACTGCAACGCTCTATGCGGCTCCGATCACATTGACCGCCAACACAACGATCAAGGCCAAGGCCTTCAAGACGAACTGGACGACCAGCGAAATGGTCACCGCCACCTACGCCATTGCACACGAGGCCGCCCTCGCTGTCACGCCCAACGCCCTGACCTTCAACAGCAATACGCTGACAGGCACTATCAACATCACCTCCGCATTCCTCACGAGCCCCATCGCGGTGACATGCGACGACACGCACTTCACCCTTTCCGCGACCTCCATTCCCGCCAGCAACAGCTCCGCACAAATCACCGTGACCTTTGACGGCACCGAGCCCGCCACGGGCACGGTCACCTTCACCAGCGACACGCTCACTGCGCAGGTCTCCTTGACCGCCACGGCCACGCTGCCTGCTCCGGTTATCACGCCTGCAACGGGCACCATTGACACCATGGTCACAGTTACGATGACCTGCACCAACGGTGCGGACATCCACTACACCACCGACGGCAGCACACCCACGGCAGCCGACGCCTTGTACACGGCACCGATTGTTCTGAACACGCCGGGCACCCACACCGTCAACGCCATCGCCGTCAAGAGCGGCTGGGACAACAGTCCTGTAGCCACGGCCACCTACACCATCACCGTGCCCGAACCGCCCGCTCCTGTGTATAACGACACTGTCATCTACCACACCGGTTTCGATTCCACGCAACAGTTTGTCGGCGGCAGCGTTTACGACAACGACATCGTGGCCTTCTCCGGCCCGACCGGCCAGCAATGGGGCACCATCCACGGCAACCCGAGCACCATCAATGCCATCTGCGGCGACCAGTCCATGCAGATGCGCTACTATACCAACGCCTCACACGGTGGCCATATTGGTTACACCTACACCAACTTCGACCTCAACGACGTCACCCGGGTCACCTTCTCAGCCAAGAGCACAAACGGTCTCAACGTGGCCGTCTCCTATTCCAACGATGGTGGCAACACATTCATCAACGAGCAGATCATCACACTGACCACAGCGGCACAGACCTACTCATACACAGTCAGCGACTCCGGCGAGAATGCCGCCTTCGTACGCTTGCGTTTCACCGTTTCCCTGCCCACCCCCGCTCCCACGAGCACATCCAGGGTCTATATTGACAGCGTGACTGTCTTCGGCATCCCCGGCATCGTTCACAACAACGTGGCCACGCCCGAGATCACCCCTGCCAGCGGATTTGTCTATACCACTTCGCAAACGGTCACCATCACTTGCGCCACTCCTGACGCCAGCATCTACTACACCACCGACGGCACTACCCCGACACAAAACTCCACGCTCTACACGGCATCCTTCACCATCGACAGTAATGTCACCATCAAGGCCAAGGCCTTCAAGTCGGGCGATGTCCCCAGCATGGTAGCCACCGCCACTTACGAGTTCCCTGTCACCGTTGCCGACATCGCCACCTTCAAGGCTGCCAACAGCACCACCAACAGCACAGTTTACAAGATCGCCAGCGACGTGACCTTCGTCTTCAAGAGTGGCAGTAATATCTATGTACAGGACAACTCCGCAGGACTGTTAGTGTACGACAACCAAGGTGTCATCACCGGCAACTATGCAGAGGGTGACGTCATCAGCGGCGGCATCTTCGGCACCTACACGCTTTACAACGGTTTGGTGGAACTGGTGCCCACCCACGACTGGGCCGCCTCCACGCAGAACACCGGAACTGTCTCGCCCGTTGCCGCCAGCGTTGAAGACATCGCAGCCTTCTACTATCAATACGAGTCCAAGCTGGTCACTCTCACAGGTGTCACCTTCCCCACTGGCGGCCAGTTCAACACGGCCAATGCCACGAACCTCGACATCGAGCAGAACGGTGAGACCATGGTCGTGCGCAACACGCACAAGACCGTGGACATGACCATCCCTGCCGGCAGCATCGCCGACGTGACGGGCTTCGTGCTCCAATACAACGGCACCTACCAAATCGCCCCGCGTGACAACAACGACATCACGTTGCATACCGTGACGATGGATACCGTTGCCGACCCTGTCATCGAGATCCAACCGCTCACCAACGACATGTCCTCCATCACCATCACATGCGCCACCCCCGGTGCCACCATCCACTACACCTTCGACGGCACCACGCCCGACGAGAACTCCGACGTCTACAACGACATCCTCTCATACTCCGGCATCTTCACCGTCAAGGCCATCGCCATGAAGGATGGCATGTGCAGCAGTCACGTGGTTTCCGCCACAAACAGCGGCATCTGCGACCGCGAGCTTTTGGAAACCATCAGCATCTACCCCAACCCCACCGCGGACAAGGTAACGCTCAACAGCGAACGTTTCACCCTGAACAACGTGATGGTGTATGATATCAACGGACAGCTGGTCTGCAAGCTCAGCATCAACGACATGACTTCTGACATCGACCTCACCCAGCTTCATCCTGGAACCTACTTCCTGCACGTTTCCACCGACCGTGGCAACGCGGTGATGAAAGTTGTGAAAAAATAAAAAACATAGAGCGTGGACACGCACGACCATGCGTGTCCATGCCCTAATTTTGCATACAGATATCATGACCCTGACGCAAAGCGAGTGCATCGACCTGATGGAGCGTCACGGCATCAAGCCAACGGCCAACCGCATCCTGGTGGCCAAAGCTCTCTCCGAAGCCGCATGTCCCCTCTCGCTCTCCGAGCTCGAGGAGAAGATTTTCACCATTGACAAGTCCGGGATTTTCCGCACGCTGACACTGTTTCACGAACAGCACCTTGTCCATGCCATCGCCGACGGCAACGGGACACGCTATGAGTTGTGCCGCAGCCACGACGATGACCACGACGATGACTTGCACGTTCATTTCCAATGCGAACGATGCGGACAGACATTTTGTTTGGAAGAGATTCCCATACCTCCCGTGCAACTACCCGAAGGTTATCAACCCGTATCTGCAAATCTCACAGTCAAGGGAGTATGCCCAAAATGCAAATCCTCCAACCCGTAGCCCCTATTCCCTAACTTCTAATTATCTTGTGCGGGATGCCGCGTTCCGTCAGGATCTGGCTCACGCGGGTCTCATCGGTGTCGGTCAGGAAAACCTGCCCGAAATGGTCTTGCCCCACCATCTGTAGGAGGGCGGAGATTCTGGTTTTGTCGAGTTTGTCGAAAATATCGTCCAAGAGAAGGATAGGCTTGACCTGCTTACGCTGGTAGGAGTAGTCGAACTGGGCAAGCCGCAGGGCCAAGGAGAATGATTTCTGCTGTCCTTGCGAGCCGAAGCGCTTCACAGGCTGGCCGTTGATAAAGAAGGCGAAGTCGTCCTTGTGCACACCGAAGTTGGTGAAGCCGCTTTTAGCATCGGCCACGGCATTCTGGCGAAGGCCTTCCGCGTAGGGGGTTTCCTGCAACCCGGACTGGTATTCTATCGTCACCTGCTCGGCATTGCTCGCCAGACGGGCATAATGCTGCTGGAAAATGGGCTGAACACCTTCAATAAACTCTTTGCGGCGCTCAAAGATAAAGTTCCCGAGGGGCATCATCTGCTCGTCGAGAATCTGCAACAACTCGGGATCGGAACGGCGGTTGTCCAGAAACTGCTTGAGGAGGGCATTGCGCTGCTGCAACAACTTGCGATAGGAAATCAGCTGCTGCAAGTACTCCTTGTCGAACTGGGCGATGATCATATCGAAGAACTTGCGGCGCACTTCGCTGCCCTCGTTGATGATGTCGCTGTCGTAGGGCGATACCATCACCACCGGGAACAGCCCGATGTGGGTGCTGAGGCGTTGGTACTCCTTCTTGTTGGCCCGCATCGACTTGTGGCCGTTCTTATACGTGCAGCTCACCTGCGTGTTGTTCTGGGTGTCCGCGTCATGAAACTCACCGTGAAGGGCAAAGAAGTCTGTGTCGAAACGCACCGAGAAAATGTCCTGTGCGGAGAAATAGCTCTTGCAGAACGACAGGTAGTAGATAGCATCCAGCAGGTTGGTCTTGCCGCTGCCGTTCTTCCCGACAATGCCGTTCACGTTCTCGTCGAACGAAAACTCGGCTTCCTCGTAGCTTTTAAAATTGGTAAGCTTGATGCGCGAGAGATACACGGTGGTTATTGGATGTTGGTTATTGGATATTGGTGGTTGGATGAAAAGTTAAGAGTGGAAAGCGAATCCAATTCAACTCTCCACTCTTAATTATTAATTATCAACTCTCTTAAAGGCCTAACACCTTGAGGCCTTGGTTGAAGCGGATGTCACGCGGGATACCGGCCTTGTTGATGCGGTCGAGATCCTTCTGGAGCGTTGGCGGAATGGTGCCGTGCTCGCTGCTGAATTGGGAAGCATACTCAAAATTGCCTTCGGCCTGGGTCTTGAGGATGGTGGCGATCCAGTCATTAACAGCCTTTTGTGCCTTGTCGTAATTAATATGGTAGGTGTCGTTCCCGTTGCGGGTGAAAGCGCCGGCATCCTCGAAGAAATTGTAGCACATCATGTTGGCGACACCGTGGGCATCACCTGCGCCGAAACGCACGGAACGCAGCAGGCCGACAATATAAGTGGTGATGGCATCTTCGACTGTGATGTTGTCGATTTCACCCTTTTCGATAAGGCTGAGCACGAGGTGCAAGCCGATGATGTCGGCCTTGGCCTCTTCCCAGTTGGAGTTCTCGGTGCGCATGGCGGCATCCACGGAGCCTTTGCCGTTGATGGTCTGCTTGACACCCAGGCCATGTCCCACTTCGTGGAAGGTGACATTCCAGAAGAAGGCGTCGAAGTTGATATGGTTCTGTTGTGAAGGTTCAATGACGATTTCGCCGATGGGCTTCATGATCATGTCGAACTTGGCGCGCATGGCATTGCGCAGCTGGAAGCGGCGGGAACCCTTCAGTGCCTGCACCTTGTCGTCATTAGGCAGGTTGATGGCGATGGTCTTGCCACCGGCGTTGCAATCGCCGCCATAGAAGATGACATCATAGACATTCATGTCGGAAGAGGTGCCCGGAACGTAGTTTTTGTATTTCGGGTCGCACGGCAGCTCTTTCTGGAGTTGCGGCAACATGGCCACGAACTTGGAGAGTTTGCCGCTCTCCTCCTCGTCCTTCACCAGCACGAAAGCCTCGTATGAAGTCTTCACGGAATTCAGTTTGTCGTCGTAGTTCTCGATAGGTCCGAAGACAAAGTCGAGTTTGGAATCCTTCATGTCCATCCAGGCGAGGTCGCTTTGGAAATAGTCATCGGTGAGGAGGGCTTTCTTGCGTTCGGTGAGATATTTCTTCATGGAAGCATTCTCGCAGATGTCGATGGCCTTGTCAAGGAGGTCGCACACCTTGGAGATCTCCGCCTGGTAATATTCATGGTACCAGACCGTCTTGAGGGTGCCGTCCTCGTCGCGGGTGAGAACAGTATAGTGGGAACTCTTGTTGGGGTCGTCATATGCGTTAAACTCCTCCAGGGTCAGGTCTTGCGGATAGTAGCGTGCCGTGAGGGGTTTCTCCTTATAGTCGGGCACGAAGGGCTTGTCGTCGTCAAGGCGGTCCCAAGGGCCGTAATTGAGGAGGGCGAACTCACGCATCCAAGGATCCTTAAGGCCGGTCATTTTCTTTTTGTTTCCGAAAGTCTGTTTCCAGAACAGGTCGTCCATAATCTGTCCGATCTCGAAGAAAATGGGAATAAGTTCCTTGTCGTTGGCACTCAGTTTGGAGATGTCCGTCGTGAGGTCGAAGGTCGCGTACTCTTCAACCTTGAGTTGGAGTTCGCTTTTGGGGGCTTCCTCTTTGGGTTCTGCGGTCTTGCTCTTGCAGGCCGGCATCAACATGGCAATGCAGCCAAAGGCGACAATCATGGTAGTCAGTTTTTTCATTTGGTATGGGATTTAGTGGTACAATCTAAACGAGTGGCAAAAATACAAAATAATATCGGATTTATCCCTTTTAGTCTTGCGAAAAAAATAGTGTGATAATCTGTGGAAATCTGCGTGGTCTGCGGGAAAATAAAACGCCCGCAGAACTCGCAAAAAAACGCAGAGAAGATATTTCAAGATTTAAAGGGATAATTCCAATTTTTTTTAGTGTTGGGAACGAAAAAAAATCGTACATTTGCCACCTCGTAAAAAGTACACAAACAACAACTAACAACCCAATTAATAACATTTTTAAATTAACAGAATTATGGCATTTAAAGGAGCTTTAATCATTGACACGGAGAAGTGTAAGGGGTGCGGTGTCTGCATCACGGGATGCCCCAACCAGTGCATCGGCCTCTCCAAACATGTGAACGCGAAAGGCTACAACTACCTCGAGATGGTGAACGAGGACGGCTGCATCGGCTGCGCCAGCTGCGCGGTGATCTGTCCAGACGGCGTCATCGAAGTCTATCGTGCGAAAGAATAAGCCCGAACCGCTTTCATTCAGAATCAAAAAAACAATTAAACAACTAAACTTCGTAAAAAATGGCAAAAGAATTAAAATTAATGAAGGGTAATCAAGCCATTGCTGAGGCTGCTATCCGCTGTGGTTGCGACGGTTATTTCGGATATCCGATCACGCCGCAGAGCGAGGTCCTCGAGCACCTGATGGCGGAAAGACCATATCTGACAACCGGCATGGTTGTGCTGCAGGCTGAAAGTGAATTAGCATCCATCAACATGGTCTATGCGGGCGCCGCTTGCGGCAAGCGCGTAATGACCTCGTCCTCCTCTCCCGGTTTCTCGTTGATGCAGGAAGGGCTTTCCTACATCGCCGGCGCCGAGCTTCCCGCATTGTGCGTCAATGTGGTGCGCGGCGGCCCAGGCCTCGGCACCATCCAACCCTCCCAGTCCGACTACTTCCAGACCACCAAGGGCGGCGGCCACGGCGACTATCGCCTCATCACCCTCGCCCCTGCATCTGTACAGGAGATGTACGACTTCGTGGAACTCGGTTTCGATCTTGCCTTTAAATACCGCAACCCCGTCGCCATCCTTTCCGACGGCGTCATCGGCCAGGTGATGGAAAAGGTCATGGTGGACGACTACAAGCCCCGCTGGACGGACGAATACATTGAGAAGACCTGCCCGTGGGCTGCCACCGGACACCGTTCCACCGGCAAGCACCGCATCGTGACCTCTCTTGAGCTCGAGGCTCTGAAGCAGGAGGCCATCAACGACCGCATCCAGGCCAAATACCGCAAATGCGAGGAGGAAGACGCCCGTCACGAGGCCATCCAGTGCGACGACGCCGAATACCTGTTCGTGGCTTACGGCTCCGCAGCCCGTATCTGCATGAAGGCTGTCGAGTTAGCCCGTGCCGAAGGCATCAAGGTCGGCTTGGTGCGTCCTATCACTCTGTGGCCGTTCCCGACGAAAGCCGTGGCTGAAATCGGCGGACGCATGAAGAAGATCCTCAGCGTCGAGATGAACGCCGGCCAGATGATCGAAGACGTGAAGTTAGCAGTGGGCTGCAACGTGCCCGTTGAGCACTTCGGACGCTACGGCGGCGTGATCCCGACCCCGGTCGAAATCGTAGAAGCCTTGAAAAAAATAGTTAAATAATTTAAGCACTTGAAATTATGACAAGAGAAGATATAATCAAACCCGAAAATTTGGTGTACAAACGCACTCCGGTCCTCACGGATGCAACCATGCACTACTGCCCAGGCTGCGGTCACGGTGTCGTTCACAGAATCATCGCCGAGGTGATTGAAGAGATGGGCATTCAAGACAATGTCATCGGCATCTCCCCGGTCGGCTGCTCCGTCTTGGCCTACAACTATTTCGATGTTGACTTCGTGGAAGCCGCCCACGGACGTGCTCCCGCCTGCGCCTCCGCCATCAAGCGCCTGCGTCCGGAAACCTTCGTGTTCTCCTACCAAGGCGACGGTGACCTGGCCTCCATCGGCTGCGCCGAAGTGATGCACGCCTGCAACCGCGGTGAGAACATCACCATGATCTTCATCAACAACGGCATCTACGGCATGACCGGCGGNNGGCCAGATGGCCCCCACCACCCTCGAGGGTATGGAGACCGTCACCTCCCCCTACGGCCGTGACCCCAAGATCATGGGACACACCATGCGCATCACCGAGGCCTTGGCCCAACTGCCCGGCACCTACTATGTGACCCGCCAGGCTGTCTACACCCCGGCTCTCGCCCGCAAGTGCAAGAAAGCCATCCGCATGGCCTTCGAAAACCAGAAACTCAACAAGGGCGTTTCCTTCGTCGAAGTGACCTCCAACTGCAACTCAGGCTGGAAAATGACCCCCGTTCAAGCCAACAAATGGATGGAAGAGAACACCCTCAAATACTTCCCGCTCGGCGACATGAAAGTCGACGGCAAGTTCGACCCCAAATTCATCGAACGCGTCGCCACCTTCGACCAACCGAATGAGACGATCTATTCATTGAGAAAAAAATAATCAATTAAAATCACAAAGAAATGACAGAAGAAATAATCATAGCAGGCTTCGGCGGTCAAGGTGTGCTCTCAATGGGTAAGATCCTGGCTTACGCCGGCATTATGCAAGATAAAGAAGTGAGCTGGTTGCCCTCCTACGGCCCTGAAATGCGCGGCGGCACCTCTAACGTCACCGTTATCCTCAGCGACGAGCGCATCTGCTCCCCCTACCTCAACCAATTCGACACCGCCATCATCCTCAACCAACAGTCGATGGACAAGTTCGAAAGCGCCGTCAAACCTGGCGGTCTCCTCATCTACGACCCCAACGGCATCACCCATCACCCAACCCGCAAAGATATCAACATCTATCAGGTGGCTGCTGCCGACAAGGCCAACGAACTGGGCATCGCCAAACTGTTCAACATGATTGTCCTCGGCGGTTTCCTCAAGGTTAAACCCCTTGTCACCCCCGAAATGCTTCACAAGGGCCTTGAAAAGTCCCTGCCGGAACGTCACCACCACCTCATCCCTAAGAACGAGGAGGCTGTGGAGATCGGCAAAGGCATCCTGACGCCCTACCATACCATCTAATTGATATCATTAATTATTTATATACAATGGCATCCCCCGTGGATGCCATTTTTTTTCTATTTTTGCGCCTCCAAAATTTTCGACTATGAGTGAGACCATTTTCTTCCTGTGCTTTCTGGCACTCATCATCTTCCTCCTCGCTATGGACCTCGGTGTCTTCCATAAGAAGGACAAAGAGGTGACCTTCAAGGAGTCGGCAATGTGGACCGGTGTATGGGTGGCCCTCGCCCTCGCCTTTTTCGTCTTCATCCGACTCGAGGGCAACCTCATCCACAATATCCACGACAACCAGTCGCTTACGGAAATCACCCAGAAATACCATGAGGACCTGGCAGTCAGCCCCGACGCCCCTTTTGAGGAGAACCTGAAAGCCTACAAGAAAAACCTCGCCCTCGAATACATCACCGGCTACGCGATGGAGGAGACCCTCTCCATCGACAACATCTTCGTGATGATCATGATCCTGATGTCCTTCGGTGTGGAGAAGAAATACTACCACCGCGTGCTCTTTTACGGCATTCTGGGCGCCATTGTGCTCAGGTTCCTCTTCATCTTCGCCGCCGCCGCGCTCATCCAGAAATTCCATTGGATACTCTTCATTTTCGGCGGCATCCTCATCTACTCCGGCGTCAAGATGTTCCTCGAACGGAACAAGGAGGAGCGCATCGACATCGAGAACCACTTTGTGGTGAAGTTCCTCACCAAACGCAAACTCAGCGTCCCCTATTTCGACGGCCACAACTTCTTCACCAAGGTGGACGGCCGCTGGCTCTGCACCCCCTTGTTCATCGTGCTGGTCATCATCGAGCTCTCCGACATCGTCTTCGCCTTCGACTCGGTGCCCGCCGTCTTCTCCGTCACCAGCGACCCCTACATCGTCTTCTTCTCCAACATCTTCGCCATTATGGGTTTGCGTTCCCTGTTCTTCATGATGGAGAGCGTGCTCGACAAGTTCTGGTTCCTGAAAATCGGCCTTGCCATCCTGCTCACTTTCATTGGTGTCAAGATGCTGCTGCCCATCATCCACCTCCACATCGGCACCGTCGCTTCCCTATGCGTCATCTTAGGCATCCTCTCCCTGAGCATTGTCATCTCACTGATGTTTCCGAAGAAGATTGCGGTTAGCCGTTAGCCCTTGGCCGTCAGCCGTTGGCCAACAGCAAACATCTAATATCTAAATCTAATAGCTAACAGCCAATCGCCAACAGCTAATAGCTATTAGCTAACAGCCAATCACGTTTGATACAGAACCGATAGAGGCGGAGTGCATCCTCGCCGGCATAGTCCACACCGATGCGCGGAGTGATTCTCACAAGACCGTCAGGGATCGCACATCCGCGATCCTCCAACCAGATCGTATGACCGTCCAAAGGCACGCCATTGTCGGCTCGTGTCAGTCCAAGAGCCTTGCAGAGTTTTCCCGGACCGTCAGTCAGGGCCGGGGTCATGTGCTTTTTCCCCGTGCGCTGCAACATCAATTCCTCGCCATGCGTGGGCAAAATGCCACGTACCAAGACGGCGTCGGGAACACCTTCCACATTGGTGACGAAATTGAGCATCGAGTGCATGCCATAGCAGAGGAACATGTAGACCACCCCGCCCTCGTGGTACATCATCTCGTTACGTTGCGTCCGACGACCGCCAAATGCGTGCGAGGCACGGTCGTCAACCCCCCTGTAGGCCTCCACTTCCGTAATGATCCCTCCTGCCAGCTGCCCATCCTTTATGGTAAAAAGATATTTTCCCAACAAATCGCGGGCAATGGAAAGTACATCGTTTCGTAAAAAATACGATTTTTGCAGCCGATTCATGGAAGATGAATTTTCGGCAAAATAAAAAAAAATTATCATAGACTGCAACATTTTTCTCTGAAAAACGTCTTGTACTTGTCTGCGACAGTATGGTGACAAAAGAAGAACAAAAGCTGATAGATGGATGTATCCGGGGCAACAGCGCGTGCCAGAAGCAGTTGTACCTTGAATATGGTCCGATGGTCAAAGGCATCTGCCGACGCTATGCCCCTAATGCGGACGAGACCGAAGATCTGTTCCATGACACCTTTGTCTTCATTCTCACCCACTTCAAAGACTACACGAACATCACCTCGCTCGGCGGATGGTTATACCAGATCACGGTGAACAAAGCATTGGACTACTGCCGCAAACGTTCCCGGCACAAAACACAAGCGGTAGAAGATGAGGATTACCCCAGTCCCGGCCTTTCGTCTCCTATGCCGGAAGTACTCTCCATGGAGCAACTGGTGACGTTCATCAACGAACTGCCAGACCGACAACGTATGGCGTTCAACTTGTTCTATATCGACGGGTACTCGCAAAAAGAGATGGAAGATATTTTGGAGGAGAGCAGCACCAACGTGCGGACATTGGTTTTCCGTGCCAAGAGCCGCCTGCGGGAGCGCATTCGGGGATTCCTCAACCATGAGGAGTTCGAATTGTAAGATATTTATAAACTGAATCTTGAAACAACGACACGATCATAACGACAAAGACATGAAGCTGAAAGACCTATTCGAGAAATACACTCAACCGGTGGACGAGTCCGGATGGGAAACCATTTCCCAAGACCCCGCGTTGGTGCGCTACAATCGCGGGCGGCGGATACGCCGAATCTGCGGTTACGGCATCCCCGCCGTCGTGGTCACCGCCGCCCTCGTCACTGCGCTAACTTTGGGCATGCGCCATGCCGAGACACCTGCACCGGAAGTCCCCACTCCCGTCCCGCAAGCCGCACCCGCACCCGTCGCGACCCCGGCCCCGACAGCAAAGACTCTCACACCGTCCGCCACCGCAACCCCCGATGTTCCCTCACCCGTCACACGCATCTTTGGCGAAGCCGAATCGCCCCGCACTGCCAATGTACCTGTGGATGCAGAAACACAAAACTCAAAATCCAAATCCCCAAGCGAGTTGCAGCAGAGCCAGAATATCACTCTTCCCGCTGTTGTGGACTTAAAACCTGCACCTTCTGCCGAACAGACGGAGAGCACTGACAACACCCCCACCCTGTCAACTCCCGAGACCACCATGGACGAACAGAAGAGCCTGGAAGTCGAGCCTGAGGAACCCACTACCGAATCACAGTTTGACTTCTTTGTGCCCAACGCCTTCACTCCAAACCATGACGGATTGAACGACAAATTATACATCACGGCCAATTTTGAGCCGAGAACCTACGAAATGGCCATCTACAACCGCCGAGGGGAGATGGTTTTTCACACACGTGATCTCGAGACCGGCTGGGACGGCACCTCGCAGGGAAAGGAACTCGCCGGTGAAATCTACACCTACATCATCAAATACACCGACCCTGACGGCAAGTTGCTGAACCGGCGCGGTCAAGTAATGCTCATCCGGTAAAAGAACATGACAACACACTTAGACAGAAGCATTGCTCCCGAACGGCATCCTGTCACAAATATAAGCCTTGTCCCTCCCCGACGCCACGATCTGTCCAACGGGATTCCCGTTTTCATCATCGACAACCCCACCCTCGACCTCATCCATCTGAACATTGAACTCTCGGTAGGGTCGTTGCACGAGACTGTCAAGCACGCTCTACGCTTTGCCTATTTCCTGCTCAAGGAAAGCTCTCCCCGGCATACAGCCGCCGAGATGGACGGACTGCTCGACTTTCACGGTGCCACCTACAGCGTTTCGGTCACCCTCGACAGAATCCAGCTCAAGATAACTATACCCAAAAAGACTGTGCCGCACATCCTGCCGGCCATCTTCGAGTTTATTTCGTCTCCCACCTATCGAGAAGAAAACCTTGAGATATACAAAGAACGAAAAATCAAGGATTTGGAATACTCTTCCCAAAAGATGGACGTGCGTTGTTCGCAATTAGCGTTGCACGCACTTTTCGGAGACGCCTTGGCTGCGGGGCGGTTTTCGACCCCTGAGACCATGCGGGCAGTGACCATCATGCAGATGGAGACGTGCCACCGCACCACATTCTGCGCAGAGAACATGCGCATCTATGCCACGGGCAATTTCGACAGCACCTTGGAACGCTGCATCGACGAACTGTTCGGTCAAACACCTCACGGCACGCCCGCGCCTCGCATTCATGACCTCGCCCTTTTCAAGGAGAGCAAGCCCCTCATTCAGGAAGAGCGGCCCGACAGCGTGCAATCCTCCATCATGCTCTGCCGCCCTGCCGTCGGTTTCGCAGACCCCAGCCGCCGTGACCTGACCATCCTGTCCACGCTCACCGGAGGATATTTCGGTTCCCGCCTTATGCAACGGCTGCGCGAAAAAGAGGGCTATACCTACGGCGCATACGCCGACCTCACCTTCTTTGGAAACCAGTCGCTCTTCTCCATCAGCAGCGACGTGAATGCTCAAGACACCCCCGCAGCCGTCGACGCCTGCTTCGAGGAGATGGCACTACTCTGCCAGGAACCCGTCGGCGAAGAGGAACTCAGCCTCGTACGACGGCATATCGAAGGGAGCCTTCTTCGCGATGTGGAGAACTCGGTATCTTACATGAGGAAAATAGCACATTGGCACGCCCGCGGACTCGACGAAAAAGAATTCCAGACCATGCTCCGACACGTTAACGATATTACCGCAGAACAGATTCAAAGATTATCAAAAAAATTCTTTGAGCACAATAAATTCACCCAAATCATCGTTGGAAACACTTTATAATCGAAGGATTATGCGAAAAGTTTTATGTATGGTTTTGCTAATGGTCGCGGTGGCTCAAGCGGCACACGGCTTTGAGCCGCCCACGCTGCAGTGTCTCCAACTCAACGATGCCACGCACCTGCATGTCACATGGAGCAACTCTGTCGATTGCAACCAGTTCGTCTCCTACGACTTTTACATCAACGGAGCTTTCTGTGAATCATACACAGCCAGTTCACCCTATACCCTCTGCAACTACAGCGGTCGCGACATTCTGGTCACACCAGCTGCAATTTACTCCTGCTACATCATTGCGCGTGACTCGGCCGGTGGCTCATGGCAATCCAACACCCTGCAAATGCCGAACTTGACCGTCACGGTCAGCGCCGACAGCTCCCAGGTGACCCTCGATTGGGAATCCCCTTCGTCTGGAACGTTGGGCAGCACATGGGGCGATTCGTTCCAGATTTTCAAGCGCCACTATTACGAAAACGAATTCCCGCAGCTCCCCTTCGCATCCGTACCCAACTCTGTCACCACCTACACCGATGTCGCAGATGTCTGTTACAACAACGTCTACTATCGCGTCAGCATTTCCAACCGCTATCAGATCGGCGACTCCCTGTTCAGCACCTGCCCCTTTTCGACCTCCATCGGATCGGCATTTGTCGTGGATCGGGCCCAACCCAACCCGCCTGTATTGGACAGCGTCACGGTGGACGAGCAGAACCGGGTGGGACTTGGATTCCATGCTCCCGACCCTGCCATGTACGGTTTCATCACCTATTACGAAGGCAACAACGGGTGGGTGTCCATCGACACCATTTTCAACACCACCTATTGGATCGACCCTGACGGCAGCCAACGCTGCTACCGCCTTGCCGTGCTCGACTCTTGTTTCAACAGCTCTTCCATGACCATCGACGAGCAGTGCAGCATCAATCTACGCACAGACCAGATTGATGCCTGCAACAAGACGGTGACCCTCAGTTGGAGCAGCTATTCGCATTTGCAAGGTGGCATTGGCGAGTACGAGATTTTCCTCAGCACCGACAACGGAGCCAACTACCAGAGTGTCGCAACCCTCACGGGCAACAGTTACACACTTACGGACTTGCAGCTCAACACCAATTACAGGGCATTCGTCCGTGTACACAACACCGACCATACGATTTCAGCCTCCAGCAACCGCAAGAATTTCGCACTGGAATCGACGATTTCCGCTGACATGACGCACATCCGTTCCGTCTCGGTCGTCAACAACCATCATATCGAGATTGTCGTTCACACCAGTGGTGACACACTGCCATTCAGCGAGATTTACCTGCAACGCAGCGACAATGCCTCGGACTTCACCACCCTGCTCACCCTGCCGTATCATACAGAAAGCGAATACACGTTCACCGACGCGAGTGCCGATTTCAACCGGCACACCTACTATTATCGCACTTGCGTGCTCAATTCCTGCAACACGGAGGGCGGCTTCTCCAACGTGGAGCACAACATCCTGCTGCAAGGCGAAGCCACCACTGCGCAAGAGAATGTCCTGCAATGGGTCAACTACGGCGACAGTCCCAACGATGTACAGCACTACACCATTTCAAGAAGCACCGAGTTCGATCCTGTTTTCAACGAATTACCTGTATTTTTATCGCCATCGTCCATCAACACGTTCCATGACGATGTGTCAGAATTATTCGAGAGCGGTTCGAAGTTCACCTACTTTGTGACAGCACAGCCCGAGCCCGACGAATACGGGTTCAACGACCTCAGCATGTCGAACCACGTCACATTGCAGCAGATGCCCAACACGTACATTCCCAACGCCTTTACGCCGTTAGAAGCATACAACAACGTTTTCCTTCCCGCCAACACGTTTGTGTCCGGAGACCAATATTACCTGCGCATTTACACCCGCACAGGGGAACTTATATTTCTGTCGCGTGACCCCAACATCGGATGGGACGGCCGTGCGAAGGGCAAACTTTGCCACACCGGCGTGTATATTTACAAGTTGAACTACACGCGTCCCGACGGCACTCTTTTCGAGAAAACGGGAACCGTGACACTACTGTGGTAGTTCGCGGGTGCGGACACACTCACTCCATTTCAGAATTATTCCTTTTAGTCTTGCAAAAAAAGGTGTGATAATCTGCGAAAATCTGCGAGTTCTGAGAAAAAAAGCCCACAGACTCGCAGAAAAACGCAGAGAAGATATTACAAGATTCAAAGGGATAATCCTGTTCCTTTTTATGCAGATTGGTTCGTCAGCATCCAAAAAACACTCGGTTGAATGGTAACATGGTAGTTTCCGCTCACCAGCATTTCGCCCTCCACCTCACCACGGCACAGGGTGTCGCAAGTGATATCGACGCTTTCTGCACGACATGTTTTGATGAGGCCTTTGGACTTCTTGATGTGTTTGCCCGAAAAAACGGACAACAACAGCCAGAACAAGCGCAGATAGCTCAGTTGAGGGATCACCACAACATCCAACAAGCCATCATCAGGCTTCGCATCGGGAGCTTGGCGCATACCGCCGCCATTGTACTGACAATTAGCCGCAACAGCGAGAAACGTCTTGTCTTGAAATGAAAATCCTGGAGCCGTAATTTTCACAGGCAAACTTTTATAGCCGAAAAGACAGCGGAACAGACTCACGATATAGACGGAGATTCCAAGAAAATGCGGCTTGCTTTGTTGGGTGTCATAAATCACTTCCGCATCGAAGCCAAAGCCTGCAATGTTGATAAAAAAACGATCTGCCACGGGGATCCCGTCGCACAGGGTCTGCACATTGCCCACATCATGACGCATGAATTTGCCTTTGAGGAAGACATCCACACAATCATTCAATCGTGTGGGATACTGATGGGTACGGGCCCAGTCGTTGCCTCGTCCCAGAGGAAACACAGCCAAGCAAACGTCATGAATGTCGGCATTGGAGCGCATGATGCCGTCCACGACCTCATTGATAGAGCCGTCTCCGCCAACCACCAACAAGTGCCGTATGCCAGCATCGCAGAGTTGTTTGGCGATCACGCTGGCGTCACCCCGCGCGGCCGTTGGATGCATCTCATATCGCACACGCTCCGCTTCCAACCGTGCCGCCATCTTCGCCCAATGTTTCATGCACTTGCCTTCGAGAGCATTGGGATTGATGATGACATGCCACGTATAGTCAAGAACACTAAAGTTGCAAAAATCCATAGTATAAAAAAGAGAAAAGGCGTCAAGTCAACAGCTTACCTGACGCCTTTTGTTTCTTGTCGATGATACTTTAGTTAACCGCCACTCTGACAGAACTGACACCCTTGTCCGTAGTGATACGGAAAATGTACAATCCATTGGAAAGGCCATTGACCGAAATCTCATGCACGTTACCAGCTGTCGAAGAGACCTTTTGGCCCTGGAGGTTGTAAATCTCAACCATCTGAATGTCGTCACTGCCTGCGATTCTGACCCTGTCGGAGGCGGGGTTGGGATAGACGACAACACTCTCAGATTCCACCTCGTCGATGCCGACCATGGTCACAGAGAGCATAGCATTGGCTTCACTGGTAAAGCTGCTGCCCGTGATGTTGAGCAGAAGGGTACCGTCTGCGCCATAGACACGCAGATAGCCGCTGGAGATGCCGTCACCGTATGAGTCGAGCAACTGTATACGATAGCAGCCCAATTCGGAAGGCGTGAACGGGATCTCATGCACTTGGCTGTTCGAGAATGTGTTGCCCGATTGGACGACATTGCCGTTCGGACCGTAAATCTTATAGGAGGTCTCTTCCGCATAGTTATCAGTCTTGATCTTGATTGTCATGGCTCCGCCGCCTTGTGCCAACACTTTCTTAAGTGTCGTGTTGAGTTGCGCGCCATCGTAAGCCTGTCCGTTGACAGCCGTGATACGGACTTTCACCTGCTGGTTCACGTTCGTGCTGACCGGGAAAGCGGGCAAGTCAATATTTGAAGACTGCATGGAGGAGATACTGCCCGTCCAATTATAGGTTTGGGGAGTTCCGTTAGCAACGATATACTCAAAAGTCAAGGAGTTAATGCTTTCAGAACCGGAATTGATCACCAGGGCGCTGACACTTGCATTTTCGGAGCAGTCCAAGGGCGTCGTATTGGTCAAACCGTTAAGACGGGGATAGAGGGCCGGCATGTTGATGTTGGTGATTTGAGCCTCGCAGCCTGTGAGGATTTCCTGATGGCCCTGGGCAACAAAAGCGATGAAGTGAAGGTCTTCCAGATAAGCGGGAATGGCATTCGGGCTGCCAAGGTTTGCCGGAATAGTGTAGTTATAAGTCTTTTCCACGAAGGAGCCTTGGGTCGTGGTGGTGATTTCCTCACCCCACTGTCCAGTGATCAGGTGGCGCAACATGTGCATGTGACGGTATTGGGTACCCACAACCTGGTCAGGATTCAGGCTCATGCCGACTTGGCTGCCCAAGACATTGTCTTGAGTGATGGCCACATTGAGCATGTTGGTGGAATTGGCCTCATTGGCGGTATAGTACAGTTGGACCGTAAGGGTCAGTGTGCGGGTGGACCAATCCAGCGTGCCCTGTGCCGCAATATTGACCGGAGAGGACGAGCCGAGGATCTGGTTCGCGGCTGAAGCCCAGTCGCCCCTGCCCAATGCAGTGTTGCTGCCGGAAAAGACATGACGGTTGACCGTACCGGACGGATAGCCATCCAAACCGGTCTGATTTGCCAATGCGTTGCCGAACTGGGTGGTATACGTGTTGGCGGCATACGAGCCGGCATGGACGTTGATCAGGAACACCTCGCCCGGATGCTGGGCCACAATTTGATTGGCTCTCTTGTGCCCGTCCGGACACCATGTGCAGTTTATGCCCGTGTATTCTTCCAAGACAACTTTTTTGTTAGACGGAGCAGTGGGCACGAATTGATCCGACTGTGCGAACAACATCGTCACAGACAGCATTCCAAGAGCAATAATGGATAAAAGTTTTTTCATATACTACTTGTTTTAATTTATTAATAGAGATTTTTTTCTTGCATTTTTAGCGAGCGCAAAGATACAAAAAAAGAGACGAGAATCATCACCTCTTAAAAAAAATCAAAAAAATATTAATAGGAGCTGCACCTATTTATTTCCCCTTGTCTTCTATAAGTGCCAGCGCCTTCTCTGCTGCGGCCTGCTCTGCCTGTTTCACGGAGCTGCCGAGGCCCTGCGCCAATTCCTTGCCGTCCAGTGACAGGACAGCCTTATAGTGGGGGGACTTACGGTTGTCGGAAGAATGGACCTCAAACGAAACCTTATGGTGGTTGTGTTGCGCCCAGATGAAGAGCCGGCTTTTGTAGTCGTCGTCCTCCTGATAGACAATATCCATGTCGAGGTGCGCCAAGAAGATGTTGCGAAGTATGATGTCGTATGTTTTCTTGAAACCTTGGTCCATGTAGATGGCGCCGACCACGGCCTCGAAGGCGTTCCCGTTGGGTGTATTGGAGGAGATGTGGTTATCCATGCGCATCATTTCCGGCAGGCCGATTTTCCGTGCCAGGCTGTTAAGGCGATTGCGGTTGACGAGTTTGGATCGCATGCGTGTGAGCACGCCTTCCGACTCAAGCGGGTATTTATGGTATAGAAAATCAGCGATGATGGCGCCGAGGATGGCGTCGCCGAGATATTCAAGCCGTTCATTGTTTAAACGGCCTGCAACCGCATCATTGGCAGAAGCAGAGCTATGGGTGAGGGCTATTTTGAAAGGGTCCACATTCCGGACACGGAAACCGAATATGTTTCGGAAGTATCGCTTGATTTCCCTGTCCGTATGGTCCATATTCTATTGGTGGAACTTTTTGTACAAAAGGGTCACATTGTGTCCGCCGAAGCCAAAGGAGTTGGAGATGGCGGCGTTGATTTCGCGATGCACGGGGCCGTGGGCCGCGAAATTCCAATCCTGCGGGATTTGGGGGTCGAGGTTTTCGAGGTTAATGGTGGGGTGAACCAGGCCATCGCGCATGGACATCAGGATGGCGATGCTCTCCACGGCGGGACCGGCGCCCATCAGGTGCCCGATCATGGACTTGGTGGAGTTGAGCACCATCTGGGGCACATGTTCGCCAAAGACCTCGCGGACGGCGAAGCATTCGGCAAGGTCACCCAACGGAGTGGAGGTGCCGTGCATGTTCACATAGTCGATTTCGTCGGGCGACATCTGAGCGTCCTGCAGTGCCAAGCGCATGGACATGACCGCGCCGGAGCCATGCGGGTCCGGGGCGGTGGCATTGTATGCGTCCGCCGACATGCCCACACCGCACAATTCGCAGTATATATGGGCATTGCGGGCCACGGCATGGTCGAGGGTTTCCAAGACCAGCACACCTGCGCCTTCTCCGATGACAAAGCCGTCACGTCCAGTATCAAACGGACGCGAGGCATGCAAGGGGTCGTCGTTGCGTGTCGAGAGGGCGCGCATGGAGTTGAAGCCGCCCACGGCGCCTTCCACGACAGCGGCTTCGGAGCCACCCGTCACAATGACATCGGCCTTGCCGAGTTGCAGCATGTGCAAGGCATCGCCGATGGCATTGCCTGCGGAAGCGCAGGCCGACGTGGTCACGTAGTTGGGGCCACGGAATCCGAAGCGCAACGAGATGTATCCCGTCACCATGTCGGCCAGCACTTTCAGCAGAAGATAAGGACTGAATCTGGGGATTCGCCCATTTTCGACGAAGACATTTGCTGTCTCCATCATGGAAGTAAAACCGCCCACGCCCGTGCCCATGATGACGCCCACGCGATCCTTGTCGACCGCCTCCAGGTCCAGGCCTGAATCCTGCAAGGCTTCGAGGGTTGCGACAATAGCATATTGGGCGCAGGGATCCATCCGCTGCGCCTCTTTGCGTGGCAGGTAGTTCAACACGTCGAAATCCTTCAGCTCGCAAGCGAACCGAGTCCTGAAATTCTCCGCATCGAAACGGGTGATGGGGCCTGCACCTGAAACGCCTTTCAACAGTGCATTCCAATAGTCCTCAACTGTCAGGCCTATTGGCGTAAGAGCACCCAAACCGGTAACAACTACTCGTTTGAGGTCCATTTATCCTACGAGGGGGATATTATAATATATGGGATAGGCGGGGAGATGTAGAAGGCATTATGCCTCTTTCTCTTTCAAGTGTTCCTCAATGTAAGTGACAGCGTCACCGACAGTCTGGATCTTTTCAGCGTCCTCGTCCGGAATCTTCACGCCAAAGACGTTCTCGAATTCCATGATCAGCTCAACTTGATCCAGGGAGTCTGCTCCAAGATCGTTGGCAAAACTCTTTTCCGGCGTCACTTCAGCGGCATCATAACTGAGTCTGTCCGCAATGATTGACTGTACTTTTTCTAAAATTTCTGACATAGTATTTCATTTTAAAATGGGCGGCAAAAATACAAAAAAAATAAAACCGACGCACTCTTCTCCCAAAAATGATGTTCCCGACCCCGGACTCAGGTCTTCCCGACGCGCACGTTTTTTCCCAATAAAATCATTTTTCCTCCAAAACAGACTCCAAAAGGGAATCCCCCACCCCCCGACCACCTCAGAAAAACAGCGCATTTATCCTAAAAAAGAAATTTTATCATACTGAATATCAGTAATTTGATAAAAAATAAAAAAAATTATGGCAAAACCATGGCTTGGAATCAAAAAAAAACTATTTTTGCAGCCTCAAAACGAAGCAAGTTCTTTGACAATGCAGTGCCGATATAGCTCAGTTG
>DBYW01000037.1:0-305 GCA_002311645.1 Bacteroidales bacterium UBA1176
GAAGCTGGTGGACCCGAATGGGGAAGCATTTGTTGGTGTTGACGGAGAAAATGTTGATGTAAGCCAAGATAAGAACGGTAAAATTTCCGTAGGAGACAATGCGTCAGAAGATCTAAAACGAATGGCCTCTATGATCAATTCCTCAGGCAGCAAGACAGCTGCTAAACAATTCATGAAATTGTCAAGAAATGAATGCAAGATCCATTTCCAAATCGATAGAGGGAAAGGGGATGGTCGTCGAATAGGGTATCATCAAGCTCATGATGAACAAGGCAATCCGTTGGATTGGGTTGGAGATAGGGACA
>DBYW01000037.1:341-32255 GCA_002311645.1 Bacteroidales bacterium UBA1176
GCTACAATTACTCTATTTGAAGGTATAATTGATGGAGATAATGGATATAAGAAAAGCACTCCTTTTGATTCAAATCTTTCAACAGATAATGCAATGGTCGGAGTATTCGCTCACGAAGCCGAACATAATCTAAACAAATCTGATATTAGGGCAATAAAAAATCGTTCCGCTGGTTTTACCGACAATGTCAGAAATGTTGAACGTGCCGCGGAACGTGTTGAGAGAAGAGTTTATCATGAAATATTTAAAAACAGATGAGGCCAAGGACACTTCTGATAATGATGTTGTTTGTGCTATGCAATGTTTGTTACGCACAATCCGAAAAAGCCGGGATTACCTTCTCTCAAAAGGATAATCCCTATTATAAAGCAATATACAAAGAATATTATCGAACACTTAAACATTACCACCTCTATTATAACATCTGCCATCTTCCTTGGAGATTCTTTATGTTTGATTTGACAGATACCACCAATGTTTTAACCGAAGAATCTGACACATTATCGATTGTGGACAATCATATTTACTATATTGTAACACCTAGTTTGTCTGAGAAAGTATCTATTGTAATGGTTCCAATAAATGAAATGTTGTATTTTTTTTCCGGTCTTAATTGCTGTAAGCCTATCCACAGGATTTCAGACATAGAACATTGGTTGTCCTTGCAAGATTTCAGTATGAATGAGACTCTGATGTATCGTGTAAGAAATTGTCTGTCATATTACAACGCCATACCGACATGCCCCATGGGCAGTGTGCCGTCGTGTGAATGTGGATGCAAGAATACGTTGATTGACAAACAACACAAATATAAAAAACCCAGGGAAAAAATAATTAAGATTAGATAATAAGCATATAGATATATTCTCATCAATGAACCATTGCCGACCATATTGTCAAATGAATCCCCTCACGGGGATTTATGCCTCTCGCGGGAACGCCGTGGGCTACAGATATGCATCCCCTGACGGGAATGGGTTTCCTGTGACATACTCCGTCACTCACTCCCATACTGTTCACTCTTCACTGATCACTGCTCACTCGTCTTTCACCTTCTCCGCAAAAGAAAAGGACTCCGAAACCGGTCTAACAGTTACCTCGCTGCGCTCGGATTCCTCCTCTTCGCTCAGCAAAGGCCAAACAAGTTTGTCTTTGCATTCGCTCATTCGTCGGTTTGGCGCACGATATTACAGCAGCGATTTGAGCATCTGGTTGAGCGTCGACCCGATGAGTGATAAATATCCGTCTCTGAGCCCGTATGTGTACTGCGCGGATAACCCGGTGAAGCTGGTGGATCCGAACGGTGAGGAATTTGTGGGCACTGATGGTAAAAAAGTTAACGTAAAACAAGACAAAAATGGTCAAATACACATCGGAGACAATGCATCTGAAGATCTGAAAAGGATGGCTTCCATGATAAACAACTCTGGGAGTAAGACAGCGGCAAAACAGTTTATGAAGTTGGCAAACAACCGGTGTAAAATTCACTTTCAAATCATTCAAGGTGAAAGAGATGGAAGTCGGATAGGATACCATCAGGCGCACGATTCCCAAGGCAACAAGTTGGATTGGGTTGGAGATAGGGACAATGGATATTTCGAGGGAACACCAGCAATACAAAAAGGTGAGTATAAAGAAGCTACAATTACTCTATTTGAAGGTATGGCGGATCAACACAAGACAAAAACTCCATATCAAAGCAACAATCTTGAAAACACTATGGTAGGCACGTTTGCACATGAGGCTGAACATAACACTAACAAATCAGATATTCGTGCGATAAAGGAACGTTCTGCTGGTTATTCCGACAATGTCAGGGATGTTGAACGTGCTGCAGAGCGTATTGAACGAAAAGTATATCATGAAATATATAAAAACAGATGAAAAAGGGTGTAACTATTGCCGTTTTAGTAGTGCTTATTTTTGGGGGACATGCTCAAAATCTAATTGCGAAGATCACATTTGAAACAATCAGAATGAAAGGAATCAACGGCTGTGCTGATGTAATCACAAAAGAGTTTTACAACACATTAAAAATGTATGGAGTATATAAGTTTTACCCCAACGGGATTTTCCTGGCCAATGATTTATCAGACACAACCAACCAATTAATCGGTGTCAATGACACCTTGGAAATCATAGACGGTCATGTGTATCACATTTATGCACCTTTAACGTATGAAAAAGTATCAATTATAATGATTGCCCAACAAGAATCTCTGTTTTTTTTCAAGGGATTGAATTGTTGTAAACCAAAGCATAATCTTTCAGATGTTTTGTATTGGATGCACTCACAACCAAATTTTGACGACACAGTTTTTAGCAGAGTTGATAATTATTATCTATATTATTCTGGTATTTCTGTGGATATATCAGGTGCATTCTGCGAGTGTTCTGAACAAATAGGTCGATCTGGCAAAAGATATAAAAAACCCGATCAGATCAAATTGCGAAATTTTAAGAAAACTATATGGTAAATTTATATAACTGGTTGATATATGCAACTGACACTTCTTGTATAATGCAAAACAATCTTGTCTTTGCATTCGCATTTTTTAGTACTTTTGCAATCTCAAAGAAAACAAAACGACTATGACCCATAAAATACTGATAGCGACAGGCGGAGGCGACTGCCCCGGGCTGAATGCCGTGATACGCGGCCTTGTCAAACGCGCCCACCTCGACAACGAAGAGTGGAAGATCTACGGCTGCATCGAGTCCTTCAACGGCATCCTCAAGGACGAAATCGAGATTGTGGAACTTACCGAAGAGACGGTATCCGGCCTGCACGTGCGCGGCGGCACCATCATCAAAACCACCAACAAGGGCGGTCCTTTCCACTTTCCCGTGCGCCAGCCCGACGGCTCGTGGGTCATGGAAGACCGCTCACAGTTGATGAAAGAACGCATGGAGCAACTCGGCATCGAGGCCATCGTCAACATCGGCGGCGACGGGTCCCAGCGCATCTCCATGCAGCTCATCAACTTAGGATTCAACGTCGTGGGCGTGCCCAAAACCATTGACAACGACCTATCCTCCACCGACTTCACGTTCGGTTTCCAGACGGCCGTGCAGATTGCCACGGAGGCCTTCGACAAGTTAGTAACAACCGCCGAAAGCCACAACCGTGTCTTCATCATGGAGGTCATGGGCCGCGACGCCGGCTGGATCGCGCTACACACCGCCATCGCCGGTGGCGCCGAGGTCTGCGTCATCCCCGAAATCCCGTACGACCCCAAAGTCATCGCCCGCAAGATTGAAACCCGCTACAAGAACGGCATGGGCTTTTGCAACATCGTCATTGCCGAGGGCGCCAAGAAGGCTGACGGCAAGGTGACCGGCAGCGCCCCCACAGCAGCCGGCGACCGCCACATCAAACTCGGCGGCGTGGGCGACGTGCTCAAACAAGAGCTCATCGACTGCGGTGTGGAACACGACATCCGCGTCACCGTACTCGGACACCTCCAACGCGGCGGCACACCCGTGGCCTACGACCGCATCCTCGCCACCCAGTTCGGTGTCAAGGCTTTCGAACTGCTCAAGGAACGCAAGTACGGCAACCTCGTCGTCTATCGCAATGCCGACATCTCCTACGTGCCCATCGAAGAGGCGCTCCGCGAACCGCACCTCGTGCGCCCCGACAAAGACTACCTCGTCCAGGCCGCCAAAGGCGTGGGCATGTGCTTCGGAGATAATTAAGGAGAGACGCACGGCCGTGCGTCTCAACATGCGTCTCAACAATAATAAATAAGAATAATATGAAGAAAAAACTTGTCGTCCTTTCAGGCGCCGGCATCAGTGCCGAAAGTGGCATCAGCACCTTCCGCGACAGCGACGGACTTTGGGAAAACTATAACGTTGAGGACGTGGCCAGCATTGACGGCTGGTACCGCAACCCTGACTTGATGACCGACTTCTACAACGAACGCCGTGCCCAGTTGGAAAAAGCGCAGCCCAACGAGGCGCACAAGCTTGTGGCCGCCCTCGAACAATACTATGATGTCACCGTGGTGACACAGAACATTGACAACCTCCACGAACGGGGCGGTTCCCACCATATCATCCACCTCCACGGCGAGGCCACCAAGGTGTGCAGTGAGAACGGCAAACGCCACGTGCAGGACATCGGCTACCGTGCCGTTGGCCATGACGAGCGCACCCCTGACGGGGCCAGAATGCGCCCCTTCATCGTCTGGTTCGGCGAGGCGGTCCCCATGATGGACGAAGCCGTCAAGGCCGTAGAACAAGCCGACATCCTCATCATCATCGGCACTTCCCTCAATGTCTACCCCGCTGCCGGACTGCTCTACTACGCCCCCACCAACACGCCCATTTATGTCATCGACCCAAAAGACGTGCAGCCCATCAGCCGCCATGTCCACTTCATCAAGGACGTGGCCACCTCCGGTATGCGCACACTGTTCCAGGAACTCACCGCTGGCAAATAACGAACCTCTAATATCATCATGACTATGAAACGCAACCTCATCATAGCCCTTTTCTTCGGGCTGACCGCCATGGCCGCTACCTCCTGCTACGAGGAGGGCGGGGCGCGCGGCGGCAACATCAACGAACCCGAGTACCGCATCGTCAACTCCTGGCAAGTGACCCACACCTTCCTCAACGGCAAGGAGATCACGGAAACCGACTATTTTGCCAACAAACCCACCACATTTTATTATATCTACGCCGACTGCAATCTCAGCGTCATGACCACGTTCAACAACCAGATTCGAGAATCAACGGCGGGGCACTGGATCCTGCGCGACCACAACAAGTACTTAGAAATGGAATTCACCCTGTTGGGCTACCACTATTTCTATCAGGCGGAAATCAAGAAGCTCACCAAGCGCGAACTGATTTACGAATACGACGACCCTGAAGGCAACCACTGGCGCCTGCAGCTGAACGCTCGGTCAGCTTACTAATTGCTCACAATAAAAACTTTTCCCCATAAAGAAAGCGGGTGCCGATATTCATCAGCACCCGCTTTTTGGGTTTTATTGTAGAGTTGCGGCATGCCGCAACTCTACAAATGGATTACAGAAGGTGAATGGCAACTGTCAGACCAGCCATCACAATGCTCACCATGCTCATCAGCTTGATTAGGATGTTCAGGGAGGGGCCGGAGGTGTCCTTGAAAGGATCGCCCACGGTGTCACCCACAACAGTAGCCTTGTGGTTGTCGGAGCCCTTGCCACCGAAGTTGCCTTCCTCGACATACTTCTTGGCATTGTCCCAAGCACCACCAGCGTTGGCCATGAAAATAGCCAGCACGAAACCTGCGCCGAGACCGCCGACTAACAGGCCGAGCACGCCAGCCACGCCGAGGATCACACCCGTGAGGATGGGAGCCAGAATGGCGAGGATGGACGGCAGCAACATTTCGCGTTGGGCGCCCTTGGTGGAGATGGCCACGCAACGGGCATAGTCAGGCGTACCCTCACCCGTGAGGATGCCCTTGATCTCGCGGAACTGACGACGAACCTCTTCCACCATCTTTTGTGCAGCGCGACCCACGGCATTCATCGTGAGACCGCAGAACAGGAAGGCCATCATGGAACCGATGAAGACACCCACAAGCACCTTCGGGTTCATCAGAGAGACATTGTACCAGCTCATAAAGTCAATGAGGTTGGCACTTGCCAATTCCTCAGCAGTCTTTTCAATACCGTCAGCTACCGTGGCGAAACCGTTGCTGGCGTTTTCAGCGATACGGATGAGCGCCATCTTGATCTCTTCCACATAGGAAGCGAGCAGGGCGAGGGCAGTCAGAGCGGCAGAACCGATGGCAAAGCCCTTACCGGTAGCAGCCGTCGTGTTGCCCAGTGCGTCGAGAGCGTCAGTGCGCTTGCGGACCTCCGGATCCAAACCGCTCATCTCGGCATTACCGCCGGCGTTGTCGGCGATAGGACCGTAAGCGTCCGTAGCGAGAGTGATGCCTAACGTGGAGAGCATACCCACAGCGGCGATACCGATGCCATACAGGCCTTTGGAGAGATTCACAGCGGTGAACTCAATGTTGAAGCCGTTGGCGCACAGGAAAGCGAGGATAATGGCGACACCAATGGTGAGCACCGGAATCACGGTGGAAATCATACCCAAACCGATACCGGAGATGATGACCGTAGCAGGACCCGTTTGTGAGGACTCGGCCACCTTTTGGGTCGGCTTGTAAGATTGGGAGGTGTAGTATTCCGTTGATTTGCCGATAATCACGCCGGCGAGCAGACCCACAACTACAGAGAGGGAGACCTGCCACCACACGATTTCGGTAGCATCTTTGAACAACACATACATAATGCCGAAAGTAGCCACTGCAATGAGGACAGCAGCGGTGTTGGTACCACGGCTCAAGGCCTTCAACAACTCGGACATGCTGGCATCTTCTTTCGTACGGACCATGAAAATACCAATGACAGAGAGCACAACGCCCACTGCGGCAATCATCATAGGAGCAAGAATGGAACGCATCTGCAACTCAGCACCAAGTGTGGCGAAAGCAGCAGCGCCGAGAGCCATCGTGGAAAGGATGGAACCGGCGTAGGATTCGTACAGGTCAGCGCCCATACCAGCGACATCACCCACATTGTCACCCACATTGTCAGCGATGGTGGCGGGGTTGCGCGGGTCGTCCTCGGGAATGTTGAACTCGGTCTTACCAACCAAGTCGGCGCCCACGTCAGCGGCTTTGGTGTAGATACCACCACCCACACGGGCGAACAGAGCCTGTGTGGAGGCACCCATACCGAAGGTCAGCATCGTGGTGGTGATAATCACCAGATGGTTGGTTTCGGGGATGAAATAGTTGAGGATGAGGAACCACACGGAAACGTCGAGGAGCGCTAAGCCGACGACGGTCAAGCCCATGACGGCACCGCTGCGGAAAGCGACCTGCAGACCTTTGTTGAGGGTCTGACGGGCACCGTTAGCGGTACGTGCGGAAGCGTAGGTGGCGGTCTTCATGCCGAGGAAACCGGCCAAACCGGAGAAGAAACCACCGGTCAGGAAGGCGAACCACACCCATCCGTTCTGCAAATCGAACAACGACATGATGAAAAACAGCACGGCGAGGACGATGAAGACGATGCCCACCACCTTGTACTGCTGTTTCAGATAAGCCATAGCGCCCTTACGGACATGCGAGGCGATTTCACGCATTGTCGGAGTACCCTCGTCCTCCTTCAGCATTCTGCGATAGAAGAAAAAGGCAAATCCCAATGCCACGATGGATGCGCAAAACACGATCCATACATACTTCACAAGATTTTCCATAAATTAAATTGATTTTAAATTATTGATTGATAAATATTTATGATAAATTCCGATAAAATCAGAACAAGGATGCAAAGATATATAAAATATAACAACCCCTATCCTGCTATTTTTCAAGCAACTGCTTGACGGCCTTTTCCAGAGCAGCGCCACGCAGATCCTTGGCCACAATGCGCCCATCGCGATCCAGAAGGAACATGCTGGGAATGGAGCGCACGCCATAGATGGCTGCAGCCTCGGAAGACCAGTATTTCAAGTCGCTGACATGGTTGGGCCAAACCAGTTGGTCGTCTTTGATAGCCTTCTTCCAGTTGTTGGCGTCGCGGTCGAGAGAAACGCTGAACACTTCAAAGCCCTTGTCATGATACTTGGCATAGACATTGCGCACATTGGGGCTTTCGCGGCGGCAGGGACCGCACCAGGAGGCCCAGAAGTCGATCAGGACAACCTTGCCGCGCAGGTCGGAGAGTTTGCGAATATTACCATCGGGATCCGGAAATGCCAGATCGGGAGCGAGGGCACCTATGGAGGTCTTGCCTGCAGGGGAGTTGAGGATGTTCCAGCGTTCCTTCACGATGGGATGTTCGGGGTTGGTGACATGCAGGGCGCGCACAACCTCTTCATGCAGGGCCGCGTTCTGCTCGCGCGGGAACATGTCCACAAACATAAGCACGGCAATGTCATCCTTGTGTTGTTTGATGAGATCGATGAGCCGTCCGTTCAAATAGTCGTCCACCTCGTTGTATTTGACTTGATAGCCATTGACGACTTCCCGGAGAATTTGCTGAGCTTCGTTCACCAAGCGAGTAGCAGCAGCTTTGGAACCAGACATTTGCTGTTCATACTCGGTCGATTTGGACGCATTCGGCGCGATATGCGTATTGGCAAGCGCAATAACGCGTTCCGCCCAGGCATTCGCAATCTTTTTTTGCCCCATCAGGTCGTTAAAAACCAAACTGTCGCGATCTGCGACAAGTTGGCGCACTTCTCCCATATACGAACCAACGGAAGTCAGGGCCAGTTGGTGGCGATCATTCACGTCCTTGATGTAATTGTCCAATTTTCCATAAAAATCCGCATTGTCGGGTTGGCGGCCAGAGGAAAAGTCATAATAGTTGCCCACATTTTCCAAGTAATTTGCAAACGGACGGTAGTTGTTGTCAAGATTCTTGAGCAACTTATTGGCAGAAGAGATGAAAAGATCCATCTCGGAGCCTTTCACCTTATTGGACGGAGCCATAGCTCTGCACAATTTCAGCAAGGAATCAGCTGAATGATAGGAAGATAAAATATAATTGTCGACATCATTGTTGGTTTGGGAATACATATTGAAGTTCTGGGTCAGATTACTCCAATATTTCTGTCTGGGGTCGGCTTGCAGCGCATTGTTGAGGCTGTCGAGCACTGTTTTCTTGCGGGATGTGAAACTTGTGGCTTCTTTCACAAAATCCATGGAGGGGGAGCCACTGACAGACGGAATAGAATGCAAGTCATTGGCATCCAGGGTTAATTGCAGATTTTCGCCAGGTTTCACAACCACGAGGAAATAGTTCTCATCACCGAAATCGAAACGATAGATATCGTTATCGAGATTCAATTTCATCGAAAACTGATCATCGACGATATCGGAAGAGGCAAAGACATTCCGATTATTGCCGTATGAATTAATCAAATCGACATGTTTAAACTTGTTGTTTTGCAAAGTCACATGCACCGTGGAGGGTGTTTGAGCAACGACAGATCCAACTATTGCCGTAAATGTGAACAAGATAGCGCACAGTTTAATATATTTCATTGTCTTAATTTTTTTGAGGCGGCAAAGATACAAATTTATTATCTTTGCCGCTCAAAATTTTAGTATAATGTATAATTATAATATTGTAGGAATTCAGCAGGTCGGCATAGGCACGGAAAACATGATGGAATCGTGGAAATGGTATGCCGACATGTTCCAGATGAACGTCCGCATTTTGGAGGACGACACGGTGGCAGAGTTGATGTTGCCGTACACTGGCAACCAACCGCAGCGCCGCCATGCCGCCATCGCCGCCAACTTGCAAGGCGGCGGCGGTTTTGAGATTTGGCAGTATTCGGAGCGCAAGCCACAGCCCGTCGCTTTCGACATCCAGATTGGCGATCTTGGCGTCTTCATCGCCAAGATCAAGAGCCACAACATCGCAGCCTATCATGAGGAGCTGACGCAAAAATATCGCGACATCACCCCCATCTTCATGGATCCGAGGGGTCTGCCCACCTTCTACATCCACGATCCCGCCGGCAACTGTTTTCAAGTGGTGGAGGACAACGACATCTTCATCGACGAGAAAAACCTCTCGGGCGGCATCGTTGGCGCGATGGTCGGCGTCACCGACATTGACCGTTCCTTGACAGTCTATCGCGACATCTTCGGCTACGACAAGGTATTGTATGACAAGAACGGCACATTCAGCGACTGGCGCACATTACGCGGCGGCGAGGGACATTACCGCCGTGTGCTGTTGGGACGCTCCACGCCCCACAAAGGTCCTTTCGCCCCCCTGTACGGCACCGGCACCATCGAATTGGTGCAAGCCCTCGACCGCACCCCGCGCAAGATCTTCGAAGGACGCTACTGGGGCGACCCGGGCTTCATCCAGATATGTTTCGATGTGGTCAACATGCGTGAATTAGAAAAAAAATGCAACGAACTCGGATTTCCGTTCACCGTGGACAGTTGCGCCGACCAGTCGCAATTTGACATGGGCAAGGCCGCCGGTCATTTCACCTACATCGAGGATCCCGACGGCACCCTTATCGAGATGGTTGAAACACACAAGGTTCCCATCATTGACAAGCTCAACATCTCACTCAACCTCATGAAACTCGACCGTAGCAAGCCGCTACCCAAGTTTTTCTTCCAGCTCATGAAATTTAACCGAGTAAAATTCAAGAACAATGGGTAATCTTGTAAATCTCATCAAACAGGACGTCCGTTACCAAGAGGCCCTGAAAGCCTGCATGAACTGCGGCATGTGCACGGCAGTCTGCCCAGCTGCAGAGTTCTACGACTACGACCCGCGGCGCATCTGCGACACCGTGCAACGCGGCGACGAGGCCTCCATCGAGAAGCTGCTCCGCACCGACACCATCTGGTATTGCGGCCAGTGCATGTCGTGCAAGCCACGCTGCCCCCGCGGCAACGCGCCCGGCGAGATCATCAACATACTGCGCAAACTATCGCAACAATTCGGCTATTTCAAGGACAGTGAAATGGGAAGGCAACAGATGCAACTGATGCGCGAGATTGAAGGCAACATCCTCGAAATAGGATACTGCGTGCACCCTGACAAGGTCATCCCCGCCAAACATGTGGAACAGGGACCCGTCTGGGAATGGTACACCAAGAACATCAAGGAAGTCGCACCAAAATTAGGCGCCAACTATCACGGACAGGGAGCGGGCGCACTGCGCGACATCCCGCATGAGGACATGGCTGAGGTGCGCAAGATCTTTGAAGTCACCGGCGGCATGGAACTGCGCAAACAGGTGATCGGCGAAGAATAAGCCTTTACGAGAGGCATTCAACAACAAATCAATTCAATCCAACATTCAGACTCTGAAAACAATAATACGATATGGCAGATTTTGGATTTTCCCTCAAGAAAGCACGAACAGTATATCTTTCTAAAACCGACATGCGCAAGGCGGAACAACTCATCGCCACCGTCCCCTCCTACAAGCTCTGCATCGGTTGCGGCGGATGTACGGCATCGTGTTCCGCCCGCCAATTCACGGATTTTAACATTCGCAAGGCCCACAACCACTTCCGCCGCGGCCAATACGACAAACTGGAGGAAGAGTTGCAAAAGTGCATGCTCTGCGGCAAATGCACCCTCGTGTGTCCCAGAGGCGTAAACCTCCGCTCCCTTATCATCAACATGCGTCAGATACTGTCAAACACCACTGAAATCTTAGCCTAATGGAGAATTTTCATCCTTTTGTACTGCCGTTTGTGTTAGGAGCCTACCTCCTGCTCATTCTCTGCATCTACAAGTACGTCCGATGGGTGCGGCAGTTCGACCGTTTCCAACGCACTGTCATCTGGAAGAACATCTTTTCAGGCAAATTGCTGCCGGCCATTTGGGAGATGTTCAAGGAATGCCTGCTCCACCTTCGCATCACCAAAAAGAACTGGCGCTTGGGTTACATGCACCGCAGCATCGCCTTCGGCTGGTTCCTGCTCATCGTGGTCGGCGCCATCGAGAGCCGACTGGGCACGCCCAAACATTTCCACTTCTGGGTTGCCATCTTCTATCGCTATTTTCACCAAGCACCGCCCACAACGCAATCCGCCTTGGTTTTCACCCACATCATGGACGCATTGCTGCTGTATGTGCTCTCCGGCATCACCTTGGCTCTTGTCAAGAAGATCCACTCCCGTATCCTTGGCATGCGTCGTGCCACCAAGCACACCGTGATGGACAACACCATTCGCATAGCCCTCTGGAGCATCTTCCCCCTGCGTCTGCTGAGCGAATCCCTCTCTGCATGCCTCTACCATAACGGCGGATTCCTCACACAAACCATCGGCAACCTCTTCAGTCCTGCCGTGGCGCAAGTTCTCGAGCTTCCCAGCTGGACATTGTACTCCATCGCACTGTGTCTCTTCTTCATATTGCTGCCTTTCTCCCGCTACATGCACATCTTCACGGAAATATTCCTTATCTATTTCCGCAAGTTAGGCGTGAAAGAACGCGTCAAAATGACCGGCTACACCAAGTTCGAGCTCAGTGCCTGCTCGCGCTGCGGTATATGCATCGACCGCTGCCCGCTTTACAAAGATCTTGGCATCATGGATGTGCAATCCGTATACCTGTTGCGTAATCTCCGCAATCTGGAGCACCACAAAGACATAGTGGAAGCAGGCAAGAACTGTCTTCTTTGCAGCCAATGCGCGGAAGACTGTCCCGTGGACATCGACCTGATGTCCATCCGCCGCATCTCGCGTGACAAAGGCGAGCTCGACACTGACGGCAACTACAAATATCTCCACAAGGTCAAGGCTTTCAACTCCATCGGGCGCGTGGCCTACTTCGGTGGATGCATGTCGCAACTCACACCCGCCGTGGGTGCCTCCATGGAAAAAATCTTCCAGGCTGCTGGACAGAAATTTTGGTACATGGACAAAGAACGCACCATCTGCTGCGGACGCCCGCTGGCCCAACAAGGCTTCAACAAGCAGGCCGCCGAGCTGCGCCGTAAGAACACCGAACTCATTCACAACTCCGGCGCCACCGCACTTATCACCTCCTGTCCCATTTGCTACAATGCCTTCAAAAACGAATACCAGCTGCACATTCCCGTCTATCACCACACCGAATACATCGACCAACTCATCCGATGCGGCAAACTCCAGGTCGACAAGTGCGACCTGAAAGTCACCTACCACGACCCGTGTGAATTAGGACGGGGATGCCATATCTACGACGAGCCACGCCATGTGCTGCAAACCGTCGCAACGCTGCTCGAGACCGAAAACAACCGCGAGAACAGCCTTTGCTGCGGCATAAACCTCGGCAACACCGTTATCACCCTTGACCAACAAACCACCATCCGCAACACAGCCCTGAAAAACCTCACCTCTCCCGACCCCGATATGGTAGTGACCGCCTGTCCCATGTGCAAACGTGCCTTCCAGCACGGAGGCACCAACGTGGAGATCAAGGATATCGCTGAAATAGTGGCGAATCGGATCAAAAGCTGACATTCAGGAATCATAGAGACATTCTCACCATAGCATCGTTAATATGGCTCAATCGCAGAGACAAGAACAAAAACTCGCCCAACGACAGATCGCAACGCAACAGACCATCCGGCTCATGCAGCTGGTTGAGCTGCCTTACACTTCGCTGGAACAAGAGATATGGAAAGAGGTGGACGAAAACCCCGCTTTGGAGGCCTACACGGACGACGATGCACGCCAACCCGAGACGGAAATCCCTGTTGTCAACGATTCGGAATTTGATGAGAATGGCGACCCTATGGAACTCTCCGACCAAGCTCCCGAAGACGAAATATTCCGCGAGGACTATTATCGGGACGACGACCTTGACGACTACCCTACTGAATTTGAAATCGACAGGGAAATCATGCGCCTGAACGCTCCCGACGAATCGCGCCATGAACGACAAAACGTCTATGCACAATCCCTTCAAGAGCTATGGCAAGCACAGCTTGGTGAGATGGACATGACTGACAAACAGCGACAAATCGCGGAATACATCGTCGGCAACTTGGACGATGACGGATACTTGAAATCGGACCTGCAAGCCATCGCCAACGAGCTACTCTTTCTGAACAACATTTACACGGACACCTCCGAGGTCGAAACGGTGCTGAAGCACTTCATCCAAGAGCTCGACCCGCCGGGCACGGGCGCACGCGACCTGCGGGAATGCTTAGCCCTGCAACTGCTTAAACGCATCCCTCAGGACAAGACAACCATCAATGCATCCCGCATTGTAAATGAATGCTTTGACCTGTTCGTAAAAAAACATTACGACAAGATTTGCTCTTCGCTGTCGCTATCCGAACAAGAGATGAAAGATGCCGTCGCCGTCATCAAGAAACTGTCGCCACGACCCGCTGATGCAGGCTCTCCCCTGCAAAAGTCCGCCGACATCATCCACCCTGATTTCACCATCACGAACCATGACGGCAAGCTACTTCTTACGCTCAACAACCAGTATGTCCCCAAGGTCCGGATCAACAAAGAGTTCAGCAACGAATATCGTTTCCTGACCAAAGAGGCGTCTGCCAAAAAACGTGAAGAAGCCGAGCGGTTTATGAGAGAATACGTTGACAAGGCCAACCAATTCATCGGGATCCTGTCCACACGTGAGATGATTCTTTACAACACCATGTACGCCATCATGAACCACCAGCGCGACTATTTCCTGACTGGCGACGACACTGAGCTAAAGCCGATGATCCTGAAAACCATCGCTCAAGAGGTTCACTTGGACATTTCCACCGTCTCGCGCGTCTCGAACAGCAAATACGTACAGACAGACTTCGGCATCATCCCTTTGAAACACCTCTTCTCGGAAGCCGTAAACGACGACATCTCCTCTAAAGCCATCAAAAGCCTATTGAGTGAATTAATCAATCAAGAGGACAAAAGTAAGCCCCTGACCGATGACAAGTTATGCGAGATGCTAAAGGAGAAGGGGTTCAACGTGGCACGCCGTACCGTGGCCAAATACCGCGAGCAACTGGGCATCCCCATAGCCCGAATGAGGACGATGATTTAACGCCAACGTGCGACACACACAACAAAAAAGGAGGATTGACATCCTCCTTTTTATTGTTAAAACTCAGCATTTTGCGGTGTTCTCGGAAATGGAATGACATCCCGAATATTGGTCATGCCCGTAACGAAGAGCAGCAGGCGCTCAAAACCGAGGCCGAAGCCCGAGTGTGGTGCGGAGCCGAACTTGCGGGTCTCAAAGTACCACCAATATTGCTGTTCCGTCATATTGAGTTCATGAACACGGTTGAGCAATTTCTGATAGTCTGCCTCGCGTTCGGAACCGCCAATGATCTCACCAATGGTGGGGAAAAGGACATCCATGGCACGTACGGTCTTGCCGTCATCGTTCTGTTTCATGTAGAAAGCCTTGATTTCCTTCGGATAATCCGTCAGAATGACCGGACAGTTAAAGTGGTTCTCAACAAGATAGCGCTCGTGCTCCGACTGGAGGTCGATACCCCAAGAGACCGGATAGTCAAATTTCTTGTCAGCCTTAAGCAGGATGTCGATGGCCTCCGTATATCCTAAGCGAACGAAGTCTTGTTTGAGCACAGATTCCAGTCGGGCGATGAGTTCCTTGTCAAACATATCGTTGAGGAAGCGCAGGTCGTCCATATTGTTTTCAAGGGCGTAGCGCACCAGATATTTGATAAACTCCTCCGCAAGATCCATATTGTCGGTGATGTCATAGAAGGCCATTTCAGGCTCAATCATCCAGAACTCGGCCAGATGACGCGGTGTGTTACTGTTTTCTGCACGGAACGTAGGCCCGAAAGTGTAGATATTGCCCAAGGCTAATGCACCAAGTTCACCTTCCAATTGTCCGGATACGGTAAGGTTGGTGTGCTTGCCGAAGAAGTCCTTCTTGAAGTCCACTTTGCCATCCTCGGTGCGGGGCACGTTGTTGAGGTCGAACGTAGTGACATTGAACATCTCACCGGCGCCCTCTGCATCAGAAGCGGTGATGAGCGGGGTGTGGAGATAGAAAAAGCCCTTGTCGTTGAAAAACTTGTGGATGGCGAATGCCATGGCGTGGCGCAGGCGCAACACGCAACCGAAGTAGTTGGTGCGCGGACGCAGGTGCGCAATTTCACGAAGAAACTCCATGGAATGCCCCTTCTTCTGCAAAGGATAGCTCACAGGGTCGGCTGTGCCGTAAACCTCGATGAGGTCAGCTTGCACCTCAACGGTCTGACCCTTGCCCGCAGACTCCACCAGGGTGCCTTCCACATGGAGACACGAGCCCGTCGTGATAAGCTTCATCGTCTCGTCACCGAATTTGTCAGGCTCGGCGACAATCTGCAAGTTGGTAACGATAGAGCCGTCGTTGAGGGCAATGAAGGCAACGTTGCTGTTGCCACGTTTGGTGCGCACCCAACCCTTCACGCATACGCGGTTACCCAAGCCAATCTCTTCCGGGCGCTTTATAATGTCAATAATTCTGGATCTCTTCATACATGTAGTTTTTATAGGTACGATTAAGGTTATTTCAGATAATTTTGGAGAACGCGGCACTTGGCGTCGTGACGCAAGTGAGTGATGGCTTTCTCCTTGATTTGGCGGACGCGTTCGCGGGTAAGTTCAAACTTTTCCCCTATCTCGTCAAGGGTCATGGGGTGTTTGCGCCCCAATCCATAGTAGAGTTTGAGCACATCGGCCTCGCGTGTGGGCAGCAAATCAATCACACGGCCCAATTCCTGCTGCAGGGACTCGTATAGCAACATCTCATCGGGCGATGAAGCCTGCTCGCTGTGGATGACATCATAGAGGTTGGTGTCGTCATCTTTGGTCAGGGAGGCGTCCATAGAGAGGTGGCGCGGCGAGTTGCGCAGGGAATCCTTCACTTCGCTTTCAGGTATGTCAAGCTTCTCGGCAATTTCGGAGATGCGGGGCTCACGGCGAAGCTTTTGCTCCAACGCAGCCACCGTCTTGGATATCTTACTGATAGCCACCACCTTGTTCATGGGCAGGCGTACAATACGCGACTGCTCGGCGATAGCTTGCAAGATTGCTTGGCGTATCCACCACACTGCAAAGGAGATGAACTTGAATCCTCGGGTCTCGTCAAAGCGATGGGCGGCCTTTATCAAGCCCAGATTGCCTTCATTGATCAGGTCGGAAAGCGTGACACCCTGATTTTGGTATTGCTTGGCCACAGAGACCACAAACCGAAGATTGGCCTTGGTCAGGCGGACAAGGGCATCCTCGTCCCCACACTTGATGCGACGCGCCAATTCCGCCTCTTCATCGGCAGTCAAAAGCGGCACACGCGCGATTTCATGCAAGTATTTGTCCAACGACGCGGTCTCACCACGGTTGGTGACTTGCTTGGTTATATGTAACTGTCTCATTCTATAACTCCGATATTTAAATAAACAGCGTTTTTTACGAAAACAAGAGACATTGTGTTACACTAAAAACTATAGCCAATGCCGAGTCCAATAACCTCCTTGAACTGGACGCGAGCACGCGGACCTTCTGAATAATGGCGCCATGCCGGACCGTCGATCTTCACTTTATCATAGTACTTCAAAGAGGTCATCAAACTGACACTGAACACTTTAAGAAAGTTATAGGTAATAGCCACATCCCAATCCACATCGAAGTTGCCAAAGGGCTGTCCATTCTCTTTATCATGCAGTTTTGCTGTATAAGGCGTGAACAAGGTAATCGTGGAAATAATCTTAAGATCTTTCACCAAAGTATAATTGATACCGCCATTGATACGGAGACCCATGTTCACACCCACTTTCTTATAGGTGCCGTCTTCACGCACAGGAAGACCGTAGTTGGCACGGAGATCCTCTTCCAAACAAGTCGTCATACGACCTGCCAAAGGATAGACACCGATGGTGAAGATATCATTCGGACGATACTCGACACCGAGTGCCAGGTCCGTGTAGGATGGGGAGAGCCATTTCGAAATCAGGGAGCGATCCACACGAGCACCATTCGCATCCACAACATAATTCGAATCCGCATCCCATATACCATCATCTATTTTCTTGTAGTCCCAACCTGGGGCGTACTGCGAACGGAAGCTGCCCAACAAGGTGAGGTACCATTGCGGATGCATCTGGAAACCGACCTTGGTCGTCAGATTGATTTTGTCGTTGGCTTTTCTCCAACGGTATCCCTTTTTATAGTCATTTGAGAACATTTCGCCCAATTCAGTGTCAAAATTGGTGTCCCATGTCCACTTGTCTTTCTTGTAGGACAACGTCATGTTGGCAAAAACGAAGCCCGTCACATTGTTGTTACCACCGGCAGCCCAGTTGAAGAGCGCCGTCTGTGCGGCATTGAGACCGCACACGCCGGTGAATTTCCAATACTTGGCGCTGTCCACCTCTGCAGACTTGACCTTTGTGTTAACAGCCTCGTTTGCAGCCGTTTTTTCGTCAACTTGTGCACTGACCCACGAAATAGTCAATGCCAAAAACATTAAGAGTAAAAATCCTTTTCTCATAGTTTATTGTTTTAATTATTAATAATTTATCAAAATCAATCAGAGCATTCTAATGATTCAACTTGTTATAGGCTTTCCACCATCTGTCCGAGACCTTGTCGTCACAGGCCAAATCGTAATCCCGCTTGGAGCATGGGAGATAATATTTCTGCACCATGTCCTTGTCTTTGGAAATAATGGGAACAATGACCCACCAGCGGCCCGTTTTTCGGCTGCAATAGAAGACCAATTCATCCAATGCGCCCGACACAGCGATACTGTACTGCTTGTAATCCTGACGATTCCGGAACTGGTTGTCGCGCTGGCGATGCAGGTAGCCTTCCACAAAATACCACAAGATATGGCCGATAAGCTGGGACGTTTGGTTGTTATAGTCCAATGTGGGGTCATATTCATAGACGCCGAAGGAGGTCAGTTTGTCGCTCACGCCAGCATATTTGGCAATCTGGCAAATCTCCTCACCATAAAAGCCGTTGGAGGAGGCATGCGGGCAACCCGGTGCATCAGGACGGCGCACGGCGGAGATGTCTATTGAAAACATGTCGGCATTGCGGACGATGGGCTCGACCTCTTCCAGATTATGCCGCATGGTGCCCACACGATAGGTTTCAAAGAAGAGATCCTCCATCAACTTGATGCTTTCCGGACTGTTCATATAACTCTGATAACCTATATTAGCATAATTCAGCAAAAAGTTAGGTTGTTGCAACACCATCTTGTTCAAGTACGCATCAGAACGAATGGGTTGGTTTTCAGCCCCAAGGTCGAAACGGGAATCCACCGCAACCACGTTGACCACCTTCTCTATCTTCTCGTATGCACGATAATTCGCATACACCAAATCATTGCCGCCACCCAATATGACGGGGATGACTTTCTTTTCCAACATGTCGGCTATGAGGTCGGACAGCAGTTCGTATGTATCCTCCGGTGTCTTGCCAATAATGAGATTACCCATATCGATGATGCGAACATTATCCTGCCAGCGATAAAGCTGGTAGAATTGCCGACGGATTTCGTCCGGAGCCAACGAGCATGAACCGTTTTGGTAGCTATTGCGAGACTCAGGCACACCCATGATGGCGATTTGTGCCTCTTGGATATCCACAGGAACTTCCGGATTGTAGAAAAGCACCGTATTAGCCAACGACTGCGGATGCAGTGCATCTTCAGCAAGATCCAACGACTCTATGGTCACAGGGGTGAAAAGCAGGGAGTAATCCATGATCACGATTTTTTACGGGTTACACGTTTACGAGTGGTCGGGGCAGTATTCTGAATAATTTGGAGACACTCTTCGTAGGTGAGGTTCTCGGCGACCACGCCCTTGGCAATCTTGAAATTGTCAGTGCCGTTGGTGAGGTACGGGCCGTAGCGGCCATTCATCACCTTGACGTTTTCGTCTTCGGGGAATGAGCGCAAGACATTCTTGGTCTGTGCGTTCTGCAGAAACTCGACAGCTTCTTCCTCGGTCAACTTACTGACATCGACGCCCTTGCCGAGGGTGACGTTCTTGCCGTCATATTTGAGATATGGGCCATAACGACCGGCGGCGGCAAAGATTTCCTTGCCGTCGAGATGGCCTACCAAGCGCGGAGCGCGGTCTGCCTCCTTTTTCTGTTTATCCTTGATGAGTTCAATACAACGCTCGAAGGAGATATCCAAAGGATCCTCGTCTTTAGGTATGGAGACGAACGATTCCTTATAACGCACATACGGCCCGAAGCGTCCTGCTCCGACAGTAATCTCACTGCCTTCCCATTCGCCTATATGACGGGGCAATTTGAAGAGCTCAAGCGCTTCTTCAAGCGTTATGGTCTCGATAAACTGGTTGGGGCGCAAGCGCGCATAACGCGGTTTCTCATCCGCATAGTTCTCGCCGATCTGTACCATCGGGCCATATTTCCCCAACTTGGCGATCACCTTGGCGTTGGTGACAGGGTCGTACCCCAGCAGACGCTCGCCGCTGGCCTTGGCTGAGTAATTCAGCGCATGGTCGACAGAGTCGTGGAAATCACCGTAAAAGTCGCCCAACATCGCTTGCCACTGCTCCTTGCCTTCGGCAATGTCGTCGAAACGTTTCTCGACATCCGCCGTGAAACCGTAGTCCATGATCTCCTCAAAGTTCTGCTGGAGATAGTCGTTTACGACAATACCGACATCCGTGGGGAAAATCTTGTCCTTCTCATAACCGACCTTTTCGGTCTTTGTCTCTTCCTTGATTTGGCCGTCTTTCAGGACTAAGCACTCGTAGGGGCGTTCCTTGCCCGGGCGCGACTGCTTGAGCACATAGCCACGCTTCTGGATGGTGGTGATGGTCGGGGCGTATGTGGAGGGACGTCCGATGCCCAATTCTTCCAATTTCTTCACCAAAGAAGCCTCCGTATAGCGGGCGGGTGGTTGAGCATAGCGTTGTGTGGCACTTGCTGAGCGCATCAGCAGTTTTTCACCTTGCTGCATGGCTGGCAACATGCCCTTGATATCTTCGCTTTCGTCATCACGTGATTCTGTGTAAACCTTCAGAAAACCCGGGAAAAGAATCACTTCACCAGAAGCGATGAATTTCTCCTTGCGGTTGGAAACAGGAATCGTGATACCGGTCTTCTCTGTCTTGGCATCGCTCATCTGGGAGGCAATCGTACGTTTCCAGATCAGTTCGTAAAGATGCTTGACGAACGTGTCGCCCGGCACAGTTTGCCGCGACATGTCAGTGGGACGGATAGCTTCGTGCGCCTCTTGCGCGCCCTTGGACTTGGTCACATATTTGTGGAGATGGGCATATTCAGCGCCATAGAGTTCCGTGATCACCTCCTTGGCCGTAGCCAATGCCAATGTGGAAAGGTTTACAGAGTCGGTACGCATGTAGGTGATGTAACCGGACTCGTAGAGTTGTTGTGCCACCACCATGGTCTTGCTCACCGAAAAGCCGAGCTTTCGAGCGGCTTCCTGCTGTAGCGTTGAAGTGGTAAATGGCGGCGCCGGACTTTTCTTGCCTGGAGTTTTCTCTATGGCTGCGACCTCAAACTCGGCACTCTTGCAGGCCTCCAAGAAGTTCATGGCATCCTCCTTCGAATTAAAACGCTTGTTCAACTCTGCATTGAGATGAGTCTTTTCATCTCTGACAGGGACAAAGTCGCCTTCAACACGGTAAGAGAAAGAGCTGTTGAATTTCTCGATTTCATGTTCGCGTTCCACAATAAGTTTCACGGCCACAGACTGCACACGTCCGGCAGAGAGCTGGGGTTTCACCTTGCGCCAGAGCACAGGCGAAAGCTCAAATCCCACCAAGCGGTCCAGCACGCGACGAGCCTGCTGGGCATCAACCAAGTTAACATCCAACTCACGGGGATTGGCCAGGGCCGTTTCAATAGCGCTCTTCGTGATCTCGTGAAACACAATGCGACGCACCTTCTTGGGATCCATGTGTGCCACTTGCATCAGATGCCAGGATATGGCCTCACCTTCGCGGTCATCATCCGTTGCCAGCCAGACCACATCGGCCTCCTCCGCTTTCTTCTTGATGTCATTGATCAAGGCCCGCTTGTCATCAAGTATGATGTACTTGGGCTCGAAACTCTTAGTGACATCTATGCCCAAGTCCTTTTGGGGAAGATCACGCACATGACCCTTGCTGGAGATGACGGTAAAGTCCTTCCCGATGAATTTCTGAATGGTCTTTGCCTTTGCAGGAGACTCGACAATGATTAGATTCTTACTCATATCGTATGTTTTTTTCTTGGATGAATGACAGACACATCATTCGTCCTTCATTCCTATTGGTTTCTATTGATTTTATAAGGATAGCCAAGCAATTCCGAGGCCAACGCTTCGTCATCGTTCTTGATGGCATTTCTGATATTGGAAGAGTGCACGCCTATTTCGCGAAATGTCAATTCCGGAATTTCCAGCACTTCCACCTGGTGTTTTTCGAACAACTCTCGAATCCGTTCATGGTTTCCGGCACGGTCATGACCCAAAGCGTGGTTGGGACCCATCACCAAGGCACTGGCATGCAGTCGCCCAATCAAATATTCCTCCACAAACTCCGCGTATGTGAGACGTGAGAAATCCAGCGTGAAAGGCTCAATGACCGCCGCATCCACGCCCTCTGCGGCAATCAGCTCCAAATTGCGATGCAGCGGGTTGATGGTGAAGAAATCCGAGCCAGGGCGCAAAACCTGCTGCGGATGCGGGTCGAACGTTACCACGACACTCTGGACGCCGCGTTCGCGTGCGCAGAAGACCAACCGTTGCAATATCTGACGATGCCCTAAATGGACACCATCGAAAGAGCCGACCGCGACAACGGGACGGCCCATGGAAGTGCAACTATCTAATCCTCTATAAACTTGCATCCTGTCCAATTTGAAGGATTCGACGATTCCGTTAGCGCAAAACCGCACCGACCTCACGCTCGTATGCGGCAACCAGCTTGTTCATCACTTTGTTGATTTCCTCGTCCGTCAGTGTCTTGTCCGCATGTTGCAGCATAAAGTTCAAAGCGTATGACTTCTTCCCCGGGAGGATTTTGCCCCCTTCGTACACATCGAACAGGGAGATATTTTTCACCAACTTGGAACCATACTTGTAGCCAATTTTCTCCAACGTGTCGTATGAAACACTTTGGTCGACCACCAGCGCCAAGTCGCGGCGCACAACCGGATACACAGCGATAGGCGTGTAACGGACCTCTCGACCCGTCACGACACCCGCGACAGTCTCGGCTTTGACCTCCGCGTAATACACAGGTTTTTTCAAGCCGAAAGTCTTGAGCACCAACGGACTTACTTGCCCGATAACAGCCACGGGAACACCATCCTTGCAATACGTGAGGTGGTCGATGAACATCGCTTGCACATCGTCGGTAATGACGCTCAACTCATTCACGGGGAAATTCACTCGCACAAGCAAATTCTCAACCATATTGCGAAGATAGAAGAAATCCAGATCCTTAGCCGTGTGGTTCCAGGAGTCTTCACCATCCTTGCCCGTAACCACCAAAGCCAGTTCTTGGCGCTCTTGATAGCGTTGCACAACATCGTCGCCACGCTGCGTGGCAGTGTTCAAGTGATAGGTCTTGCCGAATTCGAAAAGACGCAAGTTGGCATTCTTGTTGTTAACATTGCGCTCCACACATTCCAGACAAGAGAACAGAAGCGTCTGGCGTAACACATTGAGTTCATTGCTCAGGGGATTGAGCAACTTGACCGTCTCGTTTTCATTGACAAAGTCAAACTGCTGGGCATAATCGAACTTGGTGAGCGAGTTGTTCATCACCTCATAAAAACCATTGTCGGCCAAATAGAGGGATATTTTTTGCTGTATTTGGTGGAATTCATCGACCTCCACCCTGTTGTCGAGTTTATAGGTCAGCACATCCGGAACTTCAATATTGTTGTAACCATAGATGCGGAGAATCTCTTCAATAAGGTCAATGGGACGCGTCACGTCGGCTTTGTTAAGCGGCACTTTCACCGAGAGCTGTTCCTCACTCAAGGAATGAACTTCCATGCCGAGCATGAGCAATATCTTGGAGACAGCCTGTTTCTCAATTTCCTTGCCGGCCACCTCATTGACGTGGCGGTAGTCGAGAGTGATTTGCACAGGCTCAATCTTGACAGGATAGTAATCCATGATTTCAGAAATCACAGATGCACCCGCGAGTTCCGCGATGAGTTCGGCGGCGCGCTTGATGGCATATACCGTGATGCTGGGGTCGCAACCGCGCTCGTAGCGGAAAGAGGCGTCCGTCTTAAGACCATGACGCTTGGCGGTTTTCCGTATGGAGACAGGATTGAAATAGGCACTTTCAAGGAAGAGGCGCGTCGTGTATTGCGTAACGCCCGACTTGAGGCCTCCGTAGACACCGGCGATGCACATTCCCTCCTCCTCATTGCAGATCATCAAATCCTCGGCACTGAGCTTGACTTCATTGCCATCGAGCGTGACAAACGGCGTGCCTTCCGGCAGATTTTTGACAATCACATGGTTGCCCTTGATCTGGTCCGCATCGAAAGCATGCATGGGCTGCCCGACTTCGAGCATGATGTATTGCGTCACGTCCACCACATTGTTGATGGGACGAATGCCCACAGAGCGCAACTTGGTTTGCAGCCACTCCGGAGAGTCTGCGACCTTGACGTTATCCAGCAACAAACCCGTATAGCGAGGGCATGCCTGACGGTTCTCGACCGTGACGCTGACACGCATCTTAGGATTGGCAATGGGCTTCAGTTCCGATGCCGTGGGCAGGATGAGCGGAGAACAGGAGACACCGTTCTGGTTGAGGGCGGCATATAAGTCGCGAGCCACCCCCACATGGGATATGGCATCACAACGGTTGGGGGTAAGGCCAATCTCGAAGATGGTGTCCGATTCCACGTGAAAATACTCGCTGGCCGGAGTACCCGGTACAGCCTCAGGGTCAAGAACCATGATGCCGTCGTGCGAGGATCCCAGGCCGATCTCGTCCTCTGCACAGATCATGCCTTCGGAGGGTTCGCCGCGCAACTTGGATTTCTTGATGGTAAAGGATTCATCTCCAGAGTAGAGTGTGGTACCAATCGTGGCCACCACAACCTTCTGGCCTGCCGCCACGTTGGGAGCACCGCAGACGATATGCAACGGTTCCTCGCCACCCACATTCACAGTAGTGACGTGCAGATGGTCGGAGTTTGGGTGTGCCTCGCAGGTGAGCACCTCACCAATGACCAAGCCTTTCAAGCCGCCGCGCACAGTCTCAAAAGTCTCCATGCCCTCGACCTCCAAGCCGCAGTTGGTCAGATACACGCCCGTTTCCTGGGCAGACAAGTTGAAAGGCAGCAGTTCCTTCAGCCAATTATAAGAAATCTTCATATCAGTTAATTATTGAATATTAATTAGTTACAATAAAAACACACCCGATTTTTCGAGCGTGCAAATATAATATATATAATAATATGGTGGGAAAATGGATTTTGAAATTTTTCAAGGCACAGGGTCGTAACCGCTGCCCCCCCATGGGTTGCAAGACAATATGCGCTTGAGGGTCAGCCAACTGCCTTTGAACGGCCCATATTTCCGGATAGCCTCCAGGCCATAGTTAGAGCAAGTGGGCGTATAACGGCAGGAGCGTCCAATCAAAGGGGAAAGCGTCACTTGATAGAGCTTGATAATGCCTATCAAAATGGTTGACAATGCTTTACAAAACAAATTCCATACTTTTTTCATGACTGCACCCGAGGATATTGCTGCGACAACTGTTGGAAAACACGTCCGCCAGCCTTATATACAGCTTGATAATCAAGCAATTCAACCCCAACATAAATCCAGCACATCTGCAAAGTGCATTGCTCGTCGGCGGGCATGAGGTGTTTCTGCAGGCGGAAGGACTCACGCATCAGGCGTTTGACCCGATTGCGGTCAACAGCATGTTTGAAACGACGTTTGGAAACGACAAACGCCACCTGCACCGAGGCTTCGCTTTTGGGTACAAAACGATAATAGCACTTGAGGGGGAACGCACTGCAAGAGCGACGTTCCTCAAGGATTTCCTGGATTGTCGAGGAGGATTTGATGCGTTCCGTCCGATAAAAGCGGAAATTAGCGACGGCGGATGGCATACTCTTTGAGGAAGGCATCAATGGCATGGGTGATGGAAGGGAACTCCTTGGTGGGAGCCACCACATGGGCTTTCCAGCCTGCTGCCTCGATAGCTTTGACGGAAGTGGTGCCCAGCGCGCCAAATGCGACCTCGCCCTGTTGGAAATCAGGGTAATTGACTTGCAGCGACTTCACCCCGTTAGGACTGAAAAAGATGATCATGTCATACTTGGTGATGTCGATGTTGGCCTTCAAATCGGCGGGCGATGTGACGAAAACCATGGCGGGATCATATTTTATTCCCTTTTCGTCCAAGAAATTGATCAATTGCTGATTGACACCATCTTGACCGCAAGGGATCAGCATATTGAGGTCTTTGTTCTTCAAGAGAAGTTCATGCAAACTCTCGGGCATGCTGTCCTTGGCCGCAAAAATCTTGCGCTTACGGTACTGGATGTACTTCTGCAGATAGAAGGCCACAGCCTCCGTCGTGCAGAAATACTTCATAGATTCCGGCATGTTGAGACGCATCGACGTACACAAGTTGAAGAAATGGTCGATCGTGGTCTTGCTTGAAAATATAATAGCCTGATGATCCAGAATGTTAACCTTGCTCTTCCGGAACTCGATGGCAGTAACGCTCTCAATCTTGAAAAACTTGTAGAAATCAATATTGATACTGTACTTGCGTTTCAGCTCGGCATAAGGTGACTTTTCGAAGTCCGCAGGCTCGTTTTGGGATATCAGAATGTTTTTTATCTTCATTTCTGCACTTTTTTAAGAGAGGAAATCATCCTCGTATATATCTGTTTTCTAAATCATTACCGTCAATTTTGCCAACAGCAGGTACGGTAAAATTTCGAGGGTGCAAAAATAGATAAAAAAATTAAACAAATTTATCTTCCCCGGATTTATTTTCATCAATTTATATAGAAAGATAACAAAAAGTATCAGAAAAACAGAGATATAGACGTAAAAAAAAGCGAAAACGCCCGTAAAAACAACGACAACGAGGAACGGGAACATCAAGACAGCAGCGTCAGTTATAAAGATGAACTTGTACAGATTCATCGGATATAGCTCCTTGGGGTGTTCGAACAGGGTGACATAGATGAAATTCCCGAGAAATTTGAGCCAATATAGCACCATTATAGCCCCGAACAGGATGGCAAAAAGCAGCGGTACAGAGCATTTCATCGCAAACACATTGTGATAATGACGAGCCACTACCATAAGACCGAGGGCAAACACCATGACATCGAACAACAATGTGAAGAGGAAGAATCTCTCCTGCAGGATCTTGCCTTCACGCAACATCAACGAAAAATGCCGTGCTGAGTACAGCGATCTGAAAAGCAGGAATATTTTACGACGAAAGTGGATGACTATAAGCGTGAAGAGGAACAGCGCAGCGCAAAGCAGAATAGTCGGCCACGGGTCAAGAGGGGGCACCTTGTCTACATTAAACCCACCTGCTGCCAGTTGATGTTGTGTGAAGATTTCCAGCAAGGCGCATCTTATTTAACCACGAGTTTCTTGGTCAGCAACATTTTGCCACTCTTATCTTCCACGCCGTAGAAATAGACACCATTGCGGAAAGAGGTGAGGTCAACGTACATCTTGCCGTTTTCAGAGAGGGGCTGAGAATAGATGGTAGCACCCGTAAGATTCTTGATAACCAGATTATTATCTCTAGCAAGTGAAGCATCGAATTCGACATTCACGCCGGAAGTGGCCGGATTAGGATATGCACGTATCGACTCGAGGCTGGAAACAACATCAATGCCCGTCGGGCTGTAATACTGCACATAAAAGACCATCTGGTCGGAGGGAACACTGTCGTTCGTAAAGGCAAAACCCGCTGTGGTCACACCCGAGGCATTGGGCGTAAACGTGAAATGCAACACCCTCGCGTCTGAGACATCCACAGACTCGTTCGCCGCCAAAGAAATGGCTATTGGCGTGGAAAGGTCGCTCACACAGGTCTCAAAAATACAGAACTGCAGGCTATGGCCGTCTGCAATATCCTGACTGATTGCCTGCACATGACCATGATAAGATTCTGACGACTCATTGGCATAAGCTATGACTGGACGCAGAATGTCCCTTCCAAAGTCATCACTCGTATAGGCATATCGAATTGTATCCCCATTCCCAACAGCTTCACCTTGGTAATAAAGGTGCAGTTGCTGTGCAGAAGCAGCCAGGGATAAGAATATCAAAATGAGTGTAAAAAGTCTTTTCATAATCGCGTGTTTTTAATGGTGCAAAAATACTAAAAAAACATTTTCATGGATTACAGAAAAAATAAAAAGTTTAAACGTTTTTTTTCAACTAGAAAAAAGACATGATGGCAAAGAACAATCCCTCACAGAAGGTTTTCGCCTTGCAGAATCTTCTCAAACAACGGGTTGAAAGGCGGCGCCTCCACGTCCACAATGATGTGGGAGACCGGGTGCTCAAACCGCAGCCGACGGGCGTGCAAGCATATCGAGCCGTCCTCGTTGGAACGCTTTGCCCCGTACTTGAGGTCACCCTTGATAGGGCATCCGATATGGGAAAGCTGCGCCCGAATCTGATGATGACGGCCGGTCAACAGCTTAACTTCCAGCATACTATATCGCTCCGTCTTAACCAACACTTTATATTCAAGTTCTGCCCTTTGCGTGCCTTCCTTTTCCTCATCATAGACAAAGGTCCGATTCTTGGCCTCATTCTTGACGAGCCAGTTCACCAGTCTGTTTTCAATCTGTTCAGGACATCCTTCCACGATAGCCCAATATATCTTGTCGATATTGCGCTGCTTGACGACCTCTATCATCCGGGAGAGCGCCTTGGAGGTCTTGGTGAGGATGACGGCACCGCTGACGGGTCGGTCAATGCGATGCACAAGTCCGCAGAAGACGTTGCCCGTCTTCTGTTTCTTCACCCGGATGTAGTCACGGGCCATGTCCTGCAACGATTTGTCCCCCGTCACGTCATACTGCACAGGTTCCTTGGCCTGTTTGTTGACGATGAGGAGGTGGTTATCCTCGTACAGGACGCGATCTTCCGTGAGGACAGGACCATCAATATTGTTCGGATTCATTGGGAAAATCGCAGTTTTTGACGTCATCAATATAATGTTCGATGGCACCCACAATCTCCTCGCTGAGATTCAGATAGCGACGCAGGAAGCGTGGAGTGAACTGCTGGGTGATGCCCATCATGTCGTGGAAAACGAGCACCTGCCCGCTGGTGGCGCCGCCGGCACCGATACCGATGGTGGGGATGTGCAATGTCTCCGTCACTTTTTCGGCCAGTGTCGCGGGAATTTTTTCCAGCACGAGGGAGAAGCAGCCGTGCTCTTCCAACAGTTTGGCGTTTTCTAACAACTGATTTGCCTCCTCCTCTGTGGTGGCGCGCACGGCGTATGTACCGAATTTGTTGATGGACTGAGGGGTCAAGCCAAGGTGCCCCATCACGGGAATGCCCGCGCTGAGGATGCGGTCAACAGATTCGATAATCTCCTCACCGCCCTCTAACTTGATGGCATCTGCACCCGACTCCTTCATGATGCGGATGGCGGAGCTCAGCGCCATCTTGGAGTTGCCCTGATAGGTGCCGAAAGGCATATCCACCACCACGAGCGCGCGCTTGACGGCACGCACCACCGAAGAGGCGTGGTATATCATTTCATCGAGTGTGATCGGCAAGGTGGTCTTGTAACCCGCCATCACGTTGGCGGCGGAGTCGCCCACTAACACCACATCGATTTTGGCCATATCCAACAACGTGGCAATGGAATAGTCGTACGCTGTGAGCATCGCTATACGCTCACCTTCATTGCGCATTCGCTGCAACGTATTGGTAGTTATCTTGTTAACATTGCTTGAGAGATATTGTGACATAGTTGTGTTTTTAGGTCGCAAAAGTAGAAAAAAATCATTTTATTCGCCGATTTGGCATCATTTTTATGAAAGCATCAGCACCACCCTATAGCACACCCACCCCGTATAGGCTAAAAACAACAATGCCCACAGAACGGCGGGCAGACCCGTCAGCTTGGCCAGATTGGTGGCATCGCCGGCCTTGTCGCCATCGCGCAAAGCCAACACCACAATGGTAATCGACGACGTGACAGACTCGGCCAGCACCACGGCAGCGTAAAATAGAGCGGCATAATGCAAGTGAGAAGCATTTCCATAATACAACAGGACACCGTTAACAGCACAAAACAGCACCACCCACAACACCCCGTACCAGTTGCGTATCCAGAAGAGCAGCATCAGCACAAAGAGCATCGACAAGCCAATCACCAGCCCTTTCTCGGCATCCTGGCCGATCAGGTAGAAGGCCAACCATGCCACCGATGCGGCAAATGGATAGCCCGCCAATGATACTAAAAACGCCCCGACCTTCGAGTCCGACTTGGTAGTGGTCGTGCCCGACGTGTCATTGAACAGCTCTATTCTTTCCACACTGCCGCCTGTCAGCAATGCCATCAACGCATGCCCAAACTCATGCAGGGCCGTGTTGATGATGTTGAAGAACTTGCCCGCCACAGGTATGCGCGGCAGAAGAAAACCCAATGCGAAAAAGAGTATCAACATCCAGTTGGACTTGACAAAATCCAACACCATCGTTGTGTCAATATGGGATACAAGAAGAGAACTCATTCTTATAACAAAAGCCTATCAGCTTCTTCTGAACTTGTGGATGTCGGAGGAGTCCCATGACTGATGCATCAGAATTTGCTGTATTTCATTGATAATCAACACAAACAATTTCAAATCCCTGTCGGCAAACCATTTCATGGCCGGCACGTTTTTGCGGCAGGCCGCTGCAAACATCAGCAAGAAATCACAATGATACTTCTGAAGCCACTCTATCGCCTCGGGCTCGTCGTCGATGGCATTGCTGAGCACCGCGAACTCGGGGTATCCGTTGTCGAGCAGCCATTGCATTGCCGCCACGTTGGAATGGATGCCCTGTGCCAACGCCTCCAATTCCGGGAAGCCGTTCTGCATCAGGAACTCGCTGAATTTCTTGTCCCCTTTCAGGCTCATATAGAAAGCAAGCAATATTTTGGTATCGTAATCGGTGAGGCAATGCATAAAGAGGGAGTAAGAAGTTAAGAAATTAAGAAGTTAAGAAATTAAGAAACTAAGAAATTAACTTGGAGTGCAATTAATTTGTTAAGCTACAGATGGGAAGGACATCGCCAACAGCTAACAACTAATAACCCAAGTTCATAGTCATAGTCATAGTTCATAGCCCCAGAACCAACATCCAATAGCCCAAGCTCATAGTCATAGCCATCGTCCAAAAACCAAAAACCAACATCCAACATCCAACATCCAACATCCAACAGCCACTACTGCTTCAAACTCACAGTCTTATTGAACACCAATTTTCCCTCTGTGGAGTCGGGGTCGGCGTAGAAATAGCCGAGGCGCTCGAACTGGAAGTGCTTGATGGCCATTGCCTTCTCCAAGGTCAGGGCAGGTTCCACCCAAGCTTCGGTCACCACAAGGGAGTTGGGATTCAGGTTGTCGAGGAAGGTCTCGCCTTCGGCGCAGTTGTCCGGGTCCTCCACGCTGAAGAGACGGTCAAAGAGGCGCACCTCAGCTTTCTTGGAATGGGCCACTGAAGCCCAATGTATGGTGGCCTTCACCTTGCGGTTGCTGTCGGGCATACCGCTCTTGGTGTTGGGATCATAGGTACAGTGAATCTCGGTGATGTTGCCCTCGTCGTCCTTGACGATATGGGTACATTTGATGATGTAGGCATACTTGAGGCGCACCTCACGGTCGATAGAGAGGCGGTAGAACTTCTTGTCGGCGTTCTCGCGGAAGTCGGCGCGCTCGATCCAAAGCTCCTTGGAGAAGGGCACAGTGCGGGTGCCGGCCTCGGGGTCTTCCGGATTGTTGATGGCGGTCATCTCCTCCACCTGGCCGTCAGGATAGTTGTCGATGATGAGCTTCACGGGATCCAGCACGGCCATTGTGCGGATGGCGGTCTTGTTGAGATCCTCGCGGGCGCAGAACTCCAGCAGGGAGACGTCGATGATGTTGTCGCGCTTGGCCACGCCGACGGTCTCGGCAAAGTTGCGGATGGAGGCCGGCGTGTAGCCACGGCGGCGCAGACCGCAGATGGTCGGCATACGCGGGTCGTCCCAGCCGTTGACATAATGTTCCTTCACCAATTGCAGCAGTTTGCGTTTGCTCATGATGGTGTAGGTCATATTGAGGCGGGCGAACTCGATCTGTTGCGGGTGATGGATGCGCAGCGCTTCGCAGAACCAGTCGTAGAGCGGACG
>DBYW01000037.1:32424-92748 GCA_002311645.1 Bacteroidales bacterium UBA1176
TGGCGCGCAGCACGCGGCTGCCGTCCGGGAACTCGCCGGCGCGCATCCGGCGGAAGAGGTCGAGGTTCTCCTCCACGGAGCGGTTGCGGTAGGGGCTCTCCACACCCGGAGCGGTGGGCACTCCCCTGCCCTTGCTGATCTCCTCCTGCGTCTGGTCGTCCACGTAGGCCAAGCCTTCATTGATGAGCTGCTCGGCCCAGAGGTATAATTGATCGAAATAGTCGGAAGCGTAGAACTCCTTGGCCCATTGGAAACCTAACCAGTGGATGTCCTCACGAATGGAATCGACGTACTCGGTGTCTTCTTTCACCGGATTGGTGTCGTCGAAACGCAGGTTGCAGAGGCCGTTGTATTTCTCCGCCATCCCGAAGTTGATGCAGATGGACTTGGCGTGTCCGATATGGAGGTAACCGTTGGGTTCGGGCGGGAAACGGGTCTGTACTTTCGCGTCATTCTTTCCGTTCCTAATATCTTCTTCGATAATCTGTTCAATAAAATTCATACTCTTTATTATTTGAAAAAACAAGCCGCAAAAATACAAAAAAAGCGGTTTACGATGACACAGGTCCGCGCAAACCGCCATATTTTTTTTATCGGCACCGACTATCGCAGCACATCCACAGTGCTTCTTACGCCTCCGTATGGCCAATCGGCCACGTGATTGTGGAAGCTGAGGCGCACCTTCCTGTGCTGCACATCGCCATCAGGGAGGAACTGTGCCTGCACAGTCTGTTCCTGGAGAAGGTCGCCGTCGCGTCCCCTTCCACCGTTCACCACTATGTTCAGTTTGCCGTCGTTCCAGACATCCCACCCATCGCAGAACAGAGGCTCTTCCACCTGGAAAAACATCGTCACAAACTGCGATTCCGTGGAGTACTCATCATAGTATTCGTTTTTCTGGAAATCGATGCAGCCTCTGCCCTCCACATAATATCCGCCATCCCGCAGGTCACGCAACACCGACTGGTCTGGCGTATAGAGGGTTAGGGCAAGATACCTGGGGGAACCGAGATAGCCCTCCTCCACCGGATCCACATCCACCCTCCAGCGGCCAGGGGCGGTGCAGGCCACAATGGCCGGAGTCACAGGGCTGTCGAACGAGGTGTGGCCGATATATGAAACGCCGTCCACCATAGTGTTGCCTGGCTCATAGCCTTGCAAAAACGACCGCATCGTCCATTCTGCACCGGGTTCCGACAGGAGACGGTTGTTCGTGACGATCTCGTAAGCTTCCTGCCCGTTTCTCGATAACATCCACGTGCCATTGAGCTCGTCAGTGCATTGGAAAGTGTAATTGGGGAAGTAGAGGGAAGTCACTGCTAACCGTTCGTTCTCGGAGGCAGCAAGCCACACATTGAAATTGAACGCCACATTGGCGAATCGCATCTCGCCGTAGCGGAGGCCATAACGCCAGTAGGAGAATATGTGGTAGGCCTCTTTTGTGGCCAGGGTCTCGTCATAATCCGTAGGTTCAACCACACAACTGTTGGCGAGGGGCAGCAACAGCAAGGCCGTTGCAATAATACTTATCCATCTTTTCATAGAGATCATATTTTGGGATTATTCATCTTTTTTAACATTGAAGCGGTATCCTATGCCCGCTTGTATATATCCTTTGTAGCCGACTCCAATCTCAGTATAGCCGAAAAATCTATAGCCTGCCGACACGCCAAATGCAGTGAACTGGAAGGCGGGATGGAAATAGATATCCATGTTATCGGCCTCTTTCTCAAAGTTGAGCAGGAATCCGGTGGAGATTCCCGAATAGAGGGTCACGTACTTCTTGTTAAGGTAGGAGAACCGGACGGCAGGAAGGAAGGCTACCTGGGTCTCGGTGTGGTTGTAGAGATAATCCCCGTTACGGGCGTCGTACACCTTGCCGAAGACACCCATATAGGAGACCGAGCCCCCGAGCCAAAGGAAGTTGCGCAGTCGGAACATATAGCCAATTGAAATCGGGCAAGTGGCGACATAGTCAGAATGGTAGGCGGTGGGCACGAACCAGTCGTTCAGGCTCTCCCCCGGCCATCGGTCCCATAGGAGTTTATCCCAGATACTGTGCCTCTGAAAGTTGGCCATCAGAGGATCGCCAACCCCAAGGCTGAACTCGTGGCGCGGAAACAACTGTCGCCAATCCTGCCCATTCTCCTGTGCAAAGCCCGAAACAGCCGTCAAAAAAAGCAAAACACCAACAAAGAGACTTTTTTTCATAAGATGAGAGTTTTATAAACATTTTGTCAACGTGGATTCTGAAAAAAAATTGTGTGCGTTTGTTTTTTTTTGCGTTGTGCCGTTCTTTTTCGTATTTTTGCCGCCGTTTAAAACCGAATATCCATTCAAAAATTAAAATTATTACTATGAAAGAAACCGTTTACAGAGCGACACACGAGAAACTCGGTGCCAAAATGGAAGAGTTCGCGGGCTTTTATATGCCCATCCAATACGACAGCATCACAAATGAGCACCTTCAGGTGAGAAACAAGGTCGGCGTGTTCGACGTGTCCCACATGGGCGAGTTCACCGTGAAAGGTCCGAAAGCCTTAGCCCTTCTCCAGCACATCACCACCAACGACGTGGCAGCCCTCTATCCCGGCAAGGTGCAGTACTCCTGCTTCCCCAACGGCAAGGGCGGTATCGTGGACGACCTGCTGGTCTATAATCTGCACGACGAGGACTACCTCCTCGTGGTGAACGCCGCCAACATCGACAAGGACTGGGCATGGGTTGTGGAGCAGAACAAGGCCTTCGGTGCCGAGATCGAGAACATCTCCGACAACATCTCCCAGTTGGCCGTCCAGGGTCCTCTGGCCCTCAAGGCGATGCAGAAGCTCACCGACGCTTCCGTCATTGATATGGAATACTACACCAACAAGATCATCAAGTTCGCCGGTTTCGACAACATCCTCTTCTCCACCACGGGCTACACGGGCTCCGGCGGCTGCGAGATTTACTTCCCCAACGAGGTGGCCCTCCAGATGTGGGACGCTGTCTTTGAGGCCGGTGCCGAATTCGACATCAAGCCCATCGGTCTGGGTGCCCGCGACACCCTCCGTCTCGAAATGGGCTTCTGCCTCTACGGCCACGAGATCGACGACACCATCTCCCCCATCGAGGCTGGTTTAGGCTGGATCACCAAGTTTGTGGATGGCAAGGACTTCATCGACCGCAAGTTCATGGAAGACCTGAAGGCCAACGGTGTGACCCGCAGAATCGCCGGTTTCGAGCTCATCGACCGCGGCATTCCGAGAAACGGCTATGAAGTGTGCGACGCTGAAGGCAACGTCATCGGCGAGGTGCGTTCCGGCACCTTCGGCCCCTCCGTCAACAAGGGCATCGGCACGGCGCTCATCAAGAAGGAGTTCGCCAAAGCCGGCACGGAGATCTTCATCAAGGTGCGCAACCGCCTGCTGAAGGCCGTCACCGTGAAGATGCCGTTCTACAAGGCGGAATAATTATTCCAATAGCGACTATTTATAAAAATGCAGAAATCCGACAGGGTCTCTGCATTTTTTTGCGATTTGCGATTTACGATTTGCGGTTTACCCTAAAACGAGAAACGAAAAACGAGAAACGCAAATCGAAATTTCGTACTTTTGCACCCGAATATCATCATGACTACTGACAACACTTCCTCTTCCGGCGAAATCACCTCCTCCTTTGAGAGCATCTCCGACGTGTTCACCACGTATGCCGAGATTCCATCACAGGGGTTCAACCGTCTGTTCAAAGCACAACGGTACGGCAAGTGGTTTGTGCTGAAGGGACTGAAACCGGAATATCAGGGCAAAGCCATTTACAACGAGCTTCTAACCAAAGAGTTTGAACTGGGAGTGCAGCTCGACCACCCGAACATAACCCGCATCTTCAGCAAGGAGAGCTGCGACCCCGTGGCGGGTCCCTGCGTGGTGATGGAGTATGTGGACGGCTGTACGCTCAAGGAGTTCTTGAAACGAAATCCATCGGGAAGCGTGCGGATGAAGATTGCAAAGGAGATCTTGGCAGCGATGGCCTATTACCACAGCAAGCAGATCATCCATCGCGACCTGAAACCCGACAACATCCTCATCACGAACAACGGTCACAACGTGAAGATCATCGACTTCGGGCTGGCCGACAGCGATTGGCACGGTATCTTGAAGCAGCCGGCGGGCTCCGACAAGTACGCCGCTCCCGAACAGGTGGCTAGCAACGTGCCGCTGGACTGTCGCGCTGACATATACGCTTTCGGCGTTATTCTCCAGCAGCTTTTCCCGCACGGTTACGGTGGCATCGTGCGCAAGTGCACGCAACCCGACCGCGAACGGCGATTCGGCAACGCAGAGGAGGTGCTGCAACGCCTCAAGCGCAGAAAAAGCCTCTTTCCTGCTATCTTCATCCCCGTTTTGCTGTGCGTGGCGGCTGCCGCTTGGCTGTTGTGGTCCCAAACGCAAAACCTACCGACCGAATCTATTGAACAACCGGAAACAGATGTCGTTCCAGCAGAGGACACCCCTTCTGACATTGTCGCGGAACCCATTGAGGTTCAGGTCAATCCTGCCTCAAAAGAAGAGGTGGTCCATAAAGAAATATCCCCAAAAGAAGCGGATAAAACTTCTGATGATTATATCTACCGGCAGATTCCTGCAGAGCTCAGGAAAAGCATTGAGCAGTCTGTGGATACGCTTTTCCGGCGCTTTTGGAACTGGAACAGGGCGGCGGAGTCTCGCGGGATGTCGCCCATCGACAAGTTGGCTGAATATACAAACTCCGACTTTTTCAAGAACAATTATGATATCCGCGAACGGCATCGGGAGGCTGTGGTGAGCGACCTTATACGGCGCTATCCCCAATGCGAGCCCGCAAGGGAACAAATCGTCACATACTACAATTCCCTGTTCGTGAAGCGTATGGTGGCGGTGAACAACGTGGTGTACGAGTGGCAGAAAGCCGCACGCTAATCGCGGAGACAGCGGACAGAGAATCCCAAGGACTTCAACTCGCAAAAATGGATTAGAAAAGCGTTCGCATTCCACACGTCCACTCTTTCAAAATACGCATACGGTAAAGATTCTAGTGTCGCTGTCCAATAGTGAGCACAAGTATGAGTTGACCACGCAGTGTTGCAATCAAAACACTCTGCCGGAATAGCCGAGAACCCCGAGGCGTTATTGGCCGTCGGATTATTTGTCACAGCGCAGGGATTTGTCCAGAAATCGTTGTTGTTATTCCAAAAAATGTCCGAAGAAGCCAACGCCTTGGAAATATTCATACTGTCCCCCTCGCACCAGTAGCGGCTATCGGATCTCAGATACTGGCGCAATTGCTGCCACTCCTCCTTACTCGGCACGTGCCAGCCATTGGGGCAAATGCCCTGCACTCCGCTGGGGTTCGTGTTGCTGGTGGAGTCTCCGTGCATCACGGCCGGCCAATTGTACAGCCATCCGTAACGAGAAGCCAAACTCTCCATACCGAATGGCGAATAGCGGTGGGCCACGTCGTGGTATCTTATATAGCCAATAGGGATTACGGTCCCGTCGGCATAGCGCGTGGTGCGCAGGTTCTCCTTCATCCAGCATTGCAGCCCAATCTGCACCGTTTTGTACACATTTCCGTCAATGTCCATCATCGTGTCGGCCCCAGGACAGGTCTGGGCATCAATCAAAACGCTGTCGGCAACAGGATGGGTCGTGGTGAAACTCAGCTCCTCGCCGTATGCCGTACCCGCGCTGTTGGTGGCGTAGGCCCGGATGTGGTAAGTGGTGCCGGGCGTCAAGCCGGACAGCACGCTTTTAAAACCGCCGTTGCCCGTTCCGTCTGCTGTATGGCTGTCGTTCACCGTAGGGTTCGGCACAGTGCTCCAGCACACGCCTCGGGATGTCACGCCGGCGCCACCTCTTCCCGACACAAAACCGCCGCATTTGGCCGAACAGGAGGTGATGTCTCCCACCATTTTGGTGGTCACAACCGGCTCAGCCACCACACTCCCGCCCAATCCGGAATCATCCAACAGACAGCGCACGGAAATAGGCGCATTGAATCCCTGCAAACTGGGCGAAAAAGCGTCTTTTGTCATACAAAAAGCTTTGGTCGGATCAGTTGAATGGAATAAAGCGCTTATGCCGAAATTATCAGCCAAAGCGTTACCGGCCAAAAGAGCGGAGAATCCGGTGGCGTTATACTCATTCGGATTGCCTCCTTTGATGGTGTAAGGACTGTCGAAGGGAATTCCTGATTGATAAATGTAACCTGTGGGGGATGCCAAGGCTTGAACTATAAAACTGCTGTCGCCATTACACCAATACTGGCTTTGGCTCCTCACATAGTGGATTAACTGCATCCACTCCGCGCCGCTTGGCACGTGCCAGCCATCTGGGCAAATGCCTTGCACTCCGCTCGGATTGGCATTGCTGGTTGGTGCACCCCGCATTACCGCCGCCCTGTTGTAAAGATAGCCGTAAAACGGCACATTGGAACTGTTGTCATTGGGAGCATAACGGTAGGCCACCGTGGCAGAAAACGTAGTGCCTCCCGGCAAAATGTCCGTACCGTCGGAGTAGTGCGTCGTGCGCAGGTTCTCCCTCATCCAGCATTGCTGCCCGATTTCCACCGTATGATAGACGTTGCCGTCGTAATCGGTCAGCGTGTCGGTACCGCAATAGAAAGCGGAACGGGTAGTGAAGCTCTGCTGCTCACCGTAGGCAGTGCCGACACTGTTGGTGGCGTAGGCGCGCACGTAGTAGATGGTATCGGGCGTCAGCCCTGTAATGTGGCTTGTAAAGATGCCAAGGCCGTTACCGTCATCGGTATGGCCGTCATTGAGTGTAGGGTTCTGGGCTGTGCTCCAGCAGACGCCCCTGTGGGTCACAGACGCGCCTCCCGTGGCAGTCACATTGCCTGTAACCGTAGCCCTGGAAGCCTTGACGTCCGTCACATCCAAGGTAAGCACTATGGGCATTTCCGCCTGCGTTTCAAAATAGAGCACATCCCCGTATGTGGTTCCCATCGCCGATTGAGCGTATGCCCGGTAATAGTAGCGGTTGGCCAACTGCAAATTGGAAACCATATAGTGGAACTGACCGCCGCCAGAACCGGTGGAATACTCCACGGCACCATTGAATTGCATATTGTCGGCAAACAGGAAGCCTCTCTCCGTGACAGGATACTCGGGATGTTCCACCACATAACCGTTCAGCTGCCCTTGGGTGCTGGATATAGCCGTAGCGGCTTCTGTGGTCACCGTCGGCATCGGCAGCGTGAGCACCAAGGGTATCAAATCCGAAGTGTACTGGGCCTTGACAACAGGGAGACTGGTAAAATCCCTATCAGCTATGCGTGCGTTGCCAATGTACGACATGGTGTCGCCGTAGTTGAACGGCATTGTGATGTTTCCCTTAGAGCCGGTTTGCAGATTGTCCACCCGAAGCGAACTGCCTTTTCCTGTGTATTCGATGCGGCTTGATCCAGCGTGACCGGCATTGACCATCATAATCTGAACAACGCCCTTCCCTGTCCGGGCATTCAACAAGTATGTCTGCGGGGTCGCCAGCCACGCCCGGAATTGGTGCATCCCTTGGTCGAGCAAGCCCTTGTAGGTGGCCTCCGTCCTACCGCTTAGGTCATAGATTTCCAACTGCACTTCCGATGCCTCCGACAACTGCAGGGCAAAGTCCGTCACGCCGACAAAAGGGTTCGGCACATTCTGGAAAAGCCGCACACCTTGGCCGTCTAGACCTTGCTCTGCAATACCGACGACGCCGATATTGAGCACTGTATCAGGATAATAGAGCACCTCCTGCCAGCGTTTGGTGAGGTTCTCCACAAAGACGGTGTTCAACTGCACATATTGGCCGTTCTGGTCCTGCCCCGTGAACTGCAGGCTCACCTGATCCTGCGCGCACAAAAGGAACGGGAGGGCGAAAAACAATGCCAAAACGGCAAAACAACGTCGTGGTAGAGACGCAAGACCTTGCGTCTCTGCCAGAAAATATCCAAATATATTTGTAGCATTCATATTCATATCCACAACATTCTTCATTCTTAATTCTTCATTTTTAATTCACAACCACCCTGAATCCGTTCGACATGCTTCTGGCCTCACCATTGTAGCCATCCCTGCAGGTCACGCGGCTATAGACGGGGAAATAGGTCCACCCGCCGCCGCGCAGCACATACTGGCTCCCGGATTCGGAAACAGGGTCCGGCTGCGGCGTGCCAGGGTATGGTCCGTACGCATCGGCACACCATTCCCACAGGTTGCCGCTCATATCGTACAGCCCCAACTCGTTGGCCATTTTCTCTCCCACGGGGTGCAGCACGCCTCCCGCATTCTCCTTGTGCCAGGCCACCTCATCAGCTGCGTTGCTGCCACTGAAGCGGCAATGCCGGGAGTTGTTGCCGCCCCGCGCCGCAAACTCCCACTGCGCCTCCGTGGGCAAATTGAAGTTGAGTCTTGTCATTGCGCTCAGCTTGGCAACAAATAACAGAGCATCGGCTCTGGACACATTATAAGCAGGCATCCTCTCCCCCACCCCGTATTGTTCTTGCCAATCCAGGTCATAGCCCATCACCGCACGCCACTCCCTCTGGGTGATTTCATACTTGTCGATGTAATAACCACCCAATGTCACCTCGTGTACAGGAGCCTCGTCGTCTTGGGCCTCCGCATCATAGTTGTCGCCCTGCGCATTGGTGTGCTGGGCCCCCATCTGGAAAGTGCCACCCTCCACCCTCACCAGGTTGGCGACCAAGTTGCGGATTACGTTTTTCTGTTCCTCACGGATTTCCATATCTTCCGCCCAATGGATGATGACGCCGTTGATGTTTTCCACTTTTGTGAAATCGTCATTCTCATAGATGTAGTCTCCCTGCTCAAAAACAGGATCCTTTCCGCAGGAAACAACCACGAAAATGCCCAAAACAAACAGCCACAAAATATATGTCAACTTTCTCAAAATCATTCTTAATTCTCAATTCTTAAGGCGCGCGACCGCACGCCTCTACAATTCTTAATTCTTAATTGGCAAACTATACCCCACCCCCACTCTCGCCCCTACAGCGTATCGTGCATCATTGAGCTTGTTGAGGTTATATACCATACTGGTGGCTTCTGCGGACAACACAAAACTCTTGATATGAAACATCAGCCCACCCGAAGCCGTGGGGCCGTAATATGTTCTTTTCGGATAGCGGTGCCATCCCTGGTCGCTCTCGAAAGTGAGGGCGCGGTAGCCGAAACCGGCCCCGATGTGAAGCGAGAGCAACTGATGGGGGCGAACAACTAATCCGAGCTGGCCGCCCAAGTAAGTGGTCTTGGAGATGCCGGTGAGGACGTAATGTCCGTTAGACTGGAAGGAAGAGAAGGCGCCCTGGTAGTGGAAGTTGGTCATCGCGCTGAAGTACCAGCCGAAGAGTTTCACGGTGCCCACCTTGAAGCCGTACGACCATTGCGGCATAGAGGTGTAACCAGCATTGAGCGTAAAGAAGAAGGTCGGCGGAAGCGAGTCAAGGCGAGCCTTCCTTGCGGCGATTTTCTGCTGGTGCGCCTCGGCCTTCTCTGCGGCGAGCAGGGCCCGTATGGAGACCGTTGCAGTGTCGTAGGCAGCCGTTTGGGAGGGGGAGAGAGAGGCTTTCGCCCAATTGATGGTGTCTGGGTTGTCATGTTCCAAGCCATGGCTGTAGTCACGGCCATCGTAGTCCAAGGCGAGGCGGAATCCCGTAGAGGCGTTGTTGCCGCCAAGGTAGAAGGAGGGGGTCACGTCTGGGAGTAGGCCGGCTTGAACGGCGCACGTCCATTCCGTTTCCGTGGGGAGGCGGTAGTGCATCTTCGTTTTCTGGTTGAGCCAAAAGATGAAAAGCTGCACCTCGTCGTGGGAGACATTGGTCATGGGCAGGTAGTCATCAGCTTCCCCTTCCGTGTTGGTGCCCATGATCTCGTTCCAAAGCCTCCGCGTGACCTTGTGCTTGGCGATGTAGAATCCCTTGACGGAGGTGGTGCTTGTTTGTGCGGCCGAAGCGTCGGTTACGGACAGGCATGACGGCACAAAGTGCATCTCAATGAGGGGGGTGTTGTTGGGGGAGCCATCGTTTTGGGAGTAGGCGTACGGCGTAAAAAAGGACAGTAAACCGCACACTGCCAGCAAGATGTACAAAATGTGCCGTGATATTGGAACGTCCTTTGCCATTATAAATCGCCTTTTAATTGTTTAGGAATAACAAATCGCAAAGGTACGTTTTTTTCGGATTACCATTTAATCATCGTCATTTATTGCCTCATTGACACCTCCGTAAGCCCTCCCTTGTTGCCCACCACAAAGAAACGGGCTAAATCGATGATTTTTTTATCGGTTTAGCCCGTTTCATTTGAAAGTGGGCGGATGCGATTCGCAACATTCCCTTATTCCCGCACCACTCGCGCCTCCGTGAGGCCTCCCTTGTTGCCCACAACAAAGAGTGTGGGCGCGTTGTGGCCGTGCACGAAGTTGTCGAGGTAGAGCGGCTCACCGATGATGAAGCAGGAGCAGTGGAAGCTGTCGCCGGGCTTAAGCTTGGAGTTCTCGCTCTCCACCACTTGGAAAGCCCCATCGCCAAGATGGCGCAGCAGCACCCTGCGGTCGGGCGACCAGGCGATGCGCACAAAGCCTTCGGCGGGGATGTCGCCGGGGAAAAGGGCATGGCCGAGAACCAGGTTGGAGGACTCGCCCGTGCGGTTGTGGTTGGCCAGGAAGTCGTCCCAGTCGCGGAAGCCCACGCAACGCGAGAGGATGGAGAGTGTGGAGTAGCGGGTGGTGTCGTAGCCCTCCACATAGCCCCAGATGCGCTTGAGGGTGGTCACGCCGAGCGTCTCTTTGCAGCGTTCCTGGATCACGCCGGTAAGGAACTGGAAATCGGCGGGTGTTTTCATTTTGCGGGAGACGGAGGCCTCCACCATTTCACGGAGCTGCAGGATGTTTGTTTCGTCAGGTGTCATATTGCGAGGTGCGATTTACGATTTACGGTTTGCGAATACGAGGTGCCAGGTCAAACAGGATTCGTTACGATTCCTTAAGAGTGTATTCTTGATTTGTCGTATCGCAAAAATAACATTTTTCCTTATAAGGACAAAAGTTTTAACTATTTTTCTTTACAGGATATAATTTACCGTTTGCAGGGTGCAAAAACAAAGTTCAACATCTCCTGCTATTTCAAACAAAAAGGCCATTATACTATCGCAAAGGCCGAACATCCCTGGTAAACCTTCAAAACGCACTTCATACAGCCATTTACAACACTTCTCCGATGATGGGTTGCATCATCGGAGAAGTGAAACAGGCAAACAACCTGAACGGATGAATTGTTTACCACCAAATAACGTTATAATTATACACAGGGCGACTTGCTTCAGCCTTTGCGACTTCCTTGGTGGCGTTTATTAATGCCTTTTGGAGGTCAACTTCATTCTGCTGCTGCTTTAGCATAAAATTCCATTCCCGCTTGTCGATCTCCCGCACGCGCTTCCCGATATTGTCGGAAAGGGTTCGAGCTTTAGGGAAGTACGACGAGAGCGGGTGAATTCTGGCCAGGATTGCGCAGGCTTGCTCCGCACCCTCATAATTCTGTTGGGCGTTCCATAGTGTATAGGCTTCGTTGTACAGTGTCGCACCTTCGTTATCCACTTTTTTTTGAAACACTTGCGAAGCAGCATTAATGGCATCAGAATATTTGGAACATGCTTCTGGAATCATCAGAATGTCTGCTATGGCTTGGTCATAATTTCCCATGTCAGCCGCGGCAAGTGCTTTCTTGATGATCTGGTCTGCTTGCTTGTCGTAATACTCTATAATTTTAACTTTACCTGATTCTATGAACTCCAATATTTCAGGATCTTTGGGCTTAATGCTATTTGCAATAGCGACGAAAGCTTTGGTATCATTCTGCCCGACTCCTTTGTAGGATTTTGTCACACTTCCAAAAACATTTCCGGATTCCACGTCTCCAAAATAGAAAGTGATGTCAGCGTTCAAGACAATCATAGGCGGTGCAGATGCCTGGACTTGCTTGTCTGTGACCATGACATGCGGTATGATGGCGAATCGCGAATTGGAGAGGCTGCTCATCCCGTTGGATGAGACCATCTGTTTTATCTTGGCTTCCAGGTTTTTCTCGGCTTGTGCAGGAACAGCATCCTGATGCGGAACAAAAGCGGTCACCGCCAACATTCCCACATCACCGCTTGCGGTGGATGTTTGGGAATAACCGGAAAGGGAAAAAAGTGTTACGGCAAGAAATAGCAAAAAAAACTTTTTCATATTATTTTCCTCCCATAATAATTGTGATTTCACCTAATCCTTTTGAGGTGAGTTTACATGTCTGTCCGGTTGTCTTTTTGATGAACTTCACCAGACTCCTGCCCCAATAGCGTGCGTCAACGGCTCGAATATTTCCATCTCCTTCATCAATCGTCATAGGGATTCGGACCTGTTCAAAACGCAGCTTGTTTTCCGTTGCAGATTTAGTTGAAAAACGGCCCTTCACTGTGTTTTTGGCCATATAGTCCTCTATGATCTCACCAAGTTCAAGATCTCCGAACTCTGTCTCAAAATCGACTTCGCAATCGCCCCAGCGCTTGACATTGACGATTATTTCGCGACCGTCAGCGAAAAGATTGTTGAAATGGTTCATCAGTCCTTCCAAAAAGTTATCCTTGAAGCTCAGTACTGCCTCCTGAAGTTGGTTGGTGATGTCTCCGGCGGAGCTCGGTGTGCCTTGCCCCACATTGCCTGAAATGATTTTTCCCGTATAAGCATCAATGGCTTGGAGGTTGAATTTTATCTGGGTTTTCGGGCCAAGCTGAACCTTCTCAAAATCCAAGTCCAAGATGATGTCAGGCTGGGCATTAGCCTTCAACTTATCAACAGGAGACTCCGCGACTTCGCTTCCGCTCTCCTTTGAGGTCATGAGCATTTCCTCCGCCGCTTCGCTTTCCAGATTCTTCAATTCCTGTTCGAGCGATTTGATGGGGTATCCTTCCTTTTGCATAAAGTCTGCCATAGAAGCTATCATTGCCCGCATATCCGAATTGTTTTGCAACGCCTTTTTGTAATCCGGAATCTGCTTGGTTTCACCCATATCATCAAAATTGATGGTATAGTTGTTTCTTATACACCATATCTCGGAAGGAAGAACCATTATGGTGGGCTTTTTAGCTTGCGAATATGCTGCAAGCGTCGTGATGACTAAGAACAAAATGAGGCTGATCTTTTTCATTGGTTCAATAATATTAATTTGTTACTGCATAAAAATTAAAAACCAGAATTCAGGGACTTGATGATACCGTCCGACTGTAATTTTTTCTTCAGATTATCATACATTACCTGAACGTATATGGCGACTTTGTAGCCGCCTTTAACTTCGCGTTTGTCTTGTCCCGATGGAATTCCGTCGGTAGTCAGGTTCACAAAACTCAGGTAAGTGGATCCCGTCTCAAAGAAATCGTAGAAATAGTCGAGGTTAGCGTCCAATGTGGTTGGATCCGGGCACAGTGCAGGTGTGGCCATTGCATTGGCATTCCCGGGAACCCCTCTGAAAATACAGGCATGCACCGCATTCTTTTTGGCCTGTGTGACGGCAAGATCCACCCGTTTCCCGAAGCCCCAAACTTTAAGGAACTTCGTCCCGTCCTGCCCGACTTGCACGGTTGAGACCTCGTAATTGTTCCAGTTATTAAACAGATCATGTCTGTCTTTCACTTTTTGAGCCATGCCAACAGTCGTCAGGGCTCCAACAAAACACATAAATAATAATACTTTCTTTATCATCTTTATTGGTTTTTTTATTTAACTTATTTTTTATATTTACTAGAATGAAACTCTGACACCCAGACTCAAGCCTACGGCACCCAATCCTAACTCCATCCTGTTTCTCTGAGGCCAACCGAGCCACCTGGAACTGCCATCATTGTAATAATACCCGTTTTTGAACAGGAAAGAATAGTCGCCTTGTACAAATATCTGGAAATGATAAACAGGCATAATGGAGAATCTCAAACCGGCATTGGCGAACCAGCCTGCCTTATCTTCGAACTTGACCTTTTCTGAGGTGTATGGCATATCTGCTCCAACAAGAATAAAGGGCTGGAACTCAAAAGCTTTCGAAACCGGGAGTCCACACGCATAACCTAATGAAACGTTCATCATGAACGGATATGTATCGGTGAGATCGAAACCGAAATTTAACACGCCATAATGGGCAATGCCGGATTTGTGAATGTATCCAAGATAATCAACCCGGACATTTGCTAAGGACAAGCCACCGAACTGCGCACTCGCACTAATACCGACCTTGGCATCCTTGTCCTGCTGGAGCAGCATGCCTTCCTTCAAAGGCCGTCCTGAAATTTGATAAAAGCAGGATGCGTTCATAGAGTCGAGATAAGCTTGAAAACCCACGGTCTTTTTTTCTTTCTTACTGGCTGTCGTATCGCTTTTTGTAAACAATCCTGCAAAAAGTCCGCCAGATGACTTCACTCGCTTGCTCTTGTCATCCGTCCTGTTATCCACAATGTTTGTTGCTCTCACATAACCTCTTTTAACCATATAAAGGTTACCGTTTTTGTCCTCTCTGAAAATGTATGCTCTGAATCTATCACCGTTTCGAACGCCCTCTTTTTTACCAACTTTAGCCAAAATAGGCCTAACGTCATAGACTGAAGTCTTCACTTTCCAACCCTCAATTTTCTTTTCCATCTTGGACAGGTTCTCATTATTGAACAAAAGCTTAACGGCTTGATTAATATTGTCGCCAGAGGATGAGATCGATTTTTTGAGAACCCTATGCATAGGAACTACTAAATTGTCGAAATAGGCCTTTTTCTGCTGTTTCACTTCAGCAGGGTCGGTTTCGTTAATCCAACCGTTCATATACAAGTTGTTCAAATCGTCCTCGGTGAAATCAATTTGGTACACGTGCGCATCAGCCGTCACCACACTGGATTCCGAACCCATACTCTTGATGTCAAAAACAACGATGTAGCTGTTAGGGATCATCAAGCCCCCGTTCTCTTTCAAAGTGGACACCTTTGCCGCTTGCGCATTGAGCTTGTCTTGGTCTGAAGCATTATATACACTCCTCTGTTCCATCACAGAAACATCCATGCTGCCATCATGCTTTCTATTCAGCCAATACGCGACAATTTCGCGACCGATGTTCATCTGGTTGACATAGACATCCAATAACGAGTCTATTTTGGCTTCTCTTTTTTTAGGAAGCGTAATGAATGTGGTTGGGATTCGGTTTATGTCAAATTTATCATCATATATAACCGAATCATATCCAAGCTTTGAATAATGGTCCAAGTTGTCATTGTACTTGGTGAAGAGTACGGAAATACTGTTTCGGTTATAGGCGACAGCCTGGCCTTCATCTTCGACGACTGTCTTTTTTTGTGCCATAACCTGACAGCATAAGCCAATGCAAACAAATAATAACAAGTAAATCTTTTTCATAAGCGTTAAGAGAACCCCTGTTTTCAACATTTCACGCCACACCTTCAGACTATGCGAGGCTCAATAAACATAATCGGAAAATATGACGGTGCAAAATTAGCATGTTTGCAGAGAATCGGGTTGGTCCGAATTAGTCCTTTTGCGACCGGGGATACCGACAAGATGCGTGTTGTTTCAGACGTGTTCCAGGTGTATGAATGGCGCTGAAGTTTTCAACAAGATATGAACAGGGATGAAACTTGAAACCTGAAACATTAAAACGGCTATATGATTCCTATATTTTCTACTTTTGCAACCCAAAAATTAATGACACGATGAAACACAAACTCTTTCTCCCCCTGATTGTTGGACAAAATATAATATTCTTAATCGCTTGAGTGCGCCATCAGCTCGCTGTTGACAAAAAAGGCGTGGTCTGTCTTTGTTGTCAAAGAGGTTCTAGCAAAACCCAAGCAGAAAATAAAATAAGAACGGCGTGAAATCCGTTTCCTGTGATTTCACGCCGCAAAAATAACAACTTGATGGATTGGATATTTGGTCCGAATTAAGGGCGGCTGTTTGGGGTTGCTCTCGCCAGTGTTCCCTTCATCATCCTTTCATCGCATCATCGACACTTCCGTCAGCCCGCCTTTGTTGCCCACCACGAAGAGGGTCGGCGGGTTGTCGCCACGCACGAAATTGTCGAGGTAAAGCGGCTCCCCGATGACGAAACAGGAACAGGAGAAGGAGTCGCCTGGCTTGAGCTTGGAGTTCTCGCTCTCCATCACCATGAAATTCCCTTCGCCGAGGTGTCGGAGCAGTACGCGGCGGTCGGGCGACCAGGCGATGCGCACAAGGCCTTCCTCGGGGATCTCTTCGGGGTGCAGGGCGCGGCCGAGCACTAGATTCGAGGATTCGCCTGTGCGGCTGTAGTTGGTCAGGAAGTCCTCCCAGTCGCGGAAACCCACACAGCGCGCGAGGATGGAGAGTGTGGAATAGCGCGTGGTGTCGTAGCCCTCCACATAGCCCCAGATGCGCTTGAGGGTAGTCACGCCGAGCGTCTCTTTGCAGCGTTCCTGAATCACGCCGGTCAGGAATTGGAAGTCGGCCGGGGTTTTTATTTTGCGGGAGACAGATTTCTCCACCATTTCGCGAAGGTGAAGGATGGTTGTTTCGTCAGGAGTCATACGGCATAAAAATGAAGCGCAAAAATATAAAATATTGAAAGACAGGACGGGTCCGAATTGGTCCTAACATGGTCCTCCCCTACTCCACCACCACTTTCCTTGTCTGCGACACGCCAGTATCCGTATAGACCTTCATCATGTAAATCCCTGCCGGCAACTGCGACACCGAGACTGCGCAGCAGCTTTCACTCTCTGCCGACTTCACGGCGACCAAGCGGCCGACCATATCGTAAAGCTCCACACGACAAACGCCCTCTCCCTCCACAGTGACGACGTCGTGGGCGGGGTTAGGCCATATCTTCAACGTAGAAGCAATATCGACATCAGGAACACCGACATTTAAGAAATGCACATGGAAGGTGAGCTGGTTGCCGTTCTCCTGGATATTAGTAATCTCAAAGCTCGTCTCCGGGGTTCCGTCCGTCAGATAGGGATGCGGATTCGTGGTCGGGCCAAAAGAGGTACGGCCCGACTCTTGGCTGAAATGCGCATTGTAGAGTTGTCCATTCACCGTGTCACTTGCGCTGCCCGGACGGAAAATCCAATACTGATGCGCCTGCGTGTAGAAGTCGAAGAAAGCATCGGCAAACATACCATTATAATCCAACGGCACGGTATCGTTCCAACGTGCGGCCACAAGCCCTATGCCCGGGACGCCATAGTCAAACATGTCGAGATAACTGCGGTATTCGAACACAAACCACTGTGTGGGGTCAATGCTCGATTTGATGTAATAGCAGTTCTGAGTCGAACTCGAGCCCACGCTGAACAAAGTGTAGTCCCCGTCCTCGGTGATTTCGATCGGGTCGTCCGACACATGCAGAATCTTGTTCTTGTATATGGCCGCCGTATGATTGGCGTATGAATTGTCGCCCATCATATCCCAACTTCCTGTCGGCCGCACATCGGTATAGTGAGTATAGTGATACAGGTCCGGCAAATCCAGCGAATGCCCCATCTCATGACGGAAGACATCTGCAGTAAAGTACGAAGGTGAGCCCTCGAACTCCAAATTGAACGTATTCGGGCGAACACCGTTGATGGTGGCCACATAGCCGAGCGAATCATGCGGGAAATACTCCATGTGGGGCCACAAAATAGACGCCCAAGCGCCCGTGCCGCCCTTCACAACGAAACTGATGTTGTCAATATCGCCGTCCCCATCGCCATCCAACACAATATTGGGATCCACCAAATGCAGGGAATCCACATATCTTACGATACGGCCCAGCAATTGCGCTTCCCGCATGGAGACCCCCATAAAAGGATTTTCCCCCTGGTATCCAATCGGATTCACCGCACTGTACGGTTCAAAATAGCCACGGGGAAAAACATCCTGGTACGAAATGATTTGACCATCTTGTATATTATTGGTATAGACCGTGTTATAATGAATCTTGTCGTACGACATGACCTTAAAGAAATTATACACGCTCAAATATCCCTCTGTTTTTCCATTGAACATGGTGTCAATAGCTGCAAACGAATGGGTGATCTCGGCATCATCCGCGAAACGCACGAATATCACCAGATTGGTCAGCTCTCTCGTCTCGTTCTGCGCCACGACCAACGAAGGGATTATCGCAGAAACGAGGCTAATTAAAATAAATAAACACTTCTTCATAATAAAAGTGAATTAATGTGAAATCAAAATAGACGGCAAAAATAGAGATTTTTTTTAATTTTGCGGGCTGAAAAGTACGTCTGAAATGAAAAGGATATTATCCATTACACTTGCTCTATCTATCCTTGTATTAACAGGATGTGTAAAAAGAAGCGGACCGTTCAAGACCATCCAGACAAGCGGACAACACTGCTTTATGGTCAAAACCGACGACCCTTATCTGCCCGAAGAGATGAACCCCTACGGCGTGGAGAACAGCTACACCCTCGTCTGGCCCCTCAAAGGGATGATGACCCAAGAGGCCGAGAAAGAACTCATCCGGCAGGTGTTCGCCGACAGCACCGCAGCCACTTTCAAAGAGGCTTCCGAACGATGGTTAAAAAGCCTGTGGCTGATGGACGATGAAGTCAAAGCGGTGGCAACCCGTGAAATGGACAGTGTGAGCCATCTGGAGAGCTACACATACGCCCACCTTCAAAACACCGTGGAGGAGAACGGCGAGCTGGTGACCTTCACCAACACCACCGAGACCTTCCTGGCCGGTGCCGCCCACGGCTCCTACATTGTGGAATACCTCACCTACGACCGCAAGAAGAAACGCGTCGTGCATCTCAACGACTTGGTGGACACCTCCAAACTCGGTGAAATCATCGTCCGAGCCGTGCAGGACCTAACCGTCAACAAGGAGGTGCTCGACTGCATGTTCGACGAGTACAAGAACGCGGAGAAAATCATCGTTCCCGACAACTTCTTCATCGACAGCATCCGGAGCACCATCAACATCGTGTTCCAGCAATACGACATCACCCCATACGCCTGCGGCCTGCAGACGGTGGTGATGCCCATCTACTGGTTGTCAAAGCACACTCCCCTCACACCATACGCGAAGAAGCTGTTCGGGGAGGGAAGCTATTTGAAGGAGTGATGTGCCAGGTGCGGTGTACAGTGCACAAGGTCTGAAGTACTATATCTCGAATCGCAAACAGCAAGCCATTCAGCTTTCTACATCTTAAAGCATTGTGTTTTTTTCAACCCGTTCAATTTTTACGCTAACGTTTTTCCATCTGTTCGATTGTAATATAATTCAAGTCCATAGACAACAATAACCAATGACTGGCAAACTCTACCTCATCCCCACCCCGATTGCCGAAGGCGAATTCGGCCGTTTTTTCCCTGCTTTCAACGCGGAGATCATCAACCAAATCGACTATTATATTGTAGAGGAGCTGCGCACAGCGCGCCGTTTCCTGCGATATGCAGGCATCAACAAGCGCATCGATGAGCTTACCTTCTTCGAACTCAACGAGCACACCCAAGGGGTGGAACTGAACGAATATCTGCAGCCGTGCCTCGACGGGCATAACGTGGGCCTGATGTCAGAGGCAGGCATCCCCTGTGTGGCCGACCCGGGCAACGTGGCCGTTACCAAGGCACACCAGCTTGACATTCCGGTGGTGCCGCTTATCGGTCCCAGTTCGCTTTTTCTGGCCCTCATGGGCAGCGGCCTCAACGGACAGAACTTCACTTTCCATGGTTATCTGCCAGTCAGTCCTGACGAACGCGAGCGCAAAATCAAGGCCATCGAGAACGATGCCCTCAAGAGTGGTCGCACGCACCTTTTTATTGAGACGCCCTATCGCAATCGCCGCATGATTGATTCCATCTGCCGAGTCTGCCAACCAGCCACGCGCCTCTGCATCGCCGCCAATTTGACCGCCGAAGACCAGCTGCTCAAGACACAATCCATCGCCAAATGGCGCAAGTATTTCAACGACGACAAGAACCTTTTGGGCAAACAACCTTGTATTTTTATTATTGGACGGTAGATATGGACTTTAGGGCGTAATTTTTCAAATCGGGACTGAAACATGCAACGTTCAACTTGTTGGTTTCAGGTTTCATGTCAAAAAAAAATTGCAGGCAGATAGTATATCGTTTTTTTTTGTATTTTTGCAGCCTCAAAAGTCAACCCGTTCTTTGAGAGGCCGAAGTGGTGGAATGGTAGACACGAGGGACTTAAAATCCCTTGCCCATTGCGGGCGTGTGGGTTCAAGTCCCACCTTCGGTACACAAGCGGAAGTAGCTCAGTTGGTAGAGCACAACCTTGCCAAGGTTGGGGTCGCGAGTTCGAGTCTCGTTTTCCGCTCTCTTTCAGTATAAAGCCCAATCGCACGATTGGGCTTTTTTATTGTAACTTGCTGAAAATCAAGAGCGAGTTTTTCGGGCGTTCACCGCCTGATTTCCTATTTTTTCCCAAAACCATTCAAAAATCCATTCAAGGGGTTTCCACGGGCGTAAAAAATCCCGACAAAATTCTGACAAATTCTATCATTTGTATCGAAATTTTTGTAAGGAAATAGGTTTTTCCATTCAACAATTCACCGTAAAATCTTGAATGGTGTTGATTATATCTCATTGATTAAAAGTGTTTTGGATTATTTTTTTCTAAAAGGTGATTTTTTTATTATATTATTATGTAAAGTCGATTTGAATATGAACATAAATTTTTATTTGCTGGATGCAAAAAAGTCAGCCAATACATTACGCAGCGTGTATCTGGTCTGTTATTTGAAAAATCAACAGCTACGCTATAACACGGGTATCCACGTGTTGGCGACACAATGGAACACGAAAAAAATGAGAGTAATATCTCATAAAGAAAAAAACATTCTGAATGGCAAACTTGACGACCTTGCTGCCATTGCACGGGATTTCGAAGACACTCTACCGCTGACCGAGAAGCCCACACAAGAAGCGTTCAAGAATTTCTTTTGGGTAAAACTCAAACTGATTGAGGAAGGTAGAACATTTTTTGCCATTGTAGATAGCGTGCTGGAAAACCTACCCACACAAGAGAACCGTAACCACGAGCTGATTTCAGCCAAAAGCATTAATAAATATAAGCTGGTTGCGAAAGCCCTTCACAAATTTGAGGAGGAGAAGCGAAAAAAACAAAAGGGTTTTCAATTGGATTTCAAAACTTTTGACGGCAAGTTGCTTAAGGAATTCGACTGGTATCTGGCAATGGGCGGGGATATGACGGACAGCAAACGAAAAAAGACAAAACGGTCGCAAAACACCGTAGTGCGCTATATGGAAAATTTATTCCACTTTTTCAGCGAGGCGGAAAGGAAGGGTATAGATATTTGCAAAGACTACCAAAGCTATGACAATAGCAAAATAAAGCCACAGAATGTGACCATTACCGATGAGGAATTTTTCCGAATCTACCAACACAAGGCAAGCAATGAACGGCTTGAGAATGTGAGGCAACTTTTTATCATTGCCTGCACCACGGGATTGCGGTATTCAGATTTGGAAACATTACAGACCAATCATATCAACTTTTCCGAGGGAACGATTCAACGGATTCAACGGAAAACTAACCAACCCGTGAATATCGCATTGAACCCGCTGCTGGAAAAGATGTTGAGAGAGAATCATAATGCGCTACCGACACCAATCTGCAACCAAGATTTTAACCGCTATCTTAAAGAGTTGTTCAAAGAAATCGGGTTGGATAGGAATGTGCAGATTTCCCGTGTAATCGGTAAACAAAGAGAGGTCATTGACTACAAACTGTATGAGTTAGCGTCAAGCAAGATGGGGCGCCGCTACCTTTGCTCCTCATTGGCAGGCAAAGTACCAGACCGAACCATTATGGCGATGAGCGGACACCATAGCGTGAGCGCATTCCATTCCTATCTATGTAATACGCAAGAACAAGAACGTGAGGCGGTTATGGATATATGGCAACAGAAATACAACGATTTGTTGTGCAACTTGACAATAGACGAAAAGCAAGCCTCACGGGAGTTGCTGAAAATTTGACGGGCAACCTTAAATATCACTGCTGGTTGTCTTGAAGTGTATCGGAGGTCTCTGTTCAACGAATATACTTCCCGCATCCGAACACCTTTACGGGATATGGGATAGAAGAACAGCACATCGTCTCGGAACTATTTACTATTGAAACCATTGAAGTTTCAGTGTTTGAAACATTCATTCCTTCAAATTCTTTGAACAATTTGCTTTCATCACAGCTGGAATTTCAAGCTTTGATAATCAATTGCCAATGTTGCGGCTTCATCATTGGTGACGAAGTTGAGAGATTTTTCAAAGGCTGAATTTGATTTATTGAACTTTATTGAAACTTTCAATTTTTGAGCAGCGTTCCCGCCGCCTTCCTTGGCGGCGGACGCTGCGTCTGGAGGTTGTGTTTTTCTTGAAACCCAAAACGACAACCCTTGCTTGCCAACGCAGCATAGATATAGTTCTTCTGCGAACCAACAACTAAATTATCCTCTGATAACCCATTTCTTAACCATTAAGTTCGGGGGCGGAAGGGTTGATTCTCATCTTCTCCAATCGGTGTGGTAACCGAATGCGTCCTTTCCCTTAAAGCATACAAAGGACGACCGCACCCTTATATAATGGCCATTTACGACGGTATCGGGGCCCGTTGTATAGTGTTAAACGCCTCGCTACTATCGGTGTTGCGAACCGTACCCGACTTCTTTTCCCGCCGTTGAAAGTCTGTCAAACTAACTAACGGGAAACCTTGCTTCCGTATGCGGAAACCCGTCTGCCATTTCTTTGTCCCGCTTGCAGGGACTCCCGTTCAATTCGGCATCCACGGTAATTGATAGCAGAGTTGCGAATAGTGGTTTTACTTTGGGTATGCGCCGCCGCCTTCAGTATTGCCCGCTCACCGAATTTCTTCGGCTGCATAGGGCGGTCGTGGTCTGCGTCAATCCGCACGCAATCTCAAGTGTTCGTGTCCGCACGTGTCTGTATCAAGTCCATCGTTGTTTCCCGTGAAAGGGTTGCCCAAAAAGAACGTCTCAATCTGTTAAAGAACTTTCATTGACAATACCACTGCTGTACAGTCTGTCGGTATCATCGGTCTCTGTATATTTATTTATATCGGTCAAAAATTGGATTTTTTTCTGGGATTTAAAATAGAAAAGGGCGGCAACACTATACTAAACCCGCCCTTATTTTTACAACCTTTCGTGGATGGATGGAAAAGATTTCATTGTATTTATACACGGATAATTCTTGCCAGAAATGTTCCAAAACGTGCAACTTTTCATTGGATTTCTGCCACTTTTGCCTTGTTTTCAGCATCTTTTCAAGATTAAAACATTGAAAAAGTTGCATTTTTCAGCCTGTTTTTTGCTATTTTTGCCGTATGAAAAAGAAAATCCACTACAACCCTTCACTGACGATAGCGGAAAATGCTCGGAAGAACGGCGTGACCGAGGACGCTATCCGTTACCACATCAAGTCACACAACATTGACCGCCGCAAGGAGGGTCAAATCAAAATCATCAGCGATTGCAGGAATTTGCTCGCAACAGAGCCAGAACTGTCCCCCTATCAAATCAGCAAGCGTTTACCGTATTCAGTCAATACCGTCAAGAAGTATTGGTCGCAGATTGTCGGCGAAGAAGAAATCGAGCTGTCAAATATTGGCAATAAAAAACACCAAACTTTGACACTTCGCCAGAAGTATAACTTCTATGCAACACATCCAAGCTGCGTTGCTGATATTCTTCGGGCGGAATCCTTTTGCCACTTCATACTTGAGCCGTTCTGTGGCACGGGTAGTATGGCTGAAGAGATAAAGAAAGCGGGGTATGAGGTTGCCGCATACGATATTGTTGACCGTGGCTATGGCGGGGTTGCGGACTTTCAAGAGCTTCAAGTAGAGAAAGGGAAGTATGACATTATCAGCAATCCACCCTACGACCAACACACCATTGCTCATATACTTAAATGCCTTGAGGTGTGCCATAGCAAAGTTGCTTTATTACTGCCGTTGAACTATCTTTCGGGCAAAGAACGCTATGACAGATTGTTTAGCTTATATACACCCCAAAGGGTATATGTCTATCAAGAACGTATCACCATTGCGATAAATGGTGACTTTGAACGTATTAAGGACGCAGGAAGCAATATGACGAACTATTGCTGGCTCGTCTGGGAACGTAACTTTCGTGGAATTACCGAATTACGTTGGATTTCCAATATGAGATAGGGATAGTATAATGGCATTATAATGTGTTTGCCAAGAACTCCCAAAAATGTGCAACTTTTTGCTCACTTTTGTGTCGTTTTTGTTTTTTTTTGCCACTTTTCAAGTTTTAATAACCTCCAAAAGTTGCAGATTTCTTATGCTTTCTTGCACTTTTCGCCTCGTTTTTGACATCGCCACGCAAAAAATGGAATCCAAAAGTGTACCACTCTGACACATTGGTTGTGGACTGCTTTCGTGCCCCTAATATATTGGCATTATAATGATATTATAATGAGCCAAATTTTGGATGGTATAAAATGGAATTGAAAAGTATACCACCATAACAATCGAAAAGTATACTACTTGTCAAAAAAGCCCTAAAATCTGCTGTTTTTCCTTGTATTTCTGCCATATTTTTCCATTTTCTTGCCACATTTGCAGAATTTAGATGCCCAAAAAGTTGCAGATTTTTTGCGGTTACAGGCTACTTTTTTTCTATTTTTGCAGATTAATTTGATATTAATAGAAAGTATATGTCAACGGAAGAATTGCAGAAGCGGACGACCGTAAATATCCAAGAGAAAGCAAACCTTATCTGGGCGATTGCAGACAAACTCGTAGGCACTTACAAACCCCACGAATACGGGAATGTGGTGCTGCCGATGTGCGTCATCAAGAGATTCAGCGATGTGCTGGCACCGACCAAGCAGAAAGTGCTCGACACCAACGCCCAACTCGACAAGCGGGGTCTCGCCGTGAAAGCGGGGTTCCTCACCCAAGCGTCGGGGTTCGACTTCTACAACCTCTCGCCGTTCACCTTGGAGGGGCTGCTCTCTGATGCCGAGAACATAGCCGACAACTTCCGCTCGTACCTGAACCACTTCTCCAACAATGTGATTGACATTCTGGAGAAGTTCGACTTTGACAAGGAGATTACCAAACTCGACAACAACGGCATTCTCTACAATGTGATACAGGAGTTCTGTTCCAAGAAGGCGTATATGGGGCTGGATGCCATCACCGCCGTCGATATGGGTTACATATTCGAGGAGTTGGTGCGGAAATTCTCCGAATCCTACGACGAGCAGGCGGGAGCGCACTTCACCGCACGTGACATCATCTATCTGATGACGGAACTGTTGGTTGCACCCAAGAAAACCCACCTACAAGACGAGGGTATCACCGCTACGATGTACGATATGGCGATGGGTACTTCACAGATGCTGGACTGCCTCTCCGAAAAACTGCACGAGATTGACCCCGATGCCAACCTAACCGAGTTCGGGCAGGAGTTGAACGAACAGACGTTCGCCATCGCCAAGGCGAATATGCTCATCAAGGGCGGCGATGCCGAGAATATGAAGCACGGCAACACGCTCTCCAACGATATGTTCGAGGGCTTCACCTTCGACTATATTATCTCCAATCCGCCTTTCGGTATCGAGTGGAAGAACGAGAAGGCGAAGGTGGAGGAAGAACACAAGAAAGGCGAGTACGGTCGTTTCGGAGCAGGGCTTCCTGCCATTGGTGACAGCCAGCAGTTGTTCGTGCTGAACGGGGTCGCCAAACTGAAGGACAACGGTCGTATGGCAATAATCCAAAACGGGTCTCCTTTGTTCAAAGGAGACGCAGGCAGCGGCGAGAGCAATATCCGTGGTTATCTGTTGGAGAACGATTGGTTGGAGGCGATAGTGCAGATACCCAACGATATGTTCTACAACACGGGGATTGTTACATACATTTGGGTAATTACCAAGGACAAATCCGCCGAGCGTGCGGGCAAGGTGCAGTTGATTGATGCCAGCAAGTGCTGCGTGAAGCGGCGCAAACCGTTGGGCAACAAACGCAACGAGTTCGACGACACCTGCATTGCGCTGATTACCCGTGCCTACAACGCCTTCACCGATGACATATACACCGACGGCGACCTTACCGTGGAGAGCAAGGTGAAGGACAACGAGGATTTCAAATTCCGCAAGGTGGCGGTGGAATGGAAGGGCGAGACCAAGACACAGAAGGACACCGAGATTGTGCCGTGGAAAGAGGATGTGCAGGCGTACTTGGAAAAGAATGTGCTGCCGTTCAACCCCAAGGCGAAGGTGAACGAGAAGGCGACCAAGATTGGGTATGAGATTCCGTTCACACGGGAGTTCTACAAGTATGTGCCGCTGGAGGCAAGTGACAAAATCTTTGCCCACCTCAAGGAGTTGGAGGCGAAGGAAACCGAGTTGATGAACCAAATATTGGGTTAGGGTTATGGCAACGAAATACAAAGACAGCGGTATCCCGTGGATGCCAACCATTCCTGATAAATGGGATGTTCAGCGAGGTAAAAACATTCTTGTGCTGAACAAGAGACCTGTTCGAGAATCGGATGAAGTCGTTACTTGTTTCAGGGATGGCGAGGTTGTTTTGAGAAGCGAGAGGCGAACTGACGGTTTTACAATGTCGGACAAGGAGATAGGTTATCAAGGTATAAACAAAGGCGACATTGTGATTCACGGGATGGATGGTTTTGCTGGTTCAATGGGTGTGTCAAAATCCACGGGCAAAGGTTCGCCTGTATTGGTTGTTTGCTCCCCAAAGTATGATGCTGTCCCTCAATTTATCATTTACTACCTTCGCACGCTTGCAATGACTAATGTTTTTGTTGCCTTGTCCACAGGCATAAGGGAACGGAGTTGTGATTTGCGTTGGAACAAGATTGCTGAACTACAATTTGCTCTACCCTCTGCAATAGAACAGCAGCGCATTGCCGACTTCCTTGACCGCAAGTGTGCCGAGATTGACGAACTCGCCGCCTTGCAGGAGACGATGATTGAGGAACTGAAACTCTACAAACAGTCGCTCATCACCGAGACCGTGACCAAAGGTCTCGACAAGAACGCCAAAATGAAACCCAGCGGCGTGGAATGGATTGGGGAGATACCTGAAGGATGGGACGTGAGAAAGTTGAAACGGTTCGGATATCTATATGGTGGTTTGTCAGGAAAATCGGGTGACGATTTTAATGTTGATGAAGAAACGGATAACTATGCGCTTTATGTCCCCTTTACCAATATTTTCAACAACACTGTTATAAACCCAAATGTTTTCCACAAAGTTAAGGTTAATGCAGATGAGAACCAAAATGAGGTTCATTGCGGAGATATTCTTTTTCTGATGAGTTCGGAAGATTATGAAGGGGTTGGCAAATCGGCATTGGTTAATTGTGTAATTGACAAATTGTACTTAAATAGTTTCTGTAAAGGTTTGCGAATTACAAGTGAAAGGATTCATTCCCCTTACCTGAATTACCTTTTGCTTTCAACTCCCATAAGAAATCATATAATGGTTATGGCAAATGGTTTTATTCGTATTAATCTCCGTGCAGAAAAATTAGGCACTCTCACGATTCTTATTCCCCCTCTCACCGAGCAGCAGCAAATTGCCGACTACCTTGACCGCAAGTGTGCCGAGATAGATGAACTCATTGCCATCAAGCAGCAAAAGATTGAGGCGTTGAAGGAATACAAGAAGAGCGTGATATTCGAGTATGTAACTGGTAAAAAAGAGATTATATGAAAAGATTATTTATTCTACTATTGGTAATCCTGGGAATGCCATTGTTTTCTTTTTCCCAAGAACAAGTTGATAGCAATGCCGTAGAACAAGCGAAGCAGGATTCTATTAAAGATAAGATGAGGCAGGATTATGCACATTACATTGATTCATTAGACCGTGCAATTGATTCCATACTACAAGTAGCAATACAAGAAAAGTTAGCATTTGCAAAAGAGATGCAGGATGCAACAAAGGTTTTGCCTCGTTATAAATTGTACCCAACAGAAAACATTTATATCCTACTAAAACTTGATACCAAAAGAGGAAAAGTCTGGATGGTTCAGTATGGAGTGGGAAGTACAAGACCCGCCGAAACGCCAATTAAGAATTACTATATAGCGAGTGATGATGAGGGATGGAATGGTAGATTTGAACTATACCCGACCAAAAATATGTACAACTTTATTATGGTTGACAATTATGACGGGGAAACCTATCAAGTTCAATGGGATACCGACCCTTCATATAGAGTTATACGAAGCATAACCAACAATTAGTATGACAATGCAGACAAAGGAACTCTATTATCCTACTTTATACAAAGGAGAATTGTTTGAACTCGGTTATAAGGGTTGTCGCATATTTGTGCTTGGGCATCAAGCACCTGCCACGGTAGGCGAAGAGGATACCTTTATGAATAATAGGGATGAGTTCGTGAGAGACTATAAAAGAAACAACGTAGAACTGGTCAAAGACGACATATTGGAAGAAGGGTATAAGAATTGGAGGAAGAAAGGAGATAGACGCAGAACAAATACTTGGAGAAAATTCATCAATATCATCCTTTACCCTAACAAACCGTCCCTCGATTCAAAAGAAGCAAAAGGCCTGCTTCAACGGATTGCTTTTGCTAACTATTTGACCAAACCGTGTTTCAACAAAAACAGGATTGGAACTGACGACTTGACGTTTTACACTAATGACCTTGAGGCATTCAAACATTATATCAATGAAGCGTTTGCGAACAATGACAAACCAAACATCGTGATTGCTTGGGGAGCATCTGCGTACCCTCACATACAGAACTATGCCAACAACGGTGATGACACCCATTGCGTTTTGAAGAATGAAAAAGGTGCAGTTGTCAATATTATCAAGATTAAACATCCGATGGTGGCGAACCAACAAGACACGCACATTGCTATTGAGAATTTTATGGAGGAGTTGAAAAAATCCGTCATCTTCGAGTATGTGACGGGGAAGAAGGAGGTAGAAGAATGATTCAAGCATTTTTCAAAGGCAAGTCGGGGATTCAGGTTACCCAAAATGAAGACTTCAAGACATCTTCGTCTATTGGGTTGCTAAAATACCTTCCTGACGATGTGTTTTGGAATATTATGAGGAATAGTTGCATCGGACTTAACACCAACGAATTTGGGAAAATCCTCTCCTTTAATTTTTGGTCACATACAGACCCATTAGATACAACTAACGATAGTTTTGTTGAACCTGATGTATGGATTGAAACTGAAAACTTTGATGTTCTTATTGAAGCAAAAGTGGCAGACGGTGCGGGACAGTATGAGCAGCAATGGAAAAACGAAATTCAGTCTATTTTGAACGAGCAAAGTAACAACGACTATCAGAAACCAATAGTCTTGATTGCCCTTGGCGGCAATGAAAATTTGCAGCCTGATACTGTTCTTTTGAAAGATGAAGATTTTCCTGTGTTCAAGTCAAGTTGGCATAATCTGATACTTTCTGTGGTAAGGGAGCGTGACTTATCTGATACTAATGATTCTATATGTCGCTTATTGGAGGATGTTATTGAACTCTTTGCACGTCAAGGAGTAATGACTATAACTTGGTTGAGTAGTCTTCCCAAATATCAAGTGAACGAAGCCGCCTTGAATGCTTGGAGAATAAAGCGGGCAAAGTCTTCTGTGGGTTTGAGCAATTTGAATAATGTACATATTAATGAAAAAAATATACAGCAATGGCAACCAGTCAATTAAATGAGGAGCAACTGAAGGACGCATTATGCGAGGTAAGAAAGGCACACCGTCTCGTATATGAATACCAACGACGAATGCAGGATTTGAGTTGGTTTATTAGAAATAAACTGGGATTCAATGAATATAAGGGTTTTAAAAAGTTCTCCGCTCCATTGAGTTCAAGAAACACTATTTCGGTCGATAATTGGTCTTGGGATTGGATTTATTCTTATGTTTATGAATATTATATGGGTGAACAATCCGAAAAAGACTACTGCTGGAAGGTATCCATTTTTCAGGTATCGGATACGGGGTTTTACAAGAACAGGGGCAATGGCGCAAGGCAAACTAAAATCAACACATTTGCAGATGTTAAAGAATCTGATAGCAAAGTTATTTTTTATCTTTCCGCAGCAACAAAATCAGCAAAAGAATATGATTGGGATACAGATAACATAATCAAAGAATACGCTATTCAAGACGGATTTTTTAAGATTGAAAATACTCCCAAACACATCCAAATCGTGTATTCTGTTCCACTTTCAAAATTCGTAAGTGAAGAAGCAATAATGTTGATTTTACGGGATTTTGTAGAATACTGTAATAAGAATGCAGGTGTAAACTTGAAAATCCAAGAATAGTAGTTATGGAAACCAAGGAAAAGAACTTCGAGCAGGACATTGAGACCTATCTTCTCAACGAAGGCGGCTATGAAAAGGGCGACCAAAGCACCTACGACAAGAAACGGGCAATAGATATGCCCGTGCTGCTGCAATTCATACAAAACACACAACCAAAGGTGTGGCAACGATATGTGAACCTCTATGGCGACAAATCGGCAGACCAACTCTACAAAGTGTTTCAGTCGGATGTCGCCCAATACGGGTTGGTTCACGTGCTGCGAAACGGAATCAAGGACAGAGGTGTGGCAATCAGGTTCTGCTACTTCCAACCGAGCAGCAATCTCAACCTCGACTTGGTGGAACGCTACCAAAAGAACATCCTGCAATGCACCCGTCAGTTCGCCTATTCCACCGACAACCACAACACGATAGATATGGTGCTGTCATTGAACGGCATTCCCGTAGTCGCATTGGAACTGAAGAACCAACTCACTGGGCAGAATGTGGGCAATGCCAAGCGACAATTTATGTATGACCGTGACCCGAAGGAACTGATTTTCAATTTCAACACCCGAATCCTCGCCTATTTCGCCGTTGACCTCTATGAAGTGGCGATGACCACCCAACTGCAAGGAGCGAAAACCCGTTTCCTCCCCTTCAATCAGGGTAGCAATGGGGCAGGCAACATTGGTGACGGCGGCAATCCTGAAAACCCCGACGGATACGCAACCTCCTATTTGTGGGAGCGGGTGCTGAACCGTGAAATGCTGCTCTCCCTGCTGCAACGATACATCTCAAAGATAACCGAGGAGAAGATTTCGCTTGTGAACGGCAAACAGGTCAAGAAAAAGAGCACCTACCTCATATTCCCTCGCTATCACCAGTTGGACGTGGTTGAGAAATTGGTTGCCGACACCAAGGCGAGCACGGGCGGCAAGAATTATTTGCTACAACACTCCGCAGGCAGCGGCAAGAGCAACTCCATTGCGTGGCTTACCTATCGCCTCGCCTCCCTGCACAACGAACAGGACAAGGAGATGTTTCAAACTGTGTTCGTGGTGACAGACCGCCGTGTGCTGAACAGTCAGTTGCAATCGACCATTCTTGGTTTCGAGCATCTTGAGGGACAGATTGAGACCATCACCGACAAAAACACTTCAACCAAACTGAAGGATGCCATCAATGACAAGAAGCGTATCATCATCACCACGCTGCACCGCTTCCCGCTCATATACAAGCAACTTGACGAACATATCGGGCGCAACTTCGCCATCATTGTCGATGAGGCACACAGTTCACAGTCGGGCAAGAGTGCCGAGAAACTGAAAGCGGCATTGGCGGACACCGACGAGGCGTTGCGGGAAATGGCGGAGATTGAGGAAAAGACCGAAGCGGAACTGAAAGACGAAATGGACGTGATGATGGAAACCCTTCTGACGCAAGGCCAGCACAAGAACCTATACTTCTATGCCTTCACCGCCACCCCGAAACCCAAAACCTTGGAGACCTTCGGCGTGAAGACCGACAAGGGTTATGACGCATTCCACCATTACAGTATGCGGCAGGCAATCGACGAAGGATTCATCTTGGACGTACTGCAATTCTACACCACCATTGAGACCTCCTACGAAATCGCCAAGTCCATTGAGGACAATCCTGAATACGAGGAACCGCCTGCGACACGTGCGGTCAAGGCATACCACGACAACCACGAGTTCGTTGTCAACCAGATTGTGGAAGTGATGGTGGAGAAGTTCAGGGAAATCACATTGAACAAGATTGACGGACAGGCAAAGGCGATGGTGGTGTCCCCGTCACGTGCTCACGCCGTCCGATTCTACTTCGCTATGAAGGAGTATTGCAAGAAGAAGGGCTATGACGAGGTGAAGCCGTTGGTTGCGTTCAGCGGAACGGTCAAGTACAACGAGACCGAGTACACCGAATCCCAAATCAACTCGGCAGACGGACAGAAGATAACAGAAGCCAAACTGCCGTTGTTCTTTGCCTCGGATATGTACAATATGCTCATCGTAGCCGACAAATATCAGACAGGCTTTGACGAGCCGCTGCTGCATACGATGTTCGTGAACAAGAAGTTGCGTGGTGTGAAAGCGGTGCAGACATTATCACGGTTGAACCGTAGTCACGAAGGCAAGGTGGACACCTATGTCCTCGACTTCGTGAACGATACCGACAGCATCAAACAGTCGTTCCAACCCTTCTTCGAGGACACTTTGCTGGAGGAAGGTGTGGACATCAACAAGGTTTATCGTTACTTGAACGACATACAGCAGTACCACCTCTGGAACAGCGACGACGAGGAAAAGGTCTATAAGATTTATTCCGCCTCCAAGCAGAGCAGTACCGATATGGGCAAGTTGGCGAGTGCCTTCAAGAATACGATGGCGGCATACGAGACCCTGCCCGTTGAGGATAAGTTCAAAGTGAGGTTCTTGGTTCGCAACTTCAACCGATTCTACGCTTATATGGCGCAGATTGTTCGTACTTTCGACAAGGAACTTTACAAGACATACGTCTATACCGAACTGCTATACAAACTGTTACCGAAGAACCCTCACGAAAAGGTGGATTTGACCAACAAGATTGCTTTAATCAACAACAAACTTACCGAGACTTTCAGCGGCAGCATACAGTTGGAACACGGGCAGAACAAGGTCAAGGCGGAGAAAGGTGGCGAAGGAGCGTTCAAGGAGGAGAAGCGTGACCTGCTGGCGAACATTATCGACAAGATAAACATAATGTATGCGGGCAAGTTCACCGAGGCTGACCGTGTGATTGTAGAAACCATTTATGATAAGATGAGCAAGGGCAGTGCCGCCTTGAAGAAGCAGGCGAAGAACACCGATGCCGCTATGTTCGCCACGGCAATCTTCCCCAAGGCATTCCAAGAAATCGCCCAAAAGTGCTACACGGAGCAGATGGACGCATTCTCCAAGTTGTTTGAAGACTCGCAGTTCTATGAGCGAGTGATGAAGGAAATGGCAGAGGCAATGTACTTGAGGTTTAGAAACGGGAAGTAACCGTTTCGTTTTGAAATCCAACAGATATGAGAAAATATATATTGCTGCTATTGTTATTTTTTACTATTTTGGTGCATTTACAAGCCCAAAGTATCAGTTACACCTACAAGCCTTTTTCCGCCGAAGGCTGTACGGTCAGTTACACCCCCGTATTCGTTGGGGATACCGCATACATAGTAGTCGGTGTGCAATCCGACAGATTGATGTTCAGCGACAATCCGACTATGATGGTGCGATTCTTCAAAACCGACCAAATCTTACAGTTGAGCGGTAAGAAAATGGATGCGACCTCAAGTAGCGGAGCAGTTATGGTAGGCAACGTGTTCGTGCCTTACACAGAGGTTAAGGCAATGGCAATGTTTAGGGTTTCGGAACAAGAGATGGAATCTTTTAAATTGGGGGTTGAAAGAATCCGCCTATCCACTTTGCCGATAACACACGACCGAACATTCAACAACGACAAGATAGGGATGCCGCTGTATCAGAATTATCAATCAGAAAAAAAGAAAGCGAAAGATTTTTAAATTCAGCTTCCAATGGCGAAGGGCTACATTTACAAGTACACGTTCCCTGACGGCAAAGTCTATATTGGTCAGACACGCCGTCCGCCAGAAGAACGCCACAGAGAGCATTTTGATGAGAAAATCGGCAAAATGAATCCGAAATTTTGGGAAGCATATCAAACGGTAGGGACACCAGAATTTGAGATTGTTGAAACCATTGAGTATGCCAGAGTTCAAGACTTGGTTTTACATTTGAACGATGCTGAAACTAATTACATTCAACAGTATAAGGCTGTAAATCCAAAGTACGGTTACAATGTTCGTGAGCGGGCTTATGTCGCTATTCCACGAGATAAAGTGCTTGAAGCAGAGTTTGAACGAAAGTGGAATGAAATAGCGGGGTGGTGGTATCCAATATACGAGAGTGTCACAGAAAAATGCTTGACCACTTTTGAACCTTTGGACGAAGAGGAATTGGAATTTTGTTACGGACTACTTTTGGAAGACAATTTATATGCAGATGGATTAAAGGAATGTGGTTTTAATCCACACAACCTACGGAACAACACAGGTGAAAAAATGGTTTTTTACTTGGACGAAGCACTCAACTTTGCGGAAATTTATTTCAAAGACTTGATGTATGATTACATACACGGATACATTGAAGAGAACAAGGAACGAATATTGGCGGAAAACCTACCCGAAACCACAATAGTCAAGATTGACAAGAATGGTAGAGTGGTCAAGGAATATGTTAGTCCGTCTGAAATAAGGGAAGAAATGGGATTGTCCCGCTTGGACAATATCTATAATGTCCTTGTAGGCAAACAGCGGACAGCCTATGGTTATATTTGGCGATACAAGAAAGACTTGGGGAAGAAAAGTACCATTGATGAGAACGGGCAAATGAGTCTCGACTTTTAGACGGCATTTTATATATCTATTTCGGACTTAATAAAACCAGAAGCGGGAAATCAAATGTCCCCGCTTCTGGTTCTTGCTTGTTCAACAAGTTATTCAGCAATTCGTTTTATTCTATCTTGCGGTTTGGGTTTCAGCTCCACCGTCCCTTGCCGTGTTATCTCCATAACACCAGCTTCCGAAATGACCAATATTACTGGCAGATTCTCTTTTGACATTATCTCGACCGCTACCGCAACCGTACCCGCTCTATCGCTGATTTCTCCCGTAAGACTGACACAAAGGCTTTTCTCATTCCAGACGGATTTTCCGCTCTTATAATCACCACTAAAAAAATTTCCGATAGTGAAACTCACCTCGTCTGACAATCGCTGGGTCTTGAGAAAACGTGTGATGGTATTGTTCAACGATTCAATAGTCGTATTGCCCACGGGCAATGCGATGATAGCGGGTTCAATCTGTTCAGCAGATTGGAAATTTGCGCTTTCATACAGCGGTTCGGTTTGGGCGATGGCAATGTTCTCATTAACAACACTACTCACACGCAAGTGCTGGAGCTTGCTTTCGTTGAGGGCGACAAATTCGCCTACTTTTAAGATTTTCGCAGATTTCATACGTATAAAAATATTTTTCCATTATAATGCAGATATATCTGATTTCCGCATAATGTATTTATATGGGTTATAAATACATTCGGAAAATATTGTAACATATATGAATGATTTTGATTTTGAAGAAGAAATGGAAATTGCCCGTGAGCGTGAGAACTTATTAAGCGACTCAATCAATAATTTCCTTGACAGCGTTTATTTCTCGACCGAAAGCATTCGCCACCAGACATTTTCACCCGTTAGCGGGCTGACATACGAAGAGATGCAAACGCTTGTAAGCGGAATTGACAACGATTCTTTGCTATCGCTCAACCCATTTCTCGGCCATAGCGTAGCCTTGGCTGAAGTAGTGAACAAAGCCAAAGAACACGGCTGTGCAATTTCGGATGACTTAATCAATAAGATTGAAAAAATGAACGAAGTCGAAGCCGTGGAGGTGGCATACAGAATCTATGCCTACACAGAAATGAAGCGTATTCTAACAGAACACCTTGACCATATTTAATGGCCTGATTCTAAAAAGGTTATTCCTCAACCTTATACTCTTTGCGGAGGCGGTCGAAAATGTACAACCTACAAAATATCTCGACCGCCTCATTTTCTTTTAGATAATGAGCTTTTTCTTTCCAATCCCTATTGTTTTTCAGCGACAGAAGCTCATTGGCCAGCATTGTGCGTAGCCCCATAATTGATGCTAAAGTAGTAATACTCTTGAGATTAGCGAATTTTTCAAGTATTAGTTTGATGTCGTCACGGCTGAATTTGCCAATTGGTTCGGTCAGAAAAAGTTCCAAGTCGAAATTGTTGTAAAACTTTTCATAGTCAATCAGTTGCATATTCCTAATAATGTTCTTAAGGTATTTATCATAGAACATTTATGGGCTATGTATGCAATGGTATTAGCTCGTGAATCGTCAGTGTCATACGAGCTGATAAAGACCATTCCTCAAACCATTTCTGATTTTATCTGCCGTCTGTACACTCATTAGATTTTCCACTTCCTCACCCTCTGTTTCAAGGTCTCCAATTTCTTCAACGGGCAATGTGCTTTTCAGTCGGCTGAATTCTTCTTCGCTTATCGGGTGATGGAATCGGTATGAGCCAATAGCATATAACAAGTAATGCTCATAAATGGTATAGGTTTCGTAATCGTATTCCCCGCAAAAAGCGTCCCATTCCCTATATGTGCGTTCACGTTCTACCACGTGTAAGGCGGTCGGTTTTGCAAACAATAGGCATTCGTCCTTCTTGCCATAATACTCCTCTTTTTTCTCTTTGTACTTGTCGACCGTCCCATATTTGTCGCTATAGTATCTGTTGTGACGGAAATAATCACGCCACTCCCGTTCTTGGTCACGCATATTCTTTGCTCGCTTGTTGTAAGAGAACGCTGCCATTCCCAGCATTTCACTTGTCACCTCGCCTTTTGCAAGGTGCTTTTTGATTTCATTAGATTTTTTCATATTGCAAGTTTTTTGATTAATAAATTTCTCTTTCAAAAACAATATAATAAAAAACAGAAAAAAGTGTGAAAAATAAATCCAGTTTTTCTCAATTTGATATTTTGTGCCGCTTTTTTGCAAAAAATGGTGCGACCTGTATTCCAACTCACAGTGTATTCAGATAAATGTATTCAATCTCAATACACAACCCCTAAAATCGTATTTCAAAAAATGTTAGGCTTATTAGAATACGTTTTGTATTTTTTTGTATATTTGCAGCGTCAAAAATAAAGAATATGAATGCAGTCATTTATGCCCGTGTATCAAGCACAACCGACAGACAAAGCACCGACCGTCAAGTTATAGATTTGACGGATTTCGCAGCCAAGAACAACTACGAGGTGGTGAAGGTATTTGAAGAGCATATCAGCGGTGCGAAGAAGAACGCAGAACGCCCCGTTTTAATGGAGTGTCTTGATTATGCCGAGACAAATTCCATTGATGTGGTTCTATGTAGCGAACTATCACGACTGGGCAGAAATTGCGATGAGGTGCTTAAGAATGTTCTACATTGCAAAGACATTCACCTTAATCTGTTTTTTCAAAAGGAAAATCTAACGATTTTCAATGAGGACGGCAGCGAGAACCCCTATGTCAATATTATGATTGCCGTTCTTGGTACAGCGGCGCAACTTGAAAGAGACAATATCAAATTCCGACTTAACAGCGGCAGGGCAAAGTACATAGCGGAAGGTGGCGTGTTGGGAAGACCAAAGGGGACAAAGAAGACCGCAGACCAGCTTAAAGAAGAATACCCCAATGTGGTCAAAGAATTGAAGCACGGGACGAGCGTGCGAAGAACAGCAAAACTATGTGACGTATCAAATTCAACCGTGCAGAGAGTCAAAAAAACACTTGGTATATGATTGAAAATGTGTATTTTTGCAGGCGAAAAAACAACAGGAATCTAACTGGGCAAATTACTATAAAAACCATTCAACCCACCATTCAAGAAGGAAAAATCGAAATTGTAAGGTGTTGATTATCAAAATGGAATACAAGGTGCGCAATTTTCGTTTTCCGCTCTTCCTGTAGAGACGCGGCATGCCGCGTCTCTACTTTTTTTTTATCGGCAAATCACAAACGCCTGTTGATGGATCTTGCGTTTGAACGGCCATTATTTTTGCAATTTAACAGATACGAAAAATGAAAAGAAACCTACTGTTTTTCATATTCCTTCTGGGGACGGCGACGGCGTGGTCGCAGAACGACTTTGCCCACGGCTTCAGTTTCGCCGGCGGCGAGACCGACGCGCCCGGCAACGGCAGCGTGAGCTACACCTTCGGGATGCCCTTCAGCAGCCAGACCTCCAACACGGACGGTTTCTCCCTGAGCGAAGGGGTAATGCACGCCCAACTCATCCGCCTGGATATGGTGCTGGAAGGCTGCCAGAACGACTCGCTCGCCGTGAGCCCGGCCCACGTGAAAGACACCTCCGGGTTCTTCCCCGGCTATGAGGGGACGGCAATGGCGTTTGACGGCAAGTCCATCATCGTTTTCCCCGCCGGCACCTACGACTCCACCGGATCCGACGCCCACTACAGCCATAACAGCCAGTTCAACTACGACAGCCTCACCACCCTGCTGTTGAAGGTCTATCCCATTTACGAGCTTTTCGACACCCTGTATCTCGATTCCACCGAGATTGTGACCGACTACGCGAGCGACGAGCTTCACATCCCCGCCGGCCAATGGCATCAACTGCACGGCGGGCCCAACGAGTACAGGCTGGCGACTGCAGGATCCGGTTGCGACAGCATCCGCCACTTCTTCGTGAACCTCTGCGGCGGTCTGGTGAAGGACCACGACGGGAACGAATACGCCTCCGTCTTTGTCGGCAACGCCCCCAAACGCTACTGCTGGACCAAGCAGAATCTGAAGACCACGACCTACTCCTCGGGTGAAGATGCGCCCAATATGATCTATAATGCCGTTGGCCACTCCGACGAAACAGCCAACCTGGCCACATACGGCCGCCTCTACGACTGGTATGCCGCTGTAAACCTGCCGTCAGGCAGCACTGACGAGCCGCCCGCCACCGCCAACGGAGGCTATGTGACGGGCATCTGCCCCCCAGGATGGCACGTCCCCGATTCCAACAACATACTCAGTCTCACCGACATCGACGCTTTCGACCTGATGGCGGACATCCTCTGGTTAACCCCTGGCACCGACCCCGGAAGCGGGTTCTACGCCCTGCCGGCCGGCTTCTACTCATACAACAACAACCGGTTCGAGAACATGTTGGGCGAGGCCTACTTCTGGAGCTGCGTGAAGCACAGCCATTCCGAATACTGGGTGTGCACGCTGCAGACCGGCTGCAACAAAGTGTCCACTGACGATATCACCGCCGAAAGCGGCGTGAGCGTCCGCTGCGTAAAAAACCAGCGCTACGACAATGACGGTAACGAATTAAATGATTGATCCTTTAGAATAATATCCAAACAATGAAGAAACTTATACTTATCGCCGCAATGGCAATGACATTCTTTGCGGTATCGGCTCAGACCCCGAAAATCAAATACCAGGCCGTCGTGCGCGACAACAACAACCGGCTGGTGACCAACACGGCGGTGATGGCGGATGTGACCGTCACTTACGGCTCCAACACCTACACTGAGACAGGATTGGCTGCCACCACCAATGCAAACGGCCTCCTGACGCTGGAAATCGGCAACGCCAGCGGCTTCGAAGCCATTGACTGGAGCAATGCCACCATCACCACGACGGTCTCCTTCGGTTCACAGACCATAGAGAATACCGCCACGGCTACTGCGGTCCCCTACGCCCTGAACGCCGGCATCGCATCCGACCTGGATCCGAACGGCACCGCACTGACGACGGTGTACAACAAGATCCAAAGCGACAGCACAGCCGTCCACGAGGCCCTCAAGGACACCGCCACCGCCCTGCGGAACGCCATTCCCGCCCCGCAGGTTAATGCCGACTGGGACGCCACCAGCGGCGCGGCACAGATCCTCAACAAGCCCTCCATCAACAACGGCGCGCTGACCATCACCCTGCCCGACGGCACCACGAAGGTCTTCACGGCAAACCAGGCGAGCAACACCGAGGTGACCATCCCGGCCTATACGGTGACACCGCAAGACATCCTCGACGCGGCGGGACAGATGACCCCCGACCAGAAAGCGGCCGTGCGCCAAGCACTGGGAGTTGAATAACACTGACAATTATCTTTGCAAAATATAACAGACAGCGATATAATGAAGAGAGCTTTTCTTTTTACTGTACTGACAACAATATGCTTCGCGGCTCTCGCCCAGATGCCGAAGATGAGCTACCAAGCCGTATTGCGCGACGCCGGCAACCGGCTGGTGCCCCACACGGCGGTGACGGTGGATGTGACCATCACCTACGGCTCCAACACCTACAGCGAGACGGGGCTGACCGCCACCACCGATGCAAACGGCCTGTTCTCCGTGGAGATAGGCAGTGTCAGCGGCTACGAGGCCATCCTCTGGGAGAATGCCACCATCAAGACGGTGGTGAGATTCGGCAGCAGCACCATTGAGAGCACCTCTCCGGTGACAGCGGTGCCCTACGCCCTGAACGCCCGCCTCGCCTCGGACCTGAGTTCCAACGGCACGGCGCTGCCAGCCGTTTATGACAAGATCCACAGCGACAGCGCCGCGCTGCACAACGCCCTTCTGGACACCTCCGCCGCCATACGGAGCGCCATTCCCGCCGCACAAGCCAATGCCGACTGGAACGCCACCAGCGGCGTGACGGAAATCCTCAACAAACCGGCTGTCAACAACGACACGCTATTCTTCATATTCCCCAACAACCGGGTGGACACCTTCACCGCCAACCAGCAGGGCAACACCGAGGTCAACATCACCTTTCCTGCAATGAGTGTGCAGGACTTCCTGAATGTGCTGGATCAGATGACGCCCGAACAGTTGGCCGCCCTGCGCGACTCTCTGGGGATTACCCTGTCCGACCCCAACTCCTGCGGCACAATGACCGACTTTGACGGCCACTCCTACCGGACCGTGCAGATCGGCACCCAGTGCTGGGCCAAGACCAACCTGCGCACCACGCATTACCGCAACGGCGGCGCAATCCCCGTGAATCAAGCAGCCACGTCGCTCACCCCCTCCTATTACAGTCCTTCCGCAAACGATGCCGTCGCCGAACACTACCCCGACTCCGTTTACGGTATGTACTACAACGGATATGCCGTGGAAGGCGACTCGCTCTGTCCCGACGGCTGGCACCTGCCGACCAAAGCCGAGTGGGAGGTGCTCACAGCATACGTGAGCAGCCACGATTCTTGTGGTGGAAATCCAAGCTATAATGCCAAGGCTCTGGCAGGCACCCATCGCTATGTCCTTAACACCGAGGAGAGTGTTTATGCTTGGAGTCATAACGATAAGAATTGTGCCGTGGGTTCTGACCGCGGGGCGAACAATGCCACCGGCTTCTCCGCGTTCCCGGCAGGAAATTGGTCGGGCTCGTTCCAACAATATGGCTTTAGCACTGATTTCTGGACTTCCACGCCCTATAACAACCAAACCTGGGTGTTTCACTTATCCTATTCAGAAGAAATGGTACGTAATTATGGAGGCGACCGGAATAATGCCTTTTCGGTCAGATGCGTGAAAGACACGGTGCCCACACCCCACGTGTTCTCCTGCGGCACCGAGAAGATAATGGACGCCGACAGCAACCTGTACGAGACTGTGCGTATCGGCCGGCAGTGCTGGACCAAGACCAACCTGCGCACCACCAAGTTCCGCAACGGCAACACTGTCGCCGAGGATGTCAATCTTATGCCGTCCCTCTCCGCCTCCTTCTACCGCTTCCCATATTATGATGATATTCCTCAATATTCGGATTCCACATTCGGCTTCTATTATAACTGGTATGCGGCAGCCGACACAGGTGACAGCAGACTCTGTCCCGAAGGCTGGCACGTGCCCGACGACGGCGACTGGCTGACGCTTTGGAACCATTTGGCGACCCACCATTATTGTGGCACCGACCCGACCTTCATCGCCAAGGCATTGGCTGACAGTCTGGTCTGGATACCCAATACCTACACGGCTTGTACACCGGGCGACAACACTACGACCAACAACGCCTCCGGCTTCACCGCTGTACCTGCAGGTTATTTTGAGTCCTATAATACTACTGGTGAACTTGATATGGGTGGCTACGCCGAAGTTTCTTCCGGTTTTTGGTCAACCACCCTTTCTGCCGATAATGAGGAGACCCATTTCCGCAAATTATTTTACGGTGTTACAACATTGACAAATCTGACCGGACACAAATGGGACGCCATGTCTGTGCGCTGTGTCAAGGACACGGATATGGCCCCTATCGTCAAGCCTGCCGTCACTACCGACAGCGCCGTCTCCGTCAGCACGGTGTCGTCCAGGCTCTACGGCTCAATCTCCAATCCCGACAGCATTGTCATCATCAACAAGGGGTTCGAGTGGAAGAAATCCACAGACTCCCACTATAACACCAGGCTGGTCACCGGCACAGCGTTAACCAGTACTCTTGAGAACCTCAATAAAAACACCCAATATACCTACCGGGCGTTCATCACCTACGACGACAGGACTTACTACGGCGATGAACTCACGTTCACCACGCCCGTCCTCCCCACCGCCACGACCGACAGCGCCACCCATATCTCCCAGTCTTCGGCCACGCTCCACGGCACGGTCCATAATCCCGACAATGTTACCTTAACAGCGAAAGGATTTTTCTGGAAGCAGAGCCACGGTGTTTACGAGTATGACACCGCTTTTGTCACCGGCACGGATACGGCGATGACCGTTATGTTCAACGACCTCACGCCAAACACCAAATACGACTATAAGGCCTTTATCCAATATGAAGGCAAGACCGTCTATGGCGATTTGCTCTCCTTCACCACCCCCAACAACCCAGAAGTCTCGTGCGGCACTATGACCGACTTCGACGGCAACGTCTATCAGACCGTGCAGATTGGCAGCCAGTGCTGGGCCAAGACCAACCTGCGCACCACAAAATACCGCAACGGCAGCACCATCTCCACCGCAATCGGAACGGTGGTGCCCGCCTACTACAGACTGAGCCAATGGGATAAAGACACCACTATCGTCGCCACTGCAGCCAACGCCGCCGACTCCATCTTCGGCTTCTACTACAACGGATACGCCGCAATAGGCGACAGTCTCTGTCCCCCGGGCTGGCACGTGCCGAATTACGGCGACTGGAGTGATCTCGTCAGTTATATGCGAACGCGCCCTGAATATTGGTGCGACAACGACAATTCCAATCTGGCCAAAGCGGTGGCATCCCGGTATTTCTGGTTTAATGTTGTAACGCCCCCCATAACATATACCATTAATCATGATGCCGTTGCCAGACCGTGCAGTCCACAATATCAGGGTACGGACTATCTCAACGATGCCTCCTATTTCTCTGCAATTCCTGCAGGAGCGTGGTACGACAATTTAGGAGGTAACATAGATACCCTTACTGGTTTCGGCGGCCGCGAATTTGATCCAGGCAAAGACGCTCACTTCTGGTCCTCCACCACGCAGGAGAATTCAGATTCCACGGGATATTTCTTCCGTCTTGGGATTATCACGTACGATGTGGTGGCCCTTGCGTACGACGCCTTGAAATATGGCCGTTCGGTCCGTTGCATCAAGGATGCGGAGTACGTGACGCCGCCCACTTCCAGCAACACTACGACAGGCACTGGAAACGACCAGTGCGAGAACGTGGAGACAGGAAAGCAGCGCAGGGCCAAGAACAGCCCACTCCTTAGCCATCTCGTTTTCCGCTCTTTTTCAGCAAGAAGCCCAATCAAAAGGTTAGGTTTTTTGTTTTCGCGGCCATAGATATTATCAAATTATGAAATTGAAAATATCCGTTTTCTTCACCTTATTGGCTATCCTGTGGGGTCCAGTATCCGCCAAACCTGTGGATGAGACAACAGCCCGCGCCGTTGCGTCCCATTTCTATGCCATGCAATACAACCACGCACCAGAATCCCCAGCACCGGCCCTCGCCTACGTGGCACCGTCAATCCATGGCAAAAATGGTTATAGTCCCAGTTTCTATGTCTTCAATTTCGACTCCGAGGGTTTTGTCATCGTGGCTGGCGATGACAGAGTACAACCCATTTTGGCTTTTTCCGATGAAGGTGCCTTCGTCGCTGAAAACATGCCCGCCCATATTCGCTTTTTCTTGGACGGATACACCGAAGAAATCCAGTATATGGTTAACCATCGGCAGCACAGCGACAAGACCATCCTACATCAATGGGAGACATTGATTTCAAGCACTCCCCTCGCACCCAAAGACGGGGATGTTGTCGTCGGCCCGCTGCTCGGCAACAACAAATGGAACCAGACCAAATACTACAACGACCTCTGTCCGGCCGATGCAAGCGGCAACGCAGCATACGGCGGCCACGCCGCTGCGGGATGCGGCGCCCTTGTAATGGGACAAGTGATGCGCTATTGGCAATTTCCGGTCACCGGCACCGGAAGCCATTCCTATAACAGCAGCTACGGCACCCTTTCCGCCAACTTCGGCGCGACGACCTACCGCTACGAGAACATGCCCAACCAACTCACCACAACTTATCATCCGGACAGTTGTGTGGAAGCTGTCGCCACCCTGCTGTATCATTGCGGCGTTGCCGTCAACATGAATTACGGCCCATCCGCGAGCGTGGCAAACTCCAACAGGATCGTAACCGCCCTCTCCACCTATTTCCGCTATCCCGCCACTGTACAGTACCTTGAGCGCGGAAATCTCTCTTCTGCAGTGTGGCTCAATTATTTAAAAGGCGAACTTGACGAGGGCGCACCCTTCATGTACGGCGGAAGCGGGAACTATGGCGGGCACGTCTGGACCTGCGACGGTTACCGCGACGACAACTACTTCCATTTCAACTGGGGCTGGGGTGGACAACAAAACGGCTACTACGCGCTCACGAACTGCAGTTCATACGGATTCAACAGCAATCACGCGATCATCATTGGCATCCGAGGTCCTGAATTACCCAGCACAATCGAAGAACATCGTATGGGAAACATCCAGGTTTTCCCCAATCCTTCCACCGGCAGCGTGTATGTTTGTACTGAACAGCAGCCAGTGTCAGACATGCAGGTTTTTGACATGTCCGGAAGAATGCTTTTCCACAAAAGCGTGGGTAAAAAGGAGTTCTCCTTTGACTTATCGGGTTATAAAGCTGGGATTTATATACTTCGGCTGGTTACCAGCGAAGGAGTCGTGACAAGCAAAATCATCAAAAAATAGAGTTTGTTACGGGCACCCTCATTTTGTCATTTCACACTCATGGCAAGAATTCTGGCGGCAATTTCTTCCGGATGGTCCACCAGCAACTGCCCGTGATTCATTTTTGGGAAAACCTCGACGTGAGTATCCGGATGGAGTTTGCATAAATGCTCGGCCTGCGCATTGGCCACAAAGGCCTCCTTGGTACCATACCAATAGTGGATATCAGCGCCGTGAATGGATTCCAACTTGTTAGTATAAACATCCTTGTAGCCATCACGCACAGCTTTACCCTTGCCAGAAGGCCACACTTTCCTGCATTCGTCCAGCAAGACATCAAAATAGTGGGAATGAAACACCCGTTTCCAGAATCCAGTCCAGTGATAGCAAGTCCAAACGTTGAAACTTTGGTAGTACCGCAACGGATTCACGCTCCACTTGGGCAAGGGCAGCAGCGGTGCCGCATCCATGATGGCATGTTCTATGACAATTTCATCCCGTTCCATCATTCTGGACAGGATTTTTCCGCCCAACGAGAGTCCGTAGGCAACATGCAGATGTCCGTTCAAGTTTTTCCGGACATATTGAATCGCCTGAATCGCCTGGTCATCAATAGATGTAAACCGAGACTCTTCCCCGATCAGGAATCCGTCGATTCCTACTGCAACAATAAAGTATTGGTCCTTCAACAGTTCTATCAGCGGCAGAAATATCTCATACGATACCCCCAGCCCTGGAATCAGCAGCAAACTCTGATTATTTACATCTCCATACGTGTTGAATGTCATAAAGATTTTTTTTGGCAAGCAGGATGAACATAGACTATCCATCTGCAAAATACAACATGTCACCCCGTTCAATCTCCCCTGATTATGGGAGTTTTGGATGACAGGCACTCACTTTTGGCTATCTGATTCCACTCCTGTATTCTTACAATTAAGGATAAAAGACCTGAAAGACCACAAGTCTCGCAACATTGCAGGCAAAAATCAGTCGTTCATCAACCGACTCTCTCCCCAATTGTACTGCGGATACGCCTTCTTGAGGTCTGCTGCGGAGCCCTCTACCCCACTCCCGCCGCTGGTGGCGAAGACGTTGAGCACTTTGCCGCTGAGGTCGTGCGCCTCGATGAAGGTGTTGACGATGGTCGGGGCTGTGTACCACCACACGGGGAAGCCGATCCACACCGTGTCATATTCGGCGATGTTCTCGCACTTGCCTTTGATGGTCGGACGCGAACTCTTGTCCTTCATCTCCAACGTGGAGCGCGAGCTTTTATCGCGCCAGTTGAGGTCGGCGGCGGTGTAAGGGACTTCCGGTGTGATTTCATAGAGGTCGGCGTTATGCTCTTTCGCCAACCGTTGCGCAGCAGCCTTGGTGGTACCAGTGGCCGAGAAGTAAACTACTAAGGTCTTTTTCATATTGTTGAATTGTTGATTTGTTGATTTATTGTTTTGTTGGGGGGTCTGTGCGCAGGCGACCAGTATCAGGGTGGCCGCGACTGCAAATAATGCTATTTTTTTCATCATTTTTCTATTTAAATTCCTATTTTTCCAAAGAATATCATGAATTATTCCGTATAATCAGACAATTCAAAGCTTCCAACTTCTTCTTCGACACCAAGATTTGGAACTCTTTCCACTATTCTGGTGGTGCCGTTTGTCTTGTCCACATAAAAATCCACCAACGCCCCCGTATAGCTGCGGAATATCACTTGACAGGTGGAATCGGTCTCTTCCCCCATCTCCACGCCCATTATGGAGGGATTTTCTTCCGCCATACTCCAGTCATACGCTTTGTGGCAGTAGTTGTTTACTCCTTCGTACGCCATTTCTGCCGTTATGGTACACTTTGAGGTTTCAGAACCATTCGTCTGATTTGTTTTGTTGTCGCGGCAAGAGCAAAATGACAAGACCATTGCTGCCAATGATACGAATATGACTTTTTTCATAGGTGAATAAGAATCCTAATGTGACACTCGGGGTTAATAAATTCAGGGGCAAAAACGCAAGTCCACTCAGCCCAAGCCTTGGCCTGAGTGCGGATTACCGCTGTTCCTGCCCTATTGCCTAATGGCCAAACATGGTCTTGGCCGCGTCCATACGGGAAGGGATGTCCACTCCGAAGGGGCAGCGGCTCAAGCAGGCCTCGCAATGGGTGCATTCGCCGGCATGGTGTGACAACGCATCATATTGGGCTTGCAGTTCGGAGGTCAGTCCTTCGGTTTCCGCCTTGTCGAGTAGTTCGTTGACCTTGGCGATAGGGATGCCGGCAGAGCATGGAGCGCAGTGGTTGCAGTAGGTGCAGTCGCCAGCGTCTGCCTTGGACTGCGCCGTCTGTCTGTTAAGAGCGGCATTGTAGTCCTTCTCCTCATCGGTAGCCTTAAGGTAGTGCAGGTACTCGTCGACCTTGCTGACGCTGTCGATACTGCAAAGGGCAACTTTCACACAAGGTTTTGCCAATACATACGCAAAACACTGGTCACGGGTAAGAGCAGTCTTAAGTGGCGATTTTTCGGCATCCAGCAGACGGTCTCCTCCACCAAAGGTTTTCATAACCGTGATGGCAATATCGTGCTGGGCGCAATAGTCGTACAATTCCACGCGAACAGGGTCGATGCCGGGCAACATTTCATCGAAAGTCTTTGAGTCCCAAGGACTCTTGCCTGAAAGCACACGGTCAAAAGCGGGATTGAGGCTGAACATGATAACCTCCACCAAGCCGCTCTTGGCGATGGCAAGTGCAACTTCGGCATTGTGACTGCTCACACCGATATGCTTGATTTTGCCTTGTGTTTTCAGCTCTTTCACATATTGCAGATAGGGGCTGTCCTGTATCTCCTGCCATTCTTCCATCTTGTCCACGATATGAATCATGCCGACATCGATGTAGTCGGTGTTCAGGCGATTAAGCAGGTCTTCGAAGCCGATTTTGCATTTTTCCACGTCGCGGGTACGTTCATAGCTGTCGCCGTTCCACCAACATCCAACGTGACCTTGGATGATCATCTCTGCGCGGCGGTCGCCGAGGCCATATCCGATATTGCTGCGCACCTTAGGGTTGGCATCGTATATGTCCATGTAGTTCATACCGTGGTCGAGGGCGTAAGTGACCAGCTCGCGCGAGGCGGTGGAGTCGATTTCGTCGAAACCGCCGCATCCCAGGCCTATCACACCCACGCGCAGCCCTGTGCTACCCAATGTGCGGTATTCCATATCTGGGTTCTCTTTTGTCTGCTGTGTTTCCTGTCTTTTACCGCAGCCCACCATTATCAAGGCGACTGCAAATACGAGTAATGCAATCTTTTTCATTGAGTTATATATTTAATATTAAACTACGGGAGAAATAATTCATGGTACAAAAATACGAAAAAAAACGCACGGATTCTCTCTTGGATGAAAAAAACAGAATGCCGCTCTGCCATGAAGGCATATAATAATCAATCTGCTCTTATATTTATGCCCAGTAATGCCAATGTCTTTTTTCTGATACACATCCACTATCGAATCATTTCCGCTTTCTATGACAACTGTTTCACAGGGGATGTCATTGATGCCAGCATATTTCCTGAAAGAAATTGAATCTGTGAGACAACATGGTCAACGTCCGTTGTTGTCGCTCCCCGCAAAAAAACGATATTCCTCAACGTGAATATTATTTAATAGGGTTTGGGGACTATAGTGATAGTGATTGTTATTCCCACAATCACCATGTCCGCAGCCATTGCATTATAATGCCCATAACAACAGGGGGGGCCATTTTTCATTTTCGTATACTTTGTGCATATACTATTTGATAATGTCACTGTTGTTTTTCTGTTTCTTATAATGTCCCGGTCCTGCCGGAAACCAACCTTTTTCCACACGCTTACGTTGTTTAACAAGTTCCAGAACAGATTTTAGCTACCGAAGAACGGCGACCTATCTGGAGACTCTCGTCATTTGACTATCTCATTGGCATTGACGACTTTTCGCGAATGGGCGGTTTCCGTTTCAAGACGACACCCGATGGCGAGTTCATTAACTGCGACAGCCATCTGCGAATTCCTCCTCTGACCGACCTTCGATCTTTGGTTGCCGCCAGTATGGAGATTGAGGACGGATGGCAGCGACGCCCAAACAGGCAATGGCTATCTCGACATCGTTGATTTCATCCTCCAGAACTGCTGTGACGTGGAGAACATTCTGCGTCAGCTCTACCGCCGTGTGGCGTTCTACATCGCTATCGGCAACACGGACGACCATTTTCGCAGTTAGAACAAATCCTCTAATTCATGGAAAACGACAAACAAAAGAAAAATAGACAATCACTTTAGCTGTAACTCCAACAATAGTATATTCAAAATTCCGCATAGAAAAGGAAGAATAACTTCGTTTTCTGTGTGAGATTTTGTATTTTTGCCAACTCATCAACCGGCCACGATGTCTGGATTACCGGCAATGAATATTAAGAATTAGGAGAACGATACGATATGAAACAAGAAATCAACCCCAAAGACTCGCCGCGCGGATTTTCTTTCGAGCTGTGGAAAACGGCCGGGATGCCGAAGGTGACGATTTTCAAAACCTTCGATATCACCCGATTGATCAAGGTCGCCAAACGGAGCGGGATGAAAACCAACATGCTGATGTGCTGGTGCATCGGAAAGGCGGCAAGCCCTATCGAGGAGTTCTATACGCTGCCTGCCGGTGAACATCTGTGGCAGTACGATCGTCTGGCGGTCAACACCGTTGTGAAGACCGAGAACGGGGCTGCCCACCTCTGCGATATTCCCTTTTCGGAGGATATTCATCAGTTCAACGAAGAGTATCTGCGGCTGACCCGTCAGGTACACGACACGAACGAAGACCATCTTCTCGGCGACGAATATATGGCCGTTGACACTTCGACGTTGGCGGAATGCGAGATTGACGGCGTGGCGAGTGTCTATTCCGAGTTGTTCACCAATCCTTTCCTGGCCTGGGGCAAATACCGCCGAGGGCTATTCAAAACAACATTGCCCATCTCGTTCCAGTTCCACCACGCCCAGATGGACGGTTTCGAGGCGGCGCGCTTCCTCAACGGGCTGCAGGAAACCATTAATGGACTCACAATAGGATAAACCTCATTTGGCTGTCTGGCGAGGTGGATTTTTCAGTGATGGTTTTATATGCTCGATCACAACCTGACATTCACCCCGAGATAGACGCTTCGTGGTTGTTTCGGACCGTAAATGTAGCCCGAATCGCGGAACACACCGTAGTCAAGGTCGCGCTGGTAGGCGTTGGTGATGTTCTGCACGCCTGCTGTCAGGCGCAGCACGACCTCGTTATAGCCCACTTCAGACGGGCGCTGTATCATAGGATCTTCAGCTTTCCGCTGGATCTTGAAGTGGAAATCGTAGGAAACCTGCGCGTTGAGGACGAAGAAAGTTGGGGTTTTCACCAGGACGGGCTCGTCCAATTCGTGAGGCACTAACATGGGACCGGTGATGTTGCCCGTGACATTCAGGGTCAGGTGCCGCCACGGGTTGCTTTCCAGCATCACAAAACCATAGACATCCGGTGTCTTGAGCATCCGGATCTCGGAGACGGCGTCCTCGCTCCATTCCACCGGCTCGGTGTAGCGGCTCACCTGCCAGGTGGCTCCGAGCTGACCGGAAATCCAACGGTTCCAACTCACCTTCACCGCGCCGTGCATGCCCGCCACATACCCGCGACCGGCGTTGTAACGCTCTGATATCTCATTCCCTGCGGCATCCTCATACCGTCGCTCCGCAAAGATGTCCTTCAGGTAGGTAAAGAACCCTTCGCCTGTAATGTCCACATCTACATTGCCTTTGTAGAGACAGAAGTCCGCAGAGAGCGAGACGCTGTGCGAACGTTCCTCCTTGAGGTCCGGGGCGAGAGCGCTGACGATACGCTCGCCACCCGCCAAGGAGACGTGCAGGTCTTCGTCGTAGGTTTGCGGAGCCCGGAATCCAGTGCTGTAACTTGCTCGCAGTGAAATCTTTCGATTCGGATTGTAACGGATATTCACCCTCGGAGAGAAAATCGGCCGGCGGATGAGCGAGTGTTTGTCCATGCGCACGCCAGCCAACAGCGACCATTTGTCGTTTTTCCACTCGTTTTGCGCATAAACACTGCCGATATGCACATCTTGGTGAAGATATTGTGAGTAACCCGGGATCGAATCGGTCAGGTGGTCGAAACTGTATTCCGCACCGACAGTCAGTGAGGCGGGCAAAAACCACAGTTTGTCAAAGTGATAGCGCCACAGTGCCCCGGTGGCGAGAGTAAAGTTTGTGGTGTAGCCGTAAGCCTTCAATGCGTCGATGCGCTCTTCGGGCGTGCCCTCGCCAATGCCACCATAGTAGCTGTTGCGATGGATGTACTGCAGGGCGGTGTAAGCCTCCACATGCTGATGGCCAAAGTCGATATGGTAGTCGAGGTGACCGCTGTGGATGAGGTGTGCCGCACCCTCGGAAATATTCGACTCATGGGGCTGCAAACCGAGATTATTGCCTCCCCTGTGCTCGTCGCTGACGATGTTGTAGCGGACGCTCAATTTCGACAGCCGCGTGGGTCGCACAAATGCGTTCATCCCGACGGAGAGATTGCGCAGCTTGGGGATGTCGCTATAGCCATCATCGTTGCGGTCGTAGGAGCCGCGGTGACGGTCCTGCGCGAAGAGGTAAAGTCCGGCATTGCGATTCTTCGTGACGGCCGAAGCATAGGCGTGGGTGGTGTTGTCGAAGGAGCGAGTGAAGTCGAAGTTGCTGATGGTGTGGCCGAAGCCGCCGCCATTTTCCGTAGCCTCCTTGGTGATGATGTTGATAACACCCGCCACCGCCGATGCACCGAACAGGGCACTGCCACCGCCGCGCATCACCTCAATGCGCTCAATCATCTCCGCCGGAATCTGTTCAAGACCATAAACACCATTCAACGAGGAGAATATCGGCTTTGAGTCAATGAGAATTTGCGAATAGTGACCGTCCAGACCATTGATGCGAACTTGCGTGAAGCCACAGTTTTGGCAGTTGTCCTCCACGCGTAAACCCGGCATAAAGTCGAGCGTCTGCGCCAGACAGACGGCATTGGCGGCAATCATGGTACGCGGCGTGGCGATGTCAATCAGCGCCGGTGCCTCCCGTCGCAGGGTCTGCTCTCTGTTTGAAGATATGGTGATTTCATCCAAGTGCAACGTATCGTGCACGTGGTCATGGTGCGGCAAATCCTGGCCCCCCGCACCAAAGGCCAACGCCCCAAACAGAAGTGTTAGGGCGTAGTTTATACGTCTTTTCATTGTTTGTTTGCTTGTTAGTGAACAGTGATCAGTGAATTGTGATTGGTAGAGACGCAATGCATTGCGTCTCTGCATTCATAATTGAACTGGCGGTGCACGTAACAAACTCACACCCTTGACTGCAAGGATTTCGCAGGGTGTGGAAACAAAAGGATGAAGGAATAGGGTGAACGTTCCGCTGGAGAAGTGTTGGCACACTGGCAGAACAACTTTCGTAACGGTGAAATGGCAGATGGCACAATCACTGTCGTCATCCCCGTCGAAAGATTGCAAGACAGTGTGCGCGAGAGCGTGATGCGACATCGCGACACCGTCCAGCGGGCAGACAACATCCTCCGCCGCCGTCCAGTGATGGTGGTGGAGGGCCTTGGTGCCGGTCATGCCACAGAATGCGAGCAGCAGCACCCATGCAGTCATCTGTCTAAGTCGTGCGCTCATTGCGGTGGCAAAAATACATTTTTTTCGGTTGTGAGTTTATGGTATTCTTTCTCCCCCAAATAGCCACTTCTTGGGATATCGCCACACCTGGAAATTCGGATTTTTGCCGTCGGAAATTATAAGCAGACAAATCATGGGACTCTTAAGCAAATTTTTCAACAATGCGAGAAAGCCGGAAGGCTTTTTAGGCAAGATAATGGTCAATGGAATGAACGGCGGCGGCCATGCCGCGATGGCGAATTGGGCGTTGGCAATGGTGACGATTGGCCGCGACGACCAGATTCTCGACATCGGTTGTGGTGGAGGTGCCAATATTGCCCAGCTGCTGCAACGCACCCTGCGGGGAACCGTCACGGGTATCGATTTCTCGCCGGTGTCCGTCCGGAAATCAACGAAAGTGAACGCCAAAGCCATCCAGGAGGGCCACTGCAAGGTCTTGGAAGGCAACGTCGCCAACCTCCCGTTCGACGAGAGCTCGTTCGACGTAGTGACCGCCTTCGAGACCATCTACTTCTGGCCCGATATCGATCACTGCTTCAATGAAGTAAAGAAGGTACTCTATCAAGTTTTGTAGGATTCTGTCTGCATTTCTCTGCATAGTCTGCGGGAAGAGAAAAAATCCCGCAGAACTCGCAGATTTCCGCAGATTGTTACACTAAGTTATTTTTAGTTATTTTTACATTTTACAAGATTAAAATGGATAATTTCGAAAATTTTTCGCTTGTAAAAGTACACAAAATCCAATATTGTCGTCCGAGTGATTGTTCCCGCGCAAAATAGCTATTTATAGGGATTTCTATTTGGTGGAAAAAATGCATTTTTGCAGTGTGAAAGATTAATGAATATGAATGCAATAATCATAGGAATACTGCTGCCGCTGCTCGGCACGATGTTAGGCTCTGCTTTCGTCTTTTTCATGAGAAAGGAGATCCCCGACAGGATGCAAAAGACGCTGTTAGGCTTCGCCAGCGGGGTGATGATTGCAGCCAGCGTGTGGTCTCTGCTACTGCCGTCGATCGAGATGGTTCCGCCCCTCGAAGGGGAACTGTCCGCAGGACTAAGGGGTGTGTTGCCGGCCGCTGTAGGTTTTCTGGCCGGTATCGCGTTCCTGCTGCTAATTGATGAGCTGACACCACACCTGCACATCGGCGCACAGACGGCCGAGGGACCGAAATCGAAGCTCTCGCGCACGATGATGCTGGCACTGGCGGTGACCATCCACAATCTGCCCGAGGGCATGGCTGTGGGCGTGGTCTTTGCCGGCGAAGCGCAAGGGCTGACCCTAAGCGCTGCCCTCGCGGTGAGCATCGGCATCGCCATACAGAACATCCCTGAAGGCGCCATTATCTCCATGCCCATGCACGCGGAGGGCAATTCCCGCATGAAATCATTCCTCATCGGCACCATGAGTGGCGTGGTGGAGCCCATCGGAGCGGTGGCCATCCTGCTGTTAGCCGGCATGCTCGGCGTGGCACTCCCCTACCTGCTGGCTTTCGCTGCTGGTGCCATGATGTATGTCGTGGTCGAGGAACTCATCCCCGAAACCGCCCAAGGCGCCCACACCAACCTCTCCACCATCGGCTTTGCCGTCGGCTTCGTGCTGATGATGGTGATGGATGTGGTGCTGGGATGATTTGTCTTATTCTCAATTGTTGCAAAAAACGGTCATGAAAAAAAACTGAAGAAAATGAAAAAAACAGCAATACTACTCTTTTTACTGATCTTTTCCGTCAGCCTCAAAGCGCAGAAAAAGCAGCTTTTTGACGGGGGAATGATGGTCCATACGGGCTACCTCATTGACAACATCCCGGCCTTGGACTACAAGGCCAACGGGATGTCCTTCGGACTTGGCGGCGTGCTACGCTTCCACATTGGCAATCACGTGCGCTTGGGTGGCGAAGGCTATGTCTCCACGCTACCCCAGAAGCGCAACGGCAGCTATGTCCGTATGGGTTGGGGCGGTGTGGTGGCCGATTTCTACTGGCCGATAAAACGGTGGAGTCCGTATGCTGGGGTATGCATAGGGGGCGGCAAGGCATCCACCTTGCTCGTTTTCACCGGTTCCGATAGAGACTGGGAGGCTGAGACAAATGCGGTGGTACATAAAGAGCCCTTTTTCTTTGTCAATCCATACCTCGGTGTGGAATTTGCGCTCACCGATGCGGTCCATCTCACGATCAAGACCGACCACCTCTTTCCCTTCAAGAGCGAAGCCGTGCCCAAAGGGGTGCGCGTTTACTTCGGCTTCGTTTTTGCACATTAGCGGCAATCATAGCATAGATGCTGGGAATTCAGCAATATCGTGTTTTAACACAACGCTTGGGCTGTTCCAACCTGATATTCATTGGTTGAATTATTCTTCCGCGAATCGTTTCAACGCCTCCTCGTCCAGCCGCTGCACGGTCCACTCATCCATCGGGATGGCGCCGATGCTGCGATAGACCTTCAAGGCGGGCTCGTTCCAATCGAGGCAAATCCACTCCATGCGGCCGCAGTGGCGCTCCACGGCAAGGTTCGCCAGGTATTTCAGCAGAGCTTTGCCATAGCCGCGGCCACGCTTCTCGGGCAGAATGAAGAGGTCTTCAAGATAGAGCCCTTTGCGCCCCACAAAGGTAGAGAAGTTATGGAAGAACAGGGCGAAGCCGACCACCACGCCGTTCTCCTCTGCAAAGACCACTTCAGCAGAATGCTCCACGAACAGCGAGTGATAGACAGTGGCTTCATCAGCCACCACCTCGTCGGCGCATTTCTCGTATGCGGCCAATTTCTTGATAAAGTCGAGGATCAGGCCCGCCTCATCGGGCTTCGCAGGGCGGATATTGAAACGGTTTTCCATTATTATGAGTCTTTTTTACGGACTGCAAAAGTAGGACTTTTTAGTGAACAATGATTTCCTTGCCTCTCAGCGAGATGAATTCCACATCATGTCCAACACTCTTTGCCCCTTCGGCAAAATGCTCCGCCAGCATGTTGCTGTTTGAACCAGGACGGAGGCTGGTTGAGATGACAACTACTTTTTTCATTTCAATTCGGGTTTATATTTCATATATCAGAGTGGTGATGCGAGTGGCCGTGACCGTCGGGATTGATGGCAGACCAGTCGTCAGGCACCTGGAACAGTTCCCAATCCGGATGGTGGCAGGTGAGCACCATGAAGGCCACCACCCAGAGCACGGCTACCGCAATCCACAGCGGCCATAGTCGCCGTATGCCGTCGCATTTGTCCAGCTGCAGCGCCAGCCAAACTGCAAAGAACATCTCCGCCCAGTATACAATCACATCAGCGATAAGCTCTTCTTCGGGCGCAATGATGTGGAACAGGAAGTAGAGTCCGATAGCGATTGGGATGGTGATTGTCGCAGACAGCAAGGCTCCTCCAACGGCCTTGATGCTCCGATGCTTGATGCACATAATCACGGCCAGCAGCAGCATGGGGAAGAAAATCATCTTCATGTGCTCCCAGCAGGTTTCGCCGATGGGGAAAAAATGGCAGAAGAAGTCGCGCACACCGTCGCTGACCTCTATATGATGGACAAAATGCATAGATGTGCCCACAAGCCCGATGAGGAGGGAGAGAATAATGTAATGCAATCGTTTCATTTACTTTAGATTTTCGCCGTGAGCATCATACTTATCAGCACAGCGGCTAATAACACTTTCTTCAATTCATTACGGTTAGGAAAACGCGGCAAAGATACGAACTATTTCTGAATCTCGGAAAGAATCACCAATATTACGGAATTATTGGATTTTTGCGAATCAACAACGACTCAATGACCTGTTCAAAACTCTCATCAATCAAGGTCACTTGTTCACCTGTTTTCTGGAACCCTTCGTAGTAGCGTCGGTTATCCTCTTTCAATGCGGCGAGGGTACAATTTGAGTCATCCTTCCTGATCTCAATGACAGAACTATTCCCGACGATGTCACCAAAATGCTTGTCAATATAGTCACTGGTCATAGCCAGGCAGATGAAACGGATAACGGCCGAATACTCCTCGGTAAAGTCTTTTCTCCAGTCAAAGGGCACATAGCAGCCCTCGACAATGAGATTCTGTTTGTTTTCAATGGCAGTCTTGATGATCTCCCGCACGATGGGCCACAAGTATTCCGTCAACGCATCATCATCTTCCGGAGTGAGGGAAGTTTGACTTCGTCGAACTCCTCCTCGCTCGGCAATGTCGACGCAAGCATCACATTGCTCTCGCTCGTTCGTCGTTTGACCGCTCCGAATCAATCCCATCTTCAAGTGGTCGATTGAAAGGTACGGGTATTTGTATTCTTCCAGCATCCGCTGTGCCAGAAGCGTCTTTCCCGTATGTGATGCGCCTGTTATCAGAATAATCATAATTTTCGAATTTCACTCGCCTCCCAGATTCTTTTTCGCCTCAGCACAGTTCTCCCAGATAGCGCCAACCTTTTTGCAGGTATTCTTATCTGGACACTCGCCACAAGTCTCGTAGCCCTTGGCAGTTACACATTTATGCACCTCACACAGATGGCTGCAGAAGTAGAACTTAGGGCCTTCCATACGGCAACCTGCACAATTAATGCTCTCAGGAGTGATCTGATCGGTATGATTCATCTCGCACCATTTCTTCGCAACCTCGACGCGCATCTTGTCGTCGTTTTTTATTGTGGCGATGCGAGCTTCACAAGTCTCGCAGTTAATGCCACAGCATGCAATCATTTTATTCATTTTCTCCATCGTTTTAGCATCGGGAAGAAACCGCGCATCATCTGCTTGTATTCTTCCTTGGTCATGGGCTTTGGCATCTGTTTGTTCACTTCATCGATGAATTGAGAGCAATGCTCAATCATCTCGTCCATTGTCATTTTCTGCAGGAACTGACCGTTCTTGTAGCAATACTGGCAATAGTCGAAGCAAGTACTACCGTCAGCGTTTGTGCCGCAGTCCTCGATACGGGTCAATGGCATGCCACAGCTCTGACAGAATTGGGGCAGTTGTCCCTCTTGGAATGCCTTTTCCTTTTTGGGAAATGTGGCCTCGTAAGCCTCGAAGGATTCAGGATTTTCGTCGGCCACGAAATAGCCCTTGGGCGGACAGTAAGTGGCCTCGCTAATGCCATTCGATTTCAGCCAACCGGGAATAAGTTCCTGCGCGAGGAAGTAAGGCACCTCAGCATCTTTCGGCTCAGCATGATAGTGGATGTTCAGTTTGCTGGCGAGGTCGAAGCCTGCGTTCTTGTAGAACTCGATGTTGCCCTCCATGCAAAGGAAACCAATGCCCATCTCGCGAGCCTTTTCCAATGCATACTGCAACAGCTTCAGACCGTAGCCCTTGCGCTTGTAGTCGGGGTGGATGCTGATGGGACCGAAAGTCCACGATGGCTTTCGGGGGCCATCCTCCAGCACAAGTTCCGCCTTGGAGAACATCACATGACCGATGATTATGCCACTTTCCTCCATCACAAAGTCCAATTCCGGAATAAAATCGGGATTCCTCCTATACTGATTGAGCACGTAATGTTCCGTACATCCCGGCCGGTAAACATTCCAGAATGCCTCGCGTGTAAGGTTCTCAACCACACGATAATCTTTGGGGTGTTCTAAACGGATATTCATTGTTTGTATTCTTTCGTGAATTTGTAAACAGCCAATGTGGGTAGAATAACCAATAGCAATAACATACTCTCCACCAATGCATACGACCCGAAATAGTCAACCAATGTCTGGAATTTCAGAACCCCATCCACCAGAAAGACCAAAAGGGCAAAGCAGCAGAGGAAGAATATTGCAGCATACTTGAGTTTCCGTTTCTTCAGTTTCATTATCTCCGAATAAAGTTCATCCCCTGCCATTCGCTTTCGCGCTGGGGGTAGTCGGGGTTTCTCAGGGTCGTCCTGATTCCAAGCACCATCAATGTAGCAGGTGCGGGGATGGTCAACGACTTTGTAGCCATGCTCGTCAATATAGCGGAAGGCCGCAGTATACGACTCGTAAAAACGCTCATAAGGACCGATATGTTTCATACAAAGTGCCTTGTGCACGGCAGGCAATCAGTTGCTTCAGTTGCCTTTCCGTTTCCTTGATCTTCTCGTCCATCTGCCGGATGTCGGGCGTATGCGAATCTTCTTCGAACAAGTCCTTGATTTCATCCAGTGAGAACCCGAGCCGTTGAAGGTCACGGATGGATTGCAGTGTCTGCATCTGATTGATGCTGTAGTAGCGGTAACCCGTCCACTCGTCCACCTCGTCAGGCATGAGTAGTCCCTTCTGCTCGTAATGGCGCAAGGTCTTCACAGTCACTTGCATCATCTTGGAAAACTCTCCGATTTTTAACTTCTTTTTGTTACCCATCGTACGATATTTATGCTTAAGCGGCTGCAAAAATAAATCATGCCCCAAGGGACGAGTCAAGAGAAAAATTCAGTTTTTTTTTCAACAATTTTCCGTTTTTATCAACAAGTTCAAAAAAGTAAAAATCATGGTTCTTCCTTATCTCGTTCACAGAATGTAACGTGTACTAAATCCCCGAAACTCTTGCCGATCTGTTTGCGGATGTCTTTTCGTATCCCGATGATATGGCAAGGTGTCCACATCTTAACGATTTGCCCGTCGTAGGGCACGCCGTCGAAGGTGGCGTGGACGGACAGACGGCCTTTACCGAACATTGCCTTAATATCGTACGGCACCTCCACGTAGGCAGCGTCCATATTTTCGTTCTGCAAGATAACTGCGTCAAATTCCAAGAGTTCTGACATGGCAGTAAGAAGTTCGTTTTTGTCCAGTTGTCGCTTATATGTTTTTCCCCATCTCATACGCCTCCTGCAGCTTGGCGTTGCCGGCAATCTCGTTTGGGCCGCCAACGCCGCCGCAAAAGATGTGGCCTTTGAGCGCGGACTTCTCGTAGCAGTCGATCCAGCCGGTGAGGCCGCCCTCGGCGCGTTTCGGGGTGAAATCCTCGTTCTCTGCAGCCGTGGTCAGCAGATAGACGTCACGGAATTGGTAATCCTTGGGGTACATCGCGTTCATGCGGTCGATGAGGGTCTTCATCTGGCCGCTCATCTCGTAGTAATAGATGGGCGTGGCCCAGCAGACCACATCAGCGTTGAGCACGCTCTCCATGATGGCCGGCACGTCGTCTTTGATGACGCACGCGCCCGTCTTCTGGCACGACAGACAGCCGATGCAAAACTTGATTTCCTTGCCTCTGAGCGAGACGAGTTCCACTTGATGCCCGGCGGCTTCCGCGCCCTTGGCAAACTGCTCCGCCATCACGTGGCTGTTCGAGCCCGGACGGAGACTGGTTGAGATAACGATGACTTTTTTCATAGTTTTATATCTTTAATTAAT
>DBYW01000030.1 GCA_002311645.1 Bacteroidales bacterium UBA1176
ACCTTCTCCGCAAAAGAAAAGGACTCCGAAACAGGTCTAACAGTTACCTCGCTGCGCTCGGATTCCTCCTCTTCGCTCAGCAAAGGCCAAACAAGTTTGTCTTTGCATTCGCTCATTCGTCGGTTTGGCGCACGCTATTACAGCTCCGATTTGAGCATCTGGTTGAGCGTGGACCCGATGAGTGAGAAGTATCCTTCTTTGAGTCCGTATGTTTATTGCGCTGACAACCCGATTAAGCTAGTGGATCCGAATGGGGAGGAGATAGAGGTGACTGCTAATGATGATGGATCATACACGGTGGTTGGCGGTACATTAAACAAGGATAGGAACATCTATATTGTGAAAGATGGGAAACGCACAGGAGACGTTTTAGGACAGACAATGACTGCTTACTCTTTTTTAATGAAGAAGGCAATGTTGTTAAAGGTGCAGTTGTTGATCCGACTGACAACTCTGGACAAGATTTAGGAGGGGTTACAAAGTCGCATTAACAGCCTTCTGATATTATTATTTTGCTTAGTATACAGCAAAATATTAAGGTAGTTATATACATGTGTGGCGCAATGTCAGCATAACAAGGTCGTGTCTTAACGCTTTTTCCTTAAGCAGCCCCGTCAGGGGCCAAAGCTCGGTAGCCAGGGGTTAAGGCGTGAGGAACGAGCGCTGCAACCCCTGGGGGGGCGATGTGCGCGGGGAAAAATCGCGGCGCGGGAGGATGTGGAGACGAGGAAGCACGGTGTTCGCCGCGAAACGGGTGCGAGGTCCGACGAGCATGCGTGAGGGATTGCAGCGGAAATGGCTGGCTTGCCGGCCATTGGAGCGGAAAGCCCGACGGCGCGGCGGCAACCACATTCCCGTCGCCGCGCCGGCACGCCCAAATAAAAAAAAGGATGCGGAAGAACCGATTTGAGACATCAGGCATATAATTGCAAAACAAAATCTTTTCCCACTTGAAATTATGCCATAAATTTTGTACTTTTGCCGCCGCAAAAAAAATAACCTTATTTATTCATAATCAAAAACTAAAAAAGAATGAAATCAGTATCTATTAGCGGTTCTCTCAGAGAGAACGTAGGGAAAAAAGATGCAAAGGCCCAGCGCGCACAAGGCATGGTTCCTTGCGCACTTTACGGCGGAAAAGAGCAGAAACTCTTCGTGGTCGAGGAGAAACAGTTCCAAAAATTGCTCTACACTCCGGAGGTCCAGTCCGTTGATCTGGACATCGACGGTTCTGTGGTGAAGGCCATAGTCCAAGAGACCCAATTCCACCCGATTACCGACAGACTGTTGCACGTCGACTTCCTTGAAGTGGTTGACGGCAAGCCCATCACCATCGACATCCCGTTCAAGTTGACGGGCACCTCTCCCGGTGTGTTGAAGGGCGGTTCCCTCAAGAAGAGAGTGCGCAAGCTCAAGGTGCGCGGCCTCCTCGAAAATGTGCCTGAGAGCATTATTGCCGACATCTCCGGTATGGACATCAACGACATGATGAAGATCGGCGACATCAAGGTTGACAACCTTACCATTGTTGACAATCCCAGCAAGGTGGTCGTGGCCGTCATGCCGACCCGTAATGTTGTGGCTGATGAAGCCGCTGAGGGTGAAGAGGCTCAGGCTGAGGCATAGTCCTACATTAATTTGTAATTAACGTAAAACACATACGATTATGGCAGCAATTGGCTCAATTCGCAAACATGGTGTGGCTCTGATGATCATCATCGGCCTTGCTATGCTGGCATTCATCTTGGGCGACCTTTCCCAAGTGACCCGCACATTCTCCAACAAAAACACGTTGGCCCGTATCGGCAACACCAAGTTGGACAATATCTATAGCAAGCAATATGAGGAGAACACCGCGTTGATGAGACTCATCCAGAACAAGTCCTCTTTCGACGAGAACGAAACCTACCAAATCCACGATATGACGTGGAACCAGATTCTACAAGAACAAGTGCTCGACCAGCAACTCGCCAAATTGGGTCTTGGATACGACGAACAGATGATTGAGGATTTCAAGGCCGACATGTTGGCTTCCCTCAATTCACAGCGTCCCAACCAATATTTGATGCAGTTTGCCCAAGCGTTGGCGCAGCAGGTTGGCCCGGAGAACGCCATGGCCGTGCTCTCCAACATTGATGAATATGCCAACAATGACCAAACGCGCGACCTCTACAACGCATACCAAGCCATCGTGCGTTTTGCCGTCTCCGCCGAGAAGGCTAACCGCTACTCCGCCTTGGTGCAGAATTCGCTCTACTTCTCCGACCCTCTGGCCAAGAAGTTGTCCGAAGACAACAAGTCTGCGATGGTCTCCCTGATGTTTGTCAACCCGCAATCCCCGTCTTTCAACAACGTCACTGCAGAGGTGAACGACAGCGAGATCAAGGATTTCTACAACAAGCACAAGAAAGACCTCTTCACGATTTACACGCCCAATCGCGACATTGACGTGGCTATCTTCCCGATTAATCCGACTCCTGCAGACTTGCAGGCCATCGAGGACAGTGTGCGTTCCGATTTCCAGCATTTCTCCACCAGCGACCTCCTTGCCTACAGTTCTGAAAAGGGCAACGGTTCCGTGGACAGCACCTACTATAAATCCGATGACATCACCCTTGATACTCTCAAAACCCTGATTTTCAACGCTCCAGTTGGTTCTTTGATCCAACCGTTCGTGTATGAGAACCAGCAATGGTATTTTGGCAAGGTGTACGGTGGCGCTGTGCGTCCCGACTCCGTGTTCGTTGCCGCTGTTGAACTCCCGTTCAAGACTGCCCAAAACACGGGTGCAAAGTATTCCAAGAAAGAAGCTCGCTTGTTGGCCGACAGCCTTAAGAATGTCTTGTTGAGCAACCAAGCCACCATCTTCGAACTTCGTCGTAATTTCTCCGCAAACACTAGCGGCGACACCACATTCTGGTTGCCCGAGCGCGGTACCATCTCGGAACTTTACAATGGTCTTGTGAACACTCCGAACGGAGGCATTTATGTCTACAAAGCCACCACGGGTTACATTGTCTTCCAGGCCCTCACCCGCACCGCCCCGATTGAGAAGCGCCAATTTGTCCTTTATGACTATCCCATTGCCGCTTCCGAAGCTACACTTACGAACCTCAAGTCCGAGGCCAATGCATTTGCCGCTTCCGTCAACAATGCAGAGGAACTCTCCAGCACTGCTGCCAAGAAGGGTATTCAAGTTGTGCAAGGCAACAATATCACCTCCATGGCTTCTGTCATCAACCAGCTTCCTAACTGCCGCGACATCGTCAGCTGGGCATTCTCCGATGACGTTAAGAAAGACGATATTTCCGATGTCTTCAACGTGGAACGCATGTTCTTGGCAGTTGCCACTGTGCGCAACTTGCGCGACAACGGTGTCCAGAAGCTCAAAGATGTCAAGGATGACGTGAAAAGCATGCTTGAAGGTCAAAAGAAAGCAGAGATGGTATGCGAGCAGGTCAACAAGGCTCTCGCGTCCTCCAACATGCAAGCTTTGGCTCAGCAATATGGCACGCAGGTGATGGACAGCGTCTATCTCTCCTTTGCCGGCGATATTTACCAAAACCGCAATGTGGACGGTATGGCTATCGGCAAGATTTTTGCTCTGCCCACCAACAAACCGACTGCCGTCAACGGCCAAAACATGGTGTATGTGGTGAATGTCAACCAAACCAACAACGCTACCGCCACCCCGGGTTATGCCATGGAGAAGAGCCTTCTCCGCAACAGCCTTATGGGCCGCGATCGCAACGAGATGTCCATCATCAACTACTTGATTTCTCAAGCCAAAGTCCTGGACAACAGAGGCCGTTTCTATCAGAAATAATTTTTTAGATTAATAATTTTCAGCGTGGATTAAACCTCTTCCGAAAAGTTTAGTCCACGCTTTTTTTTTAATTTGCCAACAATGGGAAAAACAATCCTGAAATCGTTCGCGCTGCTTCTTTTTCTCGTCCTTGCACAGGGTGTCGTCAAAGCCCAGCCAGAGATGCAACGCCCACAAAATCCAAATTATAACAACGGTGTCGTTACGGGTACCATCGTGGATGCGGCTGGCGTGCCCCTGCAGTACGCCTCCGTCAATGTGAAGAAAGTATCTGACTCCACCACGGTGCAGTACGGCATCACGGACGCGGATGGCAAGTTTACGCTCGACGGTATTCCTTTTGGGCAATATTTTGTTGAGATTCAATATGTTGGTTATCAAAAATCTACTTCACAGCCATTTTCTATTTCCAAGGAAAACGCGGTTTTCAGGATTCACAAATATAAGATGACCGACAAGAACTCCGAGTTGAACGAGGTTGTGATTCGCGCCCAGAAGGATATGTTGCAGACCAACCTCGACAAGACTGTCTTCAACGTGGAGTCCAGCATCAACGCCACGGGCCAGACTGCGGTGGAGGTGTTGGAGGAGATCCCGTCGGTGTCCGTCGACGTGGATGGGAATGTGAGCCTGCGTGGCAGCGAGAATGTCACCATATTGGTGGACGGGCATGCCACGAACCTGACGCTTGACCAGATTCCTGCCGACATGATTGAGAGCATCGAGGTCATCACCAACCCCTCGGCGCGCCTCGAACCCGACGGCATGGCCGGCATCCTCAACGTGGTGCTGAAAAAGAGGCGCGAGTCCAGCTTCAACGGCATGGCGTCGATAGGCGCCAGCACGGCCTTGCTGCACTATGACGGGAAGCACCATTTCTACCTCAGCGGCTATAACGGTAACCTGAGTTTCAACTTCCGATATAACAAAATCAATTTGTTCGTTAGTTACGGCTATCGCGGCGGCAGCTGGCGCAATGCCGGTAACTTGTGGCGCGACTCTTGGTTCGGCATGGGCGATGACCGCGAGATGACGCGCATGGAGCAGGAGAACTACGGCGGCTCCCGCAACGGTTTCCACAATGCTTCTTTGGCATTCGATTATTACATCAATAAATATAATACCATCACATTCAATCTTGGCGGCCATTTCGGACGCATGAACTGGTCGAGCAAGATGTGGTCGCTGACCACCCATGAAGGCGACACGTTGGTGCACTATGACCAGAACGGCAGCAATGGAAACAAGTTCAACAGTTACGATGCTTCGGTGAACTACAAGAAGACATTCCTCACGCCGGGTCGCGAGCTGACAGCGGACCTGTATTTCACCCAGCGTAACGGTGACCACAGCGACATGCTGATGCAGGATCACCTTGAAGGGTTGGATGACCTCTGCCAGCAGACACACACGAAAGAACTTAACCGTGATGCATCGGCGCAAGTGGACTTTGTGACCCCAGTGGGCAACGGCGGTCGCATCGAGACGGGCTACAAGTTCTCGTATCGCGGGGTAGGGCAGGACTATTCTCTTTTCGCCGGCACTGCCGAGGATAATATGGTGGAGGACTCCCTGCAACGCAATAATTTCCAATACACTGAGCTTATCAATGCGTTGTATCTCATTTATTCCAACACATTCTGGAAGAAATTGCAGATGCAGTTGGGCCTGCGTGGCGAGGTCTCCTACACCATTTCCGACCTCAAGTCTTCCGATCTTGTCTATACGTATGTAAACTACAATCACTTCGCCAAGAATTTTTTCTTTCCGACGGTGCATTTGAAGTATATGATCACACCGGAGCATTCCTTGCAGGCCAGTTTCTCGCGCCGCGTGCAGCGTCCGCGCATCCATCAGCTCAATCCCTTTATCGACTATTCCGACCGCGAGAACCTACAGCAGGGCAATCCGGCCTTGGAACCGGAATTTGCTAATTCCTTGGAGTTAGGTTACATGTTTACTCACAAGCAGACATCGCTCACGCTGACGGCCTTCTACCGTCGCCGCACCAATCTGATCACCCGTTACACGGAAATTCTGCAGGATACGTTGGATGATCATGTTTACACGATGACTTCATACGCCAACCTCAACAAAAGCCAGAATTTCGGGTTAGAGTTCTATTTCAGCCAGCGCGTGAAAAAGGTATACAAGGTCAGTGTCACGGGCAGTTTTTATCGCAATGTCATTGACAAGTCTGGCTTGTTAGACGAGAACCTGACCCGCGACTGGGCCTGGAATGCGGGTGTGAACCAGACCTTCACGGTGGGCAAGAACTTCGACATCCAGCTCGACTTCCGCTACCGTTCCTCACAGTTGACGGCCGGCAGCATGGGCTGGGGGCTGCGTGGAGTGGGGCAGGGAAGACGTTCCGCCAACTATCGCCTCAATTTGGGCGTGAAGAAGGGGTTCTTGGACAACTCCTTGGTACTGAGTGTAAACGTACGCAATTTGCTCTATTTCATTCCTGCCGTCCGCCAGACGCAAATCGCCTCTTGGCAAAATTGCGCCGTGTATGATGAGATGTATGAGCCGAATGCCGATGCGCAAAGCGGCTATTACTCCTATAGTGTCCGTGAAAATCAAGGCTTTAACATCTCCGTTAACCTGACTTACAAGCTCAACAACTACCGCAACCGTCCCATAAAGATGTCGGATGACGATGAGTTTGAGGGAATGGGTGGAGAATAGGATTTTTTTGTATTTTTGCCGCTTAAAACAATAAGCACATGGCAAGAAGACTTTTGGCATTTTCGCTGTTGTTGTGTCTCTGCATGACACAGGTTTTTGCGCAGACACAGCAGACCCCCTATACCGGAAAAGAGAACGAAAAGGAGAAAGACAAGGATAAAAAGCCCGTCGTTTTTCGTGATCGCCTGATTATGGACATTTACCACACCTTTTGGATGGGTATGCCCAAGGAGGTCAATCACATGAAATTCGATCCGGGTTTCAATGTGTCTGCCATCTGGGATTTCAAGATCAAGCAGAAACCCGTCGCCATCGGTTTGGGTGTGGGCATCTCCTATTATTCCCAATATAGCGATGCCTTGCTCCTGTACGACGAGACAGACCAGGTGATGCGCTATAATTTGTTGCCGGAGGGGGTGAATTTCAATCGGCTGAAGATGAATTATTTCCATGTGAACATTCCGTTAGAGTTCCGTTATCGTGCGCAAAACGGTTTTAAATTCACTATTGGCGCGCGTGCGGGTCTGGTCTGTGGTGTCTCTCAGAAGTATAAAGGCGACAACCCCTTCAATCCATCGGATACTCTGAGAATCAAGAATCTCCGTATCGAGAACAAAATGAAATATTGCGTTGACGTGTATGCCCGCATTGGTTGGAAATTTGTGGATGTGTACTACTCTTTCCAGGCAACCCCGATGTTTACGGAAAGCAAAGGTCCCAAGATACGTCCGATGTCAGTGGGCATCTCGTTGAGTATTTTTTAAAATCATAGCGCTATGTCGGCTTTCTACTTAATGATCATCCTGTTTGTAATAGGATATGCGTGTATCGCATTCGAGCATCCTCTGAAAATCAACAAAACGGCTTTTGCCCTGATGTTGGGCGTCCTGATTTGGGTGGTTCTCATTCTGACAGGCCCTGGCATTTTCGAAGTGTCGGGACACGGCGCCTCCTGGCAGGCCTATTTGCAGGCCCACCCGGATGCCACCTTCGCCGACTTTATCACGAAAAACGAGTTGATTGAGCATCTGGGCGACATTGCCGAGATCCTCTTCTACTTGATGGGTGCGATGACCGTGGTGGAGCTGATTGACACCTACGGCGGTTTCAGTATCATCACTGACCATATCAAGACCACCAACAAGGTGAAACTGCTCTGGATACTGAGTTTCATCACCTTCTTCTTCTCTGCCATCCTCGACAACCTGACCACAGCCATCGTGATGGTGGCCTTGTTGCGCAAACTGCTGCCCGAGCAGCACGACCGCTGGTTCTTCGGTGGTATGGTGATTCTGGCCGCCAACGCGGGCGGTGCCTGGAGCCCCATCGGGGATGTCACCACCATAATGCTCTGGATTGCCGGCAATGTCTCCACCGGAAGGGTGATTCTCGAATGCCTCCTCCCGAGCCTGGTGTCGATGATTATCCCGCTGATTGTAGTGTCCTTCGTGGAACGCGGCGAGATTGACCCGACAAAGCGCCCGCAGGAAAACAGCGTGTCGGATGTGCCTACCTGGCAGCGCAACCTCATCTTTTTTATGGGTGTGGCCGCTCTGGTGTTCGTCCCGATTTTCAAAATCCTGACCCATCTCAAACCCTATATGGGCATTATGCTCGGCCTCTCCGTGCTCTGGATCACGACGGAGGTGCTGCACAAGTCCAATCACAACAACAATCGCAAGCTGACCATCTCCAATGTGCTCACCCGCATCGATTTGCCCAGCATCCTCTTCTTCCTGGGCATCCTGCTGGCCGTGGCCGGTCTGCAGAGCGCGGGCCATCTGGCGATGCTCGCCGGAGGCCTCGACAATATCTTCAACGGCAACTACTATCTGATTGATACTGTGATAGGCATCCTTTCGTCCATCATCGACAATGTGCCTTTGGTGGCCGGTGCCATGGGAATGTACTCCTTCCCGATAGATCACGTGTTCTGGATTTTTCTGGCCTACTGCGCGGGTACGGGCGGCAGCCTGCTGATTATCGGTTCCGCCGCGGGTGTGGCTGTGATGGGAATGGAGAAAATCGACTTCATCTGGTATCTCAAGAAGATCACTCCGTATGCCTTCCTTGGCTATCTGGCCGGTGCCGGATGCTATGTGCTGGAAGACAAGATACTGCTCTCCCTGGGAATGGCCGCGGAGCGTGCGGTGACGGCAGCGGCTTCACTGCCCCTGTTGCCGATGTGATGTGTCCCCGTGGTCACTTTCCTGTAGAATAATAATAGCCCCGCATCCGTGGGGCTATTTCATTTTATAAAAGCCTTTGTCAACAGATGAGGACTCTTGTTTTTTCTTCTTTTGTATAGCCGGTAGGTTATACAAAAAGTCCTTTTTTTGTATATTTGCAGCCGAAAGACAATACTAACACTTAACGATATGAAACACAACATTTGTATTATGACGCTGATAGTTACCGCCGCTGTTCTGCTTGGCGGCTGCAAAAAGAAAAACGACAATCAAGTGCTTCTTGACAATCCTTTTATGGAAGAGTGGAACACCCCGTATGGCGTGCCCCCCTTCGACAAGATCAAGCCCGAACACTATCTGCCCGCCTTTGAGGAGGGTATGAAGCAGCAGAACGAGTGGATCGACCAGATCGTCAACAACAGTGAGGAACCTACCTTCGGCAACACCATCATCCCCTTGGAGTACAGCGACGAACTGCTCAACAAGGTGGCATCTGTGTTCTTCAATCTGCTGGAGTGCTGCAACGACGAGGAGATGGAGAAACTGGCCGACACCATTATGCCGCTCTATACCCAGCATAGTGATGACATTATGCTGAACGCCAAGTTGTTCCAACGTATCAAGAAGGTGTATGAAAACAGGAACAATGAGAACCTCAATCCGGAACAGATGCGCCTGCTGGAGGAGACCTACAAGGGCTTCGAGCGCGGTGGTGCCAATGTGCTGGCCGACAAGCAGGACCGTTTCCGCGAAATCAACACCAAGCTGGCCACGCTGACTCAGAAATTCGGCAATAATGTGCTCAAAGCCACCAACAGCTACAAGCTTGTGGTGGAAAATGTGAGCGAATTGGAGGGCCTCACCGAGCAGCAGTTGGTGGCCGCCAAGGAGGCCGCTGGCACTGATGACGCCACCAAGGGCAAGTATGTGTTCACCCTCGATATGCCCACACTGGAACCTTTCCTGATGAACTGCAAGGACCGTGAGCTCCGCAAGGAAATCTGGACTGCCTATTCTACCCGTTGCTTAGGCGGTGAATTTGACAACGAGGGCCTCATCAACGAGATTGTGAACCTGCGTCTGGAACGCGCCAACATTATGGGCTACGACAACTACGCCAACTACGTGCTGGAGGATTGTATGGCCAAGAACGCCGACAATGTCTATCAACTGCTCAACCAGGTGTGGACCCCCGCACTGGCCAAGGCCAAGGAGGAGGCTGCCCTCTACCAGAAGATGATCGACAAGGAGCATGGCGGATTTAAGCTGGAGCCCTACGACTGGCGCTACTATTGCGAGAAACTCAGAAAGGAGAAATACGACCTCGACGAAGAGGAGATTCGTCCCTATTTCTCGCTCGACACTGCCCGCAAGGGTCTCTTTATGGTCTGCAACAAGCTGTACGGCCTGACCTTCCGCGAGAACGACGAGATTCCCGTCTATCAGAAGGATGTGAAGGTGTACGAAGTGATAGACAACAACGAGGTGATTGCCGTGGTGTATATGGACTTCTTCCCGCGAGCTTCCAAGCGCAGCGGCGCCTGGATGACCAACTTCCGCGAGCAGTACTACGACCGTGACGGCAAGAACATCATCCCGGTGGTCTCTTTGGTCTTTAACTTTACCAAGCCCGCCGGCGACAAGCCCTCCTTGCTCAACCTCGACCAGCTGGAGACGCTCTTCCACGAGTTCGGCCACGCCCTCCACAGCATCCTCTCCCGCTGCCACTACCGCTCGCTCTCTGGCACCAACGTGCCCCGCGACTATGTGGAGATGCCCTCCCAGTTTATGGAGCACTTCTCCGTGGAACCGGAAGTGCTGAAGATGTACGCCAACCACTACAAGACGGGCGAGAATATCCCCGAGTCGCTGGTGAAGAAGATGGAGGCTGCTTCCACCTACGGACAGGGCTTCATCAACACCGAGCTGCTGGCCGCCTCCCTGCTGGATATGGATTACCACACCATCACGGCCAAGACGAAAGTGAAGTTGCCCGAGTTTGAAGACAACGCGATGGCCAAAATCGGTCTTATTTCTTCTATAATCTCCCGTTACAAGAGTCCCTATTTCAACCACGTCTTCTCCGGCGGCTATGCGGCAGGCTATTACAGCTACACCTGGGCCGCGATGCTGGACAACGACGCCTACGAGGCCTTCCGCGAAAACGGTATCTTCGACCCTGCCACCGCCACCTCCTTCCGCACCAACATTCTGGAGCGCGGCAACACCGACGATCCGATGAAACTCTATGTCGCCTTCCGCGGCAAAGAGCCCTCCATCGAACCGTTGCTGAAAAACAGGGGACTGAAATAACATCCCGTTCTTATGACTGACATCCAACAGGAAATAGCCCGCCTCTCCGAGGAGATCAATCGTCACAACTATTATTACTATATGTTGGACGATCCTAAGATCAGCGACTACGATTTCGACCAGTTGCTGCAGCGTTTGATTGACTTGGAACGGCAGCATCCGGAGTATGCGCTGCCCGACAGTCCGACGCAGCGCGTGGGCGGCACCATCACCAAGCAGTTCGAGAGCGCCGCGCACCTTTACCCGATGCTCTCGCTGGGCAACACCTACTCGGAGGGCGACCTGACAGAGTTTGACACGCGCGTGCGCGACCTGCTGAACGGCCCCGTGGAGTATGTGTGCGAGCTGAAATACGATGGCGTGGCCATCAGTCTTATTTACGAGCACGGCATCCTCACCCGCGCGGTCACGCGTGGCGACGGCACCCGCGGTGATGTGGTGACGGCCAATGTGAAGACCATCGGCTCGGTGCCGCTGAGCTTGACCGGCGATTTCCCCGACATCTTGGAGGCTCGTGGCGAGATTATTATGCCCTTCGACAGCTTCAATGCCCTGAATGCTGACCGTGAGGAGATAGGGGAGGCTCCCTTCGCCAATCCGCGCAACGCAGCTTCCGGCAGTCTCAAGCTGCAGAACTCCTCCGAGGTGGCCAAGCGCGGCCTTGCCTTCAAGCTCTATTACGCTTTGGGCGAGAACCTGCCCGAACATAACCATTACGACCAGCTGCGGAAACTTCACGAATGGGGATTCCGCTTCCCCGACGTGATGAAGAAGGTGCCCGGCTTGCAGGGTGTCTTTGACTTTATCCATAAATGGGATGTGGAGCGCAAGCAGTTGCCGTATCCTATCGATGGTATCGTCATTAAGGTCAATGATTTTGCCCAACAGCAGCAGGTGGGCGCCACCGCCAAGAGCCCCCGCTGGGCCATCGCCTACAAGTTCAAAGCTGAGCGCGTCTCCACACCGCTGCTGAGTGTGGATTACCAGGTAGGGCGTACCGGTATCATCACGCCTGTGGCCAACCTCAGTCCCGTAAGTCTGGCCGGTACCGTGGTCAAGCGCGCCACCCTCAACAACCGCGACTTCATTGCCGATATGGGCATCTGCGAAGGCGACTGGCTGTTTGTGGAGAAGGGCGGGGAGATTATCCCAAAGATTGTAGGCGTGGATGTGGAGAAGCGCCTGCCCAATGCTGAGCCCGTGCGCTTTGTGGAAACGTGCCCCGTGTGTGGCACGCCCCTGCGCCAAAACGAGGGCGAGGCGGGGGTATTCTGCCCCAACGAACTTCACTGCGCGCCCCAGATCAAGGGACGCCTCGAGCACTTTATCTCTCGCAAGGCGATGAACATTGACTCGCTCGGCGAAGGCAAGATCGACTTGCTCTTCGCCCAGGGACTGGTGCGTAACGCCGCCGACCTGTATGATCTGACCTACGAGAAGCTCTTCGGTCTGGAGAAGGTGGTGGAGGACGAGAACGGCAAGAGCCGGGCACTCAGCTTCAAGGAAAAGATGACACAGAATATCCTGAACGGCATCGAACAATCCAAGAGCGTCCCCTTCGAGCGGGTGCTTTATGCGTTGGGCATTCGCTTTGTGGGCGAGGTGACTGCCAAGAAGCTGGCCCGTCATTTCGCGACCGTGGACTGCCTGGCCAATGCCTCCAAAGAAGAGCTGATGGAGGTAGAAGATGTGGGCGACCGTGTGGCTGACAGCATCATCCAATATTTCAATGATACGGAGAATCTGGAGATGGTGATGCGCTTGCGTACCGCGGGGCTGCGTTTTGAGATGGGGGAGGAGGCCAAGCCCGCCTCCGACAAGCTCGCCGGGATGAGCATCGTCGTCAGCGGCGTGTTCACCATTCCGCGCGATGAAGTGAAGGCGCTGATCGAGCAGCACGGTGGCAAGAACGTGTCGTCCATATCCAAGAACACCACCTACGTGCTGGCTGGAGAGAAGATGGGCCCTGAGAAACGGAAAAAAGCCGAAAATCTTGGTGTTCCCATTATCTCAGAGGAGGATTTCCGGCAGATGATAGGATTGTAAGGTATTTGTAAACAGATTTTTACCCATAAAAGAACAATGATAAAAAACATCATATTCGATTTCGGAGGCGTGTTGTATAAGATACGCTATCAGAACATCGCGGAGGCCTTTGCCCGTTGCGGGGTCTCCAACTTCGAGGAGATTTATTCCAAGCAGAAACAGTCGGATATGATGGACCGCTTTGAAGAGGGGCTTATCTCCGTGCCCGAGTTCCACGCATACGTGCGCAGTTTAGCCGACGTGCCTTTGACCGACCAGCAGATTGACGACTCGTGGAACGCCATCCTGATCGGATTTCCGGAGGAGCACGAATGTTTGCTGCGCAGGATAGGGGAGCGGTACAACATATATTTATATAGTAACACGAACCAGCCCAACTATGAATTGTTTACGAAGCAGATGCGCGAGCAGTTCGGCTACGACCTTTTCGCGGAGCGTTTCAAGAAAGCCTATTTTTCCCAGTTGCTGCATATCCGGAAACCCAAGGTGGAAGGTTTCCAGCATATCATAAGAGAAAACGGACTGGTTCCGTCTGAAACACTTTTCATCGATGACTCGCCCCAGCATCTTGTGGGCGCGAGCGCCGCAGGTCTTCAAACGTTGCATTTGGAGGACGGGATGAAATTGACGGAACTGTTTGATGAGAACGGATTGCTGCGAGTCCGGTGAGCGTTTTATTATCCGTCGACCACGTGGATTTCCGCAGATAATCAAACTGAATTATTTCGCAAGACTAAAAGGAATTTTTTTATACATTTGCAAGCATCTGAATAAAGATGCTTGTTTTGTTGTATCTTATTGATATGCAAGAATAAAGACTTTTGTTTGATTTATTCGTGGAGACAAAAAATATTAACATAATACATTTGATAAACATGAAGAAATTTTTCACGCTTTGTGCAATGGTGCTGCTGTGCGCGACTATGTTAGCGCAGGCTCCTCAGAAAATGTCATATCAGGCGGTTGTTCGCGGTAGCGACAACGTCTTGATAGCTAATCAAAATGTCTCTGTGAGGATATCCATCCTACAGGGCAGTGCATCGGGTGCGGCCGTTTATACGGAAACGCACACTGCCACCACCAACGTCAACGGCCTGCTGACCGTGGAGGTGGGTGGCGGCAACTCCAGCCAGGACTTCGCCCAGATTCCTTGGGCTCAGGGCCCGTTCTACCTGAAGTCTGAAATTGACCCGACGGGCGGTGTTAACTATAGTATTGAAAGTGTGCAGCAGTTGTTGAGTGTACCGTACGCATTGTATGCAGGCAGCGCCGACAACGTGCCTGCTTTTGCGGTGACACCTACCGACACCGGCTATGTGTTGGTGTTGACGATGCCTGACGGCAACAGCCAGAGCTATTTGCTGCATCACGGCCAGCAGGGCCCTGCAGGTGCGGCCGGTTTTTCGCCCACAGTGACGACCCTCACGGCCGGCGACAGCACGGTGGTCACCATCACCGATGCCACGGGTCCCCATACTTTTGTGTTGCATGATGGACAACAGGGTCCGGTGGGACCTGCAGGCACTAATGGCACCAACGGTACCAACGGCGTGGATGGTCAGGACGGTTATTCGCCCACAGTGACGACCCTCACAGCCGGCGACAGCACAGTGGTCACCATCACGGATGTTACGGGTCCTCACACTTTTGTGGTGCATAATGGACAACAGGGTGCACAAGGCGAACAGGGTCCAGTGGGTCCTGCCGGCACCAACGGCACAAATGGTACGAATGGTCAGGACGGTGTTTCGCCCACCGTGACGACTCTCACAGCCGGAGACAGCACGGTGGTNNATCACCGACGCCACGGGCCCCCATACTTTTGTGGTGCATAATGGCCAGCAGGGCGCGCAAGGTCCTGCCGGCAACAACGGCGCAGACGGCACGAATGGTCAGGACGGTGTTTCGCCCACCGTGACGACCCTCACAGCCGGAGACAGCACGGTGGTCACCATCACCGACGCCACGGGCCCCCATACGTTTGTAGTGCATAATGG
>DBYW01000006.1 GCA_002311645.1 Bacteroidales bacterium UBA1176
CGCTCTGCCAACTGAGCTACTACCGCTTGTTCATTATTAAGATATGAAAAATATGAAATTATAAAACTATAATATCAATCGTAAATTGTTGTTTTTCAGATTTTTAACAGTTTAATATCTTAATAATTTAATAGTTTTACACATTAAACCGAATGTGCAAGATATCCCCGTCTTGCACTTCGTAGTTCTTGCCTTCGACCGCCAACTTGCCGGCCTCTTTGCATTTCAGCTCCGACCCGTATTTCACCAGGTCGTCGTATTTGATGACCTCCGCACGGATGAAGCCGCGCTCCAGGTCGCTGTGGATGACGCCCGCCGCCTGCGGTGCCAACATGCCCCGTGTGATCGTCCAGGCACGGTTCTCCTTGCCACCGACGGTGAAGAAGGAGATGAGATCCAGCATCTTGTAGGCCGCCCGAATCACCTTGTTGACGCCCGGCTCGGTCAAGCCCACGTCGGCCAAGAAAGCCTTGCGGTCCTCCTCACTCTCCAACTCGGCGATTTCGGATTCGATTTTGGCCGCGATGACCAACATCTCTCCGCCGTGCTCTTCCACATATTTCTTCACGGCCTCGGAATAGGCGTTCCCGGTGGCCGCGTCATCGTCATTCACATTGCACACGAACATCACGGGCTTCTCGGTGAGCAGCATCATATCCGCCACCACCGCCTTCTCGTCGGGCGTGACATCCAGGGTGCGCACATTCTGGAAACCTTCCAGATGTTCCTTATATTTCAACAGAACGGCAAGGTCGTGCTTGGCGGTCTTCTCACCGACTTTCGCAGCTTTCTCCACCTTGGTGATCTTGCGTTCAATCTGTTCCAAATCCTTGCATTGCAGCTCGAAATCGACAATCTCGATGTCGCGCACCGGGTCGATGGAGCCTTCCTCATGGGGCAGCGCTGGATTGTCGAAGCAGCGCAGCACGTGGATGAGCGCGTCACACAAACGCACATCCGCGAGGAAGCTGTTGCCGATACCTGCACCCGTGCTGGCACCCTTAGCCAGACCGGGAATATCCACGAGGTCGAGGTTGGCATAGACCAGCTTGTCGGCATGGATGAACGAATTGATGTGGGTCAGACGCTCGTCGGGCACCGCACACACGCCGATGTTCGACTTGTTCGTGCTGTACGCGAAGTCCGTCACCTCCGCCTTCGTGTTGGAGATGCAGTTGAACATCGTGGTCTTACCCGAGTTCGTCAGTCCTACTATGCCGCATTTCAATCCCATTGGTGATTAATAATTAGTGATCAGTGAGCAGTGATCTGTGATTAGTCTAAATTAGTTGACCATAACCGACAGCCAATAACCAATAGCCAACAGCTAAAAGCCAAGAACCACATCCTCCACGTGGTCAATTTCGGGGAGGTAGTGTTTCAGGGTTTGTTCAACGCCGTTCTTGAGGGTCATCTTGGCGTGCGGACAGGAGCCGCAGGCACCCTGCAGTTTCACTTCCACAACGTTGTCGGGACGGAGTTGTATGTACTCAATGTCGCCACCATCCTGCTGCAAATAGGGACGGATCTGGTCGATAATCGAGATAACTTTCTGTTCTAACGTAATATGGTCCATAGGAGCGGTTTTGGTTGAACGGCGGCAAAAGTACAAAATTTTCTTCACACTCCTAACATCACAATTTCGTTTTTTTTGTGTATGTTTGCCGTCCGAAAACTCTTTGACGCATGCCGCTTCGGCACAACGAATTAGGAACACATGAAGCGTGACTCCCACATCATATTGCCAATCCTGTTAGCCCTATTGCTGATAGCGGCGGCTACGGGCGCCATCTTCATCGGGGCCATCAGGATTCCTGCCGACATGGTGTGGGGCAGCATCCTCCACCGCTTCTTCCACGTTTCGGGCGGCATCATCGTGCCGGCCTACTACGACATGGCCATCTGGCAGCTGCGTTTGCCCCGCATCGTGATGAGCCTATTGGCGGGTGCTTCCTTGGGAATATGCGGTTGTGTGTTCCAAAGCATCTTCCGCAATCCCATCTGCGACCCCTACATCCTCGGCATCTCGTCGGGGGCATCGTTAGGCGCGGCCATCGCCATCATCATCGGCTGGGACGCTTTCGTGTTCGGCATCACGCTGCCAGCATTGGCCACCGCCATCCTGACGCTGCTGCTCATCATGGGCATCGCCCGCCTCCGGGGGCGGCACAGCACCCAAACGCTGCTCCTCACCGGCATCGCCCTCAACTTCTTCATCTCTGCCGTCATCACCATGCTGATGGTGCTCAACCAAAAAGAGATGCACCAAATTTTCTTTTGGACCATGGGCAGTGTGGCCACCGTGTCCTGGCGGGAGATTGCCTGCCTGCTTCCCGTGATGGCCGTTGTGATCCTTCTATTGTATTGGCATGCCAAAGACCTCAACATCCTACAGTTGGGGACGGAAACAGCACAGAGCCTCGGTGTGGACGCGCGGCGCGTCACCTACGTCACGCTTATCGCCTCCTCCGTGCTCATCGCGGTGGTGGTCTCCTTCTGCGGTGTCATCGGGTTCATCGGCCTCATTGTGCCCCACATCGCCCGCCTCATCTTCGGCAGCGACAACCGTCATCTCTTCACCTACTCGCTTTTCTTCGGGGCCTTTTTCCTGCTCATCGCGGACACGCTGGCGCGCACTTTGGCCGCGCCCTCCGAACTGCCCGTGGGGAGCATCACTGCCTTGGCCGGCGCACCCTACTTCATTTACCTCCTGCTTCGCAAACACTGATGAGATCTACGCCCGACAACATACAGCTCATCCTGCGTTCCCTGCCCGAGAAGCCGGGCGTTTACCGCTTTTTCGATGCCGACGGCACCATCATCTATGTAGGCAAGGCCAAACGCCTCAAACGCCGTGTCTCCTCCTACTTCAACAAGGAGCACGACTCGCCCAAGGTGCGTATGCTTGTCACCAAAATCCGAGACATCCAGACCACCGTGGTGGACAACGAGTGGGAGGCCTTGCTACTCGAAAACAGCATGATCAAGCAGTTCAAGCCGCGCTATAACATCATGCTCAAAGACGACAAGTCGTACCCCTGGATTGCTGTCACCAAGGAGGAGTTTCCGCGTATTTTCCCCACGCGCCACCCCGATCCGGACAAAATGCACCTCTTCGGGCCCTACTCGTCGGTCAAGCAGATGAACATCCTGCTGGACACCATCAACGACATGTTCCCCTTGCGCACGTGCCGCCGCCTTGTACGCAACGAGCGCCCCTGCATGCAATATCAGCTCAAAAAGTGCGCCGCACCCTGCTGCGGTCTCATCACCGCCGAGCAATATCAGGAAAATATCCGCAAGATTCTCGACATCATCAAGGGCAACCGCAAGGAGGTCATCCAGCAGCTCAAGGAGGACATGATGCAACACGCCGAAAAATGGGAGTTCGAGAAAGCCAGTGCCATCAAGAAGCAGATCGGGATTTTGAGTGAATACGTTGCCAAATCGGTGGTGGTCAGCCCCACGCTCACCCGACTGGATGTGTTCGGCATGGAAGAGGATGAAGAGTGTGCCTACGTCAGTTTCCTGCGGGTGGTGGACGGTGCCATCGTGCAGGCACACACACTGGAAATCGACAACAAATTAGACAGCAGCAGCGAAGAACTGCTCTGGAGCGGCATCCTGGAGATGCAGGAGCGTCTCGGCGGGCTCTCCCCCACCCTGCTGGTGCCGACGGAGCTTACCATTGCACCCGCCAGCATGGAGATCGTGGTGCCACAGCGCGGCGAGAAGCGCAAGCTTTTGGACTTGGCCGAGCGCAACGCCCACTTCTATATGCTGGAGAAGAAAAAACGGCAGGACCTCGTCAACCCCGAGCGACGCAGCCAGCGCGTGCTCATGGCCTTGCAACAGGCCCTCGGCATGAAGACCTTGCCACGCCACATCGAGTGCTTCGACAACTCCAACACACAGGGCGAGGATCCCGTGGCCGCCATGATCTGCTTCATCGACGGCAAGCCCGCCAAAAAAGAGTACCGCCACTACAACATCAAAACCGTCGTCGGAGCCGACGATTTCGCCTCCATGGAGGAGGTCATATACCGCCGCTACCACCGCCTCATCGAGGAGGAAAAACCTTTGCCCGACTTGGTGGTCATCGACGGCGGCAAGGGCCAGCTCAACGCCGCCTACCGCTCCATACAGGCCCTTCACATCGAGGACAAGCTGATGGTGGTGGGCATCGCCAAACGGTTGGAGGACATCTACAAGGTGGGCGACGAGTACCCCGTCTATATCGACAAAAAATCGGAGGCTCAGAAATTGCTGCAACAAGTTCGCGATGAAGTACACCATTTCGGCATCACCCATCATCGCAACCGCCGCTCCAAGACGAGCATCGCCTCCGTGTTGGACAACGCGCCCGGCATCGGCCCCGTGCTCAAGCAGAAGCTGCTCGCCCATTTCAAGTCAGTGAAGCGCATCCGCGAAGCCACTGAACAGCAATTGGCCGAGGTGGTCGGACCGAAGAAGGCCGCGAGTTTACATGCGTACCTGAGGGAGGATTAGACGGCTGAATATTAATAAGGAATAACGCATCGCGTCCGCCCCGTCAATAATATTTTTTTGTACTTTTGCCGCGCCATTTGGGAAAGGCTTTTTCGCAAGAAAAAACCGAGGGAAACAGGTGCAAGACCTGTACAGTACCCGCTGCTGTGAGTCTCATCCGTTTCCGGAGCAACAATGCCACTGTCGCATGACGGGAAGGCGTTCCGGAAGAGACAAGTCAGAAAACCTGCCATTTGGCATGATTGTAACCGCTTCGGGAGTTTAGGCCGGTTGAAACAATTGCAGATCCGTCTGCGGTTCCTTTTCTTTTCCGAAGCAACTTGTCAAACTAAAATGCCGAGGAAATGCATTTGAGAAAAAAGTTCCCCTTTGTTTACGCCCTTTTGGCGGCCTCTTTGCTATTGTTGACTGCCTGTCCCGGACCCGAGCCTCCCGAGCCCACGCCCCCCATAGACGCCCATGCCAAGGGGATCTTCGTGCTCAACGAGGGTGTCATGGATCACAACAACAGTTCCATTTCCTACTATGATATAAAGACAGGCGTCCTCAACCCCGACATCTTCCTCGAAGCCAACCACCGCGGGTTAGGCGACACCGGCAACGACCTCCAACGCTATGGCTCCAAGCTCTATGCCGTTGTCAACGTCTCCAACCGCGTGGAAGTGATGAACTTCGCGGACGCGACGTCCTTGAAATCCATCTCCTTAGACGGCAAGCAGCCGCGTTATATCTGTTTCCTCAACGGCAAAGCTTTTGTCAGCTGCTTCGATGGCGACGTGGTACGCATCGACACCGCCACGCTCGAAATCGACGGCAGCGTTCGCTGCGGACGCAACCCCGAAGGCATCTGCGTCTGCAACCACAAACTGTACGTCGCCAATTCCGGCGGATTGGACAACCCCAACTACGACAACACCGTCTCCGTCGTCGACCCCAACGCCATGACCGTCACCAAAACCATCACGGTAGGAATCAACCCATACCTCGTCGAGGGCTACAACGACCAATATGTCTATGTGAACACACGAGGCAACTACATGACCGTTCCTTACAACCTCTACAAGATCGACGCCAACACCGACGAAGTTGTCAAAGAATACGGCATCGAGACGCTCAATTTCAAGATCCACGGCGACAAGGCGTACGTCTATTCCTACAACTTCACGACATCCGACTCCTGGATCAAAGTACTTGACCTGCGCACCGACGAGCTCTCAAACAGCAGCTTCATCACCGACGGCACGACCATCGAGACCCCTTACTCCATCTCGGTCAACCCGCTGAACGGGGATGTCTATATCACGGATGTCCACAATTTCACCGTCACAGGCGACGTGTACTGCTTCAGCCAGGACGGCAAGAAGAAGTTCTCCTTCGAGGCCGGCATCAATCCCTCTAAAATCGTTTTCAACACAGAAACCAATCTAATTTCAAAACAATAACAAAAACATTATCTTATGAAAAAATTCTTTTACCTTTTTGCGATATTGTTCGCAGCCAGTTTTGCCTTTGCGCAAAACAATTATGCACACCAAAACGGTGGTTCAGATTTCCAACCCGTGCGCGGCGTCCAAGTGAACGTGTCCGCCGACAGCGTCCAATACTGGATCGGCAGTGGTGCCAACCAGATTGTCACCGCTATTTTTTATTGCAACAACGAAAATCCCGTCGGGATTGTCTATGGCTATCGTTGGGATGGAACCAAAACCATCAAGGACATGTTCGATGATATCGCCGCCGAAGACAGCGCCCATTTCTCTGTGTCATACAATTCCACGAACACACTCTTCGATGTGATCTCCTACCACAACACAGACCTGGGCCTGAACCTCACCTTCCCTTCCGGATATTGCATGTACACCATGAATGGCGATTACAGTAGCGGCATCACAGACCCTCTCGTCAACAACGCATATTTCGAGCTGCAGGAATGGTCCATGGACTGTGAAGACTACGATGATGCCACCCTCTACTACCTCGCCGCACCTGCAGATCCTTACGTGCCTGTTTTGGTTCCGGCAAACATCAACTTCTGGGTCGGTTCCGGCAGTCAGGAAACCTACGTCACATTCGCATGGTGCCAGAACGATGTACCCGTCGGCATCGCGTACGGCTACAGATGGGATGGCAACCAAGACATCCAAACGATGCTCAACGCCATCGATGCAGCGGACAGCCGTCTGACCATCACCTACAACGACTGGGGCGTGAACAACTACACCTTTGTCGATAACGAGCACAACTACACGCTCGCCAACGAAGGCTGGCTCTCTTACACCATCGACGGCGAATACTGCATGGGCCTCACCGACCCCATCGTGGACCGCAGCTATTTCGACATGACAGAGTATGCCTCCTGCACCTTCACCGATTTCAGCATTCTTTACGTCAGCACGCCTGTCGGCATCGCCAACCACAGCATGGATGCTTCCCTGAAGGCCTATCCCAACCCGACCACCGGCAACGTGCGCGTCACCTCAGACAACAACATCCAACAAGTGGAAGTCTATGACCTTTTCGGCAAACTTCTGCAAAAGGTCGACGGCAATGACAGCCATGAGGTGAACGTCAGCTTAGAAGGCCTTGTCAACGGACAATACATCCTCAAAGCCAACAACCAGACTCTCAGAGTCGTCAAGCAAGACTAATCCATGAAAAACATACTCCTCGCCATTCTACTGCTGTTGTGCGCATTTGCGGGCACGGCACAAACCGACACCCTTTTCGACGGCTCTGTAGGAAGTGCCGACTGCCAGGCCATCTGGTTTGAGGATGAAGCCATCCTCGGCTGGGCCACGGGCTGCACCATCACCCGAGGTTACACGAACATCGCCAGCCCTAACACCTACGCCAGCTACGGTGTTGAGTCCGACGGCATCGGCCCCTCTTCACAGTCCACCACCGACGGCGTGGTCAGCTTAGGAGACGGCGGTGTGGCCATACTCACCTTCGCCATACCCATCCAGGATGGCGACGGCTACGACCTTGCTGTCTTCGAGAACTCACTAAACGATTCCTTCCTTGAAATGGCATTCGTGGAGGTCAGCTCCGACGGCGTGAACTTCTTCCGTTTTCCTGCCACCTCCCTCACACAAACGGAAGTGCAGATCGGCAACGGGGGTTCCGTGGACCCCCGAAAGGTTGACAACCTCGCTGGCAAGCACCGCGTAGGCTGGGGCACCCCGTTCGACTTGGCGCAGTTAGCCAGCACCCAGGGCCTTGACATCAACAATGTCACCCATGTCCGCCTCATCGACGTCGTGGGTTGCATTGACCCGCAGTACGCCACCTACGACCAGTACGGGCACATCATCAACGACCCCTACCCCACCCCTTGGGCCAGCAGCGGCTTCGACCTTAGCGGCGTCGCCATCATGAACGGCTGGAGACCTTCCTCCATCAATGAACACGTTGCAGGCAGCAACCTGATCAAGGTTTGGCCTAACCCCACCACGGATGTCATCACCCTTTACAATGAAGTCAGCGGCCTCAACGATGTAGCCCTGTTCGATATCTATGGCAAGACGGTGCAACGCATACATGGCGAGGGCAACGTCAGTGTAACCCTTGACCTGAGCAAACTGCCCACCGGCATCTATCTTCTCAAGGCTGACGGCCAAACCACAAAGATCGTCAAAAAATAACTTTTCCATTGTATTTCATAATTAAAGGAAGGAGAATGCCGCGGCATTCTCCTTTTTTTTACATCAACTTAAAAGATGGAACATTTTCAAATTTAATGTACTTTTGCATTTCTTAAAACAGGGAAGAAAGAAGAATATATCACACTGTGAATCAACGCGATGCAAAATACACAAAAATGACCACGCAGCCTGTTGGACGGCTTGTGTGGGAGATGGCCATCCCCTCGATGGTCTGCATGCTGGTCACAGGGTTTTACAATGTGGTGGACACGTTTTTTGTGGGGAGAATCGACACGCAGTCCACTGCGGCGCTCGGTATCGTGTTTGTGTACATGACGCTCATACAAGCCATTTCGTTCTTCTTTGGGCATGGTTCCGGCAACTTCATATCCCGTGCGCTGGGAGCGCGCCAGTCGGAGCAGGCCGAGGAGATGGCCGCTTCCGGGTTCTTCATTTCCATAATGCTGACGACACTCTTGGCCGTTTCGGGGTTCATCTTCATGGATCCGTTGCTGCGCTTTTTCGGGTCCACGTCCACGATTTTGCCGGTCGCGCGTCCCTATTTCGGCTACATTCTGCTTTGCAGCCCTTTCATGTCGGGTGTTTTTGTGATGAACAACCAGATGCGCTTACAGGGAAACGCTATTCTCTCGATGATTGGGGTGCTCTCGGGCGCAATCCTGAACATCGCCTTAGATCCCATTTTCATCTTCGGGTTAGACATGGGCGTAGCGGGGGCAGGACTCGCTACCGCCATTTCGCAGTTTGTCAGCTTCTGGATCATGCTATCCATGATTGGCCGGAACGGTGGCATCCGGATCCGTCTGCGGCATTTCCATCCCGTCATGGCGCATTACAGAGAGATTGTGGCGGGTGGACTTCCCTCGTTAGTGCGACAAAGCTTGATCAGTGTTGTATCCCTTTGTGTCAACAACCTCGCCGCGACATACGGCGACCCTGCGGTGGCGGCATTCTCGGTCGTGAACCGTGTGATGGCCCTCGTGATGGCGGCACTGTTGGGTTTCGGGCAGGGGTTCCAGCCCGTGTGCGGTTTCAATTATGGGGCAAAGCTCTACGACCGCGTGCGCAAAGCCTTCAACTACAGTGTTTGGGTGGCCACGGCCTATTGCGTGGCCATCAGTGCGATTGGCATCCTTTTCGCAGAAGATATCGTCCACATCTTCCGGGCGGAAGATGCGGAGGTGGTGCGTATCGGCGCGCAGGTGCTGCGGTACCAATGCTTCACATTCTCATTAGTGGGGTTCGTCGTCATCGTGAACATGTACCTGCAAAACACACGGAAAACAGTCAGCGCGACCGTCGTGGCCATCGCGCGCCACGGGCTGTTTTACATCCCGCTGCTGTACATCGGTTCGCATTTCTTAGGGATTTACGGCATGGTCGTCGCGCAACCTATCGCCGACGTGCTTTCCATCTCCATGGCAGGCGTGTTCTGCGCCCATGCGCTACGCCAGATGCAATAAAAAAGCCCCGACGATATCGGAGCTGCTTTTCTGCTGGTGCCCAGGACAAGAGTCGAACTTGCACGGGATTATTCCCACTACCCCCTCAAAGTAGCGTGTCTACCAATTCCACCACCTGGGCTTGTTTTGCGGCGGCAAAAATACACTTTTTTCAATATCGCGCAAGTATCATGAAAATTTTTTTTATTCGAAAATTTTTCGTATCTTTGCACACGCAAAATATCGTCTATGGCAAAGAAAAAAGTTTTATTCATCACCCCAGAGATATATCCTTATTTTCCAGAGGGTTACATTTCCAACATCTGCCGATACCTCCCGCAAGGCATCCAAGAGCGCGAAAACGAAATCCGCACTTTTATGCCAAAATTCGGCTGCGTGAACGAACATCGTCACATGTTGCATGAAGTCATCCGCCTCTCCGGACAGAATATTATCATTGAGGACACCGACCACCCACTCATCATCAAGGTGGCCTCTCTCCAGAATGTGCGCATGCAGATTTATTTCATCGACAGCGAGGACTATTTCAAGAGGAAAACACCCTATTATGATGCGGAAGGGAACTTCTATCCAGACAACGACTCCCGGGCCATTTTCTATGCCAAGGGTGTGATGGAAACCGTCCGCAAGCTGGGTTGGGAGCCTGACATCATTCATTGCCATGGATGGATTTCCGCCCTCGTGCCCATGTTCATCAAGACCGTCTACAAAGACGACCCCCTGCTTCAGGGCTGCAAAGTCGTCTTCACCATCTTCCCCGACTCCTTCCCCGAAAAATTCTCGACCAGCTTTGGCAAAAAACTCCGCCAAACCAACATCCCGCGCGAGTGTCTCCGCCATTTCCGCAACCCCGGCTACGACCAGATCATCCAAACCGCCGTTGACTTCTCCGACGCCATCTCCATCACGACCAACATCAAAAAGCGCCTCCTCACCTACGTGGAACAGTCCGGCAAGCCCGTCCTGCAACATCCCGAAGATGATAATTACGTGGATCTCTACGATGAATTCTACGACCAAATCCTCTCCGACCGAGACAACGCATAAACTATGAAAAGACATTGGCTCATAGGCATCCTCGCCATATTGATGTCCCTCCTTGCAGCCTGCACCAATGAGACTTCCTCTATCGGCATAGGTCTCATCGATCCCCTCGGCACTGATTTCACCGACACTGTCACAGTGTCCGCGTATTCCTTCTTGGAGGATACCATTAACACGACCAACACCTCCGCAAACCTTGTAGGCGACATACACGACCCCATATTCGGAAACGTCACGGCCTCCACATACGCCCAGTTCAGCCTTTCAGGCTCTGCTGTGAATTTCGGGGCAAGCCCTGTGATCGACTCCGTCGTGCTCACCCTCCAGCTGGCGTCCTACTACGGGGACACCTCTTCCGCCGTCGGCATCCGGGTGTACCAGCTTTCCGAACCACTCGATGCAAACACCAATTACTACAATAACAGCACCGTGGCACACGATGCCACACCGCTGAACTATTCTCTCACCGGCTACTCCATCCAACCCAGCACCCACGTGATCGTCGACACCGGCGACTATAGCCCGCATCTCCGCATCCGCCTGTCCCAGGAGTTCGGCCAATATCTGCTCAACAACCAAGATCAGATGACCAGTAATTCCACTTTCAAGAATTTCTTCAAAGGATTGTGCATTACAGCGGAAAACCATACCGGTTCCAACGGCTACATCCTGCTCACCAACATGACCAGTTCTCTGACCGGCATCATACTTTACTACCACAACGAAAACAGCGGCACCACCAAGTACACCTTCTCGTGTGCCTCTGACTGTCGCAGGTTCACCAACTACAACCACGACTACAACGCCTCGTCCGACCAGAGCTTCATCCAGGAAGTGCTGCAGGGCGACCGTACCATTGGCAACACCAAACTCTTCGTGCAAGCCACTGGCGGCGTGAAGACTCACATATCTTTCCCATACCTGAAAGACGCTTTCAAGTCAATCGGCAATCGCGTAGTCATCAACCGCGCCGAGCTGGTCATCACCGACATCGACCCCCACGAGATATATCTCGTTCACCCTGCCAATCTAACATTGCAAGGCATTTTGGCAAACGGAAGCTTCACATACCTGCCCGATGATGAATACTACACCTCTTCATCCTACTTTGGAGGGACCTACGATGCAACCCGTCACGAATATCGTTTCCGTATAACCCGATATGTACAAGAGCTTGTTCAGGGCACCGGCTCCTTGACGGAATCCGTCAACTTGGTGGTTCGCGGCGCCTCCGTACGTGCAAACCGTCTTGTATTCGGGGGCACCGGCCTCGACAACGACCAACGACTGCGGCTCGAATTATCCTACACCACCTACTAATGGCACAACCGCTTTCCGTCTCCAACAAGGAGATATGGCAAATCACCTACCCCATTATTTTCGGAAATCTGGCGCAAACCCTCATTGTGCTGGTGAACACCATCTTCCTCGGCCATGTCGGCAAAGTGGAATTGGGTGCCGCCATGATGGCTGGGCTCTATTATCTGGTTTTCACCACCATTCTCCAAGGTTTCACCATAGGCATCCAAATCCTGGTGGCCCGCCGCCTGGGCGAGGGTGAATTGAAGCGCATTGGCCCCATCTTTGAACACGGGCTCTTCTTCTCGCTCTTTTTAGGTGCCGTCATGCTCGCTTTGATGCACTTCGGCACGCGCGGCATCCTCGGCGGCATCGTCCATTCGCCCAACATCTACACTGCAGCCCTGCAATTCATTGACTTCCGCCAATGGGGCATCCTCTTCGTGAGCATGAATTTCATGTTCCGCTCGCTATACATCGGACTATCCAACACAAAAATCATCACCTACACCACCGTGGCCATGGCTGTTGTCAACATTTTCTTCGACTACAGCCTGATCTTCGGTCACTTTGGATTTCCCGAGATGGGCGTTGCCGGTGCCGGACTCTCCTCTGTGATCGCGGAAGCCACTGCCTGCATCGTCTTTTTCCTGCACACGTTCCTGAAATTACCCTATAAAAAATACGGCCTCTTTTCCTTCCAAGCCCTTGAATGGCCTTTGTTAGGAAATGTCCTGCGTATTTCGTTGCCGACAATGTTCCAACGATTCATCTCCTTCGGATCCTGGTTTCTCTTTTTCGCCATGATCGAGCATCTCGGCGAAGAGCCCATGGCCATCTCCGGCATAGTGCGCAGCATCTTCATGCTCAGCACGTTGAGCGCATTTGCATACGGTGCTTGCGCCAACACCGTGTCCAGCCGTCTTATCGGGGCGGGACTGATCAATGAAGTGGTTCCCACCCTACGGCAAATACTCAAAATCTCCTTGCTCACACTGCTGCCCATCCTGTTACTGCTCGTTATTTTCCCGAAGCAGGTCGCAACTTTCTACACGGATGACATCGCGATGGCCGCCCGCTCGGTGCCGGCCCTCTATGTCGTTTATATCTCATCCATCCTGATAGCGATAAGCATGGTTTACTTCGAGTTTGTGTCGGGCACGGGCAACACCCATATCGCCCTTTACATCGAAACAGGCGCGCTTGTCTTCTACATCATATATGTTTATCTCGCGACGGAAGTGTTTCATCTCGCCATCCATTGGGTGTGGACCGCCGACTGGATATACACTTCGCTGCGGTTCCTTGGATCGATCATCTTCCTCAAATTCTACCCTTGGAAGACGCAAAAGCATTTTAATAAATAACCAAACCTCAGGCATTAAGCATTCTCATGAAAAAAATCTCCGAAGTGTCTGCCGAACGAGCCGTTTTGATGGCTGTTTCCACTCCTTCCGTTACAGAGGAGAAGACACGCGAATACCTTGACGAGTTGGCTTTCCTTGTGGACACCGCCGGCGGGGTTGCGCTCAAGCAGTTCACGCAAAACCTCCCATACCCTGACCCTCGCACCTATATGGGCTCCGGCAAAATCAAAGATGTCGCCGACTATATCCATGAAGAGGGCATCGACCTCCTCGTGGTGGACGACGAGCTGACACCCGCGCAACAACGCAACATCGAGAAAATCGTGAACTGCAAGGTCATGGACCGCACGCACCTCATCCTCGACATCTTCGCCAAGCGTGCCCAGACCGCCCACGCCAAGGTGCAGGTGGAATTAGCGCAGTATAAATACCTCCTGCCACGCTTGACCGGCATGTGGACGCACCTCGAGAAACAGCGCGGCGGCATCGGAATGCGCGGCCCCGGTGAGAAGGAAATCGAGACCGACCGACGCATTATCCGACAGCGCATCTCCCTGCTCGAAAACCGTCTCAAGGAGATCGACCGACAAAAAAAGACCCAACGCGGGCACCGCGACCAATATGTGCGCGTCGCCCTCGTGGGCTACACCAACGTGGGCAAGTCCACCATCATGAACATGCTCTCCAACTCGGAAGTGCTGGCCGAGAACAAACTCTTCGCCACCCTCGACACCACCGTGCGCAAAGTCGTGTTCGGCAACCTGCCCTTCCTGCTCTCCGACACGGTGGGATTCATCCGTAAACTGCCACATGGCCTCGTCGAATCTTTCAAGTCCACCCTTGACGAGATTCGCGAAACCGACTTGTTGCTCCACGTTGTGGACATCAGTCACCCCGACTTCGAAGAACAAATTGCTGTCGTCAACCAGACTCTCTCCGAAATCGATGCAGGAGGAAAGCCCATGATTATCATTTTCAACAAGATAGACCAATACACCTGGGTTGAAAAAGCCGAAGACGATTTAACCCCCAAATCAAAGGAGAACATCACTTTGGAGGAATTGAAAGCCACTTGGATGGCTAAAACCGCACATAAGACCTTCTTCATCTCTGCCAAGACAAAAGAGAATGTCCCTGAGATGAAAGATATGCTGTATGAGGAAATCAAGAAGCTTCACATCCAGATTTACCCGTACAACAACTTTCTATATTAGACGAAAGACAAAGGTCTACCAGAAATCTCGCATCTACTGCTATGGGTCAGCCTCCTATAGCATCACTCTGCATGAAATTCTTCAATCACGCCGGAATAGGGCAAGTGCATACCCGCCACGACTAATTTATGATCCTGAATGTAATCATAGACCTCCTTGCGGGTCTTGGCGGCCAATTGCGGTTCCTGGTCATAGACGGGACAATACTCGGGATGTGTCTGTTGCAGAGCCAAGGCATGAATGAGGTCGCCAATGATCAACAGGTTCCCGATCTTGTACATCGTGTGTCCCGGAGTATGTCCGGGGGCAAGGATAGCATCAACGCCCTCAATAATGTTGGGCGCGCACTTGAACGGGTGCACGTGTCCCTCGTAGGCATCGAGAAAACGCTGTACGCGACCGTCCCGTTTCCAGGCGGCTTGTTCCTCTTTTGAGAAATAGACCTCCGCATTGGGGAAGGTCACCTCACTGCCCGTCAGCATGCCACCGATATGGTCACCGTGAAAATGGGTCAACATCACCGTGCGGATTTCCTCGGGTTTGATGTTGAGCATCGTCAACTTGTCGAGCATCGCGCCGCCCTGGTCGAGGCCAAGACCTGCGTCGAAAAGGATATATTCGTCGCCACGCTTGACGAGGAATGCGTTGATGGCGGATTCGGCCTCGCCCGTAGGCACCAGTTTCTTCACGACCTGAGGATCCGCCTTGGGGAAGAGATCCATAGACATGCCACGCTGCATATCCTGCAACGTCCACAGTTCAAAACCGTCGAATTGGTAGTGGTACACCCCTGCGACTATTGTTGTATCCTTAACCTCTTGGGGTTTGGATACTGTTTTATGGTCTTTTTGTTCCTGACGGCAGCAAATCATCAACACTGCGGCCAGCAGAATAAACGGAATAATTTTCTTCATTTTTGTATCTTGGATTTTGAATTATAATTACGTTACCACACTCGTCACCTCGCCCTCAAAAAGCTGGGTGACGATACGGTCGCCTGCATGAAGGGCTTCCGCGCCCGTTACGGCATGTCCTTGCAGACGGGTAATGCTGAAGCCGCGTTTAAGGATGTTGTCAGGATGCAGCAGCCGCACCTTGTCCTCCAGCATCGCAACCTTTTCCAGCCGATTCTCCATCATTTGGCGACTTCCTGTTGCCAGTATTTTGGCACAATCATCGAGCAATTCCCGTTCCTGCACAAGGCGTTCGCTCTTGAGCCGAAGGATATCATCCCAAATCTTAGTCAATGCGTTATTCTCCGTCAGCATCAATTCCTTGGACTTGAGGGCAACCTGTTGGGCGAGCCGTCCGAGCTGTTGTTTGTGCCCGGCCACGATGCGCGGCACCGCAATGCGGCAGGCCGCGTCCAATTCCAGCAAGAGACGTTTCTCTTCGGCAATCATTTCGCTGGCGCGATGCGCCAATGTCTCGAAAAGTTGCTGCACGCGCTCATCGAAATCATGAAAACGTGCGATAAGTGCAACGGCCACTTCTGTAGGCGTGATTTTGGAAGTGTGCGCTACCATATCGGTAACCGTCTTGTTCGTGGAGTGTCCAATGCCTGTCAAGACCGGCAGCGGGAAAGTGGCCACACGATGCGCCAGCTGGTAGTCATCGTAGCAGCTCAGCCCCACGTCTCCGCCACCACCGCGCACAATGGCCACGCAATCGAACTCTTTCTGGCGCGCCTCTATCTCCGTCAGGCGGGCAGACATTCCCAAAATAGCCTTGTCGCCCTGCAATATGGAAGGGAAAAGTTCCGTCTCGAAACGATACCCGTAGCGATTATCTGCCAACGTGGTTATGAAATCACTGTAGCCCTTGCTTGTCTCCACCGAAATCACGGCGATGCGCTTGGGCACCATCGGCAACTGCAGCGATTTATTTTGGGTAAAGACACCCTCCTCTTTCAGCCGCTCAATAACGGCCAGCTTGTTGCGCATCATCTCACCCAATGTGTAGGAAGGCTCGATGTCTTGAATATGCAACGCCAGTCCGTGCTTGGGACTGAACTCAATGGTGGCGAGGCAAAGAATGCGGATGTCCTCTTTCAGTTTCTCCCCCGTGATTTGTTCGAAGCGATCGTTGATACGCTGGTAGTTGGAAGCCCAGATAATGGCACGCATCTCCGCCTTGATTTCCTTGCCCTCCTTTTCCACCAGCTCAGGATAGCAGTGGCCGCTATACGGATAAAAGTTGAGTTTGAGGATCTCAGCCTTGATATAATACGGTTGCGGATAGGTACGTTCCACGACACGATGCAAACTCATCGCAACCTCGGAAAGCGAGTAGATGGGGTGGTCGTTGAAAGTTTCTCGAACAGGTTCTGACATATCAGGCGATTACGAGTGCTTGTTTTATCTTGTGAATGACAGATATTCAAAAAAATGGGGCTAAACGGATTAGCCCCATAGTTTTCTCGTCTCCCAGATGGGAGTGTTTAGAACAAAACTACTCTTTCTTCAGCAAATCGCGAATTTCAGTGAGCAGTTTTTCCTCGTTAGAGGGCTCGGGAGCAGGTGCGGGAGCTGCTTCTTCCTCTTTCTTACGAAGGGCTGAAAGTTTGTTGATACCCTTGATGACCAAGAAAATACAGAAAGCCACAATGAGGAAATCGATGGTCACTTGAATAAAGTTACCATAGTTCCAAGTCACGGGATCCATCAGTTTTTCCACGGTTTGGGGAATACCATCCTCGCCCACGACCGTTTCTATCACCTTGCGCTGCGGGAACGTCAGACTCAATTTGGTGAAGTCGGTGCCACCGAGAAGCCATCCGATGGGCGGCATCAGGATGTCGTTCACGAGAGAGGTGACAATTTTGCCGAAAGCACCGCCGATGATCACACCGACTGCCATGTCCACGACATTGCCTTTCAATGCAAATTCTTTAAATTCTTTAAGGAAGCCCATAGTGTAAAAGTTTTTAAGTTAATACTATTAATATTGAAGCGCAAAAGTAATAATTTTTTTTAGACACAATCGAAAAAAAAACGGTATTTTTGCGCGATTGGTTTGAGTCATCTGAACATGTCCGAAATCCTCACAATTTTAGCGGCAGCTGTTTACCTATTCGGCATCCCGTTCTTGACCGTTAAAATGGCCGAACGCTGGCCCATCATCAACAAAATCAGTCCGATGGTCGTCTTGTACATCATAGGTCTTCTGGTGGGCAACATCGGCATTGTGGGAGAGGTCACGTTCAAAGTTTGCGAAAACGTTTCCAACGTTGTGGTGCTCATTGCCATCCCGTTGATGTTGTTGGGGTGCGATTTCAGGCTCTGGTCAGCCAAAAGCATGTTCAAGGCGTTTTTCGTGGGGTTGTTCAGCATTTTAGCGGTCATCGTTGCCGGTTTCTTTATGTTCCGGTCACAGATTACGTCCGCGGGACTTACAGATACGGAATTTGCCAAGATCGGTGCCGTGATGGTCGGCATCTATACCGGCGGCATTCCCAACCTTGCGCCCGTCTCGAAAGCCGTCGACCTACCCCAACATCTTTTCTTGCTGGTCTCCGGCTACGATTTGGTGGTAACCAGCATCTATTTGATCATCATCGTTTTTTGGGGTAGGAAAATCGTCCGTCTCCTATTCCCGGCAAAGGTCCGCAAAGCAGACGATGCACCCGGGGCCACCGAGAATGCCAAGGACGACAAAGGGTTCTGGCCCACCGTAGGCAACCGTGCATTGGGCATCGCCGCCGCGGCAGTCATTGTGGCCGCATCATACGTTCTGTCGCGGGTCATACCCCTCGACAACACCGTGGCCGTCATCATCATCACCATCACCACCCTCTCCATAATGCTTTCCTTCTGGAAGCCCGTCAAGAGATTAGAGGGGACATTCGAAGTCGGACAGTACTTTGTTTACGTGTTCTGCTTGGCTGTGGCCACGATGGTGAACATTCACGACTTGGAGTTTTCCAAACATATTTTCATTCTCTACTATATTGCCTTCGCCGTACTGGGATCATTTCTGCTGCAGATTCTGTTCACCTGGCTTTTCAAGCTCGACGGCGACCTGATGTTGGCCTCCTCCATCGCGCTAATCAACTCCCCGCCATTCGTGCCTTTAGTGGCTACCGTGCTAAAAAACAAGGAGGTCATTCTTCCCGGCATCGCCATCGGACTGCTCGGCTACGCAGTCGGCAACTATTTGGGCATCGGGATGTTTCTGCTTCTAAGCCACCTATAGCAAAAGGGCTTACGCACATGGGGTATTTGCACAAAAAAGGACTGCCATTTGGCAGCCCTTTTTGAAGTATGAATAAAAACTGTGATTTCGGGTATTAGCCGTTGAAGACTTTGTCGAGGCCGATGCCGCGGACTTGGGCCACGGTGTAAGCGTCGCGCATCTTGGAAAGGGCGTCGAAGGTAGCCTTCACCACGCTGTGCGGGTTGGAGGAGCCTTTGGACTTGGCGAGCACGTTCTTCACGCCGACGCTTTCGAGCACGGCACGCATAGCACCGCCGGCGATGACACCGGTACCAGGAGCTGCGGGTTTCATGAAGACGGTGGCGCCGCTGTACTTACCCTCTTGAGCGTGAGGGATAGTGCCTTTCAGGACAGGAACCTGGATGAGGTTCTTTTTGGCGTCCTCGGTGCCTTTGGCGATGGCGGTGGAAACTTCCTTTGCCTTGCCAAGGCCGTAGCCCACGATTCCGTTTTCATTGCCGACCACCACGATAGCCGCGAAGCTGAAGATGCGTCCGCCCTTGGTGACTTTCACCACTCTGTTCACTGCCACCATTCTCTCTTTGAGTTCGAGGTCGGTAGCTTTTACTTTCTTTATGTTTGCGTTAGCCATAGTTCTTTGGGTTTAAAATTTGAGACCACCTTCTCTGGCTGCGTCGGCCAGGGATTTAACTCTTCCGTGATACAAATAGCCGTTACGGTCGAAGACAACCTCGCTGATACCGGCTGCGAGAGCGCGTTGAGCGATTTCCTTGCCAACGAGAGCGGACTTTTCAATCTTGGTGCCTGGCTGTTCGGCGATGCCGGCCAGTTTGGAGGATGCGGAAACGAGGGTCACGCCAGCCATGTCGTCAATAATCTGAACATAAATGTCACGGTTGCTTCTGAACACGGACAATCTGGGGCGGGCAGGGGTACCGCTGACAATTCTGCGAATGCGGTTCTTAATCCTTTTTCTTCTATATTCTTTCTTATTATTAGCCATGTTGATAAAGTATTAGAACGGTTATTTTTCAGCTGACTTGCCAGCTTTCTTTCTGATGACTTCGCCTTCAAAACGAATACCTTTGCCTTTGTAAGGTTCAGGTTTGCGGTATGAGCGAATCTTATTGGCAACTTGTCCAAGCAGCTGCTTGTCGATGCAGCTCAGGATGATGATCGGGCTCTTACCTTTCTCGTTGATAGTTTGAACGGTAATCTCTTTCGGGAAATCGAAGAGAATGTTGTGGGAATAGCCCAAGCCCATGTCGAGTTGGTGGTCGCCTTTGGCTTCAGCCTTGTAACCGACGCCAATGACTTCCATCTTGGTCTGGAATCCTTGGGAGACGCCAGTGACCATATTGTTGATGAGGGCGCGGTAGAGGCCGTGCATGGATTTGTCGCGCTTGTTGTCGGTGGGGCGAGTAAGGTGGAGGTGGCCGTCTTCGAGGTTCAGCTCGATGCGCGGGTCAACATATTGTTGAAGTTCGCCTTTCGGGCCCTTGACGGTGACGATGTTGGATTTCTCGTCTCTCTTGATTTCGACGCCGGATGGAACGGCGATTTGCAATTTTCCTATTCTTGACATAACGGTTCCTCCTATATTAGCTGATGTAACAAATAACTTCACCACCAACATTCTGAGCCTTGGCCTCTTTGTCGGTCATCATGCCATGGGATGTGGACACGATGGCGATGCCGAGACCGTTGAGCACGGAGGGCATGTTTGCCACACCGGCATACTTACGCAAACCGGGACGGCTGGCGCGTTGCAGGGTCGTGATGGCGGATTGTTTGGTTACCGGATGGTACTTCAAGGCGATCTTGATCATCTTGGGGTGTACGTCATCGATAAACTTGTAATTGAGAATGTAACCTTTTTCGAAGAGAATCTTGGTGATTGCTCTTTTCTCGTTGGAGGCGGGAATTTCAACCACCTTGTGATTAGCGCGGATTGCGTTTCTCAAACGAGTTAAATAATCGGATATCGGATCGGTATTCATATTGTAGTCTCCTAAATTTAATGTTACCAACTAGCTTTCTTCACTCCGGGAATCAATCCAGCCATAGCCATTTCGCGGAAGTTGATACGGGAGAGTCCGAACTGGCGGATATAGCCTTTGGGACGACCAGTCAGCTTGCAGCGGTTGTGCATGCGGATGGGGTTGGAGTTGGGGGGAAGCTTTTGCAGCGCAATGTCAGCGGCACGTTTGGCGTCGTAGTCGTCGCCGTTCATGATTTTCTTGAGTTCCGCGCGTTTCGCACTATATTTAGCAACCAATTTTGCTCTTTTAACTTCTTTAGCTTTTAATGATTCTTTTGCCATACTATTTCTGATTTTTGAAGGGGAAGCCAAATTCTTTCAATAATGCGAGACACTCCTTGTCGTTGCGTGCGGTAGTCACGAAAGTGATGTCCATACCGTTGATTTTAGCCACCTTGTCGATATCGATTTCGGGGAAAATGATCTGCTCGGGAATACCGAGGGTGTAGTTGCCTCTCCCGTCGAAACCCTTGTCGCTGATGCCGCGGAAGTCGCGGATACGGGGGATGGAGACGGAGATGAGACGGTCGAGGAATTCGTACATGCGGTCACCGTGAAGGGTCACGCGCACGCCGATGGGCATGCCTTTTCTCAGTTTGAAGTTGGAGATATCCTTCTTGGACTTGGTGGCGACGGCCTTCTGACCGGCGATCATAGTCATTTCCTGGACACCTGCGTCAATGAGTTTCTTGTCGGCGATGCCGAACTTGCCAAGGCCTTGGTTGAGGCAAATCTTGGTGATGCGGGGAACGCGCATGACGGACTTGAATCCGAACTGTTCCTTGAGGGCGGGGAGCACCTCTTTCTGATATTTTTCCTTGTATCTTGGTGTCATTACTTAATCTCCTCTCCTGATTTTTTGGAATATCTAACTAATTTGCCGTCGGCGTTCTTTCTTCTGCCCACGCGGGTAGCATTACCTTTTGCGTCGATGAGCATAAGGTTCGAGATGTGGATGGGGGCCTCCTTTTGGATGATGCCTCCGTTGGGGTTCTTGGCGTTGGGTTTCGTGCTCTTGGAGACGAGGTTGCATCCCTCGACCAGTGCTTTTTGCTGGTCGGGCAGGACTTCGAGGACCTTACCCTGGGACTTTCTGCTCTCGCCTGCAATCACTTTAACGAGGTCGCCTTTTTTGATCTTAAGTTTCATTTTGTCGCTTGTTTTTTGGAATTGTTTACCAATTGGTCTTTGTCAATTGTATCTGTTATTATTAATTTCTAAAGTACTTCTGGTGCCAAAGACACGATCTTCATGAATTGTTTCTCACGGAGTTCACGTGCAACGGGTCCGAAGATACGCGTGCCGCGCAACTCGTCGGCGGGGGTGAGCAGCACCACGGCGTTGTCGTCGAAGCGGATATAGGAACCGTCGTTACGACGAACAGGTCTCTTGGTGCGGACAACCACGGCCTTGGAGACAGTGCCAGCCTTGACTTGACCGGAAGGGATAGCGCTCTTGATGGCAACAACAATCTTGTCGCCCACGGAGGCATAACGTTTCTTGGTGCCTCCCAAAACGCGGATACAGAGGACTTCCTTAGCACCGCTGTTATCAGCTACTGATAATCTTGATTCTTGTTGTATCATAACTATTTAGCTCTTTCTATGATTTCTACTAAACGCCAGCACTTGTTCTTGCTCAAGGGTCTGGTCTCCATAATTCTGACGCGGTCGCCGATATGGCAATCGTTCTTCTCGTCGTGTGCCATGAACTTCGTGGAGCGTTTCAGGAATTTCCCATAGATGGGGTGTTTCATCTTGCGTTCCACCTTGATGACGATGGATTTGTCCATCTTGTCGCTGACCACGACACCTTCTCTCACTTTTCTATTGTTTCTTTCCATAACTATTTTTTATCGTTTAATTCGCGTTTGCGCAACTCGGTGTGCAGTCTGGCGATGGTTCTACGTTGATCTTTGATGGACTGGGGGTTCTCTAACGGGGAGATGGCATGGTTGAGTCTCATCTTGACGAGGTTCTCTTGCTCGACAACCAGTCTTTCCTTCACTTCAGCAGTGGTAAGTTCGTTAATTACAGTCTGTTTCATAGCTTTCTCGGATTAAATTTCGGGAGAATAATCTCTTCTGACAATGAACTTTGTGTGAACGGGCAGTTTCTGGGCGCCAAGTCTCATGGCTTCCTTAGCCACTTCCATGGGAATGCCGTCGGCCTCGAAGAGGATACGGCCCGGGCTGACGCGTGCGGCCCAAGACTCGGGAGTACCTTTACCTTTACCCATACGAACACCCAAACCCTTGGCGGTCACGGGGCGATCGGGGAATATGCGAATCCAAAGCTGACCCTCACGCTTCATCTCACGGGTGATAGCCTGACGGGCGGCCTCGATTTGGCGGGCGCTGATCCAACATTGGTCGAGCGTCTTGAGCGCGAAGGAACCGAACGAAATCGTGGCACCACGTTTGGTGATGGATTTCATTCTGCCTTTTTGCGGCCTTCTGTATCTGGTTTTTTTCGGTTGTAACATTGCTTTTAATGTTTTGTGTTATTGATTATTTCAAGCCGGCATCTTGGCGTCGGCATTATTAGTTGTTTCTGTTGTTGGTGCGGGGACCACGACCTTCGCCCTTGCGGGGACCGCGGGTCATCCTGCGTTGAGGAGCCTTGGCGTCCTTGCCGGCTTCGGTGAGGGTGAACAGGTCGCGCTTGCCATAGACGAAACCGCGGCAAATCCAAACCTTGATGCCAATGCAACCGTATGTGGTGTGGGCCTCAACGGGAGCATAGTCAATGTCGGCACGCAACGTGTGCAAGGGGATACGACCCTCCTTGAAATGCTCGGCACGAGCGATTTCGGCACCGCCCAGACGACCGGCAGCGGTCACCTTGATGCCTTCGGCGTTGGCGCGCATCGTGGTGGAAATGGCAGTCTTGATGGCCTTCTTGTAAGCCACACGGCCTTCAATTTGCTTGGCAATGTTCTGTGCCACGAGTTGAGCATCCAGGTCAGGGCGCTTCACTTCCACGATGTTGATCTGGATTTCCTTGCCCGTGATGACCTTCAGCTCTTCCTTCACCTTGTCAACCTCTTGGCCGCCCTTGCCGATGATGAGGCCCGGACGTGCCGTCATGATGGTGACGGTGACGAGTTTCAGCGTTCTTTCAATGTAAATTTTGGAAATTCCGGCCTTTGCGAACTTGACATTCAGGTACTTTCTAATTTTGTCGTCTTCGACAATCTTACTGGCGAAATTTTTGCCGCCATACCAATTAGAATCCCATCCTCTGACGATACCGAGGCGAATGCCTACCGGATTTACTTTCTGACCCATACTTAATTAATTAATTTTGTGATTCTTCTTTGATTATTTCATTATTGTTGTTTTCCGTGTTACGGTCGGCAATCACCAGGGTGATGTGGTTGGAACGTTTGCGGATGCGGTTGGCGCGGCCTTGGGGAGCCGTGCGGATACGCTTCAGCATGCGACCACCATCCACCATGATCGTCTTCACATAAAGGTCTGCGTTTTCCAAACGCATGCCTTCATTCTTCACTTGCCAGTTTGCGATGGCAGACTTCAGAAGCTTCAACAACTTCTCGGAAGCCTCTCTCGGGCTGTATTTCAGGACATTCATTGCATAGTCCACATTCTTGCCGCGAATCACGTTGGCCATGATCCGGGTCTTGCGCGGTGAGGTTGGATTATCCACTAATCGTGCCATGTACACCGTTTTGTTCGCTTCTTTTCGAGCATTGGCTGCTAATTTCTTGCTTGCACTCATTGTTTTATTTTCTCTTTTTTTATAATATATTTACCTATAAATCAGTGTTTTATCTATTATCAAGCCCCTCATTCTCCCACACTTTTCATTCGGGCGGCAAAAATAATATTTTTTTTTATACAATTCACTGTTTATAAATATTTTTTCTCCATTATTTTCATTTCATAACTTTTCTATCCGGCTGTTTTTTTCGGGTCGTCCATTCCCCATATATTTATTAAATTTGCACCCTCATTCAAAACAGACCCGATATGTACGACAACGACCCGAGAACCGTGGTGACCCTGGATGCAGGCGGCACCCATTTCCGATTCACCGCCCTGCGCGGCAACAAGCCCGTCACCGGAACCATAGAATTCCCCTCCGAGGCCCGCGACCTCGACAAGTGTCTGGCCAACCTCACGGCCGGCTTCGAGCAGACCATCCAAAGCCTCCCCGAAAAGCCCGTGGCCCTCAGCTTCGCCTTCCCCGGCCCGGCCGACTACCCCAACGGCATCTTCCCCACCCGGCTCACCAATTTCCCCGCTTTTGAGGGCGGCGTGGCCCTCGGCCCCTACCTCCAGCGGCGCTTCGACCTGCCCGTCTTCATCAACAACGACGCCGACCTCTTCACCTACGGCGAGGCGTTGGCCGGCACCCTGCCCGACGTCAACCGGCGGCTCCGCGACGCCGGCAGCGTGAAGCAGTACCACAACCTCATCGGCTTCATCCTCGGCACCGGCTTCGGCATCGGCGTCACCAGCCACGGCCAGATGTACATCGGCGACAACTGCTGTTCCGAAATATACTGCACCCCCAACAAGCTGCAGCCGGAACTGATCGTGGAGGAGGGCGTCTCCCAACGCGCTATACTATATTATTATAATATGTATGCCAACGACCCTTCAGCGAAAGACTACACCGACTCGCTCGACATCTTCCTCATCGCGAACGGCGAGAAGGAGGGCGACCGCGAGGCGGCGCGCAAAGCCTTCAGCACTTTCGGCGAGGTGGCTGGTTACACCATCGCGCAATGCGTGACCATCCTGGACGGCATCATCGTCCTCGGCGGCGGTCTTTCCAAATCGCACACCCTCTTCATGCCCGCCCTGCTGCGCGAACTACGCGCGCAGATGAGCACCCGCTCGGGGCAAACGCTCCCCCGCGTGCCCTCCTACGTCTATAACCTCGAGGACGAGGCCGAGTTCGCTGAATTCGTCAAGGGCGAACAGCGCGCCATCCCCCTCTACGGCACCGACGAGACCATCCTCTGCGACACACAGAAGCGCCTCGGCGTGGTCACCTCCCACATCGGCACCAGCGTGGCCACCACCATCGGCGCCTACTGCTATGCCCTGCACCAGCTCGACAGCACTCCCCAATAGCCCCACACCATGGAAGAGGCTCCCTTCATCGGCATTGTGCGGCACCGAATACAGACCGACGGCAAGGGCGTGAGCACGCTCGCGGCCTTCCACGGTTGTCCGCTGCGTTGCCGGTACTGCCTCAACCCGCAATGTCAGCGTGAGGACGTCTGGCGCACCTTCACGCCCGAAAGCCTCTATGAAGAGGTGAAGATCGACCAGCTCTACTTCCTCGCCACCGGCGGCGGCATCACCTTCGGCGGCGGCGAGCCTGCCATGCATCCCGACTTCATTGCCCGCTTTCGCAAGATCTGCGGCCCGGAATGGAACCTGACGCTCGAAACCTCCCTCAACGTCCCTGCAGACCATGTCCGCCAGCTATCCTCCGTTGTCAACCAGTTCATTATCGACATCAAGGAGACCAACGACGAGATTTACCGGCGCTACACCAGCCTCAGCAACCGGCGCGCGCTCGACAATCTGCAAGAGCTCCTGCAGGAGGGGCGCGGCGACGACCTCATCGTGCGGCTCCCGCTCATCGAGGGCTACAACACCCAAGAGGACATTGAGCGAAGCACCGAAAAACTCCGCGCAATGGGCGTGGAGCATTTTGACTTTTTCACATACAGAACAGACATCCGCAAATAAACACACTCTTATGAACCACGGCAAACAAACCTGCAAAATCCTCAAGGAAATCCGCAAGCAAATCGCGGAGAAGAACGACATCGCCTTCGTCACAAAGGAGTGTCGCCACAAGGGCAACTGTGCCGGCACCTGCCCTGCGTGCGAGGCCGAGGTGCGCTATCTCGAACAGGAACTGCGCAAACGGCAGCGGTTGGGCAAGACTGCCATTGTGGCGGGGCTCTCCGTAGGGTTGATGTCCGCCTTGCCCAGCGGTTTGTCCGCCCAAGTGAACAACGGCTGCGAACCGGCCGCATCCCAAACGGAGCAACAATCCCAAACGACTGTCCGCGGAAATGTCGGGGGTTCAAAAACAGTGGTGGATGGGCAGCTTATCGTACCTACTGATCCCTCGACTTTCTCTACGGTTGGTGATATACATATGTCGTATTTCAATGAAACAGCCGAGGAGATCTCTCCCAGCATCTATGACACCCCTCCCCGATTCGTGGGAGGCAATATTGCGCTCCAACAATACTTGAAGCGCAACCTCGACTTTGCAGAAATCAATAAATACCAAATCGCAGGCACCGTGGTCGTTTTATTCAATGTGGACAAGAATGGCTATGTGCGCCGGCCCACCATTGTCAGTCCCCTTTTCGCGCCCATCGACGATGAAGTGTTGCGTGTTGTCAGAAAGATGCCACAGTGGATACCTGCCCAAAAGGACGATGAGTCTGTGTATAGCAGCTACAAGTTGCCTGTCACCATCGGCCCCGCGGAATAATTACAGCAAAAGTCCCTTGTTTTTTACACAACATATATATTTTATGCCTTGACATCATCCAGCAAATTTTGTACTTTTGCAGCCTAAAATCTCAGATATGGAAACATCAGTTGAACAAAGAATCAATACTTGGTTAGAAGAAGACTACGAACCAAAATTCAAGGACGAGATTCGTCGTCTCCAAAAAGAGAACCCGCAAGAACTGACGGAGGCGTTTTACCGCACATTGGAGTTCGGGACGGGCGGCCTGCGCGGCATCATGGGTGTCGGCACCAACCGCATGAACCGCTACACGGTCGGCTTTGCCACACAAGGTCTGGCGAACTACCTCCTCAAATGTTTCAAGAGCCAGAAGATCAAAGTGGCCATTTCGCACGACTCGCGCCTCCAAAGCCGCGAATTTGCCGAAATCACCGCCGACATCCTCTCCGCGAACAAGATCGAGGTTTTCCTTTTTGAAGACCTTCGACCCACACCGGAGCTCTCCTTCGCCGTGCGTCACCTCCAGTGCCAGGCCGGCGTCATGGTCACTGCCTCCCACAACCCCCGCGAATATAACGGCTACAAGGTTTATTGGGGAGACGGCGGGCAACTCGTGCCCCCACACGACAAGAATGTGATCGCCGAAGTCAACAACATCACGACTCTCAAGCAAGTCAAATGGACCCGTAACGAGAAGCTCATCCACATCATCGGCGAGGATGTCGACAAGGTCTACTTGGACAAGATCGCGGCCCTCACGCTCAATCCGGCCGCCATCAAGAAAGCCAAAAACCTGAAAATCGTTTACACGCCCCTGCATGGAACCGGCATCACCATGGTGCCCAAGGCATTGAACATGTACGGGTTCAAGGACATATATTTGGTCGAAGAGCAAGCCATCCCCGACGGCAACTTCCCGACTGTCAAGTCGCCCAACCCCGAAGAGAAAAGTGCCCTCGAGTTAGCCTTGAAAAAAGCCGACGAAGTGGATGCGGACCTCATCCTTGCCACAGACCCTGACGCTGACCGCGTGGGCATCGCCATCCGCGACGCAGACGGGAAAATGCGCCTTCTCAACGGCAACCAGACCGGCACCCTCCTCTTCCATTACATGCTTTCCCAATGGCAACACAACGGGAAACTCACCGGCGACCAGTTTGTGGTCAAGACCATCGTCACCACAGACCTCATCAAGGACATCGCCACCGATTTCAACGTGGAATGCAAGGACGTGCTCACCGGGTTCAAATACATCGCCGAGGCGATCCTCCAGAACGAGGGCACAAAAACATTCGTCTGCGGCGGGGAGGAGAGCTACGGTTACCTTATCGGCGACTTTGTACGCGACAAGGATGCCGTCTCCGCATGCTGCCTCATCGCCGAGATGGCCGCATTCTATTTGGCAAACGGCAAAACCGGTCACAAACTGCTCGCCCAAGTGCTCAACGACATCTACAAAAAATACGGTTTCTACAAGGAGGACCTGCTTTCCCTCACCAAGACCGGCAAGGCTGGCGTGGAGGAGATACAAGCCATGATGGCCAACTACCGCAACCATCCGCCCAAGAAATTAGGCGGCCAGCCCGTCATTATGATGAAGGATTATTCCGTCTCCAAGTCCTTCGACTTCGCCAACAAGACCAACACCATCATCGACCTGCCGACCTCCAACGTGCTACAGTTCTTCACCGCCGACGGCAGCAAGGTCACCGTGCGTCCCTCTGGCACCGAACCTAAAATCAAGTTCTATTTCAGCGTGGTGGAGAATGCCGGCAAGCGCGCCAATATCGACTCCATCGAAGAGACTCTCATTGCCCGCATCGACAAGTTGAAAAAAGACATCGCGAAATAAAAAGTACAATAATAATGTCGCCCCGATGCATTCCTGCACATACGGGGCGATTTTGCAAAACAAAAAAGATTTATGATTAACCAGAAACTGATCAATCCCAAGAGCATCGTGGTGTGCGGTGCATCCAGTGACATTCACAAACCGGGCGGCAAAGCCCTGAAAAATCTGTTGGAGAGTGCCTTCAAGGGCGAAGTTTACGCCGTGAACCCCAAGGAAGACGAGGTGCAGGGCATCAAGTGTTACAAGCAGGTGGAAGATCTGCCGCAGGTGGATTGCGCCATCCTCTGCATCGCGGCCAAGTTCTGTGCCCACACGGTGGACGTGCTGACGCAGCAGAAAGGGACCCAAGGCTTCATCATCGTCAGCGCGGGATTTTCGGAAGAGAACGCCGAGGGCGCTGCCATCGAAAAGCACATCGTGGATGCCATCAACGCTGTGGGCGGCTCACTCATAGGCCCCAACTGCACAGGATTCCTCAACACCAACTACAGCGGCTGCTTTGACACCCCGATCCCGAAACTTGACCCCAAAGGCGTGGATTTTATCACGGGAAGCGGTGCCACCGCCGTGTTCATCAAGGAGTACGGCATGAGCAACGGCTTGAAATTCAACAGTGTCTGGGCTGTGGGCAACAGCGCCCAGCTCGGCATTGAGGATGTGCTGGAACATTTGGACGAAACCTTCGACCCTGAGAAGTCGAGTCATGTCATCATGCTCTACATGGAGAAGATTGGCGACCCGCAGCGTTTGCTGAAGCACAGCCGCAACCTCATCAACAAAGGCTGCAAGATTGCGGCCATCAAGTCGGGCGGCTCCGCTGCCGGCTCGCGCGCGGCCTCGTCGCACACCGGCGCTTTGGCCACCAACGACGCCGCCGTGGACGCCCTGTTCCAAAAAGCCGGCATTGTACGTTGCCACAACCGCCAGGAACTCACCACTGTCTGCGCAGTATTTATGCATCCTGAAATAAAAGGCAATCGCTGCGCTGTCATCACCCACGCGGGCGGCCCCGCCGTGATGCTCACCGACGTGCTGAGCAACGGCGGCCTGGAAGTGCCCCCGCTCAAAGACCACCCCGCCAGCCCTGCCCTGCTCGCGAAACTCTTCGGAGGCTCCTCCGTGGGCAACCCCATTGACTTCCTCGCCACCGGCACCGCCGAACAACTCGGCTATATCATCGACACTGTCGAAAACGACTACACCGACATCGACTTCTCCGTGGTCATCTTCGGCTCACCAGGCCTCTTCTCCAACAAAGAAGTCTATGATTTGCTCGATGAGAAGATGAAGACCTGCAAGAAACCCATCTTCCCCGTGTTGCCATCCATCATCAACGTGAAGCAGGAAATCGAGGATTTCATCGCCAAAGGCCGTATTAATTTCCCGGAAGAGTGCGTGTTAGGCAACGCCCTCGTCAAAGTGTGGAACACCCCGAAACCACAACCCGAGAACGTGGAGTTGCCGCAAGTTGATGTGGCTCGCATCCGAAAGACCATCGACAAGTGCGAGAGCGGCTATTTAGAGATTGCCGACTACAACGAGTTGCTGGACGCCGCCGGCATCTCCCGCAAAAAATCCGTCGAAGTGGACAAGAAAGAAGATGCCCTGGCGTTCGCCAAGGAGGTCGGATGCTCGAAAGACGTACCGTTGGTCATGAAAGTTGTCGGTCCGTTACACAAGTCCGACGTGGGCGGTGTGACACTCAACGTCAAGGACTTGGACACCGTCAGCAGGGAATTCGACCGCCTGATGGCTATCAAGGACACTTACGCGGTGGAGATGTACCCGATGTTAGACGGCACCGACGTATATATTGGCGCCATCCGCGACGACAAGTTCGGTCATCAGATATTCTTCGGCTTAGGCGGCATCTTCATCGAAGTGCTCAAGGACGTGCAGTCCGCATTGGCACCCATCACGGCTGACGAAGCCAAACAGATGCTCACCAAACTGCGCGGCTACAAGATCCTGCAAGGCGTGCGTGGCCAAGAACCCGTCAACATCGATCTCTACGCCGACCAGATTGCCCGCGTGAGCGCATTGGTGCAGGCCGCTCCCGAAATCGTGGAGATGGACCTCAACCCGCTGCTCGGCAACCCGCGTTACGTAACCGCCGTGGATGCGAGAATTCGCATTGAAAAATAAAGTATTCCCATTTATCTCCAAAAAAGAAAAGGCGACTAAAATATAGTCGCCTTTTTTGTTGGGTCAACACAAGGTTGGGTCGTTGCGACCTGCTCCTTGTCTTTATTGAAGTTTTTTCTTCAAAGTGTTCACGAATCTCTCCTTGAACTCTTTGTTGATGGCTTCAGAGGTCTCTTCCCAATCCTCAACAATCTCCTTAGCTTCTTTCTTTTCCTTGCCTTTCAAGGTACCGCTGTTGAGCTGACGGGAGGCGTTTTCGTATTCCTCGATTCTCTCGTCGTATGCCTTAACCTCTTTGTTGGTTCCATAACCGCTGTAAACATTGATGGTATAGAAATTGTTTCCTAAAACCGTCACATGGTCGCCGTCAATCTTAAAGATCGCATCCATCTGGAAGTTCTCGACGAAGCCGCCAGCGAATGGATTATAGGCAACTTTCACATTCATGACAATCTCAGCTTTCACAAGCGTGTCGTTGTCAACCTTGATTTCGGCAGATTGCGTTGAGGTGTTGAATGTGTTCAACAAATTGACCACTTTGCGGTGTGCATTTTCGGTAGTGTACTCATCTCTGAAAACGTAGGTTCCGTCTTCCTGAGTGAATTGAGAGAAACCAGTCGCACAAATCAATCCCAGTGCGAGTGTCAAAAATAATTTTTTCATTTCAATAAATTTAAGTTAGTACTAATTTCAATAAATAGGTTTTTCGGAAAAAACCGATTGTGTCTGAATAAAAATATGCAAAAAAGTTTAAAAGCCGAGATTTTATTCTTAACTATTTTTTCTTCAGTTTGCCAAACAAGCCTCCCAAGATTTTTCCTGCAGCGGAAGTAGCAGTTGAACTGGAACTGGAGCTGGCACCGCCAAGCAGACCGCCGAGCAGACCGCCCAAATTGCCAACAGAGAAATTCCCATTACCCAACACAGACAACAAATTGGGTGCCACGGCAGCCAGAATGTTGGAAACCTGCTCATTGGAAGTGCTAGTCTGGGATGACAAACCCGAAACGACAGAACCGAGGTTGCCGCCGAAAATCTTTTTCAGGATCTTCATACCGTCCTCTATGTTAAGCCCCAGAGCCTGGCCTGCGTGGTCGCTGAGCGCCTGGCTGAGTGCGGATGCCCCGGCGGATGTGGATGCATTGGAATGCATGGCGCTTATGAATTTAGGAATGGCCGCCTTGATGACAGATACGATTTTGTTAGTATCAATGTTAAACTTTTTACTGATTTCTCCAATAAGGTTGTTGCCTGTGAGAGAGGAAATAATATTGTTCAGATCCATAATTTAATTTTTTTAAGGTTTACATTATAATTGTGCAAAAATAATAAAAAATACGACATTAGATACTATATTTGTTTTTTTTATTATAATGGCCCCTTCTACAATTTATTCGTCATATATACGTTAATAAAAATCATTGCTCTAAAAACGCGTTTTTTATGAAGAAACTGTTCTACTTTTTCCTGCTGATCACGCTGACAAATCTCCTTTCCGCACAGAGCCGTTACGACCTTACGGGCACTTTGGTGGATTCCCTCAACAATGAGAAGGTGCAGTTTGCCACCATCATGCTGTTGACCCCGGACTCCACCACGCAGATGGTAGACAAGTCCATATCCGACGCACAGGGCAAATTCCAGATATCCAACATTCTGGAGGGCGAATACCGGTTCGTGGCCACATTAGTCGGGTATGAGCGGGTGAATATCCCGGTGATTGTCGGTGGGGAGTCCAAGACCATCGATTTGGGCGACATCCCGATGCACAAGACCAGCACCGACTTGCAGGAAGTGCAGATTATTGGGGAGAAACCCGTCTATATGGTGGATGGCGAGAAGACGCTCTACAATGTCTCCGAAGACCCCACGATGCAGTCGGGCACGGCGGCGGACGCCTTGCAGAACGCTCCCGGCGTGGAGGTGGATGTGGAGGGCAACGTGACACTGCGCGGCGTTTCATCCGTGGAAATCTGGATTAACGACAAGCCCTCCAACATGAACGCCGAGGCACTCAAGAACTTCATCCAACAGATGCCCGCCGGCAGCATTGAGAAGATAGAGGTCATCACGAACCCTTCCGCACGATACAGTGCGCAAGGTTCCGGTGGCATCATCAATATTGTTACCACCTCTAAAATCAAGAAAAACAGTTTCTTGAGTTTTGGCGTCCGCGGTTCCTCCAATCCTGACGTCACTCCCTTCATCTCCTATGTCTATGCCAACGAGAAGTTTTCCATCAGCACCTACCTCAACTACTCCTATGGCATCAATAAAAACCACAGCGAATCTTTTGGCACTATCTTTAATGATGCAGGCGACATCTCCAGCAATACCCGTAGCATCAACCAGTTTCGGCAACAATCGCATAGTTTGGGGGTTTACATCAACGGTTCTTATACTCCTGACACTGTGAACAGCCTATACTTCTGGGCGGGGACTTATCCCAGTTTCTCCGGTCATGCCTATTCGGATTCCACCTATTATCGGGAATACATCTACAATCCGGGCGACCGTTCCTACTTTAGCGGTGAAACTTCCAAAAGTTTGAGTGCCGGTGGTTATGGCGGTCTTTGGTATGAACACAAATTTAACAGCAAGGGTCACAAAATCAGTGCAGACGTGAGTTTCTGGACTTGGGGAAGCAAGAGCGAAGGCGACCAAATTCGCGACTATCTTTTTATGGATTATTTGGATAAGAATAAAAAATATGATCACAAGTACCGTATGTTGGGGCTTGACGCTTCTGTGGACTACACCATTCCCTACCATAAGGACGGGGAGATTCAAATGGGCGTGTCGGGAGACTATAATCCTCGTTTGAATTATTATCGGGTCGACACATTGGTGTTTTCTACGGGTGAGTATGGAATGGATGGCCTGCGATCCAAGGATGTGCGGGCGCACAATGGCAGTGTTGACGCCTACGTCACGCTGCAGCACCGTTTCGGCGGCTTCACACTCAAGGGAGGTCTGCGCACAGAGTATGAGATTTACAGTCTGCAGATGCTCAACTCGCCCGCTGACAACGTGCACAAGGGCTATGTGGGGCTTTATCCTTCCCTCCACCTGAGCTACCGCACCAAGAACATGCACAACTTCAAGCTCAGCTACACGCGTCGCGTGAACAATCCCGACGGTGACGATCTCACAACCTACATGGATTACGGCGAGGACGGGTACAGCACTGGAAATCCTGATTTGCGGCAGACGTTCACCAATTCCATAGAGGCGGGTTGGACCAAGTACATCAACAAGTTCGGCAACATCGGCATCAATGCCTGGTTCAAGAACAGCAAGGATGAGTTCAGCACGCAGTCGGATGTGGCCTACAGTCCTTTCTTCGGACGCATTGTTTCATTCTCTATGCCAGTTAACGCCGGCAAGTCGCTCAACACCGGCGCCGAACTCAACGTGATGTACCGGCTCAAGGCCTTTATGAACATCCGTTTCTATGCCAATATGTATTATATGAAATCCTCATTCCAGTTCCGCAACGAGGCCGAGCCCTACAAGGTGGACAACCTCGGATACAGCTTCCGCCTCAACTTCTGGGCCAAGCTTTGGAAAGTGTTGGAGGTGAATGCCTCGGCGAACTACAGTTCCAAGAGCGTTTCGATGTTCACGGTCACGCGCCCGCGTTATAGCATCGATGCCGGCCTGCGTGCCGAGTTCTGGAAGCGTCGCATCTCCATCCATTTGGATGTGCATGACATCTTCAACTGGAACAGGATGGGCACAGACATCAACAGCCCCTATTACACGGTCAACAGCACCACATGGAGCAGTTGGATGGGCCGCAGCATCCGTGCCGGCATCACCTTCAAGTTCGGCAAGATGGAATTAGAGGGCGCACAGGCACAAGCCCAAGGCGGTGGAGGCCAAGGGATGGGGAATTAAGAATTAAGAATTATTCTTGGTTGGGGTTTTCCACAAGATTGCACAATTTCTCGTACCATTCGTGGCCGAAGGCACGCTCCAACGGCTCCTTCAGGAAACGGTAGGCAGGCAGTTTCAGTTCTTCCCCTTTTGTGCAGGCGCACTGGCAAATATCCCAGTGATGGAAATTCAGAGCCGTGTACTTGCCCACCTTGCTGGCCCGGATGGGATACAGATAGCAAGATATGGGCTTCCGGAAGGGGATTTCCCCGTTGAGGAAAGCCTTCTCGATGGCGCACATTGCCGTATCGCCTTCGTGACAGACGAAAACACAATCTTTTCCATTCCCGAGGAGCGGTGTCTCGAACTCGCCCCAGCCGTTGAGCACCACCGGCTCGCTGGCGGCCTCCACAACGGCAATGCCCTCGTCTGACATATACTTCCGGAAAACAGGATAGTATTCGCTCAGGTCGCCCACCTCTTCGGGACGCAACGGTGCCCCCGCGTCGCCCTCCACGCAACACATTCCTTTGCAGACGGCTAAATCGCAGCAAAAGCATTTGTCGATCAACTCATCGGAAACCAACACATCATCCACTATCAACATAGTCGTATCGTTTTTGGGGTTAAAAAAACGGCTTGCCGTGGTTCGGCAAGCCGTTCTGCCCTGACGGGCGGGTATAGTATTATTTCAGTCTCTTGAACTGGCAGGTGAAGTGGCGCATCAGCTCGGCTTCCCACGTAATCTCAAGACCGCGCTTGATGGTATCGCGACGGTCGTACACGTTTTTCAAGGCTGCGGCGATGACATCCATGTGGTTGTTGGTATAGACGCGGCGCGGGATGCAGAGGCGCACGAAGTCGTTGCCACCGAAGCGGTTCTCGCGGGTCACCGGGTCGCGGTCGGCCAGCACATAGCCGATTTCACAGGCGCGGATGCCAGCTTCGAGATAGAGCTCGCACGTGAGCGTCTGGGCCGGAAATTCCTCCTTCGGAATGTTGGTCAGGACCTTGTCAGCATCCACGAAGATGGCGTGGCCACCGGCAGGACGCTGATAAGGAATGCCGTACTCGTCGAGTTTGTCAGCCAGATACTGGACCTGTTTGATACGGGTTTCCACCATATCGAACTCGATGTTCTCCTTCAGGCCAACGGCCAGAGCGTCCATATCACGTCCGTTCATACCGCCGTAGGTCAGGAAGCCCTCGAAGGG
>DBYW01000028.1 GCA_002311645.1 Bacteroidales bacterium UBA1176
CTGTTTCGCTCAAACTTTCCACCATTACTGTGAATTTGCTCTCGTCCACGCTTTTTGTGAAGAAATCCTTGAGACTCTTCTGCTGTTCATCGGACAGTTTGGAGGGCGTAACATCGTCTTTCTTTTGGATAAGCTTGTCCACGACATCGGCATCCACACGGGTGAAGCGCATCTTTTCATTCTTCTGTTCTAACATTTGTATGGCATGCGCATCGAGGAAGCCGTCCATCAGCAGCACATCGTAGCCTTTCTCCTTGGCAGCGGAGATGTAGAGGTTCTGCTCGTCGGCATTGGCGGCATAGAGCAGGATGACATTGTCGTCCTTGTCGGTCTGCAGCGCACTCACCATGTTCTTGTACTCCTCAATGGTGTAATATTTGCCTTCGGTGCTCTTCAACAGGTAGAAATCCTTGATCTTGTCGTAGAACTTCTCGTCGGTCAGGGAACCGTATTGCAGGAAGACCTTCAATTCGTCCCATTTTTTCTCGAAATCCTCGCGGTTTTCCTTGAACATCGACTCTAACTTCTCAGCCACTTTTTTGCTGATATAGGTGGAGATTTTCTTGACATTGGCATCGGACTGGAGATAGGAACGGGAGACATTCAGCGGGATGTCGGGCGAGTCGATGACGCCGTGCAACAGGGTCATGAACTCGGGAATGATGCCCTCTAATTCGTCCGTGATAAAGACTTGGTTACAATAGAGCTGCACACGGTTCTTCTTGAGGTCGAGTTGGTTCTTGACCTTGGGGAAATAAAGGATTCCCGTGAGGTTGAAGGGGTAGTCCACGTTGAGGTGTATCTGGAACATGGGATCCTCGAAGTTCATCGGGTAGAGTTGGTGGTAGAACTTCTTGTAGTCCTCGTCAGTCAGCGAGGAAGGCGACTTCTGCCACAGCGGATCGGTGTCGTTGATGATGCGGGGCACCTGCACGGCCTCCTCTTTGGGCTCCTCTTTCTTCTCGTCCTTGTTTTCGTCGGAGGTTTCTTCGGGCTTGGGCTCGGGTTTGCGCCATTCGGTTTTGGTGCCGCAGAGGATGGGGATGGGCAGGAAACGGCAGTATTTGTTGAGCAGCCCCACGATCCTGTTCTCGTCGAGGAACTCGGCAGTGTCGTCGGCGACGTGCAGTACGATCTCACTGCCGCGCTCGCGGGACTCGATCTCCTCCAAGGTGAAGTCGGGAGAGCCGTCGCAACTCCATTTCACAGCCTTGGCACCCTCTTTGTAGGACTGGGTGAGGATGTCAACACGGTCGGCGACCATGAAAGAAGAGTAGAAGCCCAGGCCGAAGTGGCCGATGATGTTGGCAGCATCGGTCCCCTTGTATTTGGCCAAGAAGTCTTCCGCACCGGAAAAGGCGATTTGGTTGATGTATTTGTCCACCTCCTCGGCTGTCATGCCTATACCGCGGTCGATGACACGGATGGTCTTGTCCTCCTTGTTGACCTTTACCTCGATGGTCAGGTCGCCCAACTCACAGTTGGCCTCGCCGAGACTTACCAAACGCTTGAGCTTCTGCGTGGCGTCCACGGCGTTGGAGATTAACTCGCGAAGGAATATTTCATTGTCGGAATAGAGGAATTTCTTGATGACGGGGAAAATGTTTTCTGTCTGAACATTAATTTTACCGGTTTGCATATTGTTGTATTTTAATATTTTAAAAGTATAGTGTAAAAATGTGCGTTATACTTGCAAAATTTATGCCAAAACGACAAGGTGACATAATGTCAGTTTGTGTGTGTGCTTAAAACCAACAATAGAAGACAAGTGCCTGACGGCTGATTTTTTATTATCTTTGCAGCCCGAAAATCATGGACCTGTGAATATATATAAAGCTGATTTGCACACCCATACGTTGCTCTCCCCATGCGGGGACTTGGAGATGACGCCCGACAACATCATCGCCTTGGCTCTTGAACGCGGCGTGGATGTGATCGCTATCACGGACCATAACTCTACGCGACATTGCCGCTTGGCGGAACACTATTCCACCAATCGTGACATTTTCGTGCTCTGCGGCGCTGAGGTTACCACCAAGGAGGAGGCTCATTGTCTTTGTTATATGCCAGACCATGAGTGCCTCGATATTCTGCAAGAGTATCTTGACAAGCACCTCCCCGACATCTCCAACGACCCCGACATCTTCGGTGACCAGGTGCAAATCGACGAGGATTTCAACATTGTCTACGAAGAGCCCCGCCTGCTGACTTCCGCTATCGACCAATCTGTCAACCAGATTGCCGATTTTGTGCATTCCGTTGGCGGACTCTTTGTGCCGGCGCACATTGACAAGCTCAAGAACAGCCTCATTGCGCAACTCGGTTTCATTCCCTTCGATCTTGAATACGATGCCGTAGAACTCTCAGAGCACGGCAATAAGGATGAGATTTTGAAAGCTCATAAATATCTTAAAAACAAAACCTTCACCCGCAGTTCCGACGCTCATATCCCGGACAGGGTGGGGGTGTCGCCTTGCTATCTCCAATTGGAAACCCGCAGTTTCGAGGAAATTGCCATGGCATTCCACCAACAGGAGGGGCGAAGGGTCTTGTTGGAATTGACCGAGCAGGTATAGCTTTTAATTGTTTAATAATTTAATAGTTTAATAGTTTAATAGTTTAATAGATAATAATATGACAGTAAAGGACCTTATTGAAAAGATGAACCTTACCGTTTTTTGCGGCGAGGAGAACGTTGGTAACGAAATCAAGGGCGGCTATGTTTCCGACTTGTTGAGCGACGTGATGGGCTTTGCCCAGGAGGGCAACGCTTGGGTGACGTTGCAGACCCATAAGAACGTGATTGCCATCGCGTCTCTCAAGGAGCTGGCCTGTGTGGTGCTCGTGAAGGGCAATAAGCCTGACGATGACATGCTGGAGCAGGCTAAGGACGAAGGAATTCCGGTGCTCGGCACTACTGAGCAGACCTTCGAGGTGGCGGGGAAGATTTACCAATTACTGAACGCATAGCGATGAAAGACCTGTCGATGCACATTATGGACATCCTGCAGAACTCCACGCGCGCCAAGGCCACGGAGATCACGCTGGAGGTCCTCGAAGACAAAGCCAAGGATACGCTCACGCTCGTGTTCAAGGACAACGGGTGCGGCATGGACGCCGAGACCGTCCAAAAGGTCGTCAACCCCTTCTTTACCACGCGTACCACCCGCAAGGTAGGGCTGGGACTGCCGTTGCTCAAGCAGAACACCGAGCAGACGGGCGGCTCCCTCGACATTCAGTCGCAGGTGGGCGTCGGCACGACCGTCACCGCCGTGTTCGGCCTCACCCATTTGGACACCCCGCCCATGGGCGATTTGGCCGGCACGATAGTGCTTACCATCTCCGCCCATCCCGAAATCCGCTTCATTTTCCACTATAAGCGCGATGACGAGGTGGACTATACTCTCGATACAGACGAGGTGTATGAGATTCTCGACGGCTTGCCCATCAGCGATCCGGACGTGATTTCCTCGCTCAAGGAGATGGTTCAGGAAAATATCCAATAGATTTGGCGAAAAAGTGTATTTTTGCCCGTTTTTTTTCAAACTTGAAACTTATTTGAAATGCAAGTTATTACAACTGTCAATGAATTAGTTGAAAAGTCTGCCGCCGCGCGTGCCGCGGGCAAGCGTGTCGGTTTGGTCCCCACCATGGGCGCCTTGCACGACGGCCATCTTTCGCTCATACGACGTGCCCGCGAGGAGAATGACGCTGTTTTCGTCTCCGTGTTCGTCAACCCCGTGCAGTTCAATAACCAGGAAGACTTGGTGAAATATCCGCGCACCTTGGATCGCGACGTGGAGTTGATCGGTGACTTGGCCGATTTCGTCTTTGCCCCCTCCGTGGAGGAGGTCTTCCCGACGCCGCCCACGGAAGAGTACCACTTCGGTCCTGTCGAAGAGGTGATGGAAGGTGCTGCCCGTCCGGGCCACTTCAATGGTGTGGGCGTTATCGTGGGACGCCTGTTTAAGTGGGTTGACCCTGACAAGGCCTACTTTGGCGAGAAGGACTACCAGCAAATTGCCGTCATCCGCGAGCTGAAGCGTCAACTCGACGTGCGAGCGGAGATTGTCTGCTGTCCCATTGTGCGTGAGCCCAATGGCTTGGCCATGAGTTCCCGCAACCGCCGCCTTTCGCCGCACGAGTTTGAGACCGCCGCCCAAATCCATCGCATCCTCGAGGATTCCAGGTCGCTGCCAGACGTGCCCGAGATCAAGCGCTTCGTGGAAAGCGAAATCTCCCGTATCCCGGAGTTTAAGCTTGACTATTTCGAGGTGGCTGACGACCAGACCTTGCAAACGGTCCACTCCATGAACGACGCCCCTGGCATCATGGGATTCATTACCGTCTATGTCGGCGAGGTGCGCCTGATTGACAACATTCGTTATCGTTAACCCTTCAACTCTATCGTTATCATGAACATAGAATTGCTGAAATCAAAGATTCACAAGGTCGCCGTTACGGAGGCCAACCTCAATTATGTGGGCAGCATCACCATCGACGAGACCCTCATGGATGCCGCCCATATCATCGAGAATGAAAAAGTGCAGGTGCTCAATGTCAACAATGGCGAGCGCCTCGAAACATACGTCATCAAAGGAGCCAAGGACAGCGGCATCATCTGCCTCAATGGTCCCGCCGCCCGCAAGGCTTGCGTCGGCGATGTGGTCGTGATCATCTCTTATTGCTCCATGCCCATCGAAGAGGCCCGCAGCTTCAAGCCTTGGATCATCTTTCCGAAAGAGGGCAATAAAATTTAGTTGCGGGCGAGGACGCCTGCGCTCCCTCGGCAATCGTATAATCACATAATCGAATAACAATAATGTATAAGCTCATATTAGTTCGGCACGGACAAAGTGAATGGAACCTTTCCAACCAGTTTACGGGTTGGACGGATGTGGATCTTACACCGCAAGGTGTGGAGGAGGCCAAGCGCGCCGGCAGAATACTCCGGGATTCCGACCTCGACATTCGTTTTACATACACCTCCTTTTTAAAGCGTGCCATCAAAACGCTCAACTACGTGTTGGAAGAGATGGACCGCCTTTGGCTGCCAGTGGAAAAGACCTGGCGACTCAATGAGAAACACTACGGCATGTTGCAGGGACAGAACAAGAAAGAGGCGGTCTCCGTCTATGGTGAGGAACAAGTCCGCTTGTGGCGTCGCAGCTATGATGTGGCACCGGCTCCTCTGCCTGACGACGATCCGCGCCATCCCAAATTCGACATCCGTTACCAAGACATCAAATACAAGGACGCGCGCCCTGGCACGGAATCTCTGCAAGACGCCACGAGACGAATCATCCCTTTGTGGAATGTCGGCATCGTGGACAACCTTCGCAAGTACAAGCAGGTGCTCATCGTCGCTCACGGCAACAGCATCCGCGGTATCATCAAGTTCATGAAGAACATGTCCAACGAGGAAATCGTGAAACTCAACATCCCCACGGGCATTCCCTATCTGATGGAGCTCGATGAGGAGATGCAGGTGGTCACAGACAAGTATATTGGCCTCTCCGACGAGGAGTTGCGGGAACTGCAGGAGAGCGTTGCCAACCAGACCAAAACCAAGTAAAAAGAAAATAATTCTCGAAATCCAAGATTTTTTATTATATTTGCCCCGCAAAAGTTGAAACAACAAACAAACTCTATTTTAATAACTTAAAACAATTTTTTTATGAAAAAAGTGAGAAACGTCATCATCATTGGTGCAGCTGGAAGAGACTTCCACAATTTCAACACCTTCTTCCGCCACAACAAGAACTACAACGTAGTGGCTTTCACGGCCGAGCAGATCCCTGGTATCGACGACCGTATGTATCCGAAGGAACTGGCCGGCGAGGATCTGTATCCGAAGGGCATTAAGATCTACCCCGAATCCATGCTGACCGAGTTGATCAAGAAGTTTGATGTTGACGATTGCGTTTTCGCATACAGCGACAAGCCNNGCTATCGTGAACGCCGCTGGCGCCAATTTCTGGCTGATGGGCCCGAAGGACACGATGATCCCCTCCAAGAAACCCGTCATCGCCGTCGGTGCTACCCGTACGGGCTGCGGCAAGTCCCAGACTTCCCGTAAGATTATCGAATACCTCGTTGGTATGGGCTTCAAAGTGGTCGCCGTGCGTCACCCGATGCCGTACGATCCCGATCTGAACAAGCAGATCGTCCAACGTTTCGCTTGCGTTGACGACCTCAAATATCAGAACTGCACCATCGAGGAGATGGAAGAGTATGAACCGCATGTGGTCACCAAACGCAACGTCATCTACGCTGGTGTTGACTACGAAGCTATCCTCAAGGGCGGCAAGACCAAAGATCCTCAAACCGGCAAGTGGGTTGAGATGGCTGGCGCTGAGAAGGATCCCGACGGCTGCGACATCGTGCTGTGGGACGGTGGTAACAACGACTTCCCCTTCTATAAACCCGACCTGACCATCGGTGTGGCCGATCCTTTGCGTCCCGGCGCTGAAGTTAGCTACTATCCCGGTGAAGTGGTTGCCCGTATCGCAGACGTCATCGTCATCAACAAGATCGACTCCGCTTCCTTGGAGAACATCAACACGGTGCGTGCCAACCTCGCCAAGATCAACCCGAACGCCAAGCAGATTGACGCCGCTTCTATCCTGACGGTTGACAAACCCGAACTCTTGAAGGGCAAACGCGTCCTCGTCGTGGAAGACGGTCCGACCTTGACCCACGGTGAAATGAAGATCGGTGCCGGTACGGTTGCCGCTATGAAGTATGGCGCTGCCGAACTCGTTGATCCTCGTCCTTACACCGTTGGCGAGCTCACCACCACCTTCGAGCGCTACCCGAACATCGGCACGCTGCTTCCCGCTATGGGATACGGCGCCCAGCAGATGAAGGACCTCGAGAAGACCATCGCCAACACCAAGTGCGACGCCGTTGTCATCGGCACCCCGATCGACCTGCCGCGTTTCATCAAGATTAAACAACCCGTTGTGAAGGTTGGCTATGAACTCCAGGAAATCGGCACCCCGACTCTGAAGGAAGTTTTGGACGACTTCGTTGCAAAACACAACCTCAAACCCAGAAGAAGAAGAAAATAATCCTCCGATTATTTTTCCTAACGATAAAAAAGTGGCGTTCCGTCAAGGATCGCCACTTTTTTTGTTTTTGCCATTTACGACCTGTCGCATCATAGATGACCTGTAAAAAAAAGGACGGCGGTTGCCATCCTTTTAGGAACAGTCGGGACGTCGTGGTGTCCCGTTATCTATTCATAAATATATAGGTATCTATTAGTATTTGTAGAAACCTTCACCGGTCTTGCGTCCGAGCAGTCCGGCGCGCACCATCTTGCGGAGCAGAGGGTGCGGACGGTATTTCGGGTCTCCGAATTCCTTGTAGAGGACTTCCATGATGGCGAGGTTTACGTCGTTGCCGATGAGGTCGGCCAAGGCGAGCGGTCCCATGGGGTGGTTGGCGCCTAACATCATGCACTTGTCGATGTCTTCGGCGGAGGCGATGCCATCAGCTAAGATGCCGACAGCCTCGTTGATCATCGNNTTGACGACGAAGCCGGGAGCCTCGTTGACGGGTACAGGAGTCTTGCCGATTTCAGTGGTCAGGTCGATGATGCATTGGGCGGTTGCATCGGAGGTCAGTTGGCCTTTAATGACCTCGACCAAAGCCATGCGGTCTGCGGGATTGAAGAAGTGGCAGCCGATGAACTGTGTGGGGCGGCTGGTGCAGGCCGCAATCTCCGTGATGGAGAGAGAGGAAGAGTTGGTGGCGAAGATGGTCTCCGGCTTGCAAATCTTATCAAGTTCCATGAAAACATCCTTCTTGAGCTGCATGTCTTCCACGGCAGCCTCGATGACGAGGTCTGCATCGGCGAACGTGGCGTAGTCGGTCGTGGTTGTGATGTTCTTCAAGATGGCATCCATGGCCTCTTGCGTGATCTTGCCTTTTTCTACGAGTTTGCCGTAGGATTTGGAGATGGATCCCATGGCCTTGTCCAAACTTGCTTGGGTTCTGCTTTTCATGACTACCGGCATCTTGGCGGCAAAAGCCTTGACGATGCCCTTTGCCATGGTTCCTGTGCCTATAACACAAATTTTCATAACAGTGGGTTTTATTAATGGGTTAGACAATGATTATTCGTTGGTGAAGTGGGCCTCGGTTTTGGTGAGGAAGGCGGTCATGCCAGCCTTCTGGTCCTTGGTGGCGAAACACTTGCCGAACATTTTGTTCTCGAAAGCGATGGCCTCGTCGGCTGCAAGGTCGTACTCCTCGTTGATGCACTCCTTGGCGTAACGCACGGCGATGGGGGCGTTCTTGACAATGCGGGCGGCAAGGGCGTGTGCTTCTTCCATGAGTTGCTCCGGCTCGTAGACGGCGTTCACTAACCCGATGCGCAGCGCCTCGTCAGCCTTGATGGCGCGACCTGTGTAAATGAGCTCCTTGGCGATTCCCATGCCGGCGATCTTGGCCAGGCGGTAGGTGCCGGAGAAGCCGGGGATGATGCCTAAGCCGACCTCGGGTTGTCCGAACTTGGCCCTGTTGGAGGCAAGGCGGATGTCGCAAGCCAACGCCAACTCACAGCCTCCACCGAGGGCGAATCCGTTCACGGCGGCAATCACCGGGATGGGCAGCGTCTCAATCTTGCGGAACACGTGCGCACCTAATTGGCCAAAGGCTACGCCTTCGGGTTCCGTCAGGTTCTGCATCTCGGAGATGTCTGCCCCCGCCACGAATGATTTTTCGCCATCGCCTGTGATGATCAAGGCACGGATGGCCGGGTCAATGTGGTCGAGAAAATCGCCCAGCTCTTTTAGAATCGCGGAGTTGAGGGCGTTCAAAGACTTTGGTGCAGAGATGGCTACGGTGCATGTCACCTCGCTAATGTTGATTTTCAAAAAATTGTATTCCATATTTCCTTGTTTCAAAAACGTTGGCAAAGATAAAAAAAAAGATTTTACGTCAGGAGGCATTTTTTTTTTCGCATTCAGGCAAAAACAGAATTATCCCTTTGAATCTTGTAATATCTTTTCTGTGTTTTCTGCGAGTTCTGCGGGTGTTTTATTTTCCCGCAGACCATGCAGATTTCCGCAGATTATCACACCATTTTTTGCAAGACTATAAGGGATAATTTCGTAAAAAATCAGCTTTTATTATGTATATACTTGATTTACAATATGATGTAAAAAATATAGACCGTGTTGCGGACGGAATGAAAAAAAATGTATTTTTGCACCCTCAAAATGACGGCGGGGTAGCTCAGCTGGTTAGAGCGTCGGATTCATAACCCGGAGGTCACGAGTTCAATTCCCGTCCCCGCCACTGAAGTGCTAACAAGGATTTGTTGGCACTTTTTTTTGTACTATGATGTTGCTATATATATTATTTTGTATATTTGCCGCCTATTGTGTTGAATGGGACAGGTGGGTTTGTTTTAAACTAAAATTACAAGAACGATGAAGTACAAAATTCCTTTGCTATTGGCTTGTTTGGTGGGTTTGATAATGTCTGACCTTGGTGCTCAGACTGTCTATAACGGCACGCCCCCCACATTCATGACATTCACTGCTCCGTACGTGAAATGTCGATATGGCACACAATGGTGTTCCTGCGATCCGTCGAATGCCATGTGGACATGCTCCGGTAACAATCCGAACAACTGGCAGGCATCCACGTATAGTGGCACGGCAAACAATGCCACAAACGGCATACTGACCCCCACGGCAACCAATTGGAGTCACCGTTTTATCACATCCCATACGGCTACCGATCCGTGCATGTGCTACCAGACGGGTTCAAACACCTACCAGCAGGCGCATGTGCTGCCAGAAGGCGGCTGGGACTTGGAGCCGAGCACGCTGTACGACCCCATCGATACGGTCATCCAATTGGGAGGTCCTGTCGAACAAGGCAAGAAAAGCCAGTCCATCGAGTATTGGTTCCGCCCGGACCCCGATAAGTCGGTGCTGTTGGTGATGCTGGCCTTTGCGACGGAGGCGTCCAACCACCCCACCTATCAAAATGCAAAGTTTTATCTTGAGGTGATGGATTCTGCCTACAATCTCCTGAACTTGGGCTATTATCCGGATCTGAATGGTATGCCCCAAGACCATACTCCATTCCTGTGGCCTTATGCGCAATTCCTTTATGTCCCCATCAACGCCAGCAATTCCACCTGTCATCTGCCTTATTGTTTCGCCACACCTGTGGGATATGACTACTACGGCACCAACGACGAGAACAAGGCCTTTGAAGTCACGGAGTGCCCGTATGCGCAGTTCAACGGTCAGGTTCCCGTCTCCCACAGTCCCATCAATTGTCAGTGGTTCAAGTATACCCAGATTGCATTTGACCTCCGCAAGGCGGCTCAGCAACACAAGACGGTCATTTTCCGGGTGCGTGCGCAATCGTGTGTTATGAACTACCATTGGGCGTATGGCTATTTCACCGCCAAACTTATTGACGGACATATCTCCGTCAATTCTTGTGGCAACAACGAGGTCTGGCTTTCCGTGCCCAACGGCTTCAGCGAGAACTCGTATGTGTGGTATGCGGGTGTGGACTCGGCGTCCGCCGTGCATACGGAAATCTACGATGGCCTTCATAACATATTCCTGAACTATAACGCCGGAGATGTCATTTATCCGTATTATCGTTGTGAGGTCCGCACACAGGCAGGCGTTCCCATCGTCTATGAGGGCCACGTCAGCTCCTATAACGATATTGACGGGTGTTATACCTACGATCAGATTACCGCTGATTCAATAGCTGGCTATCAGGTGCGTTTCAGTAATTGCACACAATACCAAGAATATACGTATGACCCGACATCGAACAGTTTCCAGCCCCAAAGTTCCGGCTCGTATCTGGTTGAGTGGGATTTCGGCGACGGCACTCCCGTCTCCAACTCCCAGAACCCCATACACAGCTATGACTCCATCGGTGTATATCGTGTGCAAATGGTGGTTAGCGGCTCCGGCGGCGGCTGTCCGGACACGGTTGTCACGTATGTGAGCGTGGAGTCAACGCCGCATAGCGGTGTGGCGGACAGAGGTGCGGAGACAGAGGTTGTCCTGCGCCCGAATCCGACAAACGATGTGGTTACACTCGAAATGTCAGGCACAGTGATCTCGGAAGTGCTTGTTTTTGACCTGAAAGGACGTATGCTTCAGCGTGTTACGGGGAATGATGCGGTTGCAGAGGTGAATTTGTCAAGCTATCCGGCGGGCACTTATCTGCTTCGAGTCAGGTCTCCTCGCGGGGAATTTGCAAAAAAAGTTGTGAAAAAATAGGGTTTGACTGCAACATATTTTTTGCAAATTCGTTTTGCGGTATGTAAACATGAAAATACGCTTATATGAAAAAAAATTCATTTGTGTTGACAGCCATCTTTTTGCTGACGATAGGATGGTTACCTGTTTTTGCTCAAAATAATGTTCACCAAGGTTCTCCCTCGTCTTTCATGTACCTGCAAGGGCAACCATGGGTGGAAACAAAATACGGCACAACCTGGAATCAGGCTGCGAATACCGGCACGCAGGGGTTGACAACGACCACAGACGGGTCTGGCTACCATAGCCATGCCTTCGTCAAAGCACTTGCCAATGGCGGCTCCGCTGTGGAATGTTCTTCCTGTTTCGGATATGGCACCAACTACAGTTTCCATGCCAACATCATGGCGCCGGCTTGGGACGGATCGGGAGGCTATGTGGATACGGTTATCCAAATGGGCGACCGTTATACGAGCTCCGGTCATGGCACCAAATGTCAGGAGATTATTTACACCTTCATTCCTGACACCATTAATCCTGTGCTTCTGTTGAACTATATGTCTGTCTTGCAGAACAAGATCAGCGGCGGTCATGACTTTGCCGGAAACCCGCGTATCGAGATCTCCGTGACTAATGCCCAAGGCTCGCTGCTGCCGTTAGGCTATTACCCCAATGACTACTATACAGGTTACCAACCGACATCTAACGGTACCAGCCAATCTTTGACATATAATGTCAATCGTCCCATTAATGGTAATTTCGGTCCTCACGGACGTTGGACATCTGACTTTAATGACAATGTTAATTTTCAACCCAATACAGGTTGGCCGTACGCCCAATATGTTTTTGCGGCCCCGGGTTGTGGCGGCTCAGCGTACACTCAGATGACTCCGTGCTGGGTGGACGAGGAAAACTTCTCGCCGCAAGTCTGCCCGCGCACGTATTGGGCACAACAAGCCCCCTCTTCCTGTATGTCTCAATCAAGCGATGTCGAATCCATTGTGTCTTATCCCTATACCATCGTGGCTTTCGACCTGACCAATCAGGCACGGGCTGGACAGATCGTCAAGTTGAAGATTCGTAAGACAGGCTGCCTCTATACAGCCCACTGGGCAGAAATCTACTTTACTGCCAAAATGGTTCCGGGCAAGGTGGAAGCAGATGTCTGTAACTGCGATACGCTCATTAAATTTAATGTTCCATGGGGGTTTAAGAATTACCAATGGTGTTATGGACTCCATGAAGACTCCGTGCGCTATCTTATCGATAATTCAACCCGCGAACTGATACTGGACCGTTCTGACCCGAACACGAGAATTTGGCCGTATTATTGCTGTGTGATGGAATCTTGGACAGGTGTTCCGTTTGTTTATAAAGCGAACCTGAAGATCTACGACCTGGCGCCGGACATTCGCATCGAGCAGGTTAACAAACATACCTGTAGCTATAATTTCATCTTTAGGGACAGCAGTATCGTGAACATGTATGTCCCGGCTCTCGATGCCAATAACCAGCCCACAGGCCAATACGATACTACGCGCATGACGCATTGGAACAGGAAGTGGCTGTGCAAGGACCCCAACGGGAATATTCAGACTTTTGGCGGCGTATATAATGACACGGCCAAGACGTTTGAGCTGTCATTGACACCCAGCCAGGTCGCACAATATCGCCAAATTGCAATCTCTATCAGCGACTTGAATAACAAGTGCTATAATTCCGACACCATTTGGGTTGATCTTGACTATGACCCGACTTACTTAGACTCTGTCGTGACAGTCGACACTATTATCACCTGCGAGGAACGTTATGTGTATGATCCAGGCACGTTTGGCGATTTCTACACGTGGACATCTCCAGGCACGCGTACGGTACGCTACGAAAATGCAGCCTGGAATGGTTGCGACAGCTTGGTGAAAGTCACCTACATCATTCAAAAGCCTCATATTAACCAATTGCTTTATACCGACGAGTACTGCGATGAGTTCAGCACCACGTTATACGCCGATGCCAATATGATTCCCGAGCACTATCAGTGGCGGTACAGCTATCAGGGCGACACCACATTCGAGGAGACGGTGGATCCTACCGCTGAACGCATCACCATCACCAAACCCGGTACGTATTCGTTGACCATTGGTGACACCTCCGGATGTACGGCCTCTGCCGAGATCACGATCGACCCGTGCAAACCCTTTATCAACATGCCCAACACCATCACCCCGTCCAAACCCGACGGCTTGAACGACTGCATCGAGGTGGTTCAACGCGATTTGCTCGAGTCCCTTGAATTTACAGTCTATACCAGGGAAGGCGAGGTGGTTTACCATACGACCGACAAGGATTTTTGTTGGGACGGTAAGGTTGATGGCAAGTTATACACGAACGTGATGTATGTCTATGTGCTCCGGGTGAAGGACTACAACAACCAATCCTCTATGTACAAGGGTACGGTGTTGGTCTTGTAGGACGGCACTCTCCTGAGCTCGGACAGCAAGTCGAACCCAAAAGAATTTATAATGAAGAAGATTAGATTGACAATCTGCCTGCTGTTCGTTTTGTGCTGTCTCGGGCAGGTGGGATGTGACAAGAAAAATGATAAAAAAACGAATACCCAGACGCCGACGGTGACACCGCCGGCGTTTGATGTGGATTCAGCCTACCTGTTTGTGAAAGTGCAAACCGATTTCGGGCCGCGCACGTTGGGCAGCGCCGCGCATGATGCCTGCCGCGATTATCTTGTCCGCAAGCTGGCTGAGTTTTGCGATACGGCGTTTGCGCAGCCCTTTATTACGCGGACATACGATGGCAAGAGTTGGAATGCAGCCAACATCGTGGGCGTCATTGCGCCGGAGAAGAGCGAACGAGTTTTGCTGTCTTCACATTGGGACTCACGTCCCTTTGCTGATCATGACCCTAATCCGGCCAATCGAGACAAGGCTATTGACGGTGCCAACGATGGCGCTTCCGGAGTGGGTGTGCTCTTGGAAGTGGCCCGGCAGCTTCGTCAACACAACCCTGGCATCGGAGTTGATATTGTGTTTTTCGATGCTGAGGATTACGGTCCCAAGGAGGGTGATCCCTCCCCGCGCGGCGAATGGTGGGGGCTTGGAGCTCAATATTGGGCCAAAACTCCGCACGTGCCAGGATACAAGGCTCGCTATGGTATCCTGCTCGACATGGTGGGTACTGCCAATGCGTGCTTCATGCAGGAGAGTTTCTCTGTCCGCTATGCTCAGCCCGTGGTCGCCAAGGTCTGGAGCACCGCATACGAGCTGGGACATGGTAGCTATTTCCGGAACTCGCCAGGCGGCATTATCACTGATGACCACTATTATGTAAACACCATCGCCGGTATCCCCATGATTGACATCATCCACTACGATGCCGCCACGGGAACAGGTTTTTCTCCTGTCTGGCATACGCTGAGCGATAACATCAGCGCCATTGACAAGACCACGCTCGGCGTGGTTGGCACTACGTTGCTCCAAGTGATTCAAAATGAAAAATGATGAACATCAAAGTCTTTAAATTCGGCGGTGCCTCCGTGAAGGATGCTCCTGCAATAGAGAATTTGCAATCCATATTGCGTCGCTATCCTGACGACAAGATTGTGGTGGTGATCTCTGCCATGGGCAAGACTACCAATTTTTTGGAGAAGGTGCTCGCCGCCTACCATGACAACTCTGCGGACGTGCCTGTATTGGTGGATGAGTTGCAGCGGCAACATGTCAGCGTGGCAGAGCAGTTGCTGCCCGACCCGGGTGGTGTGGTCGATGCCCTCTGCAAATTGTTTACACAGCTTCGTGAACGACTGACTATCAGCCCTTCGCAGAACTATGACTTTGACTATGACCAGATTGTTAGCTTCGGGGAACTGCTGTCCACGACGCTGATTTCGGGCTATCTCAACCATGCAGGCATCCCCAACATGTGGTTGGATGCCCGTCGTTTGGTGCGCACCGACTCCACTTATCGCGAAGGGCGCATTGATTGGGAAATTACAGCACGTCAGGTGCGGGAAGGGGTGGAGGCTGGACTGTCACAGGGTGGGGTGGTGCTGACCCAGGGCTTTATCGGTGGCACTGCGGAAAATCTCACTACCACATTGGGACGCGAAGGTTCAGACTTTTCAGCCGCAATCTTCGCTCATGTCTTGGATGCCGAAAGCGTCACCATCTGGAAGGATGTGCCCGGTCTGCTCAATGCCGACCCCAAGCGCTTTGACGATGCTGTCAAATTGGAACGCATTCCATATGAGGAAGCATTGGAACTCACCTTCTATGGCGCATCCATCATCCATCCGAAAACACTCAAGCCGTTGCAGAATAAACAGATCCCACTGTATGTCAAGTCGTTTGCCAGTCCCGATGACGAGGGTAGTGTCATTACAAACTGCCGGCTCTCTACAGTCATTCCCTCCTATATCGTGAAAGACAACCAGGTGCTGATCACGCTTTTCCCGAAGGACTTCTCTTTTATGGGGGTGGACAACCTCTCCATTATTTTTTCCTTGTTAGCAAAATATCGCGTCAAAATCAATATGATGCAGAACTCTGCCCTCAGCCTATCCATTTGCACGGATAATGTGGGCGACCGTTTGAAAAAATGCATGGCAGAATTGCGCAAGAACAATTATAAGGTCAAGTATAATGCTCCGGTGCAACTTATCACCATCCGTCATTATACGCCCGAGGCTGTTGAGAAGGCCGTAGGCATCAAGAAGTTGCTGATGCGACAGACCAGCCGTGCCACCGTACAGTTCGTGGTGGAACCATAAAGGAAGTCAATTCAATATTTCCTGAATTTTATTTCGTGCCGCCACCCAAGGCGATGTAGAGTGCGATGAGGGCGCGGTACCCATTGTAAAGGTTGGTGGCCTCACTGATCTGCGCACCGAGGAGCCCTTCTTGCGCGGACAAGACCTCTGATTAAGTGGTTTTATTTGCGGCTGGCTTTTTTGAGCAAGCGCATCACTTTGCGGTGCCGTTTGATCATCCACTCCTCGATTTTCTCGTTTTCCGTCTTGGGAGCGTCGAGATCCTCTTTCTTGCGCTTCCGAGCATTCAGAAACCGGAGGTATGCTCCGATGTGCCGCATCTTCTTCTCGTGGTAGATGGTGTCGAACGGAATGAGCACAGCGGTGTCCTCGATGTTGTGCATCAGGCGGTTGACTGCTGTGCCGAACATACGCATCTCGGAAGTGATGGATATGTAGGCGGTCACATTCGGCGGTACATTCACTCCTCTCAGCCGGGCTGCCTCCCGGAGCAACTTGTAGTCTTCCGCCAGGTCATCCCTTTTCACGATCAGATTCATCAAGTCGGGGTCGGAATCAGGCATAACCGCCAGGTCGTCCCATGGTCGGACGAGTTCATCCTTGTCCCCATAGTGCTTCCAAAGGAAATGGTAGATCAAGTCTCTGGAAATATGGTCGTAGGAGGGATAAATGGTGATTTTGCCAAAGAAATACAGGAGATTCTGGTTCTTCATGATGAGGGCCACCAGCCCGTCCCACAGGTTGTCCAGGGCAAATATCGACTTGGCGCCGTTTTTGGAACTTTGGTATGCCGGGGCTACAAAATTGCGCCCAAGTTCCAGGACGTGTGGCAGGTAATCGTCAATGAATTTCTGCGAGAAGTGGAACTGGTGGGAACTTGCCATAATGGGTTGCCCTTTTTCGTCAAATGTGGCATCGGAGCCGAAGAAGAAACGGTAGCCGCCGACAATGGCCTCGTTGTCAGGATCCCAGACAATCAACTGCTTGTAAGGCTTCTCCATCTTGTCGTATTCGTCAAGGTCCACCGCATTGCCTGTGGAGCCGCCGGCCTCTCGGAAAGTCATTTCGCGCAACCTGCCGATTTCGGTGACCACGTTGGGGGAATCTTGCCAGGTGACGACGTAAAGCTCATTGTGCCCTTTGTTCGTGTCTTCCAGCTTTTTGGATTTTGTGAGTTCTGCTTTGAGTAGTTCAACTGGTACGGGATCGATTATTGTATTCATTGTGATGGAGATTGTCAGTCAATACTGGATGGCCAAGGATTGGAAACAATGCCCGCCATGTCCAACATGGTTTTGTGTGCAAGGTCGCGCAGCCGCGCTGTCTCTTCTTTTCGGTTTTCGCTGAGGTCGGGCACGATCGGGTCGCCCACGTGAATGGTGAGCAAGGGACCACTGTCGCTGAACAGCTTGCGCCACCCAGTGCGGGGTCTGAAGGTGATGACCATCGGAATTATAGGGAGAGCATATTTGTAAGCCATGTTGAAAGCGCCCGTCTTGAAAGGGCGGAGCGGGGCATAGTTGTACCAGCTGCAGCTTTCAGGGAAGATGTGTATCCATTTTTTCTTGGCATGCAGCTCATCCAGCGCTTGGTCGAACTTCCGGAGTCCGCTGTAGTTGTCGGGAATGGCAATGCCGCCGATGTGTTTCATCAGGAACCCGTCCTTGCCGTTGAAAGCCTGGGCGTACATCGGGATCCAAGCCTTGCGGTAGCGCATCGCCTGCAACACGCAAAGCATATCCCATCGGTGGACGTGGTTGCAAACAGTCATCATCCCGTTGGCAAAGAGCTTTCGGTATCGACGGATTTTCTCACGGCCTTCAATCCTGAGGCCAAACCGGATACGGTTCAGCGGGAAGGTCACAAACCAGGTGGTGAGATATATGAGCAAATGCCATATTTTGAATTTCAGCGATTTGTCAAGGTAGGTGTAGGTGCCGTCAAACTTTATGTCCTTGCTTTTCCCGCGTATGGGGGTCATCCTTGTGAAGGGATTGTCTCTGGGAAATTCCACAGGCGGCTCAGGGACATAAACCCCTTCTCTGACCTTGAAATATCGATAAGCCGGGCCGAATGATGAATAGTCTTTTGATGAATGCTCCTCTAACATGCTGTACTTTCCAAAGAGAATACGGATGATTCAAAATTAGCAATGAAACTGCAAAATTAGCAAAGTTTTTTGAATTCCAAAATAACAAGGTTGTTTTTTTCCGACATTTTTCTTGAACGCTTTTGTCTGGAGACGTGAATGCCAGAGCCGATGCTGTCGGGAACTTGAAATATTTTGTACTTTTGCCGCCAGATAACTATCCATTATGAAAAAAGCCCTTTTCATCATCCTCGTGGCCATGCTGGTTTTAAGGTGAACAAACTCTATGAAAAAGATTCTCGTTGCAACTTTTACCCTGTTTCTTGCAATAGCCTGTCTACCTCTTTCGGCGCAGCAGACACGCTGCAAGGTGACGGGTATCGTTTCGGCGGCGAACGACCACACCCTGCCGTATGCATCCGTGTATATCTTAAAGCACGATAGTGTGATTGCTGGAACGCTGACGAACCAAGGGGGTCGTTTTGAAATGGAAATCGTCCAAACGAAGGACTCCTGCCTTCTGACAGTCGTTTTTATGGGGTATAAGACCAAACAACTGCCTTTTGTGGCAAACACGTTGCAGATTTCATTAGGCACCATACTGATGGAAGCCGCTTCGCGACAATTGGATGAGATATATGTGACAGCCAAACAGGAAGGTGGAACGTATGTGGATGTGACGCAAACCAGACTGCTGCCCACTGACGCTATGCAGTGGATGGGCGGATCCATCGGCGATGTGCTGCGAACGGAACCCTCAGTGACCATCGATCCTAACGGCAATATCTCCCTCCGGGGCAACGGCAACGTGCTGCTGCTCCTCGACGGAGTGCCCACCAACCTCGGTTCCATCGACGCTATCCCTTCGTCCAACGTGGCGAGCATCAACATCATCAAAAACCCTAATGCCACCTACGATGCAGAGGGCACTGGCGGCATCATCAATATCGTCACCAAGAAGGGCACAGCCCGCGGATTGAGTGGTATGGCCTCAGTAAACTACGGCTTCAACCATTTCGTCAACGGCAGTCTCGCGCTGAACTACACCAAGAACAAGTTCGCCTTCCGCTTCAACTACCAACTGAAATACGAGGACGATGTCAACAACGGCTATTTGTACCGCTACTATCGCACCACGGGCGATAGTCTCAGCCAGCAGATTCACGCCCTGCGAACGGTCTTCAACAACAATGTTGCCTTGGGATTCACTGTCAAACCCAACCTCAAAACTACTATTGATATGGATTTTCGGTTGATTATACCGAGGTTGAACACCGTGCAGGATTTGTCCAACGACTGGTTTTATGGTGGTGCTTTGGTGCACGAGAATCGTCGCAGCGACGTGACTTGGAACCGCGAGAACATCGACGGCAACTTTGCGTTCAAGCGGGTTCTCACGCCTGGCAGGCTCTCTTTCAGCGTCAAGGCGAATGTTTCCAAAATTTGGGGACACCGCCCGTCGTACTATTTCCTGGAAGGCGACTCGGTCAGCAAGTCGGTGTCGGGTGGCAGTCCGCTGCTCACCTCCGCGCAGACCGACTGGCGTATCATCCGGCAGTATGGTTTCTGGGATGCCGGCGTGAAGTTCTCGTACCGCCAAAACAATATCTACCACGAATTTTACGTAAATGCCCCCGACGGCTGGGAGTATTCCCATCAGTTTAGCAACGATCTGCTGCACAGGGAGTACGTGCCCGCCGCCTACGTGCAGCTGACCTCCAAGTCGGGGAAGCCCTTTACTTGGAGTGCGGGACTCCGTTTTGAGTACAGCCACACGCATCTGCATAGCGACAAGGAGGTGTTGGACGAGTCAACACAGCACTTCTTCCTCGGACCGTCGCTCTCCCTTAAATATGCCTTTTCGGAGATGCATTCGCTCTCGTTCGCCTATTCGCGGCGTATCACCCGCCCAACCTACCCGCAGCTCAACCCCTATATGAGCATGATCGACCCTCACAATTTCGAGCAGGGCAATATGCGCCTCAAGCCCGAAACCTCCGACAATGCCGATCTGCTCTATCAATACAAAGGAAAGAAATGGCGCATCTCCACCGGACTGTATGCCAACTATATCCACAACTACATCACGCAAGTGGCCCGTTTCGAAGAAGACGTGCTGCTGATGACCTACATCAACGCCAACTCGCAAACCAAGGCGGGATTGGACGTGAGCCTGACCATAAACCCGTGGAAATGGATGTCATTGGCGGCGGGCACAAACACCTACTACCTCCGTTCTGTTGGTAACATTGATTCGTGGGACATCTCGAATAGTGGCTGGGTCAACAACAGCAACGTGCAGCTCAGTTTCAAACCCATCAAGGGGATGAACATCTCGTTGCAGTATTTCCTGAACACGCCGCAGTATTACCCGCAGTTCACCACGCTCTTTTCGCACTACTTGAACATAGGAATCAGCCAAAAGTTCCTGAAAGGAACGCTCACGGTCTCCGCGCAGCTAACCGACGTCTTCAATACCCGCAAGTGGCAGGTCTTCTCCGACAACCAGTATTATCGATTGGAGAATGTGTTGAAGAATAAGAGCCGAATGTTCTGGTTAGGAATTAGTTACAACTTTAACGCCTATAAGAAGTCAGGTTCGCCCAAGCCTTCGGGCGATGACCGCAGCATCATTCACACGGGAGTGTAGACGCCTCTTCCCGAACAGAACTTGCTAATGTATCCAAAAATCCGTACATTAACTTTTTTTAACATTTATATCACGCTCATTATCAATATTGTAATAAACTTAATAAATCATAAAAGCATTTTGTAATACTTTAAAGAGTATTTTTGCCGCCGTTATTTTATAGAAAGTTTTATCACTCAAAACGACAAGAGAATGAAAATATTATTTGTTATTGATACCATAGACAACCACAATGGAACCAGTGTCTCTGCGAAGCGGTTCGCATCCGAGCTGAGAAGCCGCGGGCACGAGGTGAAGTTTCTCACAACCGGGGTGCCGGACTACGAACGTTTCGTGGTTCCCGAATACCATTTCCCGTTGATGCACGGACTAGTCAAACGTCATGGGTTCACGTACGGACAGGCAAAAGAGGATGTTATCCGTGAGGCTCTGGAATGGTGTGACGTGGCGCATTGCTATATGCCTTTCGGGCTGGAGATTGCCACAAAGCGAATGGCCATCGAGATGGGAAAACCCTGTACCGCGGCGTTTCACGTGCAGCCCGAGAACGTGACAGCCACCTTCCGTATGCAGAATTTCAAGTGGGCAAACACTATTTTTTACAACATATTGAACCGCAAATTTTTCAAGTATTTCCGTCATATACACTGTCCAAGCAGATTCATTGCCGACTATCTGGTCCATCTCGGGTACACTGCGGAAATGCACGTGATCAGCAACGGCTGTCCTTCGGAATACCATTGGCACAAATGTCCTAAACCAGCGTGGTGCGCTGACAAGTTCGTAGTGCTGATGGTAGGCCGGCTGTCGCCTGAAAAGCACCAAGGCACCATTCTGAATGCCGTCCGGCATTCCGCATACGAAAAGCAAATCCAAGTGATATTGGTGGGATACGGACTGAGCAAGCGGAAATTGCGCAGGAAAGGAAAAAGATTGTCCAACACGCCTCGTATCGGCTTTATGTCCGACAAGAATCTGATGGAAGCGTTGGGATACGCGGACTTGTATGTGCACGCGAGCGAGGTGGAACTGGAGTCCATCTCGTGCCTGGAAGCTATGGGCTGCGGATTGGTGCCGCTGATTTCAAGCAGCCCGATGAGCGCGACCTCCCAGTTCGCACAGGATTGCCACAGTTTGTTCGCGCCCCGAAAGCCCCGGTTGTTGGCAAAAAAAATTGATTACTGGATTGAACATCCGGAGAAAAGAAAGGAAATGGAAAAAAAATACGCCGAGTCAATCCAACAATACAGAATAGCTGAATCCGTGTCACAATTTGAGGCTATGCTGATGGAAGAAATCTCAGAAAATGAATCGAACAAGTATCATTAGACCAATACAGATCATATTGTTTCTGCTGTTCCCTGTTTTCGCAGGAGCGCAATCCACGGCAGCAGGATTCCCCATCCATAAAGAGGACGGTTCGGTGACGTTTGTGCTCCACAGCCCGGAAAGCCGTCACGTGCGCCTGTATTGCGATTGTGATTTGCGGAACAATCGGTACAATATCAAAAGGGACAACCTGAAATCTGTCCGTATGAGTGCCGACAGCAGCGGCTTTTTCACCTATACCACGCCCCCTCTGGCTCCGGAAGTCTATACATACCGGTTCCAATCGCGCGGGCGGAAGTTGGTGGATCCCCATAATGCGGACTCTATCCGCGTCTCCAATGGGAAACGCAGTGTGTTCGTGGTGCCCGGTTCCGACCTGTTGGATTTGTGCATCGCCGACACGTTGTCGGGGAACACCGAACAGTGCGAGTTTTGGGACTCCTCTTGCGGAAAGGCGCGCCGTATTCTCCTGTACCTGCCTCCGGAATACGACAGCACGGGGCAAACCTATCCCGTTCTCTATTTGTTGCACGGCATCGATGGAAATGAGATGGCTTGGCGCGACCGTGGACGGGTCATACAGATGGTGGATAATCTGATACGTCAGGGCAAGGCCGAACCGATGATTGTCGTGATGCCTGACGCCAACCCCCATGGGCTTGTCGGACAAGACGAAAATGTGAGTCTATTGCAGAATCTACTCCAATACGCCTCCTGGTTCCATCAGGACTTTGAACGGATTTTCCCGCAAATGGACAGTTTTTTGTCTGCCCGTTATACTATTTCCTCCGATATGAAATTGCGGGCTGTGGCCGGAATGTCGGCTGGCGCCGCCCAATCAGCTACACTTGCCAATCTGTACAAGGATAACTTCAAGTATGTTGGATTATTTTCTCCAGTTTTGCATCGCAAGCAACTTTCAGTCGGCAGTAACATTGTCTATTGGATTGGTACAGGCAAGGCGGACATCTTCCATCCGCAGAGCAAGCGGTTTGTCAGAAAACTGCAACGGCAGCAAGTCCCGTATCTCTATTTTGAGTCGTCAGGAGGTCACGTTTGGCGTATTTGGAGGTTGTATTTGTCTGAATTTCTGCAATTTATTTTTAAAGATGTTGAAAAGAACTCCGTGATTTGTGGAGACAACGATCAGCAAGCGAAGGAATTGAGACCTTAAAATGACTATCTTTGCAGCCTGTAAAAGACCCTTTATAATGGAAATCACTACGCTGCTTGACATCCATTCTCGAGAGGAACTTTATCGGTGGTACCAAGAGAACCACGATAAAGCCACCGACTTCTGGCTGCGCATCAACCGTGCGGATGCGGACTGCCCGGGCGTGGTCCGCTACATCGATGCCGTGGAGGTGGCCCTGTGTTTCGGGTGGATCGACAGCACTCAGAAGCGCATTGACGACGGAAAGCCCATACAGCGCTTCACGCCGCGTCGCAAGGGCAGCAACTGGTGCGAGCAGAACCTCGTGCGTTGCCGTCGCCTCGTCGAGACGGGAGAAATGACCCCAGCCGGACTCGCTGTCATCCCCGATATTGACCCATCGCATTTCGTCTATGAGAATTGGGTCATCGATGCCATCAAGGCCGACAAGCAGGCATGGAAGAATTATCGTTCCTTTCCTGAGAACTACCGCCGCATCAAGGTGGACCGCATCCAGCATTATTATCATACCAAACGCGAGGACTACGCCTTCAGGACCCTGAAAAAGTTCATCGACGACTGCCACAACGGAAAGATGCAGTCAGGCTGGAGCGATTTCGGAAGGCTTGAAAGTCGGGAAAGTGTATAAAACCCCGAATTCTAATTGGTGTAATGTGTTGATTAACAATTTATTGCGCCGATATGGGGTTGCTAAAATATCATGCCTCCGACAAACAGAGGGGAATGGGACTGACCGCCGCAGGGCTTTGGACCTTTACGGCGGTTGTTTGTTTTCGCAAAAAGAGTATCTTTGCCGAATTAAATATCCTGATATGACCGAAATCGAAGCCATCAAGGTCCGCCACTCCGTGCGGAAATACCTCGACAAGCCAATCGGAGCGGAAAACATCGAGGCGATACAAGAATGCATGGCCCTTTGTAATCGCGAAGGAGGTCTGCATTTCCAGTTGGTAACCGACGAACCAAAGGCCTTCCGAAATGGTGTGGACTGGCCAAAATACGGTAAATTCGAGGGAGTCAGCAACTATATTGCCGTAGTGGCGCCCAAAGGCAGCGGCGGCAGTGAGGTCGCGGGTTATTACGGCGAGAAATTGGTGCTGCTTCTCCAAGCACTTGGACTCAATTCGTGCTGGGTTGGCGGCACTTTCAAGAAAGTCAAAGAGGCCTATTCCGTGGAACAGGGCGAAGAGCTGAAAGCCGTCATTGCCGTGGGCTATGGGAAGACGCAAGGCGTGCAGCACCCGCAGAAGAAGACCGTCGCCGACGTGGCCGTAAACAAATCCTCAGCCGCCAGTTTCCCCGACTGGTTCTTAAATGGTGTGGAAGCCGCACTGCTCGCCCCGACGGCGGTGAACCAGCAGAGGTTCAAGTTTGTTTTGCATGAGGACGGTAGGGTAGAGGCGCAGGCAAAGTTCTCCATCATCGGTTACGCGCACCTCGACCTTGGCATTGCCAAATACCACTTCGAGGTGGGTGCTGGGAAAGAGATTTTCGATAGGACATCGTTGTAGAGATGCGTCATGGCATGTCTCTGCAGGGAAAAACCACGTTCTTGTATCATTTGCGTCAATAAAAATCGAAATAAAACATCTGATAATATGACTAATTGGGGAAAATGCAACGCAGGACGGAAGTGTTCAGGAATGAGAAAGAATATTCTATGGCTGTTCGCCATCATCCTTGTCTGTTGCACGCTGGTTTTCATCTCGTGCAGGCCGCATAAAGACATACTGCCCACCGTGCAGCGGATTCAGGAGCGCGGGGAGTTGCTGGTGGGCACCACTGGCGACTACCGCCCGCTCACTTTCCGCGAAGCCGACAGCACCTATTGGGGCTTTGAGATCGATATGGCCGAGGAGATGGCCCGACGGTTGGGGGTCGGCCTCAGGTTCGTCCCTACCTCGTGGCCCACGCTGACCGACGATGTGCTGGCTGCCCCGCAGGCTTTCGACCTCGCCGCCAGCGGCATCACCATCACCGAGGAACGACTCGCCATGATGGCGATGAGCGAAGGCTATCTGGAGAACGGCAAGACCATCCTTTGCCGCGTCGAGGACTCGGCAGGGTTCCGGTCGCTGGAGGACATCGACAGGCCCGAAGTGCGCGTGATGGTGAATCCCGGCGGACAGAACGAGAAGTCATATAAACTCCATGATGTGCAGCTTTTGTGACAGTTTCGGACGGAAAAAATACGAACCCAAAATCATAAGAGTTATGATGAAATTGAAAAATTCAGAAAAAGTAAGTGTCATTTTCTTGCGGTTAGGCATGCTGTTTGCCGCATGCCTGATTGCGGCCAACATTTTTGAGACCAAAGAGATTGTGGTGGGTTCCCTCACTCTCACAGGCGGTTTGCTCATCTTCCCGCTCACGTATGTCATTTGCCGTATTGTATGCGAGGTTTGGGGCTTCCAGTGGGCAAGTCTCATCATCTGGATGGGATTCATCCTGAACTTCCTGTTTTTAGTCGTCGCCGCTATCGTGGACGTCATTCCGGGAGTGGCGTCCGCCGATGTGCTCAACCAAGGATTTCACGCCATATTCGGTCTGGCACCGCGCATCACGGTGGCATCGTGCATCGCCTTCCTGGCCGGCAGTTTTGTCAGCGCCTATGTCATGAGTCGAAGGAAGCAACGGGGAGAAAAGAGCCGGCTTGCCGGTCGTTTGGCCATGAGTTCAGTGTTGGGCGAGGCGGCAGACTCCCTTCTGTTTTTCCCCATAGCCCTGCTGGGAACAACTTCTGTAAAGGAAATGTTTGTCCAGATGGCGTTCCAGTTTGTGCTGAAGACGGCGTATGAGATTATCCTCATACCTGTCGTCGTGCCAGCCATCAGACAACTGAAAAAGTACGAGGGCGTTGAAGACAAGGAGCAGGACACAAACCATAGTATCTTTGATGTCTTCAGAAGGGGGGTGCAACAATGAAAAAAGAGATTTACCTTGCCGGAGGCTGCTTCTGGGGAACAGAGCATTACTTCAAACAGATTGAAGGTGTGGTGGATACGGAAGTGGGATTCGCCAACGGGCATACCGAAAATCCGACGTATCAGGAAGTCTATACCGATACGACGGGTTTTGCGGAGACGGTTCATGTCCAATACAATCCTGATGTGGTCGGTCTTGAATTTCTGTTGCAGATGTTTTTCAAGGCCATCGACCCGACAAGCTTGAATAAGCAAGGGCACGACGAAGGAACACGCTATCGTACAGGCATCTATTACACAGATCCTGAAGATTTGCCCGTAATCGAAAAGGTGTATCAGGAAGAGCAGAAAAGCTATCCGCAGCCCTTGACCGTGGAGAAACTCCCCTTGGAGAACTTCTATACGGCGGAGGAGTATCATCAGGACTATCTCGACAAGAACCCCGCGGGGTACTGCCACCTGCCGCAGTCGCTGTTCGAGTTTGCAAAGAAGGCGAAAGATAATAGGGCGTTGAAATGATTCGCGGAAGAAAACGGAACTCAGTTTTTAATCGGCCAAATCAAGAACGCCCTGCTTACCACCGAGATGACCCATCAGCAGATTGCCGACCAGTTCGGCTTCCCGGACCAGTCGGCTTTCGGGCAGTTCTTCAAGCGTCAGGAGGGGATGTCGCCTTCGGAGTTCCGGAAGAGGTATAGGTGATGCGTGTGTAAACAACCCCAATGTACCAGCATAATCTCCACAAACCATTAAACAACAATATTTTACCGTATTTGACTATCAGTCGAGTTGCCTTTATTTTGTGATTTTCATATAAACAACAGAGAACCCTATCATACATTTTGGACGAAAAAGAAAGGAAAGTTGAGCCAAATGGAAATGTCTGTTTGCCGAAATCGTTGCACTTTTGCACTCGAAAAATTTAATCATTTACGAATAAAACAAAGGTAGCAATGAGAAGTAAAATTGAAGACTACAACGCAGTCGTAGAGGCTGCCGAGAAATTCACACGCAGTGTGGCTGAAGGCAACAGCAAGTATGCCAAAGAGTTATTCACCGAAGATGCCTGCCTGTTCGGTTTCCTGAACGGAAAATTCGAGCGTGGCAGCATTGAACAGTTCTATCACAATGTGGACACCGTGGGTGCCGGCAAAGAGTTCAAGACCCGCATTGACGTGCTGGAACTGGAAGAGACGCTGGCCGTCGTCCGCGTGTTGGAAGAGGGCTGGGGCGGCTCTATCGACTTCACCGACGTATTACTGTTATTGAAGATTGAAGGCCAATGGAAATGCGTGGCCAAGGCATACAACCAGAATTCAAACACCATCAAGAAATAGGCCATGAAGAAACTTAGAGGTGTCTTGATTCTAGCCATGCTGTTGTGCATCAGTTCAACGACAATGATGGCTCAAACAAGCAAACAAAGTGTAATCAATAAAAACAACGAAACAATGAACAAGAACAATGAAAAGATGGCTGCGATCCTTGAAGCAGTGGAACTTTATGCAGAGGCTGGCCGTCAAGGGAGCCGTGAAATTGGCCAGCAGGCTTTTACCGAACACGCCATCATGTCGTGGGTGGAGAATGGTAAGATTACAACTGTGCCCATCAATTCCCTTTTCGAAGGTCTGGAGCAGACGGGCAAGGAGGAAGTGACCTACGAGGTGGTGGATGTCAACATCGCGGGCAACATAGCCTTCTTGCGTATCGACTCATGGTTCAGCAAGCTGGGCTCATTCAACGACATGTTCACCTTGGCCGAACAAAACGGCAAGTGGAAAATCGTTAGCAAGATCTACAGCGTGAAGTAATCTGAAACTCTCTTTGGTCTGCAAGATTTTACTAATTTTGCAGACCAAATTGTTTGTATGACAAAGATAACGAAATTCCCTTCGGCTCTGATCAGCGGCAACTGCACCACGTCGTCGCTACGGCTTGACGGCGGCAGCATCATTGACCAGTGCATCGTGACGGCTGGCGAAAGCGGCACATTCTTCCTTGAACAGCATCTTCTCTATGTGGTGTTGGGTGGAAGCGTGAAACTGGCTTGTGGCCGACAGACGTGGACTGTGGGCAAGAACGAGATGATTCTGCTGCGCAAGGCTCACAGCGTCAGCTATGAGAAGCACGGCTCGCCCGAAACCGGACTCTTCGAGAGTCTGTTGTTCGCCATCAATGACGAACTGCTGAAGGATTTCTTAACCTCGCAGCAAATCAACGTGCCTCCGATGACAGAGGAACTGGTCGCACAAGTTTCACCTATGAGCGACCGACTCGTGGCTTACTGCTGGTCGCTGGCTCCTTACTTCAACGACCCGTCGCAAGTCAGCCCCGGGCTCTTGCGCCTGAAGGTGATGGAACTGCTTTTCAACGTGATGGACTGCTCGAAGAACATCTTCCGCCAGATGCTCCTGTTGCGCCATCCCGTCAAGGTCGATGTCCACCGCGTGGTGGAGGAAAACTACACTTCTCCCATATCGCTCGAAGAGTTGGCTTACCTCTCCGGTCGGTCGCTCTCCAGCTTCAAACGCGACTTCCAGAGCATCTACGGCGAGAGTCCCGCCAAATGGATTCGGGAAAAACGTCTCTCGAAAGCCCGCCAAATGCTCCAATCCTCGCAAATGTCAGTCGCCGATGTGGCCTACAGTCTCGGCTTCGAAAACCCCACCCATTTCAGCCGCATCTTCAAGCAAAAATACGGCATATCGCCCTCGGCGGTGAGTGGAAGCTGAGGAAGAAAAAAACGAACGACCATCTTCCTGAAACTCTTCCTGAACGCTAACGGGGAGACACCTTCGTTGCGCTTGAAGAACTGCCCTAACGAGGCCTGGTCAGGAAATCCCATCGCGTCGGCCACCTGCTGTATGCTCCAGTCGGTGCTCAGCAACATTTTCTTGATATTGCCGATTAGCGGGTTGTTTGTGACGCTGGGAAGCGGGAGGGGTGCGACGCAGGAAAGCGTCGCACCCTGGCAGCGCTACCTCGTCACGACAACTTTCCGCGCAGGGCGGTCGCCGACTTTGACGACATAAACACCGGGAGCGAGTCCGCGGTCGCCAACCCGACGGCCTTCCATGTTGAATACGCTCACTGTGCAATTTTCACAGCCCTCGACAATGATATTGCCGTTTAGACTCTTGATGGTGACATCCTCCATGTCATGTTCGTTGATGCCGGTGTCGTCACCGCCGGAACCGCTGACATAGCAGTTCCCTTCAAAATAGGAAGTGCCGTCGCTGACGTTGTTGCCAGTGGCGAGCGATGGCGTTGAGGGGGCGGAGATGAAGGTGGATGAGCCGCCGCCACCGGGGCCGCCACCGGGGCCGCCGCCAGGACCACCGCCAGTGCTGATGGAGGGTGTATAAAACGCCACGGCGTTGTCGCCGTAAGTCACGGTGTACCAGTTGTTTCCGCTGACAGATGAAGTCTGGATATAGGGTTGGTTGATGGAGCTGCCGTTTTCGATGCCTCCCACAGCGATGATGACGCCGCCGTTGATGTAGATTCTCTTCTGCTCTTCGCTGTTGGCGTCGAGCGCCAACTCGGGTGAACGTGAGCCGATGGCGTAAACAAGTCCACCATTGATGTAAAGGTTGCCATTGGCATCCATGCCGTCGTTGTTGTTGGAGCGGGAATAGATATAACCATTGGTGATGGTCATATCCCGCGCCGAATTGATGCCGTCATCGTAAGCGTTGACATAGACTTCGCCCCCCGTTATATCCAACGTGTTCTTGCTCTCGATGCCTTCGCCATTGCGGCCAGTGGTGGTCACTTTTATGTTGCCACCGCTGATGACCAGGCCGCCGCTGTATGTGTAGCTGTTGCCCACCTGCGTCTTCAAACCGGCTTTGATGCCCTTGGGCGACGAGTAGTAGTCGCTGTTTATGTGGTCGGTGTTGCCAGTATAGTTGGTGTTTTCCGTCGTGCCGTTGTTATAATATAGGCCGCCGCTGGTGGAAATGGTGATGTCGCCGCCGCTGATGGTCATCACACTGTCGCACTTCATGCCCTTGCCGCCCGAACCGGTGGAGGTCAGGTCCAGGGTGCCGCCACTGATGTTGATGTCACCGTCGGCGCTTATTCCGCAGGCCGCTTTGGTTTCCAAATCATCTTCATCCCAAGCACCTTTGCCACTGGT
>DBYW01000021.1:0-18805 GCA_002311645.1 Bacteroidales bacterium UBA1176
TTTGCGGCTGGAATTATCTTTTTGAAATAACAAATGAACCGCATCAAATTATTCCTCAGCAGCGTGCAGGTGATGTTGTTCAAAGACCGCTTGGAAGTTTGGAACCCAGGCAAACTTCCACAAGGAATGACTATCGCGAAATTGAACAAGGAGCACACTTCCAATCCGGTCAATCCCGTTCTTGCTCATCCCGTTTATCTTTCCGGCTATATAGAACAAATGGGAACGGGCACCACCGATATAATCGACCATTGTTTGGACTATGGACTCCGTAAACCGGAATTCCACCAAGATGATGATTTTCGGGTTGTTCTTTGGCGACCAGAAGTACAAGAAAGAGTACAAGAAGAAGGTGAAGTAAGAGGTGAAGTAGATGGTAAGATAAAAAAAGTGGTTTTAGCGGTTCGTGGGAATACGATTTCTGCTAATGAAATAATGGTATCTCTTCAATTAAAAGGAGAGGATAATTTCCGCAAACGTTATCTTGTTCCATCTATGGAAAACGGGTATGTTCAAATGCTCTATCCTGATGCTCCGAAACGCCCAGACCAAGCCTATTACCTTACTGAGAAAGGATTGGCACTGTATGCTGAATTTTCTAAAGAGAACTGATTATTGTGATTGGTTCAGTTCTTTTATTCTGCCATCAGCAATCTCCGCTCCATGTTGAAGTTCCTTGTGAAGAACGATATGCTGGAAGCGATGATGCCGCGCGTGGTGCAGATAATGGCGTGGTGCTGGCCTTGCGGATACGGCTTCCACGACGAAATCGGAGATTCCTTCTGCGAACTTGTCCCGCCACAATACCACAGCAAGGCGGACGAGGCAGATGCGTTGGGCGAAGCACAATACTATGCCATACACCCATACCTCAAACATTGATAGATGTGTACGGAACCCCCGTAGAGATGTTTCATGAAACGTCTCTACAATCCCCAAACCGGACGTGACCTAAATTCAATCACGCCCGGGTTTTGCCTCGCTAAGCCAAAATGCCTTATGTTTCGCTCCTATAGTAGCTCTTTCACATCAGGATCCTTTGAAATCAGAAATTCCGCAATATTGTCTGGGGTGACCACCAGAAAATCTGCTTCGGGATAGGCGTTTGCAAATGTTTTGGTCAGTTTGGCCTTGGACTTCGGGTTCCATTTGATTTCAAAAGCGTGGAGTCTTCCGTCGCTCTCTTCCAAATAGTCTATCTCCTGCTGCTGTTTGGTGCGCCAGAAAAACCGGTTCACCCATCTCCTGCCATATTCATTGCTCTTCATCCGCTCGGCTATAACAAAGTTCTCCCATAACGCCCCTATGTCTTGCCGGATTTCCGGCGCGGTGAAGTCCGCAATCAATGAATTACGGATTCCATTGTCGTAGAAATAGATCTTTCGGCTTGACTTGAGCTCGTGGCGAAGATTACGGGCGTATGAAGGCAACCTGAAAATGATGTAGCACTGCTCTAATAGAACGATGTAACGTTCCACTGTTTTGGCATCCATCGAGCACATCTGAGCCAACTCGTTGAAGGAAACCTGCGATCCCACTTGGTAGGCTAATGCGCGCAGAAGTGTCTGCAACTTGTCCGGATGCTTGATGTTCTCCCAAGCCAAAATGTCTTTATATAAGTATGCGTCTGTCAATAGTTTAAGTATTTCTTTTTCGTTCCCGTCATTCATCACCACTTCCGGATAATAACCGTAAACAACGCGTTTGGGGAGCATCCTCATTTCCTTGAGTTTGCCGTGATGCATCACCATCTCCCCAAGCGACAAAGGAAACATCTGGAACTCCCATTTGCGCCCGGTAAGCGGCTCGTTCACTTGATTGGCCAGATCGAACGAGGAACTGCCGGTGGCAACCACCTGTATATCGCTTCCTGAATCGGCTAATAATTTCAGCCGCAGACCTATGTCTTGAATACGTTGTGCTTCGTCCAATACAACTATGCGATGGCCCTCAAATTCAGACAACAGTCTGTCTGCAGAGCCATTATTGAAGAGGTTCTGCGTCTGTAGTTCATCACCATTCAACCAGAGACAGTCGTTTCTGCCTTGCACAATTTGTCGCAGCAACGTGGTCTTCCCCACCTGACGGGCACCTGTCAGAATGATGATTTTTTCTTTGAACAACTTGTCGTTCAGTGTTTTATATAAAAATCGATTTATCATAACTCGCTGATGTTTAACAATGCAAAAATATAACTTTTTTGAATCTATTCCGTAAAAGTTATAACTTTTGCGGAATAGATTCAGTGTTGTCAAATTTCCCGCGTAGAGTCGTTTCATGAAACGTCTCCACAATTTCCTCAAACCGAGCGCTGACCCATCGCGGTCGGCGCCCGTTTTTTCATATTGGATTATTTTGTGATTTTGCGGGATTGAAAAGATAAAAGGTATGAAAATATATTACCTGCTTTAAGACACCTTGCTTTGAAGTCTTTTTTTTTCAATCGTATTTTTATCGTTTACAATCTTGTGAGCTTACGAAAAAATGTATCTTTGCGGCTGCAAATGTAAGGGTCGATGGTTTTATTGGATACTTTGCATATTACAACTGTTATCAACACGGTGTACAGTTGGGTATGGAGTCCGGCACTGGTGGGTCTGTGCCTGCTGGCGGGACTCTATTTCTCGCTTCGGACACGCTTTGTGCAGGTGCGTCGCTTTGGTGAGATGGTGCGTCTGCTTTTCGGGAGCGTGGGGAAGGACAAGAAAAAATCAGGCATATCCTCGTTCCAGGCTTTCGCCATGGCTCTCTCAGGCCGCGTGGGTACGGGCAATATCGTGGGGGTGGCCACTGCCATTGGGTTCGGCGGGCCGGGTGCCATCGTCTGGATGTGGATCATTGCCTTCGTCGGTGCGGGGAGCGCCTTCGTTGAAGCAACATTAGCGCAGATTTACAAGGAGGACCATAACGGGCAGTTCCGTGGCGGTCCGGCATATTATATCGAGAAGGGTCTCCACAGCCCTTTCTTTGGCATGGTCTTCGCTGTGCTGGCGGCAGTGGCCTGCGGTGTTTTCCTGCCCCCGGTACAATGCAACGGCATCGCGCTCGCCTGCTCGCGCTCCTTCGGCGTGGAGACATGGATCATTGGAGTTGTCGTGGCAACCCTTATCGCATTAGTCATCATCGGCGGTGTGAAGCGTATCGCCAATGTGGCACAGATTGTGGCTCCCTTCATGGCGATCATCTATATCATCCTTTCCCTCGTGGTACTTGCGGCGCATTACAGCATAGTGCCCGAGGTCTTCATGCAGATGCTGCGTGGGGCTGTGGGGGTCAACGAGGTGGGTGGAGCCCTGTTGGGCAGTACCATCGCCTGGGGTGTGAAGCGCGGCATTTACAGCAACGAGGCGGGACAGGGCACAGGCGCCATTGTGGCGGCAGCTGCCAAAGTGAATCACCCTGTCAAGCAGGGTTTGGTGCAGGCCTTCTCGGTCTATATCGACACCCTGCTGGTCTGCACGGCAACAGCCGTGATGATACTGGCCTGTCGCACATATAATGTCATTGAGAGTGTCACCCCCGTGGCGGGTGGAGAGGCTGTTGTCACCTATTTGCAGCAGAACCCCAACGCCCCGGTGGGCGAGCCGGGAGTGTTTTACACTACGGGTGCTCTCGGTACTGTGATAGGGCCGCGTGCGGGCGACATGGTTATCTCTATCGCCCTCTTTTTCTTCGCCTTCACCACCATCATGGCTTACTATTACTATGCCGAAACCAACCTCGTTTACATTTTCAACCGCTGGCGCCGTCGCATCTACAAAAAGCACCCGGAGCGGCTCGAGGAGCTGGAACGCGCCGACAGGACCTTCGGTGACGACCGGGGAGAAAAAATCATTGTCTGGATATTGCGGGTGAGTACCATCGGTGCCATCTTTGTCGGGTCCCTGACGGGCAGCGGCATTGTCTGGACTATAGGCGACATTGGAGTGGGCGCAATGGCTTGGATTAACATTGTCGCCATATTATTGCTCTCCCCCAAGGCGTTACGTGCCCTCCGCGATTATGAGCAAGCCAGAAAAAATGGCGAAGAACCGCACTTTGATCCGAAAAAATTAGATATTGAAGGGTCGGAGTTTTGGGAAACATTATAACTGATTCGTTACATCAACAACAGAAATGCTGATATTGCTGGCCGTCATTCCGGCCTGTTTTGGCTTGGCGCTGCTCAACGGGGACTTTCGTTCCGATTTGTAACATATTCCAGTTTGTTTGGATTTGAGTCGCAAACAAACATAAAATTCACGATTGTTGTGTATCTTTGCCGCCGAAAAACTTTTTGATATGACTGTTTCTGATTTTTGGAATGTCCTTTTGTCAATCCCGAAAACCTTGCGTTTCAACCTGCACTATTTCCCGCTGAAAACTGCTGTAAAACTGCCTGTTTTTGTGTCACACCGCACTTTTTTGCGCGAAATGCACGGCAGAGTCATTCTTCCCCAGAACACCAAAACAGCCATGGTCAAGATCGGGTTCGGCGATGTGGGCCATTACGATCGCAAGCGTTCGCGCTCAATCTGGCAGGTGAGCGGAAATGTTTCCTTCGGTGGCAAGGCCAGTATCGGACACGGATCCAAGCTCTCCGTGCGTGGCGACCTTTCTTTCGGTTCTGATTTCAACATGACCGCCGAAAGCACCATCGTCTGCGCCCAGGAAATCACTTTCGGTGATGATTGCTTGTTGAGTTGGGATGTTCTCGTGATGGACACAGATGAACATCCTTTATACAATTTCTCGGGGGAGCGCATCAACTCCGACCGACCCATTGTGCTGGGCAACCATGTTTGGGTGGGATGCAAGTGCATGTTGCTGAAAGGTGCCGGGGTGCCCGACAATTCTGTTGTAGCAGCCGGCTCCGTGATAAAATCCTCTTTTGAAGGCGAAAACTTGGTGATTGGCGGCAATCCACCATCTGTCCTGAAACGCGAAGTCCGTTGGGAGCATTGTGAGTGAGTTAACCCTAACGTTTCTCTTTTATCGGTTCGGTGTGAAGCGTCACGTGCGTGTCCGCGCCGAAACGCTCCTTGAGTTTCCGTTCAATGTCAGTGGTGCGCGCGTGCACCGTTTGCAACGACTGGTTTCCGTCCATACGGATGTGTGCCTCGATGGCGATGCGGTTGCCGATGCGCCGCGTGCGCAGGTTGTGCGGGTCCGTCACGTCCGGAAAGGAGGTGATGATGGTCTCAATCTCGCGTTCGGTTTCCTCAGGCAGCGAACACTCCGTGAGCTCGTTCACGCTGCCCTTGAGCAGGTCCACGGCCACCTTGACCAGCATTGCGCCCACCACGATGGAGGCTAACGGGTCGAGTATGGTCCAACGGTCGCCGAGCAGGATGGCGCCGCCGATGCCGATGGCCGCCCCCACCGACGAGAGCGCGTCGCTGCGATGATGCCAGGCGTTGGCAATGACCGCTTGCGAATCAAGAGATTTTCCCTTGCGTATGGTGTATTGGTAAATGCCCTCCTTCACGAGGATGGAGATCAATGCCGCCCACAAGGCCAGCTTGCCCGGGGCCTCCAACTGGGCTCCTTTGAGCCAGTCGGCCAGCTTCACGGCCCCCGAGACGATGATGCCCGTGGCGGCGGCTACCAGCGCCAGCCCGACAAAGAAGGTGGCCAGCGTCTCGAACTTGCCGTGGCCGTAGTCGTGCGACTTGTCCTGCGGCTTCGAGCTGATGTTGACGAATACCAGCACCAGCAGGTCGGTGATAAAATCGGACATCGAATGCACGGCGTCTGCCAGCATTGCCGCGCTGTTGCCGAGCACCCCGGCGATGAATTTGAAGGTCATCAGGGCAACATTGCCCGCCGACCCCACCAACGTTACCTTGTATATCTCCTTTTCCCGTGACATTACTTTTTTTATTGTACTGTCCTGCCTATTTCAAAATCTGTTCCGTGTGCGCTTTCGTGTTCACCTTTCCGATGGCATCCACGATAACCCCTTGTTCGTCAATGACGTAGGTCGTTCTCAGCGTGCCTTCGGTCACCTTGCCGTACATCTTCTTCTCGCCCCACGCCTCGTAGGCCTTGAGGATGGTGAGGTCGGTGTCGGCGATGAGGTGGAAGGGCAGCTCATATTTGGCGATGAACCGCTGGTGCGAGGCGGCGGAGTCGCGGCTTACGCCCAAGACCTCGTAGCCCAATGCGAGGAAGCGCTGGTAGTTGTCGCGCAGGTCGCAGGCCTCGGCGGTACAGCCGGGCGTACTGTCCTTGGGGTAGAAGTATAGCACGAGTTTCTTCCCGGCGAAGTCGCTCAGTTTCACGGTGTTCCCGTTTTCGTCAACGCCCTCGAAATACGGGGCTTTCGTTCCGATTTGCAGCATAGTTTTGGTGTTTTTTTGAAATGGCAAAGGTACAATTTTATTTCGGATGTTGTTTTGCGCGGATATCAAAACAGTTTCCGCAAATCCATTGCCAGAAATTCCTCTACGGGAAGACCGCCTTCGCCAATAACAAGGACTTCCTTCGGTTGAAACATCGTCTTGAATTTCTGTAGTCCGGTGTTGCTCTTCTCCGCGTTGCTTTTCACTTCAAGCGCAACTGTGGTTCCTTTTTTCTTAAGGACGAAATCAACCTCATTGTTGCGTTCCCGCCAATAATAAACCTCAAAGCGATGGGCAAAGCCTTGACTGACAATATAGGCTCCGACCCCTGATTCGAAAATGTGACCCCACGCCTTGCGGTCAAGAAGAGCATGCTCAAAAGTGAACGGACTGAGCACCGTTTTCAGGGCGTTGTTGTAAACCTGGAATTTCGGAATGCTGGCCTTTCTGCGTGCGGCATCCATGCTGAACTTCTGAAGCCCGCAGAGCAAACCGCTTTCATTTAGGAGGTTGATGTATCCGGCCAACGTGGTGGTGTTGCCGGCATCTTGCAGGGAACCCAACATTTTGTTCAGGGAGAGTATTTGTCCCGAATAGGCCGCACCTAACTCAAACGTCTGTCGTAGCAGTGCCGGTTTGCTGATGGGAGTGTCCATCAGTATGTCTTTGTTGATGGTGGTATCAATGATAGAAGATTGGATGTACTGTTGGTAACGGTCCTCGTCATTTATCAGCGGTGCCGCGCCGGGATAGCTGCCGAAATAAAGGTATTGTTCAAGCGTGAAACCAAAACATTCTTTCATTTCGGGATAACTCCAATGTGTCATCCGGATTTCCTCAAAACGTCCTGCCAAAGACTCCGAAAGTCCTTTTTCCAGCAGTACCCGACTGCTGCCAAGGAGCAGCACCTTGATATCCGAATCGTGAAAACTGTCGTCGTCCCATTCTTTTTTCACCACTTCGCTCCAGTTAGAGATTTTTTGTATCTCGTCAATCACTAACAATATAGTTTTCAGTTTCTTGGCAACCATCAGCCGTCTCGCAGTCGCCCAGCAATCGGAGATCCAAGCGCTGCTCGTTGCGGGCACATTGTCCGCAGAGTAGAACAAATACTCCCCTTCATAGTCTTGCAGCACTTGTTTCACCACTGTTGATTTTCCCACTTGTCGAGGACCCATCAGCACTTGGATGAAGCGTCTCGGCTCTTTAAGTCTTGATTTAATAATCTGATATTCAATCTTTTTATACATATTGATACATTTTACTCAATAGATTGAGTATTTTTACGCGGTGCAAAAATAAAAAATAATTTGACGCCACGACAGATAATTGCAATTTTTTCACCGGATTTATATCAGGCATAGAACCCTAGCAAAAACTCCGCCACCGTCCTTCCTTGCGGTCGCATCGCCTCCAACGTCCCCAACGCCCGCCGTTTCACCGCATTGTCCTCGTTCTCGGAATGGTTGAGGATGAGGTGGCGTTCGTAGTCCACCGTAAACTCCGGATGACCTTGGAAAGTGAGAATGTGGTGGCCGATGCGGAAGCCCTCGTAGCGGCAGAAACCGCTGGTGGCGAGGTTTTTCGCGCTTTCTGGAAGCTGCAGCACCTGGTCGTGGTGGTTGACGATGAGGCGTATCTTGCGGTCGGGGAAATAGGCGAGTAGATCGGGGTCCAGCACCTCTATCTCGCGGATGCCCACGCCCCAGCCGCCTGCAAAACGCTCCACGCGCCCGCCTAACGCCTGCGCGATAATCTGGTGCCCGAAGCAGATGCCGACGAGGGGCACTTTCCGCACAGCGGCCTCCCGAATCCAGTCCTGTAACGTGAAAATCCACGGCAGGTCGTCGTAGGCGGCGTTGTTGGACCCAGGAATGATGTACAGGGTGTCGGACTCGAACCGTTCGGGCAACTCGCCGTCCATTACCCGGCAGATGTCGAAGGTGAGGTCGGGGTTGACGGGTCGGAACAGATCATAGAACATCGATTCGTGACTCGGGATGCTCTCCGGGAGCAGTCCGGGGTACGTGTCGCAGAGCAGAAGGGTGATTTTATGGATCATATTGAAAACACGCTACGTTAAACACGCTACACCTACCGGTGTTTTGTGGAAAACAAAATCTTACGCCGGTCGCAGCTCCACCGTCAGTCCCATAGCAGCGGCAATGCGATAAAGTGTTGAGACGGAGGGAATTATCAGCCCGCGCTCTACACGGGATACATATCCTTTGTCTGCACCAATCCGTTCGGCAAGTTCCTGCTGGGTCAGTCCGGCATTCTTTCTCGCATCCAATAGAATCTGTGCGTTGTACTCCTCCCACGCCTTGTCTTCCGCCTGCTTTCTACTTTCAGAACCTTTTGGGCCGAATTCACGTTCCAATTCGGCACTCACATCAAATATTTCCTTTTTTCTTTTCATTTTTATAGTCCTCCTTTAATTTTATGGCCTTTTCAATTTCTCGTTTGGGTGCCTTCTGCGATTTTTTTGTGAAACAGTTAAAAAGTACAACTATTTGTTCCCCGTCATAGATAAAGAACAATCGAAACTCTTTGTTCCCGTGACTCACCCGAAATTCATACAAACCATCACGGATGTAATGGATGTAATGTTGCGGAATCTTGTCTTCTGTCTCAAAAAGCAGCAAGGCTCGCTTGATTTTAGAACGCTCAATATCAGAGAGTTTTGACATAAACTCTCTATAATAGTTCTTATATGCGATTATCTTTTTCATCAGTGCAAAAATAATAAAATTGTATCATCATACAACTTGTTCCGAAAAAAATTTGGAAATTATATACCTGATGGCACAGATCAGGGCTTTTGTTTTTTTTATTTGGGCGTGCCGGTGCGGCGTCGGAAAATCACATTCGTTCCGTAGAGACGCAATGCATTGCGTCTCTACAATCACGCATATAACCAGATGTTTCCGCCGTCGCACCGTCGGGCTTTTCACTCCAATGATTTTGGCTTAGATTCCACCACCATTCCGCGAGACGCGAAGCGTCAAGCGGAACCTCCGTCTCGCCAGGGCACCCATTTTCGCCAAAATCATTTCTGCTGCAATCCCTCACGCGCGCTCGTCGAACGCCACTCCCGTTTCGCGGCGAACAACGCACAACCCCGTCTCATGGTTCTCCCGCGCCGCGATTTTCCCGCGCACCGTCCATTCTTTTTTTGTATCTTTGCACCCTCGAAAAACTGTGATGGAAAATTTTGACGACATAAGACCCTATAACGAAGAAGAGGCGCACGCGGCCTACCTCCGACTTATGGATGACACCCGTTTCCAAGACGCGATCCTCAAATGTCTGCCAGATTACTCCATCGACGATTTCCGTCGCGATTTTGACAAATACAACGGCATTGACGATGTCCAGGCCGACTTTATTCGTCGCTTCATTGAGGTTTTCACCAACCAATCCTCGAAAGGCGTCGAGTTTAGGGGCATGGAGCACGTTGACTCAGACAAGGCTTACCTCTATATCGCCAATCATCGCGATATCACCTTTGATTCCGCTTTGCTGCAACTCTATTTTTTCCAAGAGAACAGGCATAGCTCCAAGATCGCCGTCGGCGACAACCTCATTAAAACGCCGGTGTTGGGCGAGGTGGCGCGCCTCAACAAGATGATTTTAGTCAAACGTTCAGGTTCTCTGCGCGAGAAAATCATCGATTCTCGGCATCTTTCCGCCTACATCCAGCGCAGCATTTTCAAGGAGAACGAGTCCGTGTGGATTGCCCAGCGCGACGGGCGTACCAAGGATGGCTACGACTATACCAAGCAGGGACTCCTCAAGATGATCACCTTGAGCGACACATCCGATGTGATGGAAACCATTCGCCGTCTGCGCATCACACCGGTGACTGTTTCCTATGAATACGAGCCTTGCGATTCCCTCAAGGCCCGCGAACTCGCCCTCACCGCAAACGGTCAGCATTACCAAAAACGGCCTGGCGAGGATTTCGAAAGCATCAAACAGGGCATCTTCGGAGACAAGGGACGCATTAGCCTTGTCATCGGTAAACCCTTGGATACGGAATTGGACGGCATTCCCGCCAACCTCAACAATAATGACAAACTTCACAGCGTCTGCGAACTCATTGACAAGCAAATCTATCAGAACTACAAACTCTACCCCAATAATTTCATTGCCCACGACTTCATGACCGGCAGTGACGAGTATCGCGAAAAATACACGGATGAGGAGCGCGAAAAGTTCCAGGCCTATTTGCAAAAAAAAGCCGTCGTGCGTGATGTCGCTCTCGACAAGATGATGCACAACTTGCTGCGCATCTATGCCAATCCGGTGAACACCCATTTTGGAAAAAACATCAACCCTATATTGTAAATTATTAATACTATGGATGATATACAACCCCCGTCGAGAATCAAAATACTGATTGTCCGACTCAGTTCCATCGGTGACATTGTGCTGACCACGCCCGTGGTACGCGCCGTGAAGGAACAAGTGCCCGGTGTCGAATTGCATTACCTCACCAAAAAACAGATGGAATCCGTGATGGCCTGCAACCCGTTTGTGGATAAGTTGCATCTCTACGATGCCGATAACATGCAAGATTCCATCCAAGATCTGAAAGCTGAGAATTTCGACTTTGTCGTCGACTTGCAGGGTAACCACCGTTCCCGCCAAGTGGTGCGCAAATTGCACGTCCCCTCCTCTTCTTTCCCGAAAGTCAACTTCCGCAAGTTCCTGAATGTCGCGTTCAAGTTGAATGTCCTGCCCGATCAGCACATCGTTGATCGCTATTTCGAGTCTGTGGTAGGATTGGATGTACATAACGACCAAAAAGGCCTTGAGTTTCATATCCCTACAGATGGTGAATTTGACGAGGATGACCTGCCGATGGTCTTTGAGGATGGTTTTGTGGCCATCGTGCTTGCGGGTGCGCACGCTACCAAGCGCATTCCCACTCGCAAGGTTATCGAGATTGGCAGCATCCTGCACAAGCCTGTCATGCTGTTGGGCGGGAAGGACGTGTTCGAGACAGGCGAGGAGATTGTGGACGCTCTTGGCGACCGCGCCTACAACGGCTGCGGCAAATACTCCCTCTATCAATCGTGCTCCATCCTCAAGCAATCCGATGCGGTCATCACCGGCGACACAGGACTGATGCACATTGCCGCTGCATTCCGGAAACCCACCGCTGTGCTCTGGGGCAACACCGTGCCGGAGTTTGGCATGTATCCCTATATGCCCGGCGACCGTCACCTTTTCCGCAATTTCGAGGTCTGTCCTTTAGCCTGCCGCCCCTGCGCCAAATTAGGTCACAAGAAGTGTCCCCGCAAACATTTCAAGTGCATGAACAACATTCCCGCCGTCGAAGTGGCCGATTGGATTAATAGATTTTAACGATGGAAAAGCCAGACTTCCAGCACCCAACTGTCATTGAGGGTACAGCCCTGTTCGTCTCCGACGCCCATCTTGGCGCATCCTCCGGCGTGGACAGTCTGACAAGGGAAAAGATGCTTGTCGATATGCTTCGGCAACACCGTGACTCTCTCAAGCATGTTTTCTTGCTTGGTGACATGTTCGACTTCTGGTTTGAATACAAGGACGTAGTGCCCAAAGGCTATTTCAAACTCTTCAATATACTGTCGGAACTGCATGAAAACGGCACGGAAATATATTATTTCACGGGGAACCATGACATGTGGGTGCAGGATTATTTCACCCGTTCTTTTGGCTGCAAGGTCTTTTACCAGCAGCAGGTTTTCGACATCAACGGCAAACGTTGCGTGATTGGGCATGGAGACGGTATTGGAGGAAAACAACGTCGTTACCTGTTCATCAAGCACGTTTTTGCCTTTAAGCCCAACAGGGTTTTGTATAGCATGTTGCACCCTCGGCAAGCCTTTGCCATCGCCAAGTTCTTCTCCCGCAAGAGCCGTGCTTCCCACGACGAATCATTGTTCACCTTTCAAGGGGAACGGGAGTTTCAGGTGCAATACGCGCGCAAGCTGCTCGAAACGGAGCCTGTCGATTGTTTCATCTATGGACATCGCCACACCCCTGCAGAGCTTGCCCTCTCGGACAGCTCACACTTCTTTAATATTGGGGACTGGCTGAACCATTTCAGCTACCTGCTCTTCCCCTCGGACGGCAGTGAACCTTCCTTGCAGTACTATGAACCTTGAGCTATAAAAGACAGATTACATGAATAATATACCCTTAATAGAAAATACTGAACAACACAGGGCCGGCTTCGTCAACATCATCGGCAACCCCAACGTGGGCAAAAGCACCTTGATGAACCAATTAGTCGGCGAGAAAATCTCCATCATGACCTCCAAGGCGCAGACTACGCGCCATCGTATCAAGGGCATCGTCAACGGCGACGACTTCCAGATTGTCTATTCTGACCTGCCCGGCGTGCTCGACCCTGCCTATATGATGCAGAAGATGATGATGCGTTTCGTGACGGACTCCCTTCAGGACGCCGACATCATCCTCTATCTTATCGAGTGCGGCGAGACGCGATATAATGAGGATTTGGTGGAGAATATCAAAAAACTTGGGATACCAATCGTTTTAATTATCAATAAAATAGATAAATACGATGAGGTGCAGGTCAAAGAGGCGCGCGCCTACTGGGAATCGATTTTTCCGGATGCCGATGTTTTCACAATCTCGGCGCTGAAAGGGCTGCACATTGATGAGTTGCGCGAACGCATTGTCAGCTTGCTGCCCCTCAATCCGCCCTATTTCCCCAAGGATGCTCTTACGGACCGCCCCATGCGCTTCTTTGTCTCCGAGCTGATACGCGAACAAATCCTCCTGCAATACAAGAAGGAGATCCCGTATAGTGTGGAGGTAGTCGTGGAGAGCTACAAGGAAGAAGAGGACATCGTGCGTATTGGTGCAATGCTCTATGTGGAGCGCACCACCCAGAAAGCCATTATCATCGGCAGCAAGGGCAGTGCCATCAAGAAACTGGGCATTGATGCCCGCGCCTCCATCGAGGATTTCCTCCAAAAACACGTCTACCTCGACCTCTCGGTCAAAGTGCTCAAGGACTGGCGCAACAGCGAACTGCTCATGCGAAAATTCGGGTACGACATCAGAGACTAAAAATAGATAATAGTTAATAGATGATTGAAGATGTTTTCCATAAACAGTTCTAACAGGTCCTAAAATCCGGTAATTGGATAAATTTTCATAATTCATAGTCATAGTTTAATAATTTCATAGTTTAATAGTTTAATAAAAATAAAATGTCTTTACTCGTAAAAAACATCAAGCAATTAGTTCAGGCGGAGACGAAGTCCGTGAAGTGGCGCGCTGGCAAGGATATGCAGGTGTTGCCGATTATTGAGAATGCTTATTTGCTTACCGAAGGCGATAAGATCAAGGATTTCGGTCCGATGGAGGAATTGACGGCGGCCAAGTTGTCGCGTATAAAGGAGAATATCGAGGAGATTGACGCCACGGGACGCATGGTGTTCCCCTCTTTCTGCGATTCGCACACGCATATAGTCTATGCGGGCAGCCGCGAGGTTGAGTATATTGACAAGATCAAAGGGTTGAGTTATGAGGAGATAGCGAAACGTGGCGGCGGAATTCTCAATTCGGCGCAGCGTTTGCACGAAGCATCCGAGGAGGAGTTGTTTGACGCCGCATGGGCGCGCTTGGAGGAGATGGCTTCCTTTGGCACGGGCGGTGTGGAAATCAAGAGCGGCTACGGCCTCTCCACGGAGGATGAGTTGAAAATGTTGCGTGTTATCCGTCGTCTTAAGGAGAAATCGCCCATGACTATCAAGGCCAACTTTCTCGGTGCGCACGCCGTGCCCTTGATATACAAGGATAATCCTGATGAATATGTGGATCTCATTATCAACGAGATGATCCCGATGGTCGCGTCCGAAGAGTTGGCCGACTACATCGATGTCTTCTGTGACAAGGGTTTCTTTACGTGTGAGCAGACAGAGCGCATGCTGATGCAGGGCATCAAATACGGCCTGCGTCCGAAAATTCACGCCAACGAGATGGCTTGTTCCGGCGGCATCCAAGTGGGGGTCAAGTACAACGCTCTCTCTGTTGATCATCTGGAATACACAGGGGAGGAGGAAATTGCCGCTTTGTTGGGCAGCGAGACTATGCCGACCATCCTGCCGGGTGCTGCGTTCTTCCTGGGTATGCAATGTGCCCCTGCACGCCGCATGATGGAGGCGGGCCTGCCCGTCGCCTTGGCTTCCGACTTCAACCCAGGCTCATGTCCTTCCGGCAATATGCAACTTGTGGTCGCCATGGGTTCTGTCATGTACAAGATGCTCACCGAGGAGGCTATCAATGCCACGACCATTAACACGGCATACGCCTTGGGCGAGCACGAACAATTGGGAACCATCACCAAGGGCAAGAAGGCGAACTTCTACATCACCAAGCCGATGGATACCATATACTATATGAGTTATGCTTTCGGAAGCAACAAGGTGGACCAATATTTCCTGAACGGCAAGCGTTGTTAGTTCTGCTCCCACTCGTGGTGGGTCACGGGTTCGTTTTCCAGGTTGAATTTGCCTTTGCGGAATCCGTGCATGCCATTGTAGTACTTCTCGATTTCACCCCGATCCTTCTCATAGTCGCCTGTGGGATAGTACAGTTGTCCTATGCCCAACGTGCGGGTGCGGAAGTCTATGTGGCTAAGTCCGATAGGTACGCCGGCATTCACGGCGATTTGATAATATCCTTTTTTCCAGCGGTTCATGTATGCGCGTGTGCCCTCAGGGCAGATGATGAGCGCCACTTCGTCGCGGTTTTTGACCACGTTGGTGGCAAATTCCGCAAAGTGGCGGGCATGTTGCCGATCCACGGGTATCACACCGATGCGGCGTAAGATTGAGCCTAATGGGAAGAAGAAAAACTCCTTCTTCATCACCATCACCATCTTGAGATTAAGATGTCGGATCATCATCAGTCCTAAGAAGAAATCCACGTATGATGTGTGTGGTGCCATGATGACGACGCATTTCTTGGTGGTAAAAGGGTCGATGCCGACCGGCTTGAAGCGGCAGATTTTCATCAATAAATCGCAGGTGCGCATGGCTGAGGTTAATTTTTGGTGATTGTGTTTTTGTCAGACGGTGTTATTTGCATTTCAACCCCAAGTCGGATGGCGCGGTTGTCGGGCAGGTGTCCGGCGGGGAAGTTGAAGAAACAGGGGAAGTCGTATTTGTAGGCATATTCGGCCACGATTTCTTCAGCGTTTTTGCCGAAGGGAATCGTGTTGTCGTGCATTTCGCTGAGATGTCCCACCAACAAGGCTGCAATATGGCGCAGTTTGCCATTGCGGTCGAGGTTGGCCATCATGCGGTCGATATGATACAGGTATTCGTCAAGGTCTTCAAGGAAGAGGATTTTGCCTTCGGTATCGAGGTCGGAGGGGGAACCGAGCAGGGAGTAGAGCATGGAGATGTTGCCGCCGACGACGGGTGCGTGCACGGGTGCGGGTCTGTTGAAAGGGTGTGCGGGAATTTCATAGCGCAGTGGTTCTCCGCTCAGGGCCGCCAGCAGGGATTGGTTGGCGGGGCTTTCAAACTCGCCTTCGTGCACGTTCAGGGGCATGGCCGAATGGAGTGTGGCCATGTTGAGATGGCGGTGCAGGTGCGAGTGGAAGACGGTGACGTCGCTGAAACCGCAGATCCATTTAGGGTGCTCGGCGAGGCCGCGGAAATCGAGGCGGTCGATGATGCGGACAGATCCGTATCCACCGCGGGCGCACCAAACGGCTTTGATGTCGGGGTTGTCGAGTTGCTCTTGGATGTAGGCGGCGCGCAGGGCATCCGGGCCTGCAAATTGATGCTCTTCTGCAAAAAGCCGGTCATCGTAGTGAACACGGTAACCAGCCCCTTCGAGCAGGTGCACGGCGGGTGCAATCTCCTGTGGGGTGATTTTGCGCGCGGGTGCCACGATGGCCACCGTGTCGCCAGGCCGGAGAAATGCAGGCTGTATCATAGTTCTATGTGATTGCGTTGCAATGCTTCGCGGGTGATGCGCCGCAGCAATTCGCGCTCCTTCATGTTGGTGTGGAAACTTCTTCTCCTGTTCCGTATTTTTTTTCTCTTGAAATAACACCCCGTCACGCCCTCGAATTCCGGATTGAGCGCAGCGGCCAGCATGGTGGCTGCTCCTTGCTCCGGCGTGTTGATGACCGGACGGAAAAACCAGTCGCACAGTTTGTCGACCACGATGTTGCCCTGACGGATAATGCCTGTGCTGACAATGTCAGGATCGGCGACATTGATGCAGATGCCGCGCTCTTTCCAGGCTTCCGCCGCGTCGAGCGTGAAATGACAGAGGGCGCGCTTGGAGTTGCCGTAGGCAGTGAAGCGGTTGAACTTCTTTTCGTTGGTCTCCGTCAGGAAATCCTCGCGGATCTTGCCCACCACGTAGGCGATGGAGATCATGCTGACCACGCGGGTGCCCTGGCCCATGATGGGAAGCAGCGCGTTGGTGAGTGTGTAATGCCCCAGATAGTTCACGGCAGCGGTGTATTCCACACCGTTGACACTGTTTTTGGGACCATGGCATAGCACGCCGGCGTTGTTGAGCAACACATCTATACGGCTGAACTGCGACTTTACTTCGTTGGCAAAGCGGATGATGTCGTCCAAGTCGCCCAGGTCAAGGCGCATCAGATGCAGGGTGGCGTTAGTCTCCTTCTTGATTTTCTCATATACAGGCTTGGCCACGTCAGTGTCGTAGCAAGCCATGATTACTTCAAAACCGGCTTGCGCCAGGGTACGGGTGTGGATGCTTCCCATGCCACCGTCTGCACCGGTTACAAGTGCTGTCTTTGTCATTGTTGTTTCGTTTTGTTTCCTTTTTTTTGAGGGCGCAAACTTACAAAAAAAACAATAACACTATAGATGTTTATCGGGGATTTTGCATGTTTTCGTGGCTGTCGCTCAGGGTAGACTAATTGTCCTGTTGTTTGGAAAAGACAGCGCGTCGCGTGTATGGCAACACGGTGGCCAGCACTGCGCCTATCACGTCGGAGATGGTGCAGGTTGCCTATATACCCGTTAGACTGGAACTGCGAAATGGTTAATGTTATGTTTTATTCTTCTCTGACATATCGGAACGACGTGCCTTGTTCCAGCAGCGGCCAGGTGGAGGAGGTGAAGGTTACCACCGCGGTGTCGCCTTTCAAGATTATCTCTCCGCCGATTGGGTTCCCGGCGGCATCGGTGGCGGTGAACTCCAAGCCATTGTCACCCATCACCGCAAGGCCGTCGTCGAGCAGGGTGAGCCGCGGGATGCCGATCTGAACATTGTACTTCCCGTCATTTCTGCGATAGGAAATCTCAAGATTGGGTTCCCCGTAATCCTCATCCACAAAGCTTCCTTCAAAGGGCCAAAGCACGGAATTCTCATCCGACAATGTGAAATGACCGTCCTTGTCTATCGTAATTCTGGCCGTCAAGGTGGGCATGTTTTCATAATGAAGCACCAGACCAGTCACAAATTTCACGCCGGGCACAAAATAAACATAGAGGTCGTCGCCGCTGATGTCGTAGAACAGCTGTTCGCCAATCCATATCGCATCCTCGTCGAAGCCGCCCATATCCTTCACTTTGTTTTCACGGACACAGAGTTCTCTCACTTCTGAAGAAGTAATCTTATCAAACCAACGCCTCGGATTTGTCAGGTGCCTCTCAGTTTTGCTCTCACTCGCGTAAAATGTAATCTTATCATTTTTTATAGAATAGCTGAACTTTTTGCATAGTTCTTCTTGCATAATATAAGGGTCGATAGTTCCTGCAAGGTGGGCTTCCCCATCCTCATTAAATTTGATATGATATAATTTTTCCACAAAAACCCCGGTGCCTTCCATCACGCCGCCCGTCAACCATAGGGAATTGCGCTTCTTGTCGTATCTTGCCAAAGGGTTCTTGCCGTGACAAATCTCCGGGAAAGCCGACCAGACTCCATCTTTGTGTACCACAATCCCATAACCCTCAGAGGAGGTGCCGTCTTTGAACCCATAAACGCTGTAAACCCCTACACCGTCTTTCTTTTCGTCCAAAAGTTTCTCGTAATTTTCATCAAACCCGAATTCTTCTTTGATTTTATTTACTTTTTCAGGAACTTCAGACTTGAAAACGAAATCCAAAACTCCATTCAAGGGCTTGGTGTATTTCTGGTTACAGGAGGTGAGCGATAATCCGGCGATTACCAATAGTGTGATGAGTGTTGTCTTTTTCATATTTTTTGCGGTTTTACGGTTTGCTATTTACGGGGCTCCTCCTCAGGGCACCACACGGCGGCTGCGCCTTGTGGGGATCTACCAAGCTCTTGTCCCTACGGGGCCGCTCGAGGTAATTCTCCATTCTCAATTCTCCGGTCCCGCCTCTTTCCGCACTTTGCGTTCGTGCGGGGTGACATCGGTGAAGATCTTCCGCTGCGAGAAGAGCAGGATGGCGGCGAGCACCGCGCCCATCACGTCGGAGATGGTGCAG
>DBYW01000021.1:18954-19103 GCA_002311645.1 Bacteroidales bacterium UBA1176
ATGAGCGGGAACATCACCATCAGGAAACGCATCGCCGGCTTGCCGATGCGGAGGAGTTCCGGATCACTGGTGAAGATCTTCACCATCGTGACGGGGAAGAGGCAGGAGATGACGCTTCCGACCAGCCCGACGAGGACGCAGACTTTCAT
>DBYW01000021.1:19177-20096 GCA_002311645.1 Bacteroidales bacterium UBA1176
ATGCCGAGGATGAGCATCACCATCAGGCTGCCGAAGGTGTTCACGATGCCGTAGGTGCCCACCGCGAAGTCGCCGCCGTAGTGCAACAGCTGGTTGTTGAGCATCGCCACCACGAAGGAGGCGCACACATTCATCAGGAAGGGACTCATTCCGATGAGGGTTATATTCTTGAAAATGTATCCTTTAGGCTGCCATCCGTGGGCTTTGAAGCGGATGAACGAGGAGGGCTGTACAAAGTGCAGCACGGCTATGATGGCGGTGGTGGTCATCGAGATGGTGGTGGCCCAGGCCGCGCCGGCGATGCCCAAGTGCATCCCGAAGATGAAGATGGGGTCCAAGATCATATTCAGCACGGCGCCGCCCACCATAATGAACATTGACTTCATCGGATAGCCCGAGGCGCGGATCAGGCCGGTGAGGTTGAAGGTCATCGTGGTGAAGAACATACCCGGCAGCACGATGAGCAAATACTCGCGCGCGTAGGAGAGTGTCTGTGCTGTGGCGCCGAAGCTGGTCAGGATGCGGTCCATAAACAGGTAGCCGCACGACACGAACAGCACGCCCAGCACAATGGTGAATATCATACTGTTGCCCAGGATCTTCTCGGCCCAGTTTACGTCCTTGCGACCCAGCACGATCGACATACGGGCCGACGAGCCCACGCCAATGAGCGAGCCGAATGCGTGTACGATGTTCATAATGGGCATCGTGATGGCGAGGCCGGCAATGGCCATAGCGCCCACGCCGTGCCCGATGAAGATCCGGTCCACGATATTATAGACGGAAGCGATGATCTGGCTGATGACGGAGGGTAGGGCATACATCCATAACAGACTCCCTATATCTTTGGTTTCCAGTTCTTTTGTCTTGTCTAATGCTTCCACAAAGCTTCAAAAATTGAGGCGGCAAAAATACGAAA
>DBYW01000012.1 GCA_002311645.1 Bacteroidales bacterium UBA1176
TTCCGCCGAAGCCCGTTCCGTTGAAGTCCGTTTCGCTGAAGCCCGTTAGGGCTTCCATATCTGTAGCAACAATACCCGCGCCCCCCGCAACCCCGTATGGGGTTGCATAAATTACGCAAGTCACAATAAATGATACGATAACAAATGAAATTTTAAAGGATGGTAATTCAGCTAAAAATTGTACCTTTGCCGCTGATTATAGATTCACGACCGACAAAAAAAAGCGGTCGCTTTGACCGCCTTGAGAGCCACTTGTGAGACTTGAACTCGCGACCTACGCATTACGAATGCGTCGCTCTACCAACTGAGCTAAAGTGGCTTTTTTTGAGGCCGCAAAAATAGAAAAAAAATTGACACAAACCCCAATCGCGATGAAAAAAATCTTCTTAACCCTTTTAGCCTCTGTTTTCAGCCTGTCTGCGGCCTTCGCCCAGCATTTTGACGACTATTTCATCGACCGCACCCTGCGGGTGAACTACTTCCATATCGGAGACCATCAGTCTGAATCGATGGAAATCCACCACTATACCGCCGGTGGTGTGTGGAGCGGCACCCGCTCCTTTCTCATCGAACCTAACTTTTACGGCGATATTGCCATCGAGGTGTTCGACTCTCTCACCAACAAGCTGATTTACAGCCGCAGCTACTCCTGTCTCTTTACGGAGTACAAGACCACCGAGAGGGCCAAGACCGAGGTGGCGCGGATGGAGGAGTGTGTCAACGTGCCATTTCCTAAAAAAACTGTGCGCCTGAAATTCACCTCATACGATCGCAAGCGCAACTCGGAAGTGCTCTACGACGGCTACTACAACCCGCGCACCACCCCCACCCAGCCGATGAAAAAAGAGTACAAGGTGATGACGCTCCACAAAGGCAACACCCCCGGCAAGGCCATCGACATCCTCTTCATCCCTGACGGTTACGCCAAGAAGGACAAAAAGGTGCTGAAACACGACATGAAGCGCTTTGCCTCCTACGTGATGAACTGCTCGCCGTACAAGGATATGGCCAGCAAGGTCAATATTCGTGCTATCGAGGGCTATTCCGAGCAGTCGGGCATCACGCAGCCACAGAACAATATTTACGTGAAAACCCTGTTGAACTGTGCTTACAATGCGCTCGACCTTGACCGCTACCTGATGTGCCTCGGGGTTTGGAATATGCATGACGTGGCCGACGACGCGCCTTACGACGCCATTGTCATCATCTGCAACAGCGAGAAATATGGCGGCGGCGGCATCTACAACTTCTACTGCACCGTCTATAACCACGGCGACTACCCCGACTATGTCATCGTGCATGAAATGGGCCATCTCATTGGTGGACTGGCCGATGAATACTACACATCCGATGTTTCGGTGCAGGATTTCTATCCTGCCGGCATCGAGCCGGTGGAGCCGAACGTGACCACGCTGGTTGATTTCGATTCCAAGTGGAAATCCATGCTGGACAAGTCCACGCCCGTGCCCACCCCGGAAGTCAAGAAAGATGACCCCAATTTCGACCGATTGGGTGTCTATGAGGGTGGCGGATACGTGGCCAAGGGGGTCTATCGTCCTGCGTTGCACTGCACGATGCACCAGATCCGGTACAATGATTTCTGCCCGGTGTGTCACAAGGTGTTGGAAGAGGTGATTGATTATTATGCCAAATAATCGCGCAAAAATTTCGTCCGTATATTTGTTTACCGGTTATACCGGTTATAATGTGTAGAGACGTTTGCCTCAAACGTCTCTACACAGACGTTTGAGGCAAACGTCTCTACATTTTTGGATATAACCAAATCAAACGTCTCTACATTTTGTACATGTCCAGCACGTTCTGCATCAGCATTGCGATGGTCATGGGGCCGACGCCTCCGGGCACGGGGGTGGCGGCGCTGAGGCGTTGTTCGAGTGCCTCGCGGGTGCGCGGACTGTACACATCGCCTTCCAGACCCTCTTCAGTGCGGTTGATGGCCACGTCGATGAGTACGGCGCCCTCCTTTAGGTCTTCGGGTTTCAGCAGCCCGGGGTGTCCGGCAGCGGTGATGACGATATCAGCGATGCGGGTGAAGTCGGTGAGGTTGCGGGTGTGCGAGTGGCAGAGGGTGACGGTGGCGTTTTCACGGATGAGGAGCTGGGCGGTGGGCTCGCCCACGAGTTGGCTGCGCCCGATGACCACGGCGTGTCGGCCAGCCACTTCGATGCCGTTGGTGGAGAGCAGCGTGAGGATGCCCTTGGGGGTGCAAGGCATTACGTATGGCTCACCGAGATGAAGCAGGCCCACGTTCATGAGATGCAGGCCGTCGGCATCCTTGCGGTAGTCGATGGAGTCGAGGATGCGCGCGCTGTCGTAGTGGTCGGGCAGGGGCAACTGGATGAGGATGGCGTCAACGTAAGTGTCGTGGTTGAGACTGTCGACGAGGGCGTAGAGGTCGGCCTCCGGCGTGTCGTCGGGCAGCAGGTGGGTTTGACATTCCATACCGAGCGAGCGGCAGGTGTTGGCCTTGCTGCGCACGTAGGAGAGGCTGTCTTCGCGATTGCCCACAAGTATGATGGCTAATTGGGGAGGACGCAACCCTCTCATCTTGATGGATTCCACTTCCTGTGCAATCTCGCCTTTGATTTGCAGGGCGCACGCCTTGCCATCGATAATTTTCATGATGCCTTTATTCTGTGTAGGTTATCTTGTCTGGGATGATGTATGCGTTGGGATAGGCCGTCCGGATCTCCACCAATGCAAAATAGGCCTCCAAGCGGGTCTTGTAGTTGCCCACGCGGATTCTGAAATAGGGTTCCATGTATGAAATATAGGCGGGCGTTTCGGGAAAACGGCCGCGGAAAAGGAAACGCTCGTTCTCCGCCGTGCTCCTGGAATTGGTGCCGGTCACGGCCGCAATCTGGATGCGGTAGCCGTCCACCTCGCCCAACCGTCTCCAGGTCTTCACATAGTCGTCCTGGATGGTCACGATGGCCGGCTCGATGTTGTATTGTACCGAGTTCTGAGAGAAACCGGCGACGCAACAAACTATCAACGCCAATGTTATGAAGAATCGTCTCATAAAAATATTTTCGGCAAAAATAAAAAAAATAATGTAACATCTGCAAAAAGTAAACGTATTATAGGTGATTATTTCGTACTTTTGCAAACTTAAATTTTAGACATGGGACTGTTTTCGTTTTTCACAAAAGAGATTGCAATAGACTTAGGCACGGCCAACACCGTGATACTCCATAACAACCAGGTGGTGGTGGACGAGCCGTCCATCATCGCTATCGACACGCAAACCAAGACAGTGAAGGCTGTGGGTAAAAAGGCGTTGATGATGGAAGGCCGTACACCGGCGGGCATCATCACCAAACGCCCGTTGCGCGATGGCGTCATCGCCGACTTCCAGAGTACCGAGATGATGTTGCGCGAATTCATCAAGATGACGGGCAACAAGGGATACTTCTTCAACCCCTCCCTCAAGATGGTGATCTGCATTCCTTCCGGCATTACCGAGGTGGAAGAACGCGCTGTGCGCGACTCTGCCGAGCAGGCCGGCGCCAAGGACGTGCGCATGATCCACGAGCCGATGGCAGCTGCCATCGGTATCGGCATTGACGTGCTCGATGCCAACGGCAACATGGTCATCGATATCGGTGGCGGCACCAGCGAAATCGCCGTCATAGCCCTCGGCGGCATCACGACCAGCACCTCCGTCAAGGTCGCCGGCGACCGCTTCAATAGCGACATCATCGACTATATGCGCAAGACGCACAATATCGCCATCGGTGTGGCCACGGCCGAACAGATCAAGATCAACGTCGGCTCCGCCCTCGAAGACATCGAGAACCCGCCTGCCGAGTATGAGGTCTATGGCCGTGACTTGGTCCGCGGCATCCCCGTGGCCGTCAAGGTCAGCCACCGTGAAATCGCACAAGCTCTCGATCGCTCTATCGCCCTTATCGAGACTGCCGTCAACAACGCATTGGAAAAAACTCCTCCTGAGTTGTCCGCTGATATCTACAAGACCGGTATCTACCTTGCCGGCGGCGGCTCCCTGTTGCGCGGCCTCGACAAGCGTATCGCCCGCAAAACAACCCTCAAGGTCCACATCGCCGAAGACCCCCTCAAGGCCGTTGCACGCGGTACCGCCATCGCCCTTAAGAACTTCGACAAGTTCCCCTTCTTGATGAAATAGTCTTCTGAAAAATAGGCCAAAGACGTTTTGGGCTATTCCGTAATACGATTGGAGAGAAGCATGGATGTGCATCTCTCCAATTTTTTTATTATTTTTGCACCTTAATAAATAAAAATGCAAGATGCAGGAAATTAGGAATATAGCGATTATTGCCCATGTTGACCACGGCAAGACCACCCTCGTGGACAGAATATTGTATCAGGCGCACCTCTTCCGCGACAATCAACAAGTGCAGGACTTGGTGCTTGACAACAACGACCTCGAACGCGAGAGAGGTATCACTATCCTCTCCAAGAATGTTTCTGTTCGCTATAAAGGTGTGAAAATCAATGTTATCGACACACCGGGCCACAGCGACTTCGGCGGTGAGGTGGAACGTGTGCTCAATATGGCCGACGGCGTGCTCCTCGTGGTGGACGCCTTTGAAGGCCCTATGCCACAGACACGCTTCGTCACCCAGAAGGCTATCGAGCTCGGCCTTAAGCCCATCGTCGTCATCAACAAGGTGGACAAGCCCAATTGTCAGCCCGATCTGGCACAGGAAGCGGTCTTTGAACTGATGTTCAACCTCGGTGCCTCCGACGAGCAGCTTGACTTCCCGACAGTCTACGGCTCTGCCAAGCAGGGCTGGATGGGACCCGACTGGAAAACGCCCACCAACGACATCTCCTACCTGCTCGATACTATCGTGAAGCATATTCCTGCGCCACATCCCGAGGAGGGCAATCTCCAGATGATGATCTCCTCCCTCGACTTTTCCTCCTACGTGGGACGTATCGCCGTGGGACGCGTCAAACGCGGCTCCATTTCGTGGGGGCAGAATGTCTCCCTCGTCAAGCGCGACGGTACGGTGCAGCATTCTAAGGTGAAGGAACTCTATGTGTTTGAGGGGCTTGGCAAAGAAAAGATCAAGACTCCCGTGGAAGCCGGCGAACTTTGCGCTGTGCTCGGTCTCGACGATTTCGAGATTGGCGACACCGTGGCCGACTACGAGAACCCCGAACAGTTGACGCCCATCAAGGTCGACGAGCCGACCATGAGCATGTTGTTCACCATCAACAACTCGCCATTCTTTGGCAAGGAGGGCAAATATGTGACATCAAGGCATTTGCGCGACCGTCTTTTCGCGGAATTGGAAAAGAATCTCGCCATGCGCATCGAGGAGACAGACTCTCCCGATCGTCTCAACGTCTATGGGCGCGGCATCCTGCACCTTTCCATCCTCATCGAGACAATGCGTCGAGAAGGCTATGAACTTCAAGTGGGCCAACCGCAAGTCATCATTAAGGAAATCGACGGCAAAAAGTGCGAGCCTATCGAACAATTGTTGGTGTTGGTGCCGGAGGAGATGTCCTCACGCGTCATCGACTACGTGTCGCGTCGCAAGGGTGAACTCATGTCAATGGACACGCTGAACGACCGTGTGCACTTGAACTTCAATATTCCGTCGCGTGGTCTTATAGGGCTGACCAACCAGCTGTTGACAGCAACCGAGGGCGAGGCCATCATCTCCCATCGTTTCACGGGCTTTGAACCGTGGAAGGGCGAGATTCCCGGCCGTCACGCCGGCTCCCTCATCGCCATGGAAACGGGTCAGGCATACGCCTACTCCCTCAACAAGCTGCAGGATCGCGGCCGCTTCTTCATTGAGCCGGGCGATCCCGTCTATGCCGGCCAGGTTATCGGTGAACATATTCGTCAAGGAGACTTGGTCATCAACGTCTGTAAGTCGAAAAAGCTCTCCAACATGCGTGCTGCCGGTTCTGACGAGAAGTTGGTGTTGGCTCCCGCCATCAAGTATTCGTTGGAGCAGTACATGGAGTTTATCGCCAAGGATGAATATCTGGAGGTGACCCCGCAATCGCTGCGTGTGCGCAAAATCCTGTTGGACGAACTTGAACGCAAACGTGCCGCACAACGCGCCGAAAGTGCCCAATAGTCCATTGTTTTATGCAAAAAGAGGAATTCTATCAGCATTTGTGTGAGGAATTGCGACAGAACAGGTCGCTATACCCCTACTATAAACTGGTGGATGGCAGTGTTTCCCAGCAACAATACCGCAAGGCCTACTTTTTGCAAAGATTGGAATATATCGACAAGCATGTGGACCTGTCACATAACCCTGTCATTTGGGACTGTGGGTGTGGCTATGGCTCCACAGACCTCTATTTTGCCATGAACGGCGCGCCCTCGTATGGCACCACTATCGAGTTCTATGCCGACGAAATCGAGAAACGCAAGCTCTTCTGGAAACAATTTGGTAATTCGAGTCTGTTTACTTACGAATATGCCAATGTTTTCGACCAAAATATTCCAGAAGAGAAGTACGACTACATCATTTTGCAGGATACCTTGCACCATATCGAGCCATTGGACGAAGGGTTGCGCATTTTTTACAAAGCCTTGAAAAAAGGTGGTAAATTGGTGTTGATTGAAGAAAATGGGGGCTGTCTGGTCAAACGTGCGATGCTTTTCATGCGCCGCGGCAACAAGCGTGTGATCTCTGTCTATGACGATGTGTTGAAGAAAAACGTGATGATGGGTAACGAAAATGTCCGTACAGAGGCGCAATGGAGGGAAGCGTTCGCCCGCGTCGGCTTTGTGTTGGAAGAGGATTCCGTCCAATACATCCGCAGGTGCTATCCGTGGCGTTTCAATGCGCATAATATGTTGCAAATTATCGACTTAGAACAATTCAAAAGTAAAAACAAGAAACTGTGTCACTATGCCTTCTTCGGGCTGAACATGGTTTTCACCAAACAATAATCCAATGAACACGACCATCCATCTTGCCGACATGCAGTTTTATAGTCACCACGGATGTTTCGATGAGGAACGCATCATTGGGACGCGCTTTTCCGTTGACCTTTGGCTTACCTACGATGCATCGCGAGCCGCTGCCACCGATGATGTGAACGACTCGGTGAACTATGCGGTGGTCTATCAGACGGTGCAACGTGTGATGGACGAGCCATCGCACCTGTTGGAGCACGTGGCGCGCCGCATGATCGAGGCCGTGAAGGGCGACTTCCCTGCCGTCATCATGGTCAAGGCCAAGATTTGCAAGCTCAATCCTCCGTTGGGCGGCCAGATGAGCCATGTTTCAGTAGAGATGGAGGGTTAGGAATGAACAAGCTTGTCGCTGAATTGCAACATCAGCTGCGAGAACGCCAAGTGCGCCAATTAGTCGTCATTGCCGATGCGACGGTGTCAGCGCTTTATCCGCATTATTGGGACGAATTGTCTCAAGAATTCCCGACAATCTTCATGGAGGTTCCTGCGGGCGATGCGTCCAAGTCGCTTATGCAGGCTGAACGGTTGTGGCAACAGTTGCTGGCGGCTCGTTGCGACCGTGACGTTTTCATCCTCAACTTCGGTGGCGGCATGGTCTGCGACCTTGGAGGGTTCGTGGCGGCCACCTACAAGCGCGGCGTGCGCTTTGCCAACTGCCCCACCACCTTGTTGGCCATGATTGACGCGGCCGTCGGGGGCAAGAATGGTATCAATGTACAGCATGTCAAGAATTGTGTCGGCACGTTTTGCCAGCCGGAATTTGAGTTGCCCTGCGATTTGTCGTTCTTGCATACTTTGCCGGAAAAAGAGTTGCTCAGCGGCTTTGGCGAGCTGATGAAGTACGCCATTATTGGGTCACCGGCCCTGTTTTGCGAGTTGGAAGCATTGGAGCGTCTGACCCCTGGGCATATCCAACCAGAATGGGTTGACGAATGCATTTCTGTCAAGCATGAAATTGTGAAAAGAGATCCATACGACCTGCTTGAGCGGCATGTGCTTAACTCGGGGCACACTTACGGGCACGCCATTGAGAGCCTGTTTGCCGAGGAGGGCAGACCTGTTGCGCACGGCGAAGCTGTGGCGTTGGGATTGCTCTATGAGAGTCGCTTGATGGCACAGATCGGGCAATGTGCCCAAGCAGATGCCAGTCGTGTAGAACGCATGGTGCGTCGTCTTTACCATGTTCCAGCGTTTACCGAGGATGAGGTGCTGCGGCTGGTTGACTTTATGCAGCAGGACAAGAAAAACAGGGATGGACATGTCCATTTTGTTCAAATGCGGGGCGTCGGCGATGTGTCGCCCGACTGCCGCGTTGCGTTGGATTTGTGCGCGAAAGTGATTCGTTGACGGAATACCGATGTGGGCGGTGGCCTTACCGCAATTTTTTCTATTTTTGCGCCCCCAAAAATCAGGAGACGCATGGACTTCAAACTCATCTCTTCTTACCAGCCTTCCGGCGACCAACCGACTGCCATCCAGCAACTTGTGGATGGGCTCAACCGCGGTGACGAGGCGCAAACTCTGTTAGGCGTCACCGGGTCTGGTAAGACCTTTACCATCGCCAATGTCCTGCAGCGGGTCAATCGTCCGGCTCTTGTGTTGAGCCACAATAAGACCCTCGCCGCGCAACTCTATGGCGAGTTCAAACAGTTTTTCCCCGAAAATGCCGTCGAGTATTACGTCTCCTACTATGACTACTACCAGCCGGAGGCCTACATTCCCACCACCAACACTTATATAGAGAAGGACCTTGCCATCAACGACGAGATTGAGAAATTGCGCTTGCACACCACAGCATCCCTGTTGTCTGGACGACGTGATGTGATCGTGGTGGCCTCTGTTTCCTGTATCTATGGGGTGGGCAACCCCAACGACTTCGCCAAGAATGTCATCAACCTGCATCCAGGTATGCGCATCGACCGTAACCAGCTGCTGTTAGCCTTCGTCAGCGCACTCTACTCGCGTACAGAACTGGACTTGCAACCCTCCCAGTTCCGCGTCAAGGGCGACACCGTTGACATTTACCCGCCCTACGCTGACATTGCCTACCGCATCCTCTTCTTCGACGATGAGATTGAGTCCATCTCCGAGATTGAGGCTGTGAGTGGTGGTGTGATCAGCCGCGTCGACAAGCTTACCATTTATCCCGCCAGCATCTTTGTCACCACCCAGCAGTCGATGAACGATGCCATCATCAATATCAAGATGGACTTGGGCGAACAAATTGAGTATTTGAAGTCTATTGGCAAGCATTTGGAGGCGAAACGGCTCGAGGACCGCGTCAATTATGATGTGGAGATGATGCGTGAGTTGGGTTATTGCTCCGGAATTGAAAACTACTCGCGCTATTTTGACAAGCGCCAGCCTGGCGAACGGCCATTCTGCATCCTCGACTTCTTCCCCGATGACTTTGTGCTGGTGGTTGATGAGAGCCATGTGACTGTGCCCCAGATCGGTGCCATGTATGGTGGCGACCGTTCCCGTAAGATCAATCTGGTGGATTATGGTTTTCGTTTGCCCGCCGCATTGGACAACCGTCCGTTGAAGTTCGATGAGTTTGAGAGTCTCATTGGGCAGACCATATACATGAGTGCCACGCCCGCAGAGTTCGAGTTGAAGAAATCTGGTGGGGTGGTGGTCGAGCAGGTGGTACGTCCCACAGGTCTCTTGGACCCGCCTATCGAGGTGCGCCCCGCCACCAACCAGGTGGACGACCTGCTCAACGAGATCGAGGATACGGTGGACAAGCACGAGCGCGTGCTGGTGACCACCCTGACCAAGCGCATGGCCGAGGAGTTGAACACCTATCTCATCAACATCGGCATCAAGTCGTGCTACATCCATTCCGATGTGGAGACATTAGACCGCGTGGAAATTCTGAAGGATTTGCGCCTCGGGGCAATCGATGTGTTGGTGGGTGTGAACCTGCTGCGCGAGGGTCTTGACCTGCCGGAGGTGTCGCTCGTGGCTGTGATGGACGCCGACAAGGAGGGCTTCTTGCGCAACGAGCGTTCGTTGACACAGACGGCGGGGCGTGCGGCGCGCCACGTCAATGGACGTGTCATCTTCTATGCCAACAAGGTGACCAAGTCGATGCAGGCCACCATGGACGAGACGGCGCGCCGTCGTGCCAAGCAGATGGCCTACAACGAGAAGCACCATATCACCCCACGGGGTGTGGTGAAATCCGACGAGATGGCTTTCCCCGCCAGTATCGATGACGCTGTGACGCGCGCCGGCGAGCGCTGGGACAAGCCAAACTCATTGCCTGGAAACACAACCTCTTCGGCTGCAAAGTCTTATACCATATCGGAATCCCCGACCCCCATTGCCGCCGAGAGGCAGGAACGTGTGAAGCCCCAGGAAAGTGATGTCCGCCTCCTTAACCTCGAACAGCTGAAAACGCGGCTCAAGATGCTTCGCAAGGAGATGGACAAAGCGGTCAAGGCCCTCGACTTCGATGCCGCCGCCACCTTGCGTGACGAATTGCTCGAAATCGAACGCCGTATCAAAAATTACTAAACAGCTATCGACCGTTGGCTTTTGGCGACTTGTCCAAAATGGAGGAAGAACATTCACGGCTCATTTGGAATCTGAGCCGATCATCTTGTGCTAATGTTTTTTAGCCTCTTGTTTCATCCGTTTCTTTGCCTCTTTGATTTCCTTTTTGCTCATCTGAAATGTCAGGGGAACGCTGTAATAGCAGCGGACGGGTCTGCCTTCCTGCATGCCGGGTTTCCATTTGGGCATGGCCATGACCGTGCGTACAGATTCTTTGTCGATGGAAGGATAAAGAGGCTTCATTGCCTCGGCATTGGAGACGCTGCCGTCTTTTTCGACTACAAATGTTATAAGCACGGTGCCGGTAATGCCATGTTCCCGGGCATCTTGGGGATATACGATTTCGTTGGAAATGAAACTGACGAGTGCTTCCATGCCGCCTGGATATTCAGGCATGACTTCTACTGATGTGAAGATGGTTTCTTCATTCTTGCCGTCGGTTTGTCCGAACAGGGTTGTGGAGAGCAACACGACGAAGGCGAGGAGAAAAATCTTTTTCATAGGATGAGTTTTTTGTGACGCAAAAATAGCAATTTTAATGATGAACAATTCGCGATTACCCATTAATTGTTATTAGTTGATTGTTAATATGACAAAGGCCGACATTGGACATTTTTTGTATCTTTGCACCCTAAAAACATATCATCATGTACGATCAGACACACGGGCTGTACATCGCCCATTGCGCCGAAGGCGCGTTGAGTATCCAAGGAAAAATGGCAAACAGACATGGACTTGTCGCCGGCGCCACCGGCACGGGTAAGACCGTGACCCTCCAAGTCATGGCAGAGTCTTTCTGCCAGGCGGGCGTGCCATGTTTTATGGCCGACATGAAGGGCGATCTCTCCGGCATCAGTCAGGTCGGAGCCATGAGCAGTTTCATCGAGAAGAGACTTCCCGAGTTCGGCATTGAGAACCCGCAGTTCCAGTCCTGCCCTGTGCGTTTTTATGACGTATATGGCCAGCAGGGCCACCCCATGCGCGCCACCATTTCCCAGATGGGACCGCTTTTGCTGTCGCGCCTGCTCGGCCTCAACGAGACCCAGGACGGTGTGCTCAACATCGTATTCCGCATCGCTGACGAACGCGGTCTGCTACTCATTGACATCAAGGACTTGCGCGCCATGCTTGACTATGTCTCCAAACATGCCAAGGAGTACACGACCAAATATGGCAACATCTCCACCGCCACGGTCGGTGCCATCCAGCGTGCCATCCTGCAACTAGAAAACCAAGGCGCGGAACAGTTCTTCGGCGAGCCGGCTTTCGATATCCACGACCTGCTCCAAACGGAAGGTGGCAAGGGTGTGATGAACGTGCTGGCTGCCGACAAGCTCATGATGCAGCCCAAACTGTACAGCACCTTCCTGCTGTGGCTTCTCTCTGAACTCTACAGCACCCTCCCGGAGGTGGGCGATCAGGACCTGCCCAAGTTGGTGTTCTTCTTCGACGAAGCCCACACACTCTTTGAAGACACCTCCAAGGCACTTGTCGACAAAATCGAACAGGTGATCCGCCTCATCCGAAGCAAAGGCATCGGCATTTTCTTTGTAACGCAAAGTCCTACGGATATCCCTGAGATTATATTGGGACAGCTCGGCAACCGTGTCCAGCACGCCTTGCGCGCTTACACGCCCAAGGACCAGCGCGCCGTGAAGACCGCTGCCGATACGTTCCGCACCAACCCCGACTTCAAGACCGACGAGGCCATCATGAATCTCGAGACCGGCGAGGCGTTGGTCAGCTTCCTCGACGAGAAGGGCGCCCCCAACATCGTGCAACGCGCCAAGATACTCTTCCCGCTTTCCCAAATCGGTGCCATCACCGAAGGCCAGCGGGCCGACATAATCCGCCAAAGCCGCATCGGTGGAAAGTACGACACGCCTGTTGACCGCGAAAGCGCTTTTGAGGTGCTGTTGCAGCAATCGGAGGAGCTGGCACGCCAGCAAGAAGGGGAAATTGCCAAAGCCGAGGATGAAAAAGCGGCGAAGGGGACGAAAGAGACGAAAGAGAAACCCGGCTTGTTGTCGAAAGTGGTCAAGGCCATCATTACGGCCGTTACCGCCACGATAGGGACTATCTTGGGTAATGCCGTCAGCAACAAGGTGACGGGCAAGAAGACCAAGAGCACGACCTCCGCGACGGGCAAGGTGGTGAAGAGCGCCACCAGCGCCGCCACACGCACCGTCACCCGCGAAATCACCCGCGATATCTTGGGAAATATTCTAAAATAAATACAAAGAGACGCAATGTGTCGTAGAGACGTGCCATGGCGCGTCTCTATGATAGGTCATGCTGTTGCATGCGGTATTTAGCCAACTCTTCCCATTCTGATCCTTTGCGTCCGTAGTTGGCGTATGGGTAGATGGAAATGCCGCCGCGCGGCGTGAAGAAACCTGTCACTTCAATATACTTCGGATCCATCAATTTGATGAGGTCCTTCATGATCACATTGACGCAATCCTCGTGAAAGTCGCCATGATTGCGGAAGCTGAAGAGATAGAGTTTCAGGCTTTTGCTTTCCACCATGCGCTTGTCGGGGATGTAGCTGATGCGAATTTCGGCGAAGTCGGGTTGTCCGGTGATGGGGCACAGCGTGGTAAACTCCGGGCAGTTGAAGCGCACCCAATAGTCGTTGTCGGGGTGGCGGTTTGCGAAAGTTTCCAACACTTCCGGGGCATAATCTTGGCGATATTCGGTCTTTTTGCCGAGGGAAATCAGGCCCTCGTCTTTTCTTTCATTCATAGCTGTTGTTTTTTAGATGCAAGATATTCTTCCAGACCGCGGCGTCGCAAGGTGCAGGCAGGGCAGTGGCCGCAGCCGTCGCCGGGAATGCTGTTGTAGCAGGTCAGTGTTTCGTGGCGTACGAGGTCGAAGACGCCTAATTCATCGGCCAGGCGCCAGGTCTCGGCTTTGTTGAGCCACATCAGGGGCGTGTGGATGATGAACTGCTCGTCCATCGCAAGGTTGAGGGTTACGTTGAGCGAACGGATGAAGGCGTCGTGGCAGTCGGGATAGCCGGAATAGTCGGCTTGGGAGACGCCTGTGATGAGATTCTTGGCCCCTAACTCGCGGGCGTGCACCGCAGCAATGGAGAGGAAGAAAAGGTTGCGGCCCGGCACGAAGGTGTTTGGCAGGCCGTCGGCAGGCTTCTCCTGGTCCATGACAATGGAACTGTCCGTGAGCGAGCATCCTGAGCTGATCTCACCGATGAAGTTCACCTCCCGCACCGTGATGGGCACGCCGGCCTTGGCCGCGATTTTGCGCGCAAGCTCCACCTCCAATTGATGTTTCTGGCCATAAAGGAAACTGATGGCATACACCTCCTTGAATTGGCGCTTGGCCCAGAAAAGGCATGTGGTGCTGTCCTGTCCGCCAGAGAGGACCACTAAAGCTTTGTCTTTATCTAACATGTTATATGGAGTCTTGTTTTTAAAGTGGTTGTCAAGTATTGCGGCGGCAAAAATAGGATTTTTTTTCTGATAGCTGCAGGATGAAGGTTAATTGTATTTTTTCTATCTTTGCGCGTTAATTTTTAATTCATGGAATTATGACACAACTTCAGATTATCCTAATTGTAGCAGCAGTCATTGTATTCATACTGTTTCTCGCCGTTTGCTATGTCAAGGCTCCCCCCAAAGATGCCTTCATCATATCCGGCCTGTCGCGCCAGCCGCGAATCCTCATCGGCAAGGGCGGTTTCCGCATACCGGGCTTGGAACGTGTTGACAAGGTCTTCCTCGGCCAGACCTCTGTGGACATCAAGACCACCACGCCCGTGCCCACTAACGACTTCATTTCCGTGGTGGTGGATGCCGTGGCCAAGATTCGCGTCATCAACACGCCCGACGGCATACGGTTGGCCGCCAAGAACTTCCTCAATATGACGGAAAAGGACATCGCCATGCAGGTCAAGGACTCCCTGGAGGGCAACATGCGTGAAATCATCGGCACGCTCGACCTGAAATCGCTCAACATCGACCGCGACGGCTTCTCCGACCAGATCGCCAAAAAGGCCTCGCCCGACATGGGCAAGCTCGGCATCGAGATCATATCCTGCAATATCCAGAACATCACGGATAATGAGGGACTTATCAAGAACTTGGGTGCCGACAATACCTTCAAGATTCGCAAGGAGGCCGCCATCACCAAGGCACAGGCCGAGCGCGACATCGCCATCGCGGAGTCCGAGGCTGCCAAGGAGGCCAACGACGCCCGTGTGCTCAACGAGACCATCATCGCCGAGAAGAACAACGAGTTGGCCGTCAAGGTGGCCAACCTCAAAGTGATTGAGGACACGCAAAAGGCCAAGGCTGACGCCGCCTACGAGATACAAAGACAAGAGCAGCAGAAGACGGTCAACGTGAAGACTGTGGAGGCTGAGGCCACCAAGTCCATCCTCACACAGGAAAAGCAGAAGGAAATCAACGCCGCCGCAGTGGAGGCCGAGACTGAAAAGGCCCGCAAGGAGCAGGAGCTGACGCTGCAACAGGTCAAGATCCAGCAAAACCGCTTGGAGGCCGAAATCCAGAAGAAGGCGGATGCCGACAAGTACAACATGGAGATCGCCGCCGCCGCCGAGTTGGAGCAACGCAAGCGCCAGGCAGAGGCAGAGGCATACGAGGCCGAACAGCGCGCCCGTGCCGTCAAAGCACAGGCGGAGGCCGAACAGTTCCGCATGGAACAAGAGGCCATCGGCAAGAAGAAACTGGCCGACGCTGAGGCATACGCCATTGAACAAAAGGGCCTTGCCGAGGCTGCCGCCATCGAGAAGAAGGGGCTTGCCGAGGCCGAGGCGATGCGCAAGAAGGCTGATGCCTTCAAACTCTATGGCGATGCCGCCAAGGCACAAATGGTCATCGACCGCCTGCCTGAGATAGCCCGTGCCGTGGCCGAACCTATCGGAACCATCAAAGATGTGCGTATCTACGGCAATACGGGTGAGGGGATCGCCCAGATGTCAGGACAAGTGCCCGCCGTCATCAAGCAAACCATGGACACCGTGGCCGACGCAACGGGAGTGAATATGTCCAAGATTGTGGAACAGTCCACCCTTGAAAACGCCGTGAAACGCACGGCGAAAACCGAATAGATCGCATTCTTCAGACAGAGGGGTGCTGTATTAAAATTATATGTAGATTTGCAGCGATGTTTTTCTACATAATAATCCCCTCTGTCATGAAAAGAATTTATGCTTTATTGTTTCTGATGTTAGTGTTTGGCGTTCAAGTGCTTACGGCGCAAACGCTGGGCAATTACACCTTCTCTACGGGTACAGACGCCACAAAATGGATACCGTTGACCACCACCACGAATTTGTTGACGAACGGTAGCGGTAGCAGCACTCACCCATACGACAGCCGGCGTTCTGCCGTATTGGACATCGGGTTTGCTTTTACCTTTGGAGGAGAACAGTATACGAAGTTTTCGGTGAACTCGGACGGCAACCTCCGTTTTGGCACCACGGTCACGGGTTTTGCGAACTATTCCACACCATTCAGTTCGAATAATTCAAATGCCAACAATCCGAAAATCAATTTCTTCGGAGCGAACGGCGATGCCTTGGACAGCGGTTATGTCCGCAAAGAGATTGTGGGTGTGGAACCGAACCGTATTTGCGTGTTTGAGTTTGCCACATCAACAACATACTCCTCATCCGCCACGGCCACGCATGGCATATTGTATCGTTGGCAGGTGCAGCTGTTTGAGGAGAGCAACAACATCCAGATTGTCTATCCCTCCACTGTGCCCTCCACAGGTCCCTCTGCCACCCGGCAGCAGGGGATGTGTGTGAACAGTTCCGACATCTGGCTGGTGAAGGCCAACAACACGGCGACGCATTACACCTCTGGTCAATCCACCACCATCGCTTCCGGAAACTGGCCTGGCGCCAACCGTTATTATCTGTTCACCGCACCAGGGAACGGCTGCCCGAATGTCACGGATATGCATGTCAGAGAGGTTACCGGTTCCACGGCGCTGCTGACTTGGTCGTCCTCCTTCGAGGCCAACTCTTGGGAGGTCTATGTCACCACCTCCTCCACCGCACCAACCGCCTCGACCAATCCCACTTACACCTCCACGGACACTTTCCAGTTGATGTCGAATTTGACGCCGGCCACCCTGTACAATGTCTATGTGCGGTCGGTATGCGGCGGGGTCAAGAGCTTCTGGAGGAAACTGACCTTCCACACCGCCCTGACGCAACTGCCCTTCTTCTGCGATTTCGAGACGGTTCCGTCAGACAACAACCCCCTCCCGGCGGGTTGGATAAGAGGATCCGTGCAAACGTACCCCTACGTGAACAGTGCCAGCGGTCAGGCCTACGACGGCAGCAAGGCTCTCTATTTCTTCCAGCCCAATTATGTGGCGATGCCGCCCATAGACCCTGATTATATCAACCTGCAGAACAGCGAGCTCTCCTTCTATGCCAAGGCCAACAATAGCGGAGCCGTGCTGCAGGTGGGCGTGATGACTGATCCTGAGGACGCCGCCACCTTCGAACTGGTCTCCAGTCTTGTGCTGTCCGACCAGTATCAGCTGTACGAGGTGCCGTTGGCCGACTATTCGGGTTCGGGCACCTACATCGCCTTCAGAAATGTGAATTTGGATATTATGAGGCTGGACAATCTGACGTTGGGACCGCTTTCGGCGTGCTCCAAGCCCACCCGGTTGACAGCAATTCCGGAAATAGACCAGGTCACGCTCGAATGGTTTTCCACGGGTACCAGTTTCAACCTCTATTACAAAGTCCCGTCGGCGTCCGGCTATACGGTGATTCAAAATGTGCAGAACAACTATCAGCTCACCAACCTCACGGAGAACACCGACTACATGTGGTATGTGGCGGCGCGCTGCGGCGACACGCTGAAGACGAGCTCAGTGTCCACCTTCCACACTTTGTGCGAATTGATTCCCCACCAGGATCTTCCGTTTGTGGAGACCTTTGACTCCTGTGCCACCACTGCGGACCTGAATACTTGTTTCACCCGCCTCTCCCTGGACCTGGATTATCCGAAAGTATATTCGAGTACGAATTGGAATGGCGTCACGGCCAAGACAATCTTCTTCCTGCCCAATTCCGATGGCGAGCAGCAGTACCTGGTGTTGCCGGGCATACATAATGTGAGTGCGCTCACAGTGAACTTCTACACCAAGCGCGGCAGCTACAACGCGGCGGTGGATTTGGGCGTGATGGACAACCCTTACGACACCGCATCCTTCTATCTTATAGGCACGTATGGGTCGGTGCCGGGCACCAGCGACTGGTCCAACTTCGAAGTGCCGCTTGCAGGTTATCCTGGCACGGGCAACTATATTGCCTTCCGCGCCCATAACAATGTCGGCGGGCTCTATGTCCAGGTGGACGACATCACGGTCAGCGTCAGCAGCGGCTGTGACCGTCCCGACAGTGTGGCAGTGGAGAATGTGACCGCCAACTCGGCGCAGATTCACATCTACGATCCCGCCAACTCGGGCAGCTACCAGGTGATTTATACCTCGGTGTACTCCCAAGACACTGTGGTGGTGAATAGCAATATCGCCACTCTTACCGGACTGCGGGTCGGCACGGTGTACGATGTGTCGGTGGGCTCTGTTTGCAACGGGGGTATCACCTCTTCGGCCACCACCACGTTCAGCACCTCTTGCGCAATGCTGACGCACAACGACTTGCCGTTTGAGGAGACCTTCGATCTCTATGCCTATAACGCCAATGCCGCCATCAACCCCTGTTGGCACCGTCTCAGCTATAACCCGCAATATCCGGTGGGGCCCTATCCCAGAAACAATTACACCCGTATTCCCGGGGTGGGCAACACCTTCTACTTCTATCCAGGTCAGGGCGGGCAGACGCAGTATGCCATCCTTCCGCAGATGCAGGACATCAGCGACCTGATGATCGACTTATGGGTCTATCGCCAAAACAACTCCCCGCTCATTGATGTGGGCGTGATGACCAATCCGGCCGACACCACCACCTTTGAGCTGATACAGACGTGCGTGCCGCCGCTTATCTCCACGTGGGATGAGTTCGAGGTGTCGTTCGCGTCCTATACGGGCCAGGGCACCTACATCGCCCTCCGCGCCCGCGCCACAGGCAACGCCGCCTTTATCTGCGTGGACGACATTGTCGTGCGCGAGGACAACTGCCTCAGACCCTCCGCCCTGAGGGTCACACCGATAGGGCACGGTGCCATTACTTTCTCCTGGGACTCCGTGCCTGGGGTTCCCGGCTATGAGTTTGTGCTGGAAGGAGTGGACACGCAGGCTGTAACTGCCAACTCTTATACGGTATATGGTTTGCCGGAGTTCACGGATTATACGGCAAGAGTGCGCTCGCTATGCGGCAGCATCAACAGCGGCTATGCATCGGCACACTTCACCACCCCTTGTGACACGCTGCCCTATTACCAGAATTTCAACTTGCTCGCCTCCTCAGGAGCGATACCGCCGGGTTGGAAAAAGATGGGCGCCGGTTCTTTGCTCTATGCCACCAGTGGCTCTTATGTGTACGATGCCGTCAGCTTGCGGTTCACCGGTTCTGCCACCAACAACATCGCAGTGCTTCCCAACTTCCCCGCCCCTGTCCAGAATCTCTACCTCCAGTTCATGACCCGTCCCGAGGGCACTTCCGCTTCCGCGGGCGCGTTTGACGTGGGGTATGTGACCGACGTGGCCGACACGACCTCCTTTGTGCCGGTGGAGACTTACACCTACAATGAGTTCAATGATGCTTACCAGCAGAAGTATGTGAACTTCACGACGGTCCCTGACAACGCACGCATCGCTTTCCGCCACCGCTCCGAATCCATCACATGGTATTGGTTCGTGGACAATGTGGAGGTGGGCTACGACCAATGCCCGTCCGTGGGCAGCGTCACGGTGGAGGATGTCCAGTATGAGTCCGCCACGGTCTCTTGGAATGGAGTTGCCCAGGGCATCCAGTATCTGCTGAATCTCAACGGCCAGACCTTCACGACTGCTGACACCTTCTATACCTTTACCAATCTCTACCAAGGTGCCGATTATACCTTGACGGTGAACACATTATGTGCCAATGACACCAGCCATGGTGCGGAGGCGCATTTCACCACCCTGCTGTCCGCCCATACCTTGCCCTACGTGGCCGACTTCGGGGCCGCTGACGGCTGGTTGGTGAACCGGGGAGTCTGCTCAAACTATTGGACGAAGGGAATGCACAACGGCGAGCACGCCCTGTTCGTGACGGGCGACGGTCACAGCGCCTACTATAATGTGACGGGAATCTCTTCCGTGGCCGCCGAGAAGTATTTGCAGGTCGGAGACGCGCCTAAGATGATGGTCTCGTTTGACCTGAAGTGCGGCGGTGAGAGCAGTTATGACTATTTGAAGATCTTCCTGGCGCCGATGTCGGAGGAGTATGCGCCCTCTACGGCCAGCACCGTCACAGGATGGGCCGACAAGGCCAACTCCAATTACGCGGCCAATTTGGCACAATACATCACCCAGACGGGCACATCATCCTCCTATCCTTACATTATCAATCTCGTGAACGGAACTTTGCATCTGGATCTGATCATGGACAATCCGGTGCAGAATCCGGATCCCTCCTCCGAAGCCAAGTTAGTGTTCGGCTGGCGCAATGATGTCAGTGGCGGCACCCAGCCCGGCGCGGTTATCACCAACCTGAGGGTCAAGCCTTACACCTGTGCCGCACCCACGACCCTGACCGTTTCCAACATCCAGGCGAACACTGCCGATCTGGCGTGGACCGACACGGCCAACACTTCGAGCTACATGGTGGAGTATGTGGAGTCAGGTCTGCCCTGGAACGATCCGTCCGTGGTTTCCATCTACAATGCTTTGACCACGCTCACATTGCAGAACCTGACCCCAGCCACCACTTACAAGGTGCGAGTGGCCACGGATTGTATCACAGACACCAGCGTTTGGATCACCAAAACCTTCACCACCGATAGCGCGGTGATTCTCACCCCGCCCTCTGTGCAGACGCAGCCGGCGAGCCAGATATGCGACACCGCTGCCATGCTGAAAGGTATCATCACCAACCCTGACGATATGGTCATCACGGCCAGAGGCTTTGAGTGGAAAGAGACCGCCAGTGGCAGCTATGTGGTGGTGAATGTGACTTCGCAAAGCGATACGTTCACGTACATGCTATCCGGTCTCGCTCCCGCCACGGGTTATACCTACAAGGCCTTTGTCGAGGCGGACGGAGAGGTTATCTATGGGGATGAGGTTACTTTCACTACGGACAGTGCCCTGTGTCCCGCTCCGACCAACTTGGAGGAGACAGGCGAGGTTATCGACAAGGCTCCCGGTTACCTCTTTGTGCGGTGGACTGATAATGCCGGTGCCAGCCAGTGGAATCTGCAATACAGAATCCAGGGCACGGAAGATTGGACCACAATGGTGGTGAACACCACTTATGAAGGAATTTCGGGACTGGAGGCCTATGCGACATACGAGTTGCGGGTGCAGGCGATCTGCGGTGACGGGATAGTCAGCGACTGGTCCAACATATTGGTGGCGGTGGCGCAAGGCGCTGGTATTGAGGATTATCTTGCCAAGAGTGTGACGCTCTACCCGAACCCGGCGACCAGCACCCTCAATGTGGTGGTGAGCGATGCCAGCATCCGCATCACCGGTGTGGAAATATACGATGTGTACGGCCAGATGATCAACGTAGAGATGCAAGGCATGGCGTCTCCACAGGTCCCTGCGTCCCCACAACGCATCAACATCTCCAGTCTCGCGAGCGGGGTGTATTATGTGCGGATTGTGACGGACGGTGGCCTGGTGACGAAGCCTTTTGTGAAGAAGTAGATTTTTTTGTGAAGATTGACTGTTTGTGATGATATTTTTCTTACGTTTGCACGTTCAAAAAATATTAACCTAAACTTTAGAACTATGACTGGTATTATTATTTCCTTATTGTTAGGTGCAGTGGCCGGATGGTTGGCTGGCAACATTATGCGCGGCGGCGGTTTCGGCCTGATCTGGAACATCATTATCGGTATCATCGGCGGCTTCATCGGCAGCTTTGTGATGAACCTGTTAGGTATCAACGCCGGCGGCGGCATCGTCTGGCAGATCATTGTCGGCGTCATCGGCGCTTGCCTGCTCTTGTGGGTGATTTCCCTCTTCAAGAAAAAATAGCCCTTGTACCCAAACAGCAAGATAGAGAACGGAATCCGGAAGGGTTCCGTTTTTTTTTTGCCCGCAGACCTACGGTCTGCGATGGGTTCTTCCGGCCGGCACGTTCCTACCGAGCCCGGCAGACCTAAAGGCCTGCCTTTGTGGGGCTGGGGTTAGTGGTTATGTCTTTATCTTCTGTCTCATCTGAACTTTCTGGCAGCAAATAGTCGCTGGCTTTTTGAGATGAGATGACACTATGGCCCAGTTTGCTCTCCAATTGGTTTCGCGCGGCCTTGGCCACACTCCCACCATCTTTGGCTACCTGAGTTTGGGCGTTAAAACCTTGAGGATCACGTTTTCTGGATAATTCTGTTGCGGAGGCTTCTGCGAGAATGTTGAGTGCAATCTCCAAATTAGTCATATTGTCGCGAAGGTTTTCCTTTTTCAGACCCTTAAAATGCTTGTACTGCTTTGTGGTGAAGCCGCTCCATTCGCGCGTGATTATGTCCGTCAGTGATGCATATTCTGATGCGTCTTTAACTCCTGTACGATTCCATTCATCTGTCAGTTCCTTACGCACTTCAATGCTCTTGATGCGTTGGTTAATCCACGCGTCTGAGTATCCTAACCGTTTATAGTCCGTTACTGCTTGGTCAATGCTTTTTTCAGGATCCTGCATCTGGTCAAGTCGCTGGCTGGCCACCTGTGCCATCCATTGTTTGAAAGGTTCAGCTTTTGGAGAGGGTATGGATTGGATGATTCTAAAGACACCTTCTGTGTTGGAACAGTTCATCTTTTGTCTGCCTCCTGCCGTTTGTATGGAAAGGGGGGTGACAATTTGTCCCCACCCTTTGGCAAGCACGGGATCTCGCTGCTTCATTTTTTTGATATAGTCTTTAGGATTTTTACTATCCGTCAATACTTCAACGACATCAACCACGCAAAAATACCACATCTCTTGTTCGTCGTCCCATACTGTGCGGACTTTTTTTTCTTCAAATAGTTGTATAGATTCTTTCTTTGTCATAATATTTAGTTTTTTGTTAAGGTTTCGCTAATCAGCCACTTCCCTGTGTTGATTGGAGAAATGTTCTTGTTTTAAATTCAACGCGCAAAGATACTTCTTTTCCCGACAATTCTACTGCCTCATAACGTTTTTTATAAAGAAGAGACAGGGGATGGTGTCCCTTCGGGACACGGCCCGTAGGGGAAATCAACGTGTTTGCAATTGTGTGCGCCGCCGGCGCAGCTTGCGGGCTGCGGGGCTCGGTAGGGATGTGCGGTGCCCCGGGGCGTCCACCGCGGCGCGGGGATGGCCCGCCAAGAGGGTGTGGATGGCTTGCCGCGGAAGGGGAGGGTGGAGCCTTGGACGGGGATGATGGTGATGCTGGCTGTTTCGTTGCCCGCAGACCTACGGCCTGCGGCGGTTTTTCCGGGCGGCACGTTCCTACCGAGCCCGGCAGACCTAAAGGCCTGCCTTTGCAGTAGAGACACCACATTGTGACGTCTCTACAAGGATGGTGTCCCTCCGGGACACGGCCCGTGGGGAAAATCAACGTATTCGCAATTGTATGCGCCGCCGTCGCAGCCCATCGGGCTGCGGGGCTCGGCAGGGTGTGTGCGGGCGGATGTCGCACGCCGGCGGTGTGTAGGGGATGTGTAGGGGATGTGCGGGTGAACGCCGCCCGGCGGAACCCCGGCAGGGGTTGAAGCCCGGTAGAGAGGCAAGGACCCCGGATATCGCGCCGCGGCGCGGGGATGGCCCGCCAAGAGGTTGTGGATGGCTCGCCGCGGAAGGGGAGGGATGGAGAAGGTGACAGTGGAGTGCGTTCTTGAAGGACGATGCTAAATCCTATTTGTATTTAGATAAATCAGAATTTAG
>DBYW01000051.1 GCA_002311645.1 Bacteroidales bacterium UBA1176
AGAGAAACAGCCGAACTGCAACACGGTGGATATTGTCGCTGCAACAGGCTTCTCATTGAGCACCGTCGAGCGCTGCCTCTCCGAACTCAAGAAGCAAGGCCTCATCGAGCACACCGGCAGCAAGAAGAGCGGCGGGTACAAGGCAATTAAGAATGAAGAATTAAGAATGGAGAATGGGGATTTAGACTGAAGACTTTTGGCCGAAGACCATAGACCGTAAATCGTACCTCGCAAATCGTATCTTTACCGCAAATTCCGGCAGATAAAATCGATGGCGATGCGCAGGCAGGCATCCAATTTTTCGGGAATCAGACGGTATTTTGGACCGAAATAGAAGGCGTGCGACTCGCCCTCAAAGGGGTGAAGCTCGTAATGCTTCATCCCGAGGGAGTCCATCCTATGGGCTATGCTGTAGGAGCCGTAGAGTTTTGGGGAGACCAGTGCATAGATGCCGGAAGTGCCGTAGGTGTAAGGCACGGTCTTGTCGGCGGTGCCGTGAATCATGCAGACGGGGGTGGTCTCGTCGGGGTCGATGACCTCAATGTCGGAGACGCCGCCCCATTGTGCGACGACACCTGCCACACGGCTGGTGTGTCCGCGACTGATGTCGAGACCGGAGTCGTCGAGCATTCCGAGGTCGCCGCCGAGGTAGGCTTCAGCGGGACGTTCGTCGTCTTTCATAAACACGGTGTACAGGGAGGCAATGCTGCCGGCGGAGTTGCCTAACAGGAAGATGGCGTTGGTGTCGATGCCATAATGGTCGCTTTGGGCTTTGAAGAAGCGGATGGCGGCGCTGACATCCTGGGTGGCCATATAGGCCCCGCGCATCATATTGGTGGGTGAGATGTTGCGGGCGGGCACCAGCCGGTAATCTATGGAGGCCACCACAAAGCCGTGGTGGGCCAGCGTGTCGGAGATGGCCACCATATCGGCATAGTTGCGCGATCCCGCCACAAAGGCGCCCCCGAAGACGGTGATGACCATTGGCCGGCGCGCCATCGTGTCGTGGTAGGGCTCGTACAGGTCGGCCCTCAGCTCTTTCATCTCCCCGGCGATGTTTTCGGCCCGGCTGAAGAGGATGCCGTGTATCACCGAGACCTCGTCAAACACACGAGCGGCGAAGCGTTGTGCTTGCACGGAGGGCCCGCCGGCAAGCAACAGGCACCATAAAGCCGCGAAAAGGATTCTTCCTCTTGACATAGTTTCTATTTTTGAGCGTTAAAAACAATTCCTCATTACATCAATTCAAGGCAGGATGTTCCGATTTGCCGGATGCCTTTCATTATGCGTTCGCGCTGTTCCGGGCGCGGTTTGCAAACGGTATTGGCGTAATGTGATAGTTGGGCTTGGCGTATGCCTGTAACCCTGCTTATAGCTGCCAGTGTGGTGAATCGCTGTGCTTCGTGCAAAATGGCACTCACTCGCTTCTCGTACACAAGCTCATAGTCGCCATTTCGAATGGACTCGGCAATGTGGTCGCTGTCGGCGATGCAGCCCTCCAAGTGGAATTGCAAGCTCTTCTCGGTCTCCCGTTGTAGTTTCTCAAATGTTTTGGCAGTCGAAAGCACAACACCATAAAAACGTGGGCCGTTGATATAAGATGCGTAATTCTTCCCGCACCAATCCACCGTCACTTTTATCTGTTCCATATTGCTTTGTTTTTATGTCAAAGTGTTATTTTAATCCTGCTTGTTTTAAAATCCTATCTAAAAGGTCTCCATCCAAATCGTCCGACAGTTTCTTGTTTACTGTAACCTTGCCTTTCTTCGTTGGGTGCTTGAACTGTCTATGGTCTCCCTTTGTGTGAGCAAGATACCCCCCCCCATCCGCTTTTAGCATCTTGATGATTTCCCTAATCTTCTTGGTGTTCATAATATACTGATCTTTTGATTTTGAGGCCGCAAAGATAGTATTGTTTTTAATACTAATCAATAGTATTAATTAAAATACTTTATTTAAGGGAGTTATATACATGATGGCACCAGGCTGGGATAAACAACACCTTTTTCCAACGTCTCCCTTTCGCGGCGAGCAAGTTTCATGCGTCTTGGATGCCGACTCCCGCGCCGCGAGAGGAGTTGCATCGCATCGTCATCCCCCACACCATCGCTCCTTTCAGTCGCTCGATGTGGGGTTACAGAGACGGGTGTTCCTTCGGAACACGTCTGAAAGGGAAATGACAAAGTAATCTCTTTGACCTCGAAGAGGCTTCCCTTTTTATAACACCACACGAAGCGTAGCAAGTGTGGTGTTATGTGACTTTCGATTGGCAGCGTATGACCAAAGACCGCACACCGTTCCATGCACAGGCAGTGTCCCGGAGGGACAATATCCTAATAAGCCCACAAAAATAGAGCCGCCACATTGTGACGGCTCTACGTTGTGTTATTTCGTATGGTCTTGGGAAGACGCTGTGTTATTGCATTGCCTCGACGGCGGCCTTGATGCGGCGGCATGCCTCCTGGAGCTTCTCCTCGGAGGTGGCGTAGGAGAGGCGGATGCAGTCGTCGTCGCCAAAGGCGCTGCCCTGCACGGTAGAGACATTGGCGTCTAACAGGATGTAGAAGGCGAGGTCCTTGGAGTTCTCAATGACAGTTTTGCCGTACTCCTTGGCAAATTCGGAATCGGCGGGCACGTGCTTGCCATAGAGGGATTTTACCTTCGGGAAGAAGTAGAAGGCCCCTTGAGGCAGGCACACCTCGAAACCGGGAATCTGCTGGAGCAGTCCATAGACCAAGTCGCGGCGCTTTTGGAAGGTGGCGCGCATTTGGAGGATGTCCTCGGAAGTGGCAGGGTCCATCTCCATCGCGCGCAGAGCGGCGCGCTGGGAGATGGAGCCGGTAGCGGACGTGATCTGGCCCTGCATCTTGCCGCAGGCCTTGGCCACATCGACAGGAGCGCCGATGAAGCCGATACGCCAGCCGGTCATCGCGAAGCCCTTCGCCACGCCGTTCACCGTGACCACCTGGTCTTTGATGAAGTCAAACTGGGCGATGCTCTCGTGACGGCCCACGAAGTTGATGTGCTCGTAGATCTCGTCGGCCATCACCATCATCTGCGGGTGCTTGGCTATAACCTCGGCGAGGGCGCGCAACTCCTCCTTGCTATACACCATACCCGTCGGGTTGGAGGGGCTGCTGAACATCATCAGCTTGGTCTTGGGCGTGATGGCGGCTTCGAGCTGCTCGGGCGTGATCTTGAAGTCGTTCTCCAACTTGGCCGGCACATAGACGCATTTGCCCTCGGCCATCTCCGCGATGGCGCGGTAGGAGACCCAGTAGGGGGTGGGGATGATGACCTCGTCGCCGGGGTTCACCAATGCCATCACCACCTGGTAGATAGACTGCTTGCCGCCGGTGGAGACCACAATCTGGTTGGGCGCATAGTCCAAGTTGTTGTCTCTCTTGAACTTGTTGCTGACAGCCTTCAGCAGGTCGGCATAACCGGGCACGGGAGGATAGTGGGTGAAATTGTCGTCAATGGCCTTTTTGGCATACTCCTTGACCGTTTCCGGGGTGTTGAAGTCGGGTTCACCGATGCTCAGGCTGATGACATCCTTGCCCTTCTCTTTCAGCTCGCGGGCCAAAGCGGTCATAGCTAACGTCTCCGACGCAGCCATAGAAGTGACTCTTTTTGATAAACGTTCCATATATCTTTTTTCTTTTTTTATTTGATATTAATAACCGGAAAACAAGGGAATTAAGAAACTAAGAAACTAAGGAATTAAGGGTCTTCAACTATTAATTCTCCATTCTCAATTCTCAATTCTCCATTCTTAATTCTAAACTAGTTCGTTTTTCCGGGATAAACCTTGAGGGCTTCTTCGAGGCATTTGACGGCCTTCTGGAGGTCTTCAACCTTGAGGCAGTAGCTGATGCGGACCTCGTTCTTGCCCTTGCCGGGGGTGGAATAGAATCCCGTGGCGGGGGCCATCATTGTGGTTTCGCCGTTGTAGTTGAACTCTTCGAGCATCCAGCGGCAGAAGCGGTCGGAGTCGTCGATGGGCAGGCGGGCCACACAGTAGAAGGCGCCCTTGGGCATCGGCACGTAGCAGCCGGGGATGGCGTTGACGCCGTTCACCACGGTGTTGCGGCGGGCCACATAGTCGGTAATGACGGCATCGAAGTACTCCTTGGGGGTATCGACGGCAGCCTCGCCGAGGATCTGGCCGTAGGTCGGGGGGCTCAGACGGGCCTGGGCGAACTTCATCGCCGTGTTATAAACATCCTTGTTGTGGGTGATGAGGGCGCCGGTACGCACGCCGCAGGCGCTGTAGCGCTTGGAAACGGAGTCCAAGAGCACCACATTCTGCTCCAGACCTTCAAGTTGCATCACGGAGAAGTGTTTGACGCCGTCGTAGCAGAACTCGCGATAGACTTCGTCGGCAAAGAGGAAGAGGTCGTGTTTCTTGGCGATCTCGCCCAATTGGCGAATCTCCTCTTCCGTGTAGAGATAGCCCGTCGGATTGTTGGGGTTGCACACCATAATGGCCTTGGTCTTCGGGGTGATGAGTTTCTCGAACTCTTCGATGGAAGGCAGTGCGAAGCCGTTGTCGATGGTGGAGACGATGGGTTTCACCACGACGCCGCAGGTGACGGCGAAGCCGTTGTAGTTGGCGTAGAACGGTTCGGGGATGATGATCTCGTCGCCCGGGTCCATACAGCTGTTGAAGGCGAAAAGGAGGCCTTCGCTGCCACCGGTGGTGATGAGGATTTCATCGGGGGTGACGTCAATGCCCACGCTGTGGTAGTATTCGACCAGCTTCTTGCGGTAGCTGAGGTTGCCGGCGGAGTGGGTATAGGCGATGACGGGGATGTCGGCCTGGCGGACAGCCTCGCGGGCGCCCTTCGGCGTCTCGATGTCGGGCTGGCCGATATTGAGGTGATACACGTGAACTCCGCGTTGCTTGGCAGCGTCGGAGAAAGGCACTAATTTACGGATCGGTGAGGAGGGCATGGTTTGCCCTTTTTTGGATATTTGCGGCATAGTTTTTTAGGTTATGTTGTTAATAATAATACTCTTAAAAATGGGGCGCAAAGATACATAAATTTCAAATATGCAAAGGCAGATGAAATTGCCGTATGTAGAGACGCGGCGCGCCGTGACTCTACGATTTTTTTTAATGAATAAGTCCCGGCAAGAAAACCTTCATATTAAAATTATACCTATTTTTGCAGCCGCAATTTCCATATCGTGTACAATGGGCTTCGCACGGCCTGGGAGTTGCGTGACAAAACATGATTAATGAAGCCCATTTATTTATTATACAAAGATATACACTATGGCATTAGCAATTGATTCTTCCAATTTCGAGACCCTTGTCAACGGCGACAAGCTGGTCGTGATTGACTTCTGGGCACCGTGGTGCGGTCCCTGCCGCCACCTGGCCCCCACTATCGAGGAGGTGGCCGCCGAATATGAAGGCAAAGCCGTCATCGGCAAGTGCGACACCGACGAGAACAACGACATAGCTATGCAATTCGGCGTGATGAACATCCCGATGCTCGTCTTCATCAAGAACAAAGAGGTCGTGGACAGCCTCGTGGGCCTGGTCCCCAAGGATATGATCGTCGAAAAGATCAACCAGTACCTGTAAATTCTAATTTTAACACATTTTAATATGAATACAGCTTTATTAATTTGCATTATCGGTACGATTGTCATCATACCGTTTTTGATTTATTATGTGCGTGAAGCGAAACTTCATCACCCGAAAGGGTTGATTGCCGCCGCTTTGAGCAACATGGGCGAACGTTTCGGCTACTACATTATGAACGCCGTGCTGCTGCTCTTCCTGGTCTCCAAGTTCGGTCTGCCCGACGGCACCGCCGGCGTCATCTACTCCGTCTTCTACTTCGGCATCTATGTGCTGAG